>CAZQOB010000093.1:0-18007 GCA_964594885.1 uncultured Acidobacteriaceae bacterium
AAAGCTGAACTCAGCGGACGCTGATTCAGAGACACCAAGGAGGCTCCCCCATGCAACCTATGTATTACATCGGCCTGGACGTTCACAAGCGGAAGATCAGCTACTGCGTGAAAGACAGCAGCGGCAAGGTTCATGCCGAAGGATGGATTCCCGCCACACGTTTTGATCTGGATCGCTGGATGAAGACGCTCCCTCAGCCGTGGAGCGCCGCGATGGAAACCACCATGTTCTCCGGCTGGCCGTGATTTGTCGTGCGGATTCTCGCGTAGATTGCCGTGCCGTTTATAGTGTGGGTAGCCATGTTGCACCTCCCGAGAACATTCGAGACTTGCGCAGGTTCGTCGAATCACGATTGAAGGACTTGCAGCTGTTTTTCAGCGCTGAGGCTGTAACGCTTCGGGCAGAGATCTCCAAACACGTTGAGAAAATTACACTTACGCCTGACCGAAGGACTTATATCGCTTCTGGGACCTGGAAAGTGCTGGCGCGGCAGAATGGATGGTGCCGGGGGCCCGGCGTGCACCACGCGTCGCATCGAATTTCAGCTGTCTTTGGCGGCGTAATAGGCGGCGGACAAGCGACAACGCAGCATTTTGGCACTGGAGTGAGTTATGGCGCGTCGGTTCCGTGCAAGGACATGGAAGCGAAATGCGGAGGCCGTAGGAAAAGAACTGACAGATCCGCCGATCGGGCCAGACTCTTCCGCGGCGGTCAACGTACGGCCGTGAGCAAAACCGCATCGCTGGTCAGGTCGCTACGGGAAAGAAACAGCCGCTTACGGTCCATAGACCAGCTGTAGGCCGAAATCCGTCCTGTCTTGAAATGAGTGAGCCGGCGAGGACTTCCTCCGCTCAGTGATTGCTCCCAGAGGTTGGTCACTCCTTCGTTCGTCCAAAGGTACTGAAGCGCCCTCCCATCGGGCGACCAGTAAGGTTCGACCCCTTCGGCCGGCGGCAATGGCATGACTTTTAGGGGTGGTCCGCCTTTGGCCGGAATAACTGCAACGTTCCATTCCGGCGCTGGCAGGAACCTGGTGAAACCGTAGCAAATGAGCGTTCCATCAGGCGACACACTAAGCGGGTTGGAGATCTGATCGCCGAGTACCGACGCGATCTGCACCGGCGTTCCGCCGTCGATCTCGATACGCCAGATCTTCTGGGGCTGCTCCATGCTCGCGTAGTATATGAATTTGCCTTCCGGCGAGCAGGCCGTGCCAAAGACGTTTCCGGAGACGAGGTCCTGTGGATGCTGGGCGTTGGTGTCGAAGCGAGTCAAGACGGCGCCCTCAGGCTTTTCCTTGTGCTCGACGACCATGAAGGGACCGCAATTCACGACTGCCGATTCGAGCTGAAAGTTTCCGTAGGGCGCGGCCTGGCCCCCGTCGGCACTTAAGATCCACAACTGGCGGGTGCTGCTGACGGCCCAGAACTTTCCATCTGGCGCCTCGGTAATCCGGATAAAAGGCATGCCGTCAGGGGCCAACTCCTTGGCTGCTTCGGGTTCGGCGGGGGAAGCAACCCAGACTTTGCCGGCTTTCTGGACACTTAGAGCAAGAAACGTCTTCCGGTCCTTGGCTGCGTCGAAAGGAAAATCATAATCATTAATGTCGGCGCCGTAACTGCCCAGGTCGTTGGTCAGGCGTTGCGAACTTCCCTCTGGAAACGAAACGGTCCAAAGCTGTGCCGTACCCTCCTTAGCGTCATAGAGCGGCAAAAGCAGGCTGCCGCTGTGCAGCCAAACAGGCCGGCCGATGAAGTTGTCTCGAGACAATAGTTCCCGCACGGCTCCGTCGTTGACGGAAACGGTGTCCAGCACCCAGCGACCTTTCGGCCCGACGAGACTTGCAGGGACAGCGATGGTGCGCCCGTCGGGCGACCAGCTTGGGCCGGGCTGAAACAGCATGCTGCTACCTTGGTGGATTACGGCGAATACGTGATCATTGTTGCCGTCGGCGTCGGCCATTCGTAACTCGATGTCGTCACGATTCTCGACGCAATGCTCGTAAACAAATTTGCGGCCATCAGGGGAAAAGCTGACTGGAGAGTCGACATCTGTGAGCAGCTTCTTGACTGGGCCGCCCACGGCCGGCATCGAAAACAGGTATTTGAACCAGGGATTGCGCTCATCAGAGCGGACAAAGTATATGTAGTCGCCGTCGGGCGAGAAGGTTAGTCCGTGAAAGCCTGTGCCGGCAGCGAGGATTTGCACATCATTCTGCGCGGCAATCTGGCGCAACCACAGACCTTGCTTATCTCCTTCCAGTTTCGAATAGGCTGCATACCTGCCGTCTGGGGAAATCGCGACATCCGTCACTCGGCCGTTGTTTGTCAGCTTTTTGATGCGCAGGTCCTGAAGGTCAAGGCTTTTACCGCGGAGGATACGTGCGCGCATCGCGAGCCCGCCGGCCAGGATGAGGACGGCTGCGCCGGTGGCCGCAATCGACGAAGCCCTCCAAGTGCGTCGCTGTGAGGTGGCTTGCGAGTGCGGGTCTGGTACGACCTGGATACCTGCACTCGGAGGTGAGGCCGCACGCAAGCGGTCGGGTGCTGAGACCGGGGAATTTGCAGGTTGCGCGATCGTCACGACCGTTTCAGCTTCGCGAGCAACTTCGACCGTTACCAGAGCAATGAAGCGGTAGCCGCGGCGCGGAAGCGTTTCGACGAAGCGGGGTTTGTCGGCGTCGTCGCCGAGCACGGAGCGTATCTGATTGATGCAGAAGTTGATTCCGCGCTCGAAGTCGACGAAGGTATCCTTGCTCCAGAGCCGCTCGCGGATCTCCTCGCGGGTTACAACTTGACCCGCCCGCTTGGCCAGCATGTGAAGCACTTGCACCGCCTGAAATCGCAATTTTATGGGGATTCCAGACTTGCGCAGTTCTCCGGTGTATGCGTCGAGGGAGTACGGGCCGAAGCGAAACGTGGAAGCGAGCCGGACGGGGGAAGCCATGGGCACTCCCTGGGGACCAACGAGTATGCCGATTCTGCCACTTCTAAACGTGTAAAGCACGCAACTTTTCGCCGTACACCACGTCGCTAACAGGTTTGCCTGCAAGCAATTACACGCTAACAAAAAAATAACGTGGTGCTGGCACCGCGGTCATTGCTCTCAAGTGGCGCAAAACTTTAGGTTGCGCCCCAAGGCAGCGCAGGCTGGGCGGTTCACAGGGGCAGCTTCCAGTGCTTGCGATGGCTCAGTGCAAAAATAACGTCGGAGGCCAAAATGAAATTGTGGCGCAAGCCGTTTCCTGTTCTTACGATGGTCGTGCTTTTACTGCTCGGTGTTGGTATATCCGGTGCCCAGCAGCACCCGAGGTACAGGCTGGTTGATCTCGGCACCTTTGGCGGGCCGCATGGTTATGGCTCGGTGAATGGGGACGGGTTTCAGCTCTTGAACAATTCCGGGGCGGTGGCGTTTTCTGCGGATTTGCATGCCCCAGATCCAAATCAATCGTTTTTCTGTTTCAACCCGGATTGCTTTCAGACCCATGCGGCATACTGGCATGGCGGCGTGCTGGCCGATTTGGGTGCGCTGGCGGACAACAACAACAGCGCGGCAGGTTCGATCAATACGCGTGGCTGGATGACGGGCCAGTCGCAGATTTCAACGTTGGACCCATCGCTTGGAATTCCGGAATTTCATGCGGTTCTGTGGAAGCAAGATCGGCCGATCATGGACCTCGGATTGTTGCCCGGCGGAACCGAAAGCCTGGGAATTTATGTTAACGACAGTGGGCAAGTCATCGGTTTTTCCGATAACGGCATACCCGATCCGTTTTCCTTTCCGTTCTTTTTCACAGGCACCCAGATTCACACTTTCCTCTGGGACAACGGAGCAATGCGGGACGTCGGAACCTTGGGCGGCCCCGATGCTGTTCCCAGCGCTAGCTGCAGCGGCCAACCGCACGATGTCGTGATTGGCTCGTCCTTCCTTAGCAATAGTCCGAACCAGCTGACTGGCGTTCCAACCTTCGATCCGTTTCGCTGGAAAAACGGCACCATGACGGATCTGGGCGGCTTGGGTGGCACAATCGGCTTCGGCCAATGCACCAATAACACCGGCCAGATCATCGGCCAATCCGATTTGAGCGGAGATACCGTAGCGCACGCGTTTTTGTGGGAAGACGGAGAGATGCGCGACCTCGGCACGCTCGGCGGCGACAACTCCGAAGCCATCTGGATCAACGACGCTGGAGAAATCGCGGGCTCCGCTGATTTGCCAGGCCCCTCCGGCAGCCAGTTGCACGATGCGGTTGCCTGGATCGACGGCAAGATTACAGATTTGGGGACGGTACCCGGAGACGCGTGCAGCCGCGGACGCGGTATTAACGCCCGCGGACAAGTGGTTGGCGGCTCTTCTGATTGCGCGAATTTTCTGCACGCGTTTATCTGGGAGAAGGGCGGGCCGATGCTGGATCTAAATACTCTGATCGCGCCCGGTTCGGGCTGGCAGTTGTTCAACGCCATCAACATCAATGATCGCGGCGAAATTCTGGTTAAAGCCGCGCCGGTCGGCTTTACGCCCAACGACGACGAGGATCAGGGACATCTCATGTTGCTGGTGCCGTGCCAGTCGATTGATGAAGGGGGCTGTGGCGGCAACGCACAAGGTGCAGTAGCAGTGAAGGTTGCGGCAAAACTGGGGCCGTCGCCGATGCGTCCCTTGCAGGGAGCATCATTGCGGGTAAAGCTGGGACAGCGATATCACCTACCAATCAAGAGATAGTCGATTTGGGGTCAGCGAGTAGTCACCGATGGCCCACCCGTCTGGTGTGGGCCGTTTCTTTCTTGTTTGTCCCGCGAAGCGACTCGTGTTCTTTGGACAAGACGTAGCGTTCTTAGAGAATGCGCGCCAATATCCATCCATGCGGCCATGATTGATATCGCGTAGGAGCCCCTCGAAGCGATTGCGCTTTGTCAAATCCGCGGTGAGGTTGATGGCAAGAGAAGAAGTCTGGTGCCGGGGGCCAGAATCGAACTGGCTACGCCCGCCTTTTCAGGGCGGCGCTCTACCAATGAGCTACCCCGGCTCGTCGCAATCTTATTAGTTTAGTGAGGGTGCCAGCCTCAGTCAAATATCCGTTGGTCGCTAAGGAATCGTCGCTGTAGTCTGCCCCGAGAAGGCGCTTTCCGCTCCGCTTGCCAATACTGCGGTCACCACATAATAGTATGTCGTGCCGGAGTTCACGGTGTTGTCGATGAAACCCAATCCGGCAAGTAGGCTCGTCGAGATCCTTGTGTATGCTCCACCGGAGGTGGTTGACCGGTACACGTTGTAGCCCGCGACTCCGGCCGTGGTGCTCGCGCTCCACGCCAAAGCGACAGAATGCAAGCCTAGGGTGATACCCATACCTCCCATCACAATATACCCGGGCGAATTGCTGGCGTTGCTGGTGATCGTCACCCTCCCCCCGAACGATCCCGTAGCTCTGGGCGCGAAGATAACCGCCAGCTGCGCGGTTTGGCCCGGTCCGATCGCCGCCCCATTTAAGCCTGTTCCAGAACTGAATCCCGTTCCAGAAACCGTCACTGCGGATACTGTCACGCTGGAGTTACCTGTGTTCTTCACGGTTACCGTCTGGGTACTGCTCCCTCCTACGGCTTCGTTGCCAAAGTTCACCATGGTGGCCGACAGCGAAAGTGTCCGTGATGGAGCGACGCCCGTGCCACTCAGCGCAATTGCGAGCGAAGAGTTTGACGCACTGCTCCTGAACGTGAGACTGCCGGTCACGCTCGCCGCCGCCGTGGGACCAAACGCCACTGTAACGTTTTTGGTCTGCCCAGGTGCCAACGTCAGCGGTGTCGTCAGCCCGCTCAGGTTGAATCCTGTACTCATCGTCGTCTCACTGCTGATCGTCAAGCTTTGCCCGCCAGTATTTTTCAGCTGGATGGTCTGCGAATTCGTCGTTCCCTCAACCACCGAACCAAAACTGACGCTCGCCGGTGTTGCCGTCAACGACCCCAAACTTGGCGTGCCGAGGCTGAAGGCGAGTAATTCTGTTGCGGCTGCGGCAGGTGCAACCATTGCGCCGGAAAAATTTGCCGTCAGCACCGCGAGGCAGGCATAGCCGAGCAGCTTGAAAGGACCGAGCTCTAAGGAGCTTAGGAATTTGGTTTGGTTGGATCTGCGGAAAAATGCATGTAGGGTAGCAATGACCCGTGGCCTGAATAAGTGCATACCTCATTCAGGCTAGTGTTGCAGTCCCGTCGGATCTACTGAACAGGAGACAAGATTCAGGCCTAGTTCATTTGGTGCCCGGCGGGGAAGCGCTCACCTGTACTTAAGTACACTCACCTGTACTCAAGTACAGGTATGCCAGTGAATGGCCGTTTTAACGCCGTGTTACGGCCTTAGTGCATCGACTCGTCAAACTCTTTCATCCAGCTCTTGCCCTTCAGCACTTCGCGGGGACGAGTGCCATCCGGCGGGCCCACAATGCCTTCTTTTTCCATCAAGTCGATCAGGTGCGCCGCACGGCCGTATCCGATGCGCAGCCGCCGTTGCAGCGTGGAAGTCGAAGCGCGCCCCATCTCGCAAACCACTCGCACCGCATCCTGATACAGTTCGTCGTCAACGTCGTCGCCACCGGCCTCGCCACTGCTGCCACTCGCCTCTGGCTTACCGTTTTCATCCTTCGGAGTTTCCAGTAGCTGCTCGTCGTATTTCGCTTGTGCCTGCTGCCGCCAGAAGTCGCACACGCTGGTGATCTCATCTTCGCTCACCAGCGGCCCGTGAATCCGGTGCAGCCGGGCGGAACCTGCCGGCAAATACAGCATGTCGCCCTTGCCGAGGAGCGATTCGGATCCGTTGGAGTCCAGAATCGTCCGCGAGTCCACTTTGCTGGCCACCCGGAACGATATGCGGGCAGGGAAGTTCGCTTTAATCAAGCCGGTAATCACATCAACGCTCGGCCGCTGGGTTGCCAGGATGAGATGGATGCCTACCGCCCTTGCCATCTGCGCCAATCGCGTGATGGACTCTTCCACATTGTTGGTGTCCACCATCATCAAGTCCGCCAGTTCGTCAATGACGATCACCAGATAGGGCAGTGGCTTGTGCTCCGTCTCTTCTACGCTTTCGAACAGCGACAGCGATTGCTGCTTCTGAAAGGTCCGGTTGTACTGATCAATGTTTCGAACGCCCTTCTGCGCAAGCAGCTTCAGCCGGTTCTCCATCTCCTTGGTGGCGTTGCGCAGCACATTCGACGCAATCTTCGGGTCGGTCACCACCGGCGCAATCAGGTGCGGAATGCCCTCATACAAATTCAGTTCCAGGCGCTTCGGATCCACCAGCACCATCTTCACATCGTCCGGCGACGCCTTGTAGAGGATCGACATCATCAGCGAGTTGATGAATACGCTTTTGCCGGTGCCCGTCGAACCCGCAATCAACAGGTGCGGCATGCTCGCCAGATCCGTCGCCCGGATCCTTCCATGCAGATCTCGCCCCATCGCCAGAGTCAACTTGCTCGGCGAACCCACAAACTCCTGGGCTTCGATGATCTCCCGCAGCGCAATCGTCTGCCGGTTGATATTCGGCACTTCAATGCCGATCGTTGATTTGCCCGGAATGCGCTCAATCAGGATCGACTCCGCCTGCAGCGCGAGACACAAATCCTCGGTCAAACCGATAATCCGGCTGTACTTGATCCCCGCTTCCGGCTTGAACTCAAACGTCGTCACTACCGGGCCTGGATTGATCTGGGTCACCCGCCCCTGTACATCGAACTCCAGGCACTTGGCTTCAATCGCTCGGGCGCGGTCTTTCAGTTCGTCCTCATCCAGCTTTTGCAACCGTTCGCCTTCGCGCAAGAGGTGGATCGGCGGCAGCCTGTAGTTTGGGTTGTCCTTCGCGATTTTCGGTCCCGTGCCGGTCTTCTTCGCTGCCTTTTCCGACTTTTCCTGATTCAAGAACAGAATCGGTGCCTTATGTGAATCTTTTTTCTCTTCCTCGTCCTCTTCCTCTTGGTCTCTTTCTTCGACCTTGGTATTGAAAACATCGCTCGCATCGCCAAGATGAATCGTCTGCGGGTCTTCACTCAACAGTGCCGCCCGGCCCACCGGTCGGCGCCCTTCCAGCCGATTCGCTTCCACCTTGCGCCGCATCCGCTCCTGCTCGCGGCGCTCCCGCCAGTCGTGCCACTTAGCCTGCGCTTTCTGCAGAATCCCCAGCTTGCCTGCTGCTCCGATGGGCCCCCGGGGGCCGCTGGCCCACGCGTGTGCCCGGCCGAACGAGAAGGTTGTGGCCAGGAAGGATGCGGTCACCAGCATGGCCATGGTCACGATCAACGCGCCCCAAAAGTTGAATCCGGATTGCAACAGGCCCGCCGTAAGCCTTCCGGTCATTCCACCGGCTGGAATCGCGCCGCGCACGTCGGGAAAGGGAACCAGCGCCAGCAGCGCCGGCAGGGACACCAGCATCAGCACATAGCCGATCAGCGTGGCCTTCGGCGACTCCACCTTCGCGCTGCGGAACCACTTGATCCCAAGCCACCCCATTCCCATGGGCAGCAGGAACGCCGGAAATCCCAACAACTGGAACAAAGCGTCCGAGGTATAGGCACCGAACGGCCCGACCAAGTTGCGAGGCGTAACTTGGTGCGAAGCCGAAACATTGAACGAAGCGTCCTGCGGCCAGTACGTGATCAAGGCTCCGGCCGTGAGCAAAGCAGCAACCAAACACAAAAATCCGATCAGCTCATTGAGTCGCTTGTTTTCAGTAGGTGTCAGAAGCCGCACAAACTCTCCTCAGCAATTGGGGAAGGCTGAGTGACGCAAGCGGTTGGCGCTGTCATCCACCTGCGCGGAGGAACTGCAAAATCTTCCCACATCATAGCAAACTGTTCTGCCGAAGTCAGGGTTTCGCAGGCTATTTGCCCAGAAATGCAAGGAGCAAGACGGCGAGTCCGAACACTAAGCGATACAAGATGAACGGTTTCAGCGTCCGCGTCTGCAGGTAGCGCAGAAAGAAGGCGATCACAAAATATCCGGCCACGCCCGACACCAGAATGCTAACCAGCAGCGTCGACACCGGCAAATCTAGCCCGCTGGCCCTATGCAACTGGATCAGTTTCGGCAGCTCGCTGACCACAGCACCTGCAATCACCGGCGCCGAAAGCAGAAACGAAAAGCGTGTTGCCGCCTCCCGCGTGAACCCGCGAAACAGTCCGGCAGTGATCGTAATTCCTGAACGTGACACCCCTGGCCAAAGCGCAATCGCTTGTGCCCCGCCGATGCTCAATGCATCTCCCATATTTGAAGATTCCAACTTGCGCGCCAGCCTTGATCTCGCGTCTGCCCACCACATCAGCAGTGCCACTGCTACCAGCGAGACACCAATGATCATCGGCTTGCGCAACTGATCTTCGATTTGGTGATGAAACAGCTTGCCCAGCAGCGCCGCCGGAATCGTGCCGAGCACCATGTACCAGAACATTCGCCGGTTGCTGCCAACTTCCTCTGCGCTCGCATTCACCGGATACTTCAATCCCAATCCGCACAGGGCCAGCTTCAGCCAGTCCTTGAAGAAATACAGCACCACCGCCAGTAGCGTTCCGGCGTGCAGCGCGACGTCGAACGCCAAACCCGGATCGGGCCAGTGCAGCAGCCACGGAAACAGAATCAAATGTGCCGTGCTGCTCACCGGCAAAAACTCCGTCAATGCCTGCACCAGTGCCAGTACAATCGCCTGAATGAGTGACATTCGCCTTCCTTATCTGCTGTTTGCACCGAGTCCTGGGAGCGCCAGTCTCCCGATTGGCGGCTTGATCATCTAAGATTCTCAGTGGCCTCCGTGCTCCGGCCTCGGTGAACTCTGTGCTTCTTCTCTAAGCCGTTTGCGCATCTCAAACGCGTCCAGCTGTCCGGAATAATAGTTTTTCAGCACGGCTTCCTTACGGTATCCGTGCCGCTCCCAGAACGCAATGCCGGCTTCGTTTGTGGTTGCAGTTTCCAGCAGTATCGTGCGCACGCCGCGAAACGCCAGGTTGGCCTCGCTCTCCCGCACCAGCGCGCTTCCGGTCCCTGCTCTCCGATACTTCTCATTCACATCCAGCGTGATCACATGCGCCAGCGGCGGATTTTCTTCGGTCAGCATGAACCCGACTATTTTTCCTTCATCAGTAGCCACCAGGCATTCCGCCCCCCCTTGCGCCAGAAAATACTTCAGCATGATCTTCGAATATGCGATCCCCGGCGGGAAACATGCCTGATCCAGTTTGTGCAGGGCCGCAAAATCGTGCGCATCGTATTGACGAATAGTCACAGCCACGCCGCCGATTCTATGTTTCGCGCCGTGCCTTCGTAAACCAGCGATTTTCCGCCATTCAGCGGCGAACTCTGCTAGACTGCCAGTGTCGCGGAAACGCGGCGTTCTGCAAATCCACCCAGGAGGCGCCTGTGCTTACCCTTGTTCCCGTCCGGGAAGAACGCGTCTCCGTGTCTGTGCGCTAGACACGTCGATTCGTTTTCGGACTTCAAATTCCGTCGTCAACCTGACCTAAGCGGTTGTCATTCCGAACCAAGTCTGCGGAGTGAGGAATCCGCTTTTTCCGTTCGTTGGTGTTAACGAACGCGCTGCTTCACGCCGATGGCGTGAACACTGAAAAGGGGTTTCGAAGTGTATGCACTCAAGGAACTAGGCTGGTCGGATTTCCAAGCCTCGCAATTGGCAGTTCGGGGAGGCGTCGAAGGCCAAGTTGTCGCGCGGGTTGCGGAAGAAAATCGCGAGCTCTATCGCCTGCTCTCCGAGCGGGGCGAGTTTCTGGCGGAGCTGAGCGGTAGATTCCGGCACGAGGCGAAAAGCCGCGAAGACCTCCCTGCGGTTGGCGACTGGGCCCTGGCGTCGCTTCGCGAAAGCGAAGGGCGCGCGACGATTCATGCTGTTCTGCCGCGGCGCAGCAGGTTCTCGCGCAAGGTCGCAGGGAAAAAGACTGAGGAGCAAATCGTCGCCGCCAACGTCGACGTGGTTTTTCTCGTCAGCTCGCTGAATCAGGAATTCAGCGCGCGACGGATCGAACGCTACCTGACGCTTGCGTGGGATAGCGGGTCACGTCCAGTGATCGTGCTTAACAAGTGCGATCTGTGCGAAAACGCGGAAGCGTTTCGCACAGAAGCGGAAGACGCAGCGATGGGCGCATGGGTCTTGCTGACAAGTGCCGTGCGCGGTGACGGCATCGAAGAACTGCGCGCAGTTCTACAGAGCGGCCTTACGGCCGCTCTGCTGGGTTCTTCGGGCGTTGGCAAGTCGTCGCTCATCAACGCACTCCTCGGAGGATCTCTGGGAAACGGACGGCTTGCAACGCAAGCCGTCCGGGAGAGCGACGACCGTGGGCGCCACACGACGACTTCGCGGCAGCTCTTAGTGCTGCCGCGAGGCGGCGTGCTGATTGACACACCGGGGATGCGCGAGCTGCAGCTGTGGGACGCGGCCGATGGAATCGGCCGCGCCTTTGGCGACATTCAGGAACTTGCAGCGCGCTGCAAGTTCCGGGATTGTCGGCATCAGAGCGAACCCGGCTGCGCGGTACGCGCAGCCGTGGACGCCGAGGCGCTCGCGAGCGAGCGCCTCGAAAATTTTCGCAAGCTCGAACGCGAAGAGCGATTTCTGGAAGCGAAACAGGATGCCGCGACACGCTCACAGCGAACCAAAGAGTTGCGGCGATTGATGAAGTCGGTGAACCGGTTTTATCGCGACCGCGGACGGTAGGCGAGCGGAGAAGACCGAAGAGAGACCCCGCAGCTTCGTGGGAAGGTTTTCGCGGAGCGAAAGCCTTCCCGATTCGTTCGGGATGACGAGCTTATTCTTGATTCGACTTAAGGGCACGGCTGAAGCCGTGCCCTGAGGGGCGGTTCTCCTAGTTGAGTTTGACGGTTACGGTTTTGACTTCGGTGTAGTTGGCGAGGCCATATTCGCCGAGTTCGCGGCCGATGCCGGACTGCTTGAATCCGCCGAATGGCGCGGCGGCGTCGAATACGTCGTAGCAGTTCACCCAGACCGTTCCGGCGCGAACGCCGTCGGCGATGGCGTGAGCCTTGGTAATATCCTTAGTCCAGACGGCGGCGGCGAGTCCGTAGATATTCTTGTTGGCGCGCTGCACGACTTCATCAATGTCCTTGAACTTCAGAATCGCCATCACCGGGCCGAAGATTTCTTCGTTGGCGATTTTCATGTTGTCCTGCACGTCGGCGAAGACCGTGGGCTCGATGAAATAGCCTTTGTCGCCAACCCGATTGCCACCCGCGACCAGTTTTGCTTTCTCGTTCTTTCCGGTCTCGATGTAGCCCATGACCTTATTGAACTGGTCCTGATCCACTTGCGGGCCTTGCTCGGTCTTCTTGTCGAACGGATTGCCGACCGTGCGCTTCTTGGCGCGGGCGACGGATTTCTCGACGAATTCGTCGTAGCACTTTTCTTCGACGTAGAGGCGCGAACCGGCGCAGCAGCACTGGCCCTGGTTGAAGAACAGAGCGAAATGCGCTCCTTCGATGGCCTGGTCCATGTCGGCGTCGGCGAAGACGATGTTGGGGCTCTTGCCGCCGAGTTCCAGCGTGACGCGCTTGAGGTTGGTTTCTGCTGAGTTCTTCATGATCAGGTGGCCGACTTCGGTGGAACCGGTGAACGCGACTTTGTCCACGTCCATGTGGCGAGCGAGGGCGGCGCCGGCGGTTGGGCCGTAACCGGGGAGGAGGTTGACGACGCCTTCCGGGAAGCCGGCTTCAAGCATCAGTTCGCCTACGCGAAGAGCGGTAAGCGGAGTTTGCTCCGCGGGTTTCATCACCACGGTGCAGCCGGTGGCGAGCGCGGGACCGAGCTTCCAGGCCTGCATCAGCAGCGGGAAATTCCACGGAATAATCTGGCCGACAACGCCAACCGGTTCGTGCTTGGTGTAGCAGAAATACGGGCCTTGCACGGGAATGGTCTTGCCGTGATTCTTGTCGGCCCATCCAGCGAAGTAGCGGTAGCAGGCGATGGTCAGGGGGAGATCGGCGGCACGAGCGACGTGATAGGGCTTGCCGTTGTCGAGCGATTCAAGCTGCGCAAGCTCATCGGCGTGCTTTTCGATCAAGTCGGCGAGCTTGTTCATCAGGACGCCGCGTTGCGCTGCAGTGAGTTTCTTGCGCCACGGACCGTGGTCGAAAGCGGCACGGGCCGCGTGGACGGCCTTGTCCACGTCGGCAGCGTCAGCTTCAGCAACCTTGGTGATGACTTCGCCGGTAGAAGGGTTGATGGTCGGAAAGGTCTTGCCGGAAGCAGCTTCAACCCATCTGTTGTTGATGAGCAATTTGGTTGCGGAGACTTTTACCGTGGGTTCGATTGCAGTCGAAGCAGTAGCCATGAAAAATCCTCCTAGATGCCGGCAGAAGCCCGCGAAATCGAGCGGAGCCAGCGTTGATAAGTTCTTGTTTGCGCGCACCAGGCAGGACGGAGCAACCCCTCGGGCCCCGCGTTGCGCAAACGAGAGAAGCGTACTCCTTGGAGAGGAGGGAAGCAAGAAAGTGGCCCCGACCAGGTCGGGATAAGGGAGTGGCGAGTGGGAGAGAGGCGGATCTCCTGGCGCTTTTCGGCACGTAACGAAATAGGTTGAGAGGCCCGGGCTCCTGCCTCCAACTATCGGAGCGATGGTTATAAGCCGACAAGGAAATTTGTCTAGGAGCAAAGCCCACGGAAAACGGAGGCAATGACTACGGGCGGAGGATAATTTCGGAGGGGCGGGAGGGCAGAGAGAAGCTGGAGCCGCGGTCGTGGTTAAGTTTCATGGTGGTGGGGATGTCGAGATCGGCGACGGAGATTTTGCGGAGCCAGGTGCCGGTGGACCAGTAATCGGACTTGAGGTAGATGGTGGAGCCGACGATGGTGTATTTGGCGGCTTGTTCCTGGTGACCGTCGCGGAAAACGAGAGTGGCTGGCGGGAGTGCGGCGGCGGGCGCAGCTTGGCTAAACGCGGACAAAGGCTTCGTTGAGGAGATGGCTGCCACAGGTCCTGGCTGCGGTGCAGGAACGACTTCTTGTGGGCCGGAACTGGTGAGGCGGACCCAGCGGTCGCCGCGAAGTTCAACGACCATGGATTCGGCCGGTTTCGCACTTACCGGCGGCTGCGCGGCAGTCTCGGACTGCTCTGGCTGGAAGCGTTGCGGTGGAGGGGGCGGCGGTGCCGAGCCGTCATCGTAATCGTAGGGGTAGAAAGGATAGAAATAAGGGCCGTAGCCGAGATCGTGGCGGTGCGGACGGCGGGCGGGGAGAAAGCGTACTCCAGCTTGCGTTAAGTTCCGCGCGGCGGGGTGGCCGGAAGCAGCGGGTGGCAAGAAACCTCTGCTGCGGGTTTGAGCGTTTGGCGCCGACGGGAATAAAAGGGAGGCCAGAAGAACGAGTTCGAGCGTGTTAGGCCGGAAGTTCATTGCTATCAACAACAAGATATAGACCGGTGAGGCGTGGGAGTCAAGAAGCTCCACGAGCGTCAAGAGCAGGCTCGAGGGGATCCAGGTGCAAAGACGGCACTTGGGGCGATCTCACGCGACTTACGCACGCCTAAAGTCCCAACACCTGCGTGCCCACCGACTCTGAGGACCCGGCGCTACAAAACCTTTCGCGGTGCGACAAGCGCGGCCGAAACTTAGGACCTCAAAATAGGCGCAACCGCCGCACAGGCAAGAGTGCTGGCCGCCAAAACCAGGGCTTGAAACGAGGACGCTGAACAGCGCACTACAAGGGAGACGCCTCTGGCGGTCAGCGAGAGGGCTCGACTACGGCGACCTTGTTGACGCCGCTGCAGGCGAGGTACACGCGGCCGTCGGAGGTCGCGGCCATGTTGCGCACAGTGCCTCCGCCAGATGGAATGGTGGCGCGGGCGAACTCGTCCGTTTTTGGATTGAAGCGGATCAGAGTGTTCGGTTTCACGCCCGATTCGCTGTACCAGACCATGCCGTCCGGTGTGATGACCATGCCGTATGGAGCGGAGCCGGGGCCGCCAGGCGAGGGCCACGTTTTGACTCTGCCGGTAGCGGGATCGAGGCGGCCGAGATTGCCGCCGGCGAAGTCGGAGAAATAGACCAGGTCGTTGGAGTCGATGGCCATGCGACGCGGGCGAGCTCCTTCGGGAAGCGGATATTCGGTGATCTGCATGGTCTTGGGATCGATGCTGGCCATTTTGTTGGTATTGAACTCGCAGAAGAACGGAACGCCCTTGGAATTGACGGCGATGCCGTAAGGGTGCGAGTCGGCGGTTGGGGGCTGCTTCAGGTCGACGTTGCCGGTCTTTGGATCGAGGCGGCCGACCATGTTGCCGGCTTGCACCGTGAACCAGAGGGTGCCCTGGGCATCGAAGGCGGCGCTGTGGGGATCTTCGGCTTTGGCGTCGGGCATTTTGTACTGGGTGACTTCACCGGACCGTGGGTCGAGTTTGCCGATGTGGGCGGCGAAGTTGCCGGTGTACCAGATGTTGCCGTCGCGATCGGCGACCAGACCGTGCGGGCCGTCATTTTTTCCTTTGAGCGGGAACTCTTTGAATTCACCGGTGGCGGGATCGAGGCGGCCGAGTTTGCTGACCATCTGTTCGGTGAACCAGAGTGAGCCGTCAGCGCCAACGGCAGGATCGTGAGGATGCGCTCCTTTGGTGGGAACGGTCCATTCACGAATGTTGACGTGAAGATCGACGACGGTAGGCGCGGGCGGAGCAGGGGCTTCGGAGCGGAGGGCGGTCATCACGAGGATCGCTGCGACCAAGGTGTTGGCGAAGGCCGTAGTGTGCAGTTTCATGCGGACCTCCTGTGGGGAGGGATCCGGACGCGACAGCGGTCCGAGCGGACAAGACTAGCGTAGCCCTGTGGGGCGGCGCGTTCAACGGAGAATTTCGCGGAAGGGCCAGATAGCGCATTGCGGGCAAAACTCTAAGGCACGGATGGAGGCATCGCGTGAAAAAGAGAAAGTGTGTGGTGATCGGAGCTGGGCTAGCAGGGCTCGCTGCGGCGTACCGGCTCGTGCAGAAGGATTGGGAGGTCTTTGTTCTGGAAGCGGACCGAAAACGGCTGGGGGGACGGGTGTATACGCAGCGTGTGTCAAAGGATGAGGCGGGCGAATGGGACGGCGAATCCCTGGTCTACGAGTTGGGAGGGGAATGGATAGGGAATTCGCACAAACGGATGATCGAGCTCTGCGAAGAGTTCAAGCTCAAGACGATCAGGCACCGCTACTCGTTTGCTTTCCTGGAAAAAGGGAAGCGTTCACGGTTTTACAAGCCGGGCAAACCCCCGTTTTCGAGGAAAGAAAACAACGCCATAGAAAAATATTTGGAAGCAGCCGAAGACATGATCGCTTCCGAACAGAAAGAGCTGGACCAGGTCGACTGGTGGACAAAGGTGAAGGAGCTGGGCTTCAGCCAGAAATCCCTGCTAAGGCGGGATTTGATGGACAGCACCGATTTCGGAGAATCGATCCGTCATACGTCGGCCTTCGTCGGGATGTCGGAGTACGCATTCGGCAATGATACTGATGAAATGGACAAGAAAATTGCCGGGGGAAATGATCGTTTGATTTACCAACTAGCTGACGCAATTGAAAAAGCGGGCGGAAAGATTCTAAAAGGGCGAGTAGTACGGGGCATACATCAAGAAAATGGGAAGGTAGAAGTCATTACGCGGAGCGGCAAGCACCATCCGGGAGACGCGTGCATCTGCGCGATTCCGGCTTCGCAACTGAGCCGCATTCGTTGGAATCCACCGTTGCCAGACGAACAACTGGCGGCTGCAAGGGAACTGCAGTATGCGCGGATCGTGAAGACGGCGTTTTTGTTTCCGAAGCGGTTCTGGCGGAGGTTTCCGAAAGAAGGGGGATTTTCGCTCTTCACAAGCGAGGCGTCAGATTTCTGTTTTGAAAGTACCTACGGACAAGCGAAGCCCAGTGGGGCGGGAATCATCTGCAGCTACGCAATCGGCGACAAAGCAGACGACATCGCCGATGAGCGCGGCGCCAGGCTGGCGAAATGGCTTTCCGAGGACTTGAGTCACGCGCTTGGCACGGATTATGTCAAGGGCAAGTGTCTGAAACGGGAGCCTTGGCAAAGACGGAAGCGTATCGGCGGCGCGTATGCGTTCTACCGGCCTGGGCAGTGGTTCCACGTCCGGCCGATACTGCAGCGGCCACACCTGCGGGTGCATTTTGCCGGCGAGCACTTGTCAGAGGCTTGGCAGGGATTCATGGAAGGCGCGGTGGAGACGGGCGAGGCTGCGGCCGACGAGCTTTAAAGGCAACAGATATTTGTTTGAAACGACTTGGCCGACGCTCACACTACCACTGCATAGCGAGCCGCCGCGGTGCGGCCGTTTTCCTAGCAGTTACCAGTTTGGAGGATAACCATGGCACAGAAACACAGTTCGCCGGTGCGGGGATTGACGTCGGCAAAGAGTTCGCCTTTGTTTGAAGGGCGTTTTGGGCGGATGTTTCGATCACTGCCAGCGGCGCACTTCGGCCAGAACGAATCGGAGAACCTGAAAAATCTGGCACAGTTGGGGGCAGCCATGTCGGCGACGTTCGATCCGCCGACAGACGGGAAAGACCCCGAGGAGAGCGGCATTCCCGCTCTATACACCTACTTGGGGCAGTTTGTCGATCACGACATTACGTTTGATCCTGCCAGCAGCCTTCAGGCGCAGGACGATCCGGATGCGCTGACGGATTTTCGCACGCCGGCATTTGATCTGGACAACATTTATGGGCGCGGACCGGACGACCAGCCCTACATGTATGACGGCGGGAACAACTTTTTGCTTGGCGCCGGATTGACCGGCGGCACGGCGGGAGCGACTGATTTGCCGCGCAACAGCGCTAATCCGGCGCGAGCGTTGATCGGAGATCCGCGCAACGACGAAAACAGCATCGTGTCGCAGCTGCAAGGGCTGTTTCACCGTTTTCACAACCGGACTCTGAAGGACAACTCCGATCTGCCGTTCGAAGAAGTGCAAAAGCTGGTGCGGTTTCACTATCAGTATGTGCTGCTGAACGATTTCCTGCCGCGCAT
>CAZQOB010000094.1:0-17132 GCA_964594885.1 uncultured Acidobacteriaceae bacterium
CACCAATTTTACCCCCACCTACATCAGGGCATTCTTTGAGGATCTAAACACGCTCAACATTGAACCTGCCGAGGTCTATCCAGCAGCCACAGACCATATCCCTGAGATGGTAGCCATGATCGTACAGCTCCGGGAGCGCGGCTATACTTACAGTGTGGACGGTTCGATCTACTACCGCATTGACCGTTTCCCCGCCTACGGGAAACTGTCCCATTTGGATGCCGAGGCATTGCAAAGCGGTGCCAGCGGGCGTGTGGATAGCGACGAATACACCAAAGAAGACGTGCGCGATTTCGCCCTGTGGAAAGCCTGGACTCCCGACGATGGTGACGTCTACTGGGAGACCGAGCTGGGCAAAGGCCGCCCAGGCTGGCACATTGAGTGCTCGGCCATGTCCATGAAATATTTAGGCCACCACTTCGATATCCATACCGGCGGCGAGGATAACATCTTTCCGCATCATGAAAATGAGATTGCGCAGTCTGAGGCCGCCACCGGGGAGCCGTTCGTCAACTACTGGCTGCATTGCCGTCATCTGCTCGTCGATAACCAGAAGATGTCGAAATCTCTGGGCAACGCACTCTCCCCGATCGAAATTTGCGAGCGCTGGGGCGCCGACCTCCTCCGCTTGTGGGTCGCCTCGGTCGAATACCAGGCCGACGTAAAAATGAGCGAGCGCGTCATGACGCAGCTCAGCGAAGCGTATCGCAAGATCCGCAACACATTCCGTTACGGCCTCAGCAATCTCTTCGACTTCGATCCATCGCGCGACGCGCTCCCCAACGAACAGCTCGAGGAGTTCGATCGTTGGATGCTCGAACGCACCGCCGACCTGGTGAAAAAATGCCGCGAGTGGTACGCGGCGTATGAATTTCACCGTGTCTATCACGCGATTCACGACTACTGCGTAGTGGACCTGAGCGCGTTTTATTACGACGTGCTGAAAGACCGGCTGTACACCAAGGCCCCAAACAACCCGGCGCGGCGCTCGGCGCAGACCGCAATCTACCAAGTCTCCAGTGCGCTGGTGCGCTTGCTGACGCCGATCCTGGTGTTTACCGCCGAGGAGATTTGGAAGTACCTGCCCAAGTCGGCTGGAAAGCCGCGCAGTGTGCACAGCGCCGAATTTCCGAAGGAAGCGGAGCTGCGCACGGGCATCGCTCAGACGCAGTCCGCGGCGTGGGACCTGCTGGCCAAGGTACGCGGAGAAGTTTTGAAAGCATTGGAGGCCGCGCGCAACGAAAAGAAAATTAACGCCGGGCTCGAAGCCAAGGTTCTGCTGAGCGGAAATCCAGAACTGAAAGCCAAGCTGAAGGGTCATCTGGCGCAGCTGCCGGGGTTGTTCATCGTTTCCCAGGTGGATTTCTTCAGCGCGGGCGCGCCGGACTATAAATCAGAACTCGTACCGTCACTAGAAGTCTGCGTACACAAGGCCGACGGAACAAAGTGCGAGCGCTGCTGGAACTACTCGACGCACGTCGGCGAAAATTCGCGCTATCCGACGATTTGCGACCGTTGCTCGGCCGCGCTGGCTGAAATTGAAGGTGCGGGCGCTTCGGTGGCATCGCACTCCTGATGATCCATCCTTCGCGGCTGCGCTGGCTGGTTTTCACGTTTGCCGTGGTTTTTCTGGACCGGCTCAGCAAGGCCGTGATCGAGGCCAAGACCAGCGAAGGCTGGCACCACGAACTCGTCCACAATTTCATTTACCTGGTGCACAGCAAGAATCCCGGAATTGCGTTCAGCATGTTTGCCGACAGCAACGCGCACTGGACGCGCTACGCACTCGTCGCCGGTTCGCTGGTCGTGATCGCGATTCTGGCGTGGTATCTGGTGGCAGGCAGCGGGATCTCAAGGCGGGCGGCGGCTGGGCTAGCGCTCTTGCTCGGCGGCGCCACCGGAAACGTGACCGACCGCATCGTGCACGGCGCGGTGACCGATTTCTTTGAAGTGCTCTTCGGCTCGTACCATTATCCAGCATTCAATGTGGCGGACTCCGCCATCACCATCGGCGCGATTCTGATTCTGCTGGACGTGATTCTGCCCACCAAAAGCCAGCCCGCGGAAAAGGCCTCGCGCTAGTTGGGCTTGCCGGAGCCCTTGCAGAGCGCAGCCAGTTCTTCGCGCGGCTTGTCTTCGTGCGGCGGATACGTCAATTTCCTCGAATCGAAGAATTGATCAAGCAGTGTGCCGCCATCCTTCAGCCCAGCGTCCGGATCACTCTCGTAGGCAGGGTCGGATTCGGCTTCTGCCAGCGAGACAAACTTGAAGCCATCGTTTTTCATTTGCGCGATCAAAGCCGGAAACATTTCGGCGTCAAACGCGCCGATGTGCATCAGCAGAACGTATTTGATCTTGCGGCCGTAGACCTGCTGCGCCATTTGCTGATCGAGCGCAAAATAGTCCCGCGCCGTTTTCAGATAGCTCTCTTTCAGCCAGGCGATGGCCTTTCGGTCTTGTTTGTCCATGCACCGCGCATACGGTCCGTTCCACAGGTAGTCCTCGAAATCCAGAGTGACCTGAGCGATGCGATAGCCGTGATCTTTCAGATAGGCGCGGGCGGAGTGGCGCTTTTCGAGGGTGTCGCCCTCGTGCAGATACGGGTACCGGAACCAGTGCCAGTCCTGGCCTGCCATCAACTGCTGGAGCATGGACTCATTCTTGGTGATGTTCTCCTCAAACGGCTCTGCCGGGTTGTCCGTAAAGTTCATGTGGGTGTAGGTGTGGTTGCCGAGCGGCTGGCCGGCTTCGCGCCACAGCTTGAGCACCTCGATTTCGTCCGGATGTTTTTCCAGCTTGCCGGAATTGATGAAGCCGTAGACGATGCCGTTGAGTTTGGCGTCGGAAAGTGCGGCCAGCATTTTTTTGGTTACATCAACGCGGGAAACGCCAGCCGGGAGCGGGCCGTGGTCCGGCAGGTCGTCAACGGTGAGCGCGACTTCCTGAGCGGCTAGGCGTGGCGCCCAGAGCAAAGCGGCCAGCAGCCCAAGTCTGGCGGGCCCTCGCCAGGCTCTGCGGATACTACTTGCGATTCCACTCATGCCAGTCTCCCGGATCAATATCCCGCAGCATCGTCTCAGATTCCGGCCTCGGTACAAAGTACAGTTATCCCTTTGCGCTCAGATTTTGCCCTCGAAGTTGACCGCTCCGAGACCAGCCGATAGCTTAGATTGATGGCTTCGCAGGCCACATCTACGACTTTTCCGCTGCCGGCCGCTGCCGACCGCGATGCTGCGCGCACGCGCGAACTGTTGCTGCAAGCTGGGATCTTTCTGGCGGCGTTTTTGGTGCTGTTTATACGGCGGCCGGACGCACTTCTTAACGCCCAGTTCTATGCCGAGGACGGCAAGTATTGGTACGCCGAAGCCTACAACTATGGCTGGCGCTGCCTGCTCGTTCCGGTGGGCGGTTATCTCAACACGCTGTCGCGCCTGATCGGCTTAACCTCGTTGTTGTTTCCGATGCTGCGTGCGCCGCTGTTCATGAACCTTTGCGCGCTGGCAGTCGGAGCGTTGCCGGTCAATGTCTTTCTTTCCTCGCGGTTCAGCGAGATTCCGCTGAAGACGCGCGTCTTCGGCTGTGCGCTGTATCTCGCGCTGCCCAATGCGTTCGAGATTCACGCCAACACCACTAATATTCAGTGGCACCTGGCGCTGGTCGGGTTGTTGCTGTTGCTGGGCAAGCAGGATGATCGTCTGGGTTGGCGCGTTTTTGATGCCGTGGTTTACATGCTGGTGGTGCTCGATGGGCCGCTGGGCATCTTGCTGATTCCCATTGCCGCGATTCTGCGCTGGGTTCGCAAGGATGCGCGCTTCAACCTGGCCCTGCTGGCGCTGATTCCGCCGGCGTTTCTGCAGGTCGCGTTCATGTTCATGTCGGATTCCCGCCGCACGGCGGAGAACGGCGCGTCTTTGCGGCTGTTTACCAGCATTGTCGGGGGACAGGTCTTTCTGTCGCCGGTCATGGGTGTGCGCACCGCCATGCACATGTATTTTGAAGAGGGCGAGAACCGGTTGTTTGTGGGAGCGCTGATTGCGCTGATCTTCGGCGTGTTCTTTGTTTTCTATGCGCTGCGCAAGGGGCCGCTGGAGTTGAAGCTTTTCTACCTGTTTGCGGCCATGCTGCTTGGGCTGGCGATGAAGCATCCGCTGGCAAGTTTTGCCGGAACGCTTAAGCAGTGGGAACTGATGGAGATTCCAGGCTGCGGGAATCGCTATTATTACTTCCCGATGCTGGCGTTTTTGGCCACGCCGATCTGGATGTTGTCGTACCAAGTGGCCAAGTCACGATTCAGCCGGTGTGCGGCGTTGATCGTGCTGCTGCTTTTGCCCATCGGCATCTGCCGGGATTGGCAGTACAAACCGTTTCCAGATAAGGAATTCAAGTCGTACGTGACGCAGTTCGAGCAGCTTCCTCCCGGCGCGCGTTTCACCATTCCCATCCACCCGATGTGGGAGATGAACTTGGTCAAGCATTGACGGTGGATTTCCTCGGAGCAGCGCAAGCTTCTGCCAGTTCCATCTATACTCTTCCTCGATTCTTGGAGCGTCGTGCTGCGTTCTAGCAAAATCGGATGAGCGAGAAATCTCAGGCCCAAGAAAGAATCGTTGAGGCGGCCGAGCGAGGCCTGCGCCTGGATCGCTGGGTCGCTGCGAACTGGCCAGAGGTGTCGCGGGCCCGGGTGCAGGAACTGATCGAGCAACAGTTAGTTCTGGTGAATGGCGCGATCGCGAAGCCGGCGCTGAAATTGCGCGGCGGCGAGCGCATCAGCGTCAAGATTTTGC
This sequence comes from uncultured Acidobacteriaceae bacterium, assembly GCA_964594885.1. Lineage (GTDB taxonomy): Bacteria > Acidobacteriota > Terriglobia > Acidiferrales > UBA7541 > Acidiferrum. Next base: position 4,785 of record CAZQOB010000094.1, read on the forward strand.
GGCGGCCGCCACTTCGCGCCGAACCAGAGCCTATTCCACTGACGGTAGTGTACGAAGACGATGATTTGTTGATCGTCAACAAGCCGGCGGGGATGAGCGTTCATGCTGGAGCAGGAGAGTCGGCGGGAACGTTGGTCAATGCGCTCCTGGGGCGCGGGCAGAGTCTGTCGCGAGGCGGATCTAGCGACCGGGATGAGTTGCGGCCGGGGATCGTACACCGCCTGGACAAGGAGACGTCCGGGCTGATTGTCGTGGCCAAAAATGACTTCGCTCATGCGCGCCTGGCGGAAGCGTTCCGCACCCGCACGGTGAAAAAGAGCTACCTGGCGCTGGTGCAAGGGCACCTGGAAAATGGGAACGGCAAGATTGACTATCCCATCGGACGCGACCCGATTCACCGCACCCGGATGAAAGCTTACCCGCCTTCGCCGAAGTCATCCCGACCTACCGCGCAGAATTCACTGCGCGAGGCGCTGACCGAATGGCACCGGCTCGCCGATTTCGGTCCCGCGGCATTGCTGCTCGTCCAACTCCAAACCGGGCGCACGCATCAGATTCGAGTGCACTTCTCCGCGATCAAGCATCCGCTGGTGGGAGACGCACTGTATGGAGCAGGCGGAAATCTGCGCGTCGGCAAAACGGAGCTTCACGGTCCGGGTCGGCAGTTTCTTCACGCGGCTCGGCTGGGTTTTCCGCATCCCCGCTCTGGCAAATGGATTGAAGCGCGTGCTTCCTTACCCGACGAGCTGCGGGAATTTTTGGCACTTCTCGGAAAAGCGGCGAACCGCAGTCTGGAGCCGCTGTCGGAATATCTGCAATGACGTTCGGTCATTGGCGGCCTCCAAATTGACGCTGCGGGCGCAAGCTTCCTATACTTTTCCATCATGAAACGTCCAGTCTCCCTTGTTGCCGTGTTGGGTTGCTGCTCGCTGTTGGCTGTTGCTGTCTCCGATTTTGCCCAGTCCGCGGCCCAGCCGCAGGAAAAACCGCAGCAGGCACCCGCAAAGCCGCAAGAATCGCCAGCGCAGAACCCGAGCGTCCAGCAACAGATACAACAGGGCCCGACACTGCCCGTGATTGTGAACTTGGTGGACGTTCTGGCCACGGTGCTGGACCGCCGCAACAAACTGGTGCCGGATCTGGACAAGGGCGACTTCAAAATTACGGACGACAAGGTTCCGCAGGAGATTCGCTTCTTCAACAAGCAGTCGGATTTGCCATTGCGCATCGGGATGCTGCTGGACACGTCCAACAGCATCCGCGACCGCCTGAAGTTTGAACAGGAAGCGGCTGTCGATTTCCTGTACAGCGTGCTGCGCCGGGGCAAGGATCAGGCCTTCGCGATGACCTTTGACGATCAGCCGCAGATCATTCAGGCGTTCACCGGCGATGGAGGCATGTTGCGCGACGAAATCAACAGGACCAAGGCCGGCGGCGGCACGGCCGTATATGACGCGATTTACGAGGCTTGCGCAAAGCAGTTGAGCAATCCGCCGCGCCCGCCGGGCGACCAGCCGGACATCGTGCGCCGCGTGATGGTGCTGATCAGCGATGGCGACGACAATCTTTCCGATCACACTCGCGCCGAAGCGATCGAAATGGCGCAGCGGACGAACGTGGTGATCTACACCATCAGCACCAGCACCCAGTGGATTCAGCTTTCACAGACCGACGCCGCTAAGCTGGCCGATCGCAAGATGCACCTGACTGAAGGCGACCAGATCCTGAAAGACTTGGCGGAAGAGACCGGAGGCCGCGCCTTCTTCCCGTACCACGTCGACGACCTCAATCAATCGTTCCAAGACATCGGCGACGAGCTGCGCAACCAGTACACCATCTCTTACAACCCGACGAATTTCATAGCCAACGGGAAGTATCACCACATTAGGATTGACGTGCCGGGCCACAATGGCTATCAGGTCCGAGCGCGCCGCGGATACTTCGCCAAGTCACGGACCAACCTGCCGACTCCAGCGAGTGGGTCCAATCCGGCGCCGCCCGCGCCCGCGGGGCAGGCTCCGCCCGCAGCCAAACCTTGAAGGCAGGTTTCGATGAAGCTTGACTGCCGCAGAATCTACTTAGAAGTGTCCTTGAACAAGAAAGCGTCGGCTTCGATGCTGCCGCGCTCAATCGCGATCTGCTTGCCGTCCTGCGAATAGGCGTAACGGAAGATCAGGTCCTTGGTGAACTTCGTCAGTTGCTTGCGGTTTTTTCCATCCAGGGATTGTGTCCAAAGGTTGTCCACGCCCTTTTCCCGAACCACGTAAACAAACGATTTGCCGTCGGATGAAAAGGTCGGATACGTAGTCATACGCTGGTCGGCATCCACCAGCGTCGGTTTCCCGCCGGCAGCGGGATCCAGGCGGATGCTGATTTTGTGATCCGCTTCACCCACCTCGATGGAAGAGAGCCATTTGCCGTCGGGCGAGAGACCGAACAGGCCTAGCGGTTCGTTGACAATCGTTTCTGGTTTCCCGCCCTCGATCGCTACCCGTTGAACAATCCCGTTGTCGCTTTGGTTGATGTAGTAGACCCATTTGCCATCGCGAGTGCACTGCGGTTCCCGGTCATTCTGTCCATACGTCAGTTGGGTAACGTTGCTGCCATTGGCGTCCATCCGCCACAGATTCACTGCCGCGCTTCCGGTACGGTTGATTCGCCGAAACGCGATGTAGCGCCCGTCTCCGCAGGCGCTGGTCTGGTCGGAAATATGCGCGGTGTCATTCAGCAACATAGTTTCCTGGCCATCCGCACTGACGAACTTCACTTGCCCGGCTTGCGGGAGAATCAACCAGCCATTCGCACCCCATCCCCACTGCCACAGATTTTCGTGAGAGGCGAGCGGTACCGATTTCAACTCCGTGGGCGCCGCCGCCGGCGCAACGCCGAGGTCGAAATTCAGCTTGGTCTGGCTGGCTACCATGGTCTTGCCGTCGGCAGCGATGCTGGGGTGTTCATAGTCGTTGGTGTCGTGTGTAAGCCAGTGGTATTCGCCGCCCGGATAACTCAGGTAACCCAGCTGCGCTTGCGCAAACCCGGCGCTAATATCCCGCGAAGGGACGATCAATCCTCGGCCATCCGGCGCCCACTCCGGTTGGTAGTAGATTTTCGTTGGAGCGATAGCAAAATCCGCCAGTCTGCCGGTCGCGACGTCCACAACCTTGATTCCGCCGAGCGAATCTTTGTTCGGCTGGACCACGGGGATCACAATGCTTTTTCCATCCGGCGACCAAGCCGGCGTGAAACTGTCGCTTAGCAATCTTTGATCTTTGAAGATTTGTTTTTCGTCGCTTCCGTCGCCCTTCATCGAAATCAGGTCCCAGAACGGTGAATCGTGTTTTTCACGCAGAAAAGCAAAGCGCTGGCCGTCCGGCGAAAAGGTGATGGGGCTGTCCACATCTTTGGCCACAACATGGGGGCTGCCACCGAGAACCGGCGCGGCGTACAGAATGCCTATGACCTGCTCTTCTTCATCCCGCCGCAAGAAATAGAGGTAGCTGCCATCAGGCGAAAAAGTCAGCGCCCGGTAACGGGTCGCTGCCGGCGCGACGACCTGGGTGTTGCTTCCCGTGGCGATATGCCTCAGCCAGAGCGATTGCAGACCGCCCTCCGAGTGCACCTGAAGCAGGTATTTCCCATCCGGCGAAATCGAAGCCAGTGAGACGTGGCCGTTGTTGGTCAGATTGGTGATTGCAAAGTTTTCAAACGGCACATGCTTCGTGCGCTGCAGCAGAGAATAGACACCGAAGCCCGCGGCGGCCAGCACCACCAGCAATAACGCACCAATCAATCCCGCGCCAAGTTTATTTTCTTTGGCCGCGGCCACGATCACCGAGCCGCTCGATTTTGCTGCGCTCGCTGTACCGCTAGGAGCCGCGGCTGCCAGTTTCGAAGAAGAGCTCGCCGCCGCTGTCCGCCCGGAGTCAGTCTCGCGTTGCAATCGCTTCAAGTCCGCCCGCAGTTCGGCGGCGCCTTGATACCGCAGGTCGCGATCTTTCTCCAGCGCTTTGTTAATCGTGCGCTCGAACTCCGCCGGCAAACTCGGATTGAGGGTAACGGGCGAAGTGGGGGCACGGTGCAGGATGTTGTCGAAAATCACCGCGCTGGTCGAACCGGGAAACGGATTCTGGCCGGTAACCATCTGATAGAGCACCGCACCCAGTGAAAACAGATCGGTGCGCGCGTCGAGGTCCAAGCCACGCGCTTGCTCCGGCGACATGTAGGCAATCGTTCCAACTGCGGTGCCAGGATTGGTCAGCTGAGTCGCTTCGGTCACCAGCGTTGTCCCTTCGACTCCGCGCGCTTCGTCCAGCACCAGTTTTGCCAGGCCAAAATCCAGGATCTTGGCCTGCCCGCGCTCTGTGATAAAAATGTTTGCCGGCTTGATGTCGCGGTGAACGATGCCTTTCTTGTGCGCGGCATCCAGGGCGTCCGACAGTTGAATCCCGATTTCGAGCGTTCGGGCAAAGGCGATTGGCGCATTCGCGAGCATCGCTTCGAGCGATTGCCCTTCCAACAGCTCCATCGCCAGGAAAGTCTTGCCCTGGTCTTCTTCAATCGCGTGAATGGTGCAGATTCCCGGATGATTCAGCGCCGAAGCAGATCGCGCCTCACGCAAAAAGCGTTCCAATGTCTGGGCGTCGCGGTGTTTGTCTTCCGGCAGGAACTTCAATGCTACGCGGCGGCCAAGTTTGCTGTCCTCGGCCTCGTACACCACGCCCATGCCGCCGCGGCCTAGCCGCCGCAGTACCCGGTAATGTCCGATGAGTTCGCCGTCCATTTGCGAAAAAGGAATGGTAATGGCTCAGCGCGAGGCGGTCAATTCAGGAGAAAACGAGCCTCAATTCCGGGGTGCGTAATATCCCTTGCGGGTCAGGATCTTGTAGTCTTTGTTCGCGGTTTCGACGCGCACCCGGCGGAACCGCCCATCCTTGGCGGTGTTCTTCGGATAGTAGCCCAGCGTGTACTGGCTGCGCAGCTCCTCCGAGATTTGGTCAAACGCTTCATTCAATTTCTTCGCCGATCCAACGTCAATCATCCGGCCGCCGGTATCTTCGGCCATGCGATGTGCGACATCGCCGCGGCCATACCCGAAATCATGCACGTAAAGAATATGAATCACGGTGTCTGTCCGTTGCGCTGCTTCGATCGCCTCTTCCACCCGTACTTTGCTGCCTTCGTCCTGCGCGTCGGTGATGATCACCAGCGCCTTGCGCCCGGCTTCCGTCGCCAGCTGGTCGTTGCAGGCCAGATACACCGCGTCATAAAAGTGCGTGCCGCCACTGTTTGAACCAGTTGGAATCGTTCCCGGCGTAACGACGCCTCCGCCACCCACGGCGCCGATGCGCACCTTGTTGATGGCCCGTTCGATCTGCCCGCGGTCGTCTGTGAAGTCGGCCAGCAGGTCCACGTCCAGGTCGAAGCTGATGACCATCGCCTCGTCGCCTTTTCGCATCACGCGCTCAATGAATTGCGACGCGGCTTGCTGTTCCGCGCCTAGCCGGTTGGATTCGCTACCGCTGGTGTCAATCAGCAAGCCTAGAGTGATCGGCAGCGTCACTTCCTTCGAAAAGAACGCCAGTTTCTGTTCTTCGTTGTCCTCAAACACCTTGAAGTCGTCTTGCTTCAGGTCGCCGACAATTTTCTTGTTCTTATCGCGCACTGTTGCGAACAGGTTGACCAGGTTCACCGTGCGCTTCAGCGCCGGACCCTGCTGCGGAGTCTCTTGCGGGTCCTGGGGCAGCGCCGGCATCGCGAACGTGATGGCGGTCACTAGCGCCAGCGGCGCTCGTAACATCGTCCTCAGAGAAGGCATGTATACTTTCCTCGATGGCTGTCAGCTCGCCAGAAGCTGCGGGGGCCAGAAACTAGCGTAGATGGCCCGGACACGTTGCGCAACCGGGTTGGGTCGAAATTGCATCCTAACTCATCCAATAGGATGCAGCGTCGCGCGCGGAAGGATGCGTCCTGCGCTGCGGCCAATCGGGGCCGAATGGCCTCGAAATTCTGCCTGGGAGCATATGAAAAGTCCACGTAAAGGAACTCTCTTCGCGGTTGCTGCCGCCCTCATCCCCGCGATCTTTTTGATTCCACCAGCCACTGTCGCGCAGGATCCCCCTCCCGCGCCCGTTCCCAAAGTTTCGCCGGATCCTGCTCCTGCCGCCGCAACGCCTGGCCAGGGTGCCCAGCAGAATCCCCCAGCACAGCAGCCGAGCGACAGCCAAACCACGCTGAAATTCAGCGTCAACTACGTCTTCCTGCCAGTTACCGTGAAAGACGGGGCGGGCCGCCTGGTCGCCGATCTCTCCCGCGACGAGTTCCGCATCCTCGACGACAATGTCGAGCAGCGCATCGAGTTTTTCTCTGCCGAAGCCTTCCCGATTTCCGCGGTGATCCTGCTGGACAACGACCTCAAGGCCAAACAAGCCGACCAGGTTGAGTCCAGCCTCGCCTCCATCGTCTCCGGACTGAGTACCAACGACGAAGCCTTCATCTGCCGGTTCGATTCCAATTTTCATCCCGGCAAGGGCTTCATCAAGGATCAGGACAAGCTGCTGACCGAGTTGCATCGCACCAAGCTGGACCACAGCCGCCCGGTCGTCTCGGTGCCGGTGGATAGTGGCCCCTTTAGCGGCCCGTCCATCAACGGACAGTCCCCCACCGGCGTAGGTGCGCCGGCCCAGGTGCCGTCCACGGCCGTTATTCGCCAGAAAACTACCAAGGCTCTGGATGACGCCGTCTTTGAAGCGGCTCAGCTGCTGAAAGACCGCGGACGCGACCGCCGCAAAATCATCTTCCTGATCTCCGACGGCGAAAACGGTAAAACCAACACCTACAACTACGAAATTACCATTAAAGAGCTGCTGCGCTACGGCATCTCGGTCTATACCATTGGCGTGGGCGGTGGCTTCTTTGAACGCAAGTTCTCCCGCCTGCAGTCCTACGCGCACGATACGGGCGGCGACTCCTACTACGCTGCCAAGCGCAATTCGCTGGAAGAGCTTTATTCCCGCGTGGCCGAGCAGGCCCGCAACCAGTACACCATCGGCTACAATCCGCGCGGCAACGACCGCGGCAAGGATTACCACAGCATCGAGGTGCGGGTGCGCCGCGAGGGCCTGTCGATCCTCACCCGCGAAGGCTATTACGCCGCCGCCGCCCGCTAGCTGTTTCTTTTCACGTCTTCCAGCCGAGAAAATTGGCTTGCTCGCGGAATTTTGCTTGACTCCACTCCGTGCTCAATTTATATCGTGTGCCGGAGCGCGACGCCGGTGCTGCCAGCCCGCGCCCAGATTGTTTCGCAAAGGAGTCCACTCATGAAGAAAAAGGCCAAGAAGGAAGACAAGAAAGCCCCCAAGAAAGGCAAATAGCAGGTGCGAGCGTAGGTCTACACACACATCGGGTAACCTGGGCGCCGGCGGCCACAACCCCCCCGCGCCCTTTCTTTTGCTGCTCAAGCTGCTGGGTCTTCGATCGCGCATTGCCGCAAATAAAGGAACAGCGGCAATCCGAGTGACACGCCGACGGTCACCAGCGCAATTGGCACCAACCAACGTCGCCGTATTCGCAATCCACTGGCCTCCATTCGCAAAAACACAAGCACCACCACTGCCGACATGACCACATCCGCCACAAAAAACGCTGCAATCCGGTTGGCCAGCATCTGGTAGAAAAACAGCCGCAGATCCGGACCGTGCTGCAGCAGCCACGGCACAAACTGCGAGTAGGGCACGGCCGTTCCAAGCGCGCAAAGAAGCAGATAGATTGTTTTTCTACTCATAGCTACCACACTCCGCAGGGCTCGCTGTTTACTCGGCACTAGCCAGCCGTCACTCGTTCTTCATGCGCCGGGCAGATCGGCTGATAGGCGCAACTTCGGCAGCGAAACCCGGGTTGCGCCGGAAACGATCCGGCGCGAATATCCGCCGCCGTCGCCAGCACCATCTCTTGCGCGGCGTCCAGCTGTTTGGAGTCGCGGGTAGACTCCTGCCGCTGATTGTCCTGCAAATAATGAAAGACCAGCCGCACCGGGCTCAGCTCAAGAATCTCCTTGGCCGCAATCGCATAAATGCTCAGCTGCAAATCCTTCCTGGCCTCGTACGCGCTGCGTGGCTTGCCGGTTTTGTAGTCCACAATCTCCACATTTTTCCCGCCCAGCGAATTGATCTGGTCAATTCGCCCGTTGACGATCACGTTGTCTTCCAGGTCCAACTCGAAACTTTTTTCCTGCTCCAGGATTTCCGGCGCTGCTTCGACCACCGCCGCGTAAAAGACGCGCAACTGCTCCAGTCCGTCCTTTTTGTATTCTTGTTCTTGATAATCATCCTCATAGCCGCTCGCCGACCATTCGTTCTCGTAAATCCGCCGCAGCTCCTCAAACGGCAGCTGATGGCCTTTTTTCAATTCGCCCAACGCGCGTCTAATGGTCAGGTGCATGACCCGCCCGAAGGTCAGAGTCGCCGTGCTCTCGCCCTCGATTGACCACAGCTTTTCCAGCAGGTACTGCTGCGGGCAGCCCCGATAGCCCATCACGCTCGACGGGCTCAGCCGCAGCGGCTCTGGAATTTCCGGGTGATAAGTCTCGGCCCACTGCGCGATGCGCGAGAAAATCTTTGGCGCGCCGGACGGCGGAAACAGCTCATCTTCTTCATTACCGCTCGATTCTTTGCTCTTTTCTTCAACTGCGACAGCCACTTTCGGCGCCAGTTGCAGCACGTCGCGCTTCTTGACCGCAAGGTCCATCACAATGTCCTCGATAAACAGCGGCACTTGGCCTTTCTTCTCGGTCAGCGTCGTCAGCGTCAGCCGGTCCTGTGCCCGGGTCAGCGCCACATAAAACAGCCGGCGCTCTTCTTGCGTGTGGTGATCGCCCTCGGGCAACTCTTCTTGCATCAGCGCGACTGGAAATTCAAACAGCGGCTTCCTTTCGCCGGTCGGAAACGACTTGGAGTTCACCCGCATGACGAACACCTGCGGAAACTCCAAGCCCTTTGCCGCATGGACCGTCATCAGTTGCACCGCGTCGCCGGAGATGTCGTCCTCCAGCCCAATCACCCCGTTAGCCTGCTGGAAATAATCCAGGTACTCCAGAAATTCTGGCAGAAAACCCGTTTCGCTTTTCGATTCCCAGGTTTTCATGAACTCGGTTAGCCGCCGCACGTATTTTTTGTCCTGCTCGCCGGCGCGCTGCCACAGTTCCAGCCACTCCATCAAATCGGAAATAATTTCACGCGCGCTTCGCGGGCCCATGAACCTGCGTTGTCCTTCCGCGAATTCCAGCAAGGGCCCGAGCGCCGCGCGTGTTCCGGCAAAAGGCAGCTCACCCTGCGGCAGTTGCAGCACGTCGTACATCCGCTTGCGCTCTTTCTTCGCGCGTTCGCCCAGCCGTGCGATGTCTGGCGCCGCCATGCCCCACGCCGGCGCGGCCAGCACTCGCGCGCAGGCGACGTTGTCATACGGCCGCGCGATCATCCTCAGGTAGGCCAAAACGTCGCGCACCAGCGGGCGCTCCAGGATGGACAGATTGTTGATGACGAACGGAATCTTCCGTTGCGAAAGCTCGCTCACCAGTTCATCGCGGTGTACATGCTGGCGGTACAAAACTGCGTAGTCCCGCCAGGGTTTGCCCGCGCGATGTCCGCGCTCGATTTCGTTGGCGATCCAACTGGCTTCTTCTTCTTTCGTGGCCAGTTCCACGATCCGAATCCGCTCGCCTTCTGCGCGCCGCGCATGTAGCACCTTGCTGGGAAAATCGGCGCTGGTTTCGTTGTGCGAAATCGCCTGGGTCGCAACGCGCAGAATGTTCGGTGTCGAGCGGTAGTTTTCCTGCAGCAAAACCCGCAGCTTGGTCGAGTCCTGCCCGTTGCGCCAGCCTGCGAACCGTTCCAGAAACAGTTTGAAGCTGCCAAACGACGCACCGCGGAAACGGTAAATCGCCTGGTCGTTGTCGCCAACCACCACGATGTTTCTCGTCGGTAGCGCAATCTGCTCCAGCAGCCGGAGTTGCGCGATGTTGGTGTCCTGAAATTCGTCCACCAGAATGTGCCGGTAGCGCCGCCGCAGCTTGTCGCGCAGCTCCGGATTTTTCTCCAGCAACGTCACGGCCTCGGTCATCAATCCGTTCAACGCCACCAGATTTTTCTCTCGCAGCAAGGCTTCGCTGGCTTTGTAGGCGCGGGCGATCTCCTGCTGCTTCTCGACTTCCTCCAAGCGTTCCGTGTAGGTGTCTTCGTCGAGCTGTCCGCGTTCCTTCCCCAGCGACGCTGCCACGCCCTCGCCGAAGTGCCGATAGCGTTCCGCGGAGACCAGTTCGTCCTGGCAGCGCGAAAAGAACTGAATGAAGTCCGTCAAGAACTGGCCCGGCTCCGCCAGCCGCCGATATTTTTCGAGCTGCAGCCGCCGCATGTTGCGGCGCAGCAGAATCCAGTGATCCACCGTCTCCAGCGCCTGGCCTCCGAGTGCGGCTTCTTTCAAAATGCTTTCGCAAAACGCGTGAAACGTGCTCAGTGTGATGCCTTCGGCGCGCTGGCCGCAGGTTTTCTTCACCCGGCGCAGCATCTCGCCCGCAGCCTTGTTGGTGAAAGTCAGTCCCAGGATGTTTTCGCCGAGCAGCGAATCATCCTGCTGCAGCAGGTGCCGGATGCGCTCGGTGATCACGCGAGTCTTGCCGGTTCCGGCCCCGGCAATCACCAGCAGCGGCCCGTCGCCGTGCTCGATCGCGCGCCGCTGCGCCGGGCTCAGCTCCCGTTCCGGCGCTGCCGCAGCCGCACCCTTCCTCGGTGAATTTTCAAAAAGATCAAACTGAATGGCCATTCGAATATTCAGGGTAGCCGGTTTCTCCGAGAACAGGAAACTGCCAGAGCTTTGCCAGCGCACTGCAAGCTCTCTTGCCTGACTCTGTGGCAATCCGGTTCTTACCGCTGCGACTTTTTGCCTGCGGCGACGTCGGCGTTGAAGTCTTTCGACTTGTTCTTCGGAATCGTCAGCGATTTCCAGTTCTGGCCCGCAAAGTGCCGCGCCAAATATGCGATCTGCCCGATGTGATAGCTGTAGTGCGCCACTTGACGGTTGATTGCCTGCATCACCGAATGTTGTTCGCCGCGAATCCTAACGGTCTTGGTGATGTCTCCGTCGTTCAGTCCTTCCAGCGCGCCCAGGAAGCATTTCCAGCCGGTTTCCCACGAACTCAGAATTTCAACCCGCGTTTGCGGCGGCGTTGCAAATTCACCGTCGCGGTCGCGCGTTGGCTTCTCACCGTCCGTGGTCAAGAAATCCGTCCAGCGCGACAACATGTTGCCGTGTAAGTGCTTCACGATGACCGCAATCGAATTCGACTGCCCGTCCAGCTCCGCTACCAAGCCAGAGTCCGGGCACTGGGCCATGGCCGTCTCGCCCAGCTTCTTGTAGTACCGCAACACCGCCAGCGAGTCTTTCAGGTACGAATCGGTTCGTTCGAGGGCCATGACGCTTTTTTCCTCCCGGCGGCTAGGGCTCCAATTTAGCGCATGATTATTTACTTGACAAAAGTCGCCGTAGGGCGCAAGGTGGTGCCAGTTGAGGGTCGTTAGGCCACGGCATGATCTGCGTCGCCGTGGCCAGAGGAAGCAGATTATGACAATGGCAGTCGGGTTCGCCTGCAAAGATGGAATCACAATCGGATCAGACCGCCAGGTTACCGGGGCAAATTATACGTTTCCAGAATGCAAATTGGACGCAATCAAATGGAAAAATGGAAAATGCATATATGCCTATTCCGGGAATCGCGATACCTATAATACTCTCCGAAAAGATTTGTGGACCCGCTTCGCTATCGCGGATCAATTAGCGCATCCAGATGTAGAACGGATGCTGCAAGAGAGCTTAAATTCATCAATCGCAAAGAAAGAAAGTTTCTTTACGCTCTTCGGATACATGCTAGATGGAATGTATCCAATTCTTCTAATGTCGGCTGGGAAGAAAATAACCACAGTGAATGAGTGCGAAGTTATTGGATATGGAGATTCGCCTCTCTCTCGCTTTCTACTAGGTAGGTTCAGGGATCAGCCGCGAATAGCTACGGTTTGGCAGGCTGCTATTTATGCCATTTCTTTTATCGGTGAAGCTAAAAAATATGACGGCCAATATGTTGGTGACGGCACTGATGTTTACGTTTTAGAGCGTGAGGGTGGGAATGCGCAGTGTGGTGAGGTTCGGGTTATAGATACCGGAAGGACACGCGATTGGGAACAGCAAATTCAATTAATGAACTATTGGATGGATGCCCTTTTCAGCAGCGTCATCGACAAGGACAGTCCAGTGTGGATTCCGGGTGAAGCCGATCACCATTCCAGGGTGATTCCGATCACGATT
>CAZQOB010000095.1:0-16777 GCA_964594885.1 uncultured Acidobacteriaceae bacterium
TCGAGGTCTTCAACAACGAGCGTCCGCACGAAGCCCTGGACATGAAGTGCCCGGCGGAGGTCTACCAACCTTCCCCGCACGTGTACACCGGACTGCCGGACATCGACTATCCGCTCCACGATAAGACCATCGTGGTCACCCGTTGCGGCCGCATTTGCCTGGGACGCAAAAAAATTAACTTCAGCACGGTCTTCGCCGGCCAAGCCGTGGGCATCAAAGAAGTGCACGACGACATCTGGCTGGTCAGCTTTATGGATTATGATCTGGGATACTTCGATCTGGAGACGCGAGTGCTCGAACCACTCGAAAATCCGTTCGGCCCAAAAGTGTTACCCATGTCTTAGGTACGTTGTGTAACGAAGCTGTGAAGAAACCTCGATGGAGCGCAAGACTCAGGATTTGGTGTGCGTTTTCTGCCTGCTACCTCAGTAGAGCGTCTCGGTCCTCCTCGCTGTTTTCTTATGCTCTCAGGTAACTCTCGGTGTTGCGCGGAGCTTGCTTAGGCGGATCCAGTGCTGCAAGTTGTATGTGAGGCAAGCCCACATCATTTCCATCTGTGCCTTTACCAGGCCCCGCACATGGAATTGCCGTAGCCCCAGCTTGCACTTGATCCATGCATGACAAAATTCCGCGATTCTTCCCCGGCGACGGTATCTCTGCTGGACTTCTTCATTGGCCATTTTCTTGCGGAACGCCATCACTAACGAGCTTTCTTCGAGCTGCACGACCGAACGGCCGTGCTTTTTGTTGTCTGGACAACACTCCGGTTTGCGAATGCAAGTTTGGCAATCCTCAAACCGGGCTTCGTAGACATGGTAAATCATCCCAGGCCCCGCCTTGCGTTGTCTTTGCAGATGCAAGATTTTGCCCTCCGGGCAAACACAGCGATTCTTCTCCGGCTGATGGAGGAATGCGCTCGGTGGCAACTGGTTCGGTAGGTTGGCTCCGCGTGGCACATACCGCATGGCCCCAAGAAAATCGATCTCTCGCCTGGCCATCCGCTCGATATTCTCTCGCGTGGTGTAGCCGCGATCGGCCACCATCTGTTGCGGTTTTTTATTCAGCCGCTGTTCCAAGCGATCCACGGCCGGCAATAACTGCGTGCAGTCGTTGGCCTCCCCAGTCACCGCCACTCCCACAATCAGTCCGTGTGCGGCATCCGTGGAAATTTGCGCGTTGTAACAGAGCGCGAAACCCTTGTCAGACTGCTTCATCACCCGCGCTTGCGGATCGCTGATGCTGACCCGCGTCTCACGCTTGGCCTTTTCTCCGGCCTTGCGAGCCTGCAACTTCTGCAACTCTTCGAGCGCACTCTCCAGTCGCTCTTGCTGCTGGCGTCGCGCACGGGCCTGCGCTTGCTTTGCCTTCGGAGTACTCTCGTCGTTTCGGGGATCGCCCATCGCCGCCACCCGTTGTCGCGCCTCTTCCAGATGCTCGCGAATCGTCTCCTCGTAGCGGTAACTCCTGCTGCTCGCCAGTGCCTTAATCTTCGTACCGTCTTGCGTCACTTGCTCGAGGGTTATCAGTCCTTCCTTGCTGAGCGCCGCCAACACCTGCGTGAACAGTTCATCCAGCTCCTGTTGTTTTTCTACACGGAAATCCGCTAGGGTGTGGTAGTTCACTTCGGTTAACCCCGTCAGCCACTGGAACGCCGGATCATAGTCGCAGCGCCGGGCCACCTCTCGTGCCGAGCCAATCCCCTGGCTATAGGCGTACACCCACAAACTGATGAGCAGTTGCGGATCAAACGCCGGCCGCCCGCCTTCTTCCATGCTGCTCTCGATGGCTTGATAAAACGAACTCAAGTCCAAGCGCCCAACCAGGGTCCAAATAGCTCTCGCCGCATGGTCGTCGCTGATGAGTTTCTCTACATCCACAGCTCGCCAACTCATCTGCTGTCGGTTCACATAGCGGATCAAGGGCTGCTTGTTGGTGATATTTTCTTCGCTCATGCCGCGAGCTTACGGCAGACTTTTTATTTTGCAATGCGGAAATTCAGTGGGGTTTCTTCACAGCTTCTAACCCATGTGTCCGGGCCGGACCGATTGAGAATGGTCGGGGCGAAAGGATTTGAACCTTCGACCTCCTGGTCCCGAACCAGGCGCGCTAGCCAGGCTGCGCTACGCCCCGACATGGGGTACTCGGGAAATCCAAGAATAACACAATATCTGCCCCCGGGATTCTTGCTTCCCGCCGGCAGACCAAAGTCTTATTGTCTTAGCCTCTTATGGCCGAGTGCGCTTTTGATCAGAACACCAGCTTCAGGGAGCCCTGCATCTGGCGAGGGCGGCCGAGCATCTGCGTGTAATCACCGAACGTTTCGGGATGCGACAAGCTGGCGTTAATGTTCGCCGCATCAAAGTAGGCCGAGTTGGTCAGGTTGAAGACGTCCCAGTGGAACAGCAGGCTGACCCGTTCTCCCAACTTGATGGTCTTGGCCAGGCTCACATCCGTGCTGAAATAACTATCGGCACGGAGCTGGTTACGCTGGCCGCGCTCGCCGGTGGCTGCGAAGCGGAAGAACTGGACGGAGAGGTCCGGATTGGAAAAAGCGTTGGGGACCGCTTGGCTGGGTTGGCCGCCGACAACGTGAATCGCACCATGAACGGTTCCTGTTGCGGGGCAAGGACCGACATCCACGCCGAGAGGGTATGCCCCCTGTGGCGCACATACAGCATTGCCCTGCAAATCCCAGTTGGTCGGCCAGGTGCGGCCGTTGACAACGTTGAGTGGAGGTCCGCTGTTTAGATGAACGATTCCAGAGAGCTGCCAGCCGCCGATGAGATGGTCCAGGAAGTTTCCGGAGTGGGCGCCAATCCATTTTCCGCGGCCGAACGGCAGTTCGGCGATCCAGTAACCGTTGAACTGATGACGGATGTCGAAGTCGGAGTTTGCGTATTCCTCGCGGATATTCCAGGCGTTGAGGGCGATGCCAGAGTAGCCGCCAGTCACGGTCTGGCCACCTATCACATCCTGGCGCTCAGGCGAAGAGGAAGTGTCGAGTGAATGGGAAAAGGTGTAATTCAAAACGAATGATAGCCCGTGGGTCATCTGTTTCCGCAAAATGACCTGCAGGGCGTGATAGAAGGAATAGCCGGTAGTGGTCCAGGTATTCAGGCCCACGTACTGTGATGGGAAAAATAAGCTGGGGCAATCCAGAATGCCGTCAGCCTTATCCGGAATGCCGTCGCCATTCGTATCGATATCCAGGATATCTTTGCCGGCACTGCAAGTCGGATACGCAGGAGTCCCGAAGTAGTCCGTGTCTTGCCAGAACGTGACGGCGCCGAATCCGGGGACTCCGCCCGTGCCGTGATAGAACATCATGTAATCGTAGGCAACTTGAGTGGCCGAATAACCGGAAGGGAGTCCGCCAGTCGTGCCGCATGAGCCGGGTACGATAGCCGAGCCATCGGCGTTGGTCGTAAAGCCAAACGTATTAAACCTTAAACAACCGTCGTTGGAGCCGGTAGGCCCGAAAGCTGGGAAGACGTCCTGCCAGAATGCACCCACATTGGACGGACTAATGGTAGAGAAGCCCTGATCCGGGAGGGCATGATTCTTTGATGCGTACGCTTGCATTACCTTGGCCGCCTGGAATGCGCTCATTCCAGATTTTGCGTCATGAATGTCCGCGGGCATGGCCAAATCGCGGAGCATCGTGAGCCGATGGGCCAGCCGGCCCACGTAGGCGGCTTCCAAGGTCATGTTGCCCGGCAGTTCGCGGCTGAACGACAGGTCCAAAGTGTGGGCATAGGGCGTCTTGATCCGGTCGTCTATGCCGTTGGTCACTGTCAGCAGACCCTGCGGCGGCGTGGCCGGGAAGCCTCCGCCCGGATTCGGCGCCAGGCAAGACTGTCCGGTATTGCCGCAAATGTTGGTCGGCGCGGATACCGGACCAGTGTCCTGGTTGCCGGAGAACCGCAAGCAAGGTCCGTTCGTCGCCGCTCCCTCATGGCCAATGCCGCAGCCGCCAAAAAAGCTTTCGATGCTGGTGGACAGACCGAAGGAACCGATCTGGTCGAAGCTGGTCGCCAGACCGTTGCCGATGCGGTCGTAAACCATGGAATAACCGGCGCGAATCGCGGATTTGCCTTCGCCGAAAACGGAATGCAACAAACCGCTCTTGAATTGCGGCGACCAGGCCAAAGCCACGCGCGGCGAAATGTCTTTGTAGTCATAGGGGTAGTAGCCCGGCTTGTGGTTGGCGGGGCCGGCGAGATTGGTCGTGATCAGACCGCAAGTCTGGTCGGTGGGCATCGCCGCGAGCATGGCCTTTTGCCGGCAGTCAAACCAGTCGCCGAAACCTGGCGTAGGAGCTACTTGTTGTCCATTGGTTTCCCAAGGTGGCGAACCGATGTAATAGCGAGCGCCCAAAGTCAGGGTGAGCGACGGCTTAATGCGCCATTTGTCTTGCGCGTACAACTCATATTCGTTGACACCAAACCTGCGCTTAACGGCGGCGCCTTCAGGATTGGCGGCGCCGGTCTTGTCGAAATTGTAGTAGGCGGTGGTATCGCTGATGGGAGCCAGTAATTCGGTCAAGCCGTCGCTGAACGAGCAGGCTCCGCCTCCATTCTGGGGGACCACCATGCATCCTGGACCAGCGATCTGGCTTGCAATATCCTGCGCCACGCAGGTCCCGGGAATCAGGTTCGAACCGCCATCCGGAGTCCAAGATGGATTCACGAGGAAAATCGGAAAAGAGTTGAGATTGTCGAAAGTGGCGTTGCGAGTCATACGGAACTCGCCGCCGAAGCTCCAGGTATGTGTTCCTTTGGTCCAACTGACATCGTCGCGGAAGTGATGCTGGGGAAGGATACGGCCAAACGTATGGTTGTATTTTTCACTGTTAGCGTCCCAAAAGCCCGAAAGGTCGTCAATGAAGCGCTGCGTGACCCACTCAGAGTTGCGGACGCCTTGGGTTTTTTCGCTGATGCGCGTCAGTCCATAGCGGAAATTGTTCACCAGGTTGTTGCGTAGCAACGCGGTGTAACCGAGCGAAAAGCCCTTGTTGTTATTCAGGCTGGCGCTCCTGGGAGCCTGCCCCGGAAATTGTGGAGCGTCGTTGATCGTGTCGTGCATCAGGTTTCCGCGCCAGAAGATCGTGTGCTTGCCGGCCTGGTCCACGTGCACGTCGAGTCGTACGACCGCGGTATTGTAAAGATTGCTGACCGGCGCACCGAAGCGGTATCCCAGAATGTTCAACCCATCAAAAGAACCGCTGTCATTGGGGTCAGGAAGTTTCTGGTCATAGGCCAAAACTGCTGGATCGGGACCAACCGGACCGGTCCAGGAGGGATCGGTGGACTCCGGATCCAAAGACGCGATTTCCGCCGGGCTCAAAGCATAAAAGCCTGCCTGAATCGCCCCGCATCCCGGATCGGTTTGCCGACAAGGACGCCCGTTGGAATCCATGCCGTAACCCATGCCGCTGACGCCCTGAACGAAGCCACCTGCTGGCGGGGCGCAAGGCTTGTTCGGGGCCCCTGCCACGTTGGTGCACGGATAGAAAAAGACACCGTCCTTGAAAGCGACTGAGGGCACGGCGCGAACGGCTGAGCTGAACAGGGATTCTTTCAGCCGCTCGAAGTCACCGAATAGAAAGACACGGTCCTTGATAATCGGCCCGCCCAATGAACCGCCATACAGATGATGGCGAAACTTGGGCTGCTTGATTCCCTGGCGATTCAGGAAATAGTCGTTGGCATTGAACGCTTCGTTGCGATGAGAGTAGTAAGCCGATCCGTGAATGGAATTGGAGCCGCTCTTGGTGACCAGTTCTACCTGCGCGCCGGAGGAACGCCCGCCGCCCTCCGCGTCGTAACTCGTGGTGGTGGTGCGAAATTCGGCCAATGCATCCTGCGGAGTACGCAGTACCGAGGTAAAGGCGTAACCTTTTTGAGAGTCGTTGACGTCAATCCCATCGAGGGTCACGTTGTTCTGATCGCTGCGCGCGCCATTGACTGCACCGCTGCGTCCGTCCTGCTCGTTGGTGCCGCCGTAGCCGCCCGGATGGTCCGGCTGCGTGGGAATGTAAGCCACACCAGTCTGAAGCCCCAGCAGGCCGGCAGGATTCATGTCTAAAACCGGCAAAGAGGCCAGCTCATTACCAGAAATCGGAGTGCCCATGCTGGCGTCGGTGGTGTTGAGCGCCACAACGTCGGACTCGACGGTTACGACCTGGGCGACGGTTCCAATTTCCAGGTGAATATCGAGAGTGCTGGTGATGCCGACAAGCAGGTCGAGATGCTGGCGCACCGCCTTTTTGAAGCCCGTGGCGGACACTTCCAGCTTGTATTTGCCGGGAGTGACTTGGACGAACACAAATTTGCCGTCGGCTTCCGTGACCAGCGTTCGCACCGCCCCGTTGGTCTCGTTTGTGAGCGTGACGTCAGCGTTACCGATGGTTTGATTGCTGGCATCGAGGACCGTTCCGGAAAACCCCGCGGTTTGCGAAAGCGCCGAACCAGCCACTAACAGACTGGCGAGCAGTAACAGGGACCAGGATCGAATAAGCGCGCGAAACATGATTTGCCTCCGTGGCAGCACCGGGTTTCCGAACGGGTGTGACAGCGAGCTGGATCGAGAGGCGACGGAAGAGTGGCCGAATGGCAGTCGGGAAGACGAAACCACAGACCCTAGCGAGATGAGCCACCCCCAGCCGTTCGCTCCCACAGGAATCGTGCAATAAATTGCGTCTGTTTTAGGACAGTTAGCGGTAAGTGTCAAGGAAAGTTCTGCAGATTTAGAGAAAGAGGCGCCAGTTCGGCAGCCTGGGTGAGCGCGGCACAACCGCAGTGGCTGCTTACAACAAAAAGCCCGCCGGGAGAGACCCTGTCCCGGCTGGCTTTCTTATTCTTGGATTGAACTCGCTTCTAGAACTCGTAACGCAGGGCGAACTGCATTACGCGGGGATTGGTCAGCAGGCCTGTGTAAAGCCCAAAGGCCGGGCCGGCATCGATGTTGGTGTTGATGCTCTGCACGTCAAAGCGATGCAGGTTGGTGACGTTGAAGACTTCCCAACGCAGCTGGAGGCTGTGCGACTCCTTCCAAGGCATGAGCCAGCGCTTGGATAGCCCCAGATCGACGCCGGCAAAGCCCTGACCACGGATTTGGTTGCGGCCGCCGCTCTCTCCGGGAAACGCGTGGCGGAACGCGCCGATTCCAGTGCTGCCTTGCGGGTCCTTGAAGATGCTGATCTTGCCGATGCTCGGATCGACTGTCGTACCTGTGGACAAGGGCCCGATCTGAACGGCGCCTCCGCCCAGTTGCCAATTGGTGGGCCAGGTTCCGCCGTTCAGGACGGACACCGGGAATCCACTGGTCCAGCGAGCCAAGCCGGAGAGCTGCCAGCCTCCAACCAAGGCGTCGAGAGGTTTGCCGATGTCGCGCCCAACCGCTCGACCCTTGCCGAAGGGCATCTCGATGACCCAGTTGCCGTTGAGTTGGTGCTTGAGGTCAAAGTCCGACACGGCGCGGCGCGAGTTCGGGTCCCAGGAATTAATGACCTGGCCATTCAATCCGCCCCACTCGGTGACGCGCTCTGCATCGGACATGATGTCGATCGATTTGGAGTACGTGTAGTTGAGATCGAACTGCAAACCGCCAACCATGCGCTTGTGCAAGGTGGCTTGCAGTGCGTTGTAGTTGGCACCGCCCAGGGATCGCCACGCATACAACGATTTGAACTGTTTGTTGAAAAAGGCGGCAGGACCGAGAATAGTCGGGTAGTAATGCAGCGGATGGCCCGAGGCGTTGGTTTGCACACCGGCGATGCCTGCATTCCCAGAAAAATCTGAACCGACTTGATCCAGCTGCCAGAGGGGCGTTGTTTCGTTGAACAGGTTGGTGCAAGTAAAGAGGTCGTAGACAGCCTGGACCGCGCTGGTTGTGCTGGTGGGCCCGCCGTTAGCGCATTTCGACGAAAGATGATAGGCATCCCCGGCTGCCAACGGCGCAATCAAGTCCTGCCAGTAAACGGCGGTGGGCCCAACCAAACTGGGTGTGATCGCCGAGGTTGAGGTTCCGGCAAAGCGTAGTTCGGACAACCGGCGAACGGCGTCAAAATAGCTGATCCCAGACTTCGGGTCTTTAAGATTCAGGGGCATGGCCAGGTCTTCCTGCACCAGAAGCCGGTGGGAGAAGCGGCCTACGTAGGCGACTTCCAGGCTGAAACCTTTGGCAAATTGCCGACCTACTGAAAAGTCAGCCGCATAGGAATACGGGGTCTTGATCGAGTTGTCCAAGCCCCAATTAATGGCCAACCCGCCTTCCTGGTCCGGCGGGGTGAACGGAAATCCGCCCTGTGGTGCTTGAGGAAAGAGCGGGCTTGAAGTTGGCAAATCATTCAGGCCGGTCACGCGCGGTGCCGACGCAACCGAGGGAGAAGTCGTATTGGTCAGCTGGGTCGAGAGACCGAACGATCCGTAGCGGTCAAAGGTGGTAAGAAGGCCTGCGCCGATGCGGTCATAGACGACCCCGAAACCGCCGCGAATTGAAGTGTTGCTGCCGCCTCCAAAGAGCGACCCCAGGAGGCCCGAGGAGAAGGACGGCGAATAAGCAAAGGCCACACGCGGACCGAGATTCTTATAGTCCCAATTGTAGAAGCTTTCTTTCCCGTTCGCCGGGCCGGCCAGATTCATAACGATTAACGGATCCTGGTTAGAGCCAATGCCGTTTTGCAGGTTCTTGGCGCGTGTGGCAAACCACGATCCCAGTCCCGGCGTTGGGGTGACCTCAGTTCCCCTCGTCTCCCACGGCGGTGAGAACAATGAATAACGCAAACCAACGGTGAGAGTCAGATTCGGTCTAAACTTGAAAACATCCTGGAGATAAGTTTCGTACTCGTCCGCTCCCCAGCGGCGCTTCACCGGCGAATTGAGCGGAAGAGCGTTTCCATTCTTGTCGAAGTTGTACGTGGCATCCAGCTCGCTGAGAATCCCCATCAACGCCATCGTGGGATAGTCGTAGGAGTTGGCAAAACAACCTGCGACCGCCGGGAATCCATTGGCCGCAGGATCGAGCGGTCCGCCTTTGCCGGCAAGTCCCGCCGTGTCCAGCCCGGAAGAGTTTGTGACCGCCTGGCTGAAGGAAGTCAGGAAGTTTTTCCTGGGGTTGCGGATGAACCGCAGATTGCCGCCGAATTGGAAGGTATGGCGACCACGGATCCAGGAGAGGTCGTCCACAAAGTTGTTCACTGGGGTCTGGTAATTAAAGCTTCTGGTGAACGCCAGGGAAGAGTCCGCAGGCGTGCTGTTGTCGTTCAGCCCGCGAAACTCCACGAAAGGCTGGGTGTCGTTGCTGCCGAGAACTCCTATGCTTTGCCGAGTGTAGCCCCAGCGAAAATTGTTCAGCAAATTCTGTCGGACTGTAGCGGTATAGCCGACCGTGAATCCCTTGCTGTAGTCCACATGGGACTGCAAAGGTGCCTGTCCCAAAAAGTACGGCGAGGTGCTGTGTACATCGTTGCGAAGCGCGCCGCGCCAAAATAGCATGTGATTCCCGGTGGCTGTCAGCTTGTAGTCGGCCCGCGCGATGTACCAGTTATTGGTCGTGGGAATCGGGCCCCGAAAACGGTAGCCCACAAAGTTGAATCCGTCTCCGAGCGTGAGGTCATTCGGTTCCGGAAAACCCTTGAAGTAATTTTGTACCACCTGGTTGGGCCCAATATGTAACGGGTCCATGGCCGTCAGGTTGGCCGAAGTAAGAAAGTTATAACCAGCAGGGACGGAGAAGCTAGTGCCTGAAATCGGCCCACCAGGGCACTGCGCTGGGGTGTCGCACTGATAGATGACAATTCCCTGCCGGAGCGAGTCGCTCGGAACGATTCGCTGCTCGGAAGCCTCCTCAGCCTGGCGGTAACCTTCGTAATTCGCAAAGAAGAACAGCCGGTCTTTCTTGATCGGCCCGCCAAGCGAGCCACCAAAGATATTGCGGATGAGCTTGGGGGCCACATTCGGCTGGCCGCTAGCCAGTTCGGCGTTTTTTACAAAATAGTCGTTGGCGCTGGTGTAGGTGTTGCGGTGGTATTCGTAAGCTGAACCGTGGAACGCGTTTGTGCCGCTCTTGGTCACCAGCGAAACTTGTGCGCCGGACGAGCGCCCCTGGTCGGCGTTATAGCCGGTGGTGGTCACACGAAATTCCTGAACCGAATCCACCGAGACCGGCAGCACTGACGTAAACGCATTGCCGCCGACCTGGTCGTTCACGTCCACGCCGTCCAGGGTCAGATTGCTTTGGTCGCTGCGCGCGCC
This sequence comes from uncultured Acidobacteriaceae bacterium, assembly GCA_964594885.1. Lineage (GTDB taxonomy): Bacteria > Acidobacteriota > Terriglobia > Acidiferrales > UBA7541 > Acidiferrum. The sequence goes on from CAZQOB010000095.1 coordinate 10,257, forward strand.
GTTCACCGCGCCGCTGCGGGTATCAACGTCCCGGTTAATGTCGCTGCGGTTCCCGGTGTAGACAACTCCGGCCTGCAGGGTCAGCAGGTCGGGTATGTTTCTTCCTTCCAGCGGCAACTGCTTGATCTGATTCTCATTAAAGGCGGTTCCAATGGATGCGTCGGTGGTGTTCAGCGCTTCCGCAATCGCCGAGACTTCGACGACCTGAGTGGATGATCCCAACTGCAAGGTCACCACCTGGGTCGCAGGCGTATCCACTAAGAGCTGAAGGTTACTTACCTCAAATTTTTGGAAATTGACGGCCACGACGGTCAGAGAATAGCTCCCCGGAGGCAGTCCGATAAAATCGTAAGCGCCGGTCTCTCCACTCGTGGCAACTTTCTCAAAGTTTCTCCCTTTGTTAGCGAGCGTTACGGTAGCGCCGGCGATTGCCGCCCCGCTGGCGTCCAAAATTGTGCCGCGTAAGGATGTCGTTCCAGTCTGTGCAACCACCACACTTCCCGAAAACAGGGACAGCATAGAGACAACGGCCAAAAGGCCAACCAGGCCCTTGATACTCCGAAGCATGTACTGCTCCTTTTCCGCACCGATTCGTTTTGAGTTTTTCAGCCCGGCATGAGGACGAAGCAACGCTTATCCTCCGGGCTGTCCGGCCAGCGTGAAAGCTGCTCCTAGTAACCACACGCACCTCTGCCGGCAGGAATTCAGATCCAACGATTTTCTTTTTTGTAAGGTAGGACTACGTGGCAGTCAACCTAACTTCCCGAACTTTAGAACAAAAGGAGATGAATTGCCTTTTCGATTTAGCTTAACTTAACGGTTGCGACGGCAGTTAGACACAGCGTCAGATTCCGAACCGCAAAAGCCGCGCCTCGGTAATGGCCTTGATCTTGCGTATCTCGTCGAGGACGGAATCCTGCACCGGCTCGTCAACACAGACCAGCGAGACCGCCTCCGCGCCGCGAGACGCTTGGCGCCTACCCAAGGCGAATGTCGCGATATTCACGCCTAATTTTCCCAGGGTGCTTCCTACCAGACCGATCACCCCGGGTTCGTCGCGGTTTTTCAAATAGAGTATGGTTCCTAGCAACTGCGATTCCAGGGAGATGCCGTCGATCGCCAGGACCCGCGGCGAACCGTCAAACAATACTGTGCCTTCCGCGACGAACCCGCGCTCTCCTGAATTCTTGGGGATCGAGGAAACCTCCAGCGTATTCGGGAATCCATGTTCCCGCTTGCGCGTCTCTTCCTCCACGGTTAGGCCGCGTGTTGCGGCCATCGCCGGCGCGTTCACCACGTTCACCTTTTCGTCGAGCACCGCGTTCAGAATTCCTGCGAGTACCGCGCTGCGCAGCAAATGCGTGCCAACCTCCGCCACCTCACCCGCGTAGCGAATCCGGATGCGCTCCGGCCGCGCAGCCGCAGCCTGCGATACCAGCGATCCCAGCCGCTCCGCCAATTCCAAATACGGCCGAACGCGCCGATACTGATCCGCCGACAGCGCCGGCAAATTGACAGCGTTGCGTATAATTCCGTCCTTCAGATAGTCGCGGACCTGCACGGCAACCTGTGTGCCGACTTCTTCCTGCGCTTCGGCGGTGGAGCCTGCAATGTGCGGCGTGCCGATTACGTTTGGCAGCCCGATCAGCGGGGAGTTCTTTGGCGGTTCCTCCACGAAGACGTCCAAAGCTGCCCCCGCCAGCCGCCCGCTTTTCAATGCTTCCGCCAGCGCCGCTTCGTCAATTAATTCGCCGCGCGCGGCGTTCACTATGCGCGCCGTTTTTTTCATCTTTTCGATGGATTTTGCATTGATCATCTTAGAGGTCGCCGGACTGAGAGCGGTGTGCATTGAAATGAAATCGCTCTCCCCGAGCAGGCGATCGAGCGAAACCAGCTCCGCCTGCAGCTCTTTCGCCGCGGCTTCGCTAATGTACGGGTCATAGGCAATGACCCGCATGTCAAAAGCTTCCGCGCGCCGGGCCACTTCCCCGCCGATCCTTCCCAGGCCGATCAGTCCCAGTGTCTTGCCGCGCAGTTCCGTGCCGCTCGAAGATTTCTCCCAGCGCCCGTCGCGCAAAGCGCTATCCACTTTTGGCACTTGCCGCGCCAGCGCCAGCATCAACGCGAACGTGTGCTCCGCAACGCTTACTGCGTTGCCGCCCGGCGTACTCATCACCAGAACGCCGCGCTTCGTGGCCTCGGGAAGATCAATGTTATCCACGCCGACGCCTGCTCGTCCAACGGCGCGGAGCTTCGGCGCCTTGTCGAGCAGTTCGGGCGTCACGCGCGTCGCGCTGCGCACAATCAGCGCATCGGCGTCCGCCAACTCCGCCGCAATGGTCTCCTTGGTGGTCAGCACGGTGTTCAATCCGGCCTCTTTCAACAGCCTCACGCCGCGCTCGCTGATCTTGTCCGCAACAATGACTTTCATGATTCCCCTTGGCCGATTTAGCCCGAACGATAGGATTCCGGCTTGCTCAAAGGCGGATTGGGGGGCGCTTACTGCGCGTCCGCCGCGTCTGCCATAAACTATCCAAGTTAACCGCCGGAGCGACCACTGTCAAACTCACGAAAATGCTCTGCTCTATAAATTTCTGTTATAGTTTTCCTTCGCCAGCAAAAAGGCGGAGCAAACCAGCATGAGCCTTGCGGAAAAAATCCAATCGGACATCGTCGCCGCGATGAAGGCCAGGGATGACTTCCGGCTCAGCGTTCTGCGTATGGTCAAAGCTGCGATTCAGTTAAAGGAAGTGGAAAAAATTCGCAAGCTGGACGAAGCCGAATCCATTCAACTGCTGCAAAGTATCCTGAAGCAGCGCAAGGAATCGATCGATCAGTTCACCAAAGGCAATCGCCCGGAGCTCGCCGAGAAGGAAAAACGGGAAGCCGCAATCATCGAAGGATATTTGCCGGCTGGCGCCTCCGCTGAAGAGATGAACGCCGCTATCGGCAAAGCCATCGCCGAAACCGGCGCGACTTCCCTTAAGCACATGGGTGCCGTGGTGAAAGCCGCGAAAGCCACTTTGGAGGGAAAAACGGTGGACGGCAAAGCCTTGAGCGACCTGGTCCGCGAGCAATTATCCAAGCTCGGCTAAACGCCACGCGGCACGCCCTTCAATCATGCCTTCGGCCAACACCGCGCATTCCAGGAACAGCAAAGCGCTGGCCTTCTTGCGCATCTGTGTCGGTCTTCTGTTTCTGATTTTCGCGCAATACAAAGTCTTCGGGGCGCAGTTCACGCTGCACGGCGGTTTTCAATACTGGATCAACAAATTTCTCCAGGATGGTGCGTATCCTTTCATGGTCCCCGTGCTGCGCGGTTTCGTGCTGCCACACGCCACACTCATTGCGTTCTTCGTCGCCTACGGCGAGCTGGCCATCGCCGTTGCGCTGTTAAGCGCTATTTGCGTCCGCATCGCCAGCGCCTTCGGACTTCTGTATATGCTGACCCTGCTTTTCTCGTCGAACTATCCCGGTCCGCACGCGCCGCTCTGGCAATACTTCGGCGCATCGTTGGACCACTCGGTCCTTGCCTTGTGTTTCTTGTCGTTTCTGATCGGCCAATCCGACGGGGCCTGGGCGCTGCCCGCGCGCAAATTCAAGGGTAGCTACACTTCCTAATTCCTATCTCGCAGCGGGTTTGAGCACCGCCGTATTTCGTTCATCATTGGCAATCGCTCGATAGAGTTTCCGCAGATCATCGATCTTTGCCAACGGAACCGTTACGTCTTTGATCTCGAAGGCCCGCGTATATTTCAGTGCGTGGTTGCTGAATTCTGTTTTGCTATGGTAGGTGGCAAAACCGTAATCCAAGTCCACGGGCGGCGGCAAGTCGTCCACGTCGTATGCCTCCGGAACCGAGATTTCAAAGATATTCGTGTCGAGCGAAGGTCCACTAAACTCCACCGGAAAGTTGCGTGGTTCTTTGGTTTCCAGGAGGTCGCTCGATTCGGAACCCAGCACTCGGGGCCGCACCAGCAACAAGTTCCCCGCAGGCCTGGCATACCTCTCGGCGACGAAAGAATAACGATAGGTGAAGGGCTGAGTGGGATCGGACGAATTGCTGACCGCGGCCTTGGTGATGTAATACGTGCTCAAAGAGTGCGAAAGCAGTGATTCGATGAATTTGACTTTTTCTTTATCGCTGCTGACTGTGCGCAAAAACTCGCGCTGCTCGGCGGCCCGGTCGCCTACACGCTCGTCCGTAACATCGCCGGAAAGCGTGCCTGCGGGATTGAGCGTCAGCTTGGCCGTTCGACGCACGCCGCTCATCGCCGAAGGCAATTTCGGCAACTGCAGCAACTCGCCTCCGTCCGGCCCGACCAGCAATCCGAAGTTCGCTTGCAGGTCTCCGCTCAGTTCGCCAAACGGCGTCAGCTCATCGGTTGGATCGAAGAACAGGAGCCTGCCAAGCTTTCCGTGCGGCAGTATCGCATGCAAGGAACCGTCGTTTAGTGGTTCTGGCAACCGCACGGCGATAATTTCATGGTTAAACAGTCCCATAGATACTGGGGTCTGCAGCGTTACCGCTCCGCGTCTCGTATTGATCGAGACGTAGTAGGATTCAATCCCGACTTCGCTCAACATCGTGCTCATCAGCGTGACTTTATCTTTGCAGTCCCCATACTTATGCACAAATATGTCCGCCGCCGGATGAGCCTGCCATCCTCCGATACCCAGTTCGATCGCCACATAGCGAATGTCCCTTTGCACAAACTGCGCGATTGCCCGCATTTTCGTGAGTGGCGTCGCGCTACCGCCAGCTAGCTGCGCGACCTTTTGCTTGATTTCAGGTGACGGGTCGCGTCGCCCTCGTTGCAAACCCGCTTCCCAAGCACCCTCTTCCTGCCAGGTTTCAAATCCCTTCTGAGAATTTCCACCAGCGGGCAACAAAGTTATTACCATGCGACCCGCCACTCCTTTCCATGGTGGCATTCGGTCTTCCGGACGAATTGCGGTGACATCGTTGATCACCCAGCGCCATTCGTTCGCCCCGCCGGCCGTCGGTTCCACAGATTTGTGGTTCAGCCACGAGGCCTTGTACTCCCAACCGGGAGGAAGCTGCAGGGTATACCGCGCCTCACGCACGGGAATCGTGTCCTGGAACGCCCATTCATCCTCGAGGACGTATGGACGGTCCTCATGTTCGATTTCATAACCGACAATATTCCCCGGGTCCGCTGCAGGTATCTGCAAGAGCTTGGTGCGTATATCCGTCGCCAGTTCGCCGTTGCTCACACCGAGCAACGCGGTCTCGATCACCTCCTTGTCTTTGACCTCGTAGTCCTTGCCTTGCGCCGGAATGCACCATCCTCGAATGTTGGTGATTTTTGTTTCTGCATCGAAAGTGGCGCGGATCATTCCATACTCGCGGCCGTCCGGCCTCAGGATTTTGTAGGCGCGGCGCTCGATGGTCTTGATCCTCCCGTTAGTCTGGACATTCAGGACGGTTTCCGAATAGAGAAGCACCGCCTCGGTCTTCTCGTCGTGGGCTGGAAGAGGGGCGGAAACCAATGCGTGCATCCAGGCAGGGGCGTCTGCGCGCGTAACAAGCGCTGCCACGAGACTGCCCAAAATCGCAATGGTCATCGGTAGTTTGCGCGGCATTTTTACTTTCCTGTCCCAGCAACGCCGGGTTGCACAACGATTTGCTGCTCATCCGCGGTCCTAACGTTTTGGAAAAAGGTCCGCAAGGCTGGATAGTACTTTACCTCGAGCGAAGTCAGCTGCATGTCGAGCTGCCGCTGCAGGTGTAACACGCCCTTCTCGTCCTCGGATTTGGAGCTGTATACGATCACTTTGGAATCGAGTGTCACCGGTTTCGGGAAACTGGTGGCTTGCCAACCAAGAGGAAGCTCTACGGTGATGTCATCGGTTTTCTTGAACTGAAACGTAAAATAGATCGGATGTGTCCTTTCAGCGTGCTCAAAAAGATGCTTCTCGGTGTTCGTGAATAACGCGCTCGGCAGCAATACCCTTTTCCCGGCTCCTGCGGCCCAACCTGGGACTTTCATATCGTATTCCGCTGTCATGGTAGCGGACGCGTTGCCCCATTCCGGCTTACCAACAAGTTCTACGTCACTGCCAACCGGAATGTATTCTTTGACCTGATCCTCCAGATACTTCTTGCGGCTGCCATCATCTTCGTTGCGTTCCTCGATTCGCCGCCAAAGGGCTTCTAACCCCGAATAAGTAATCACCAGTCTACCCTGCAAGGTTCCGTCGTCGGTCAGCCGAAAGTTCCCTTTTCGGATGATCTGTGACTCCGAACTTTCCGGCAGCGGGGTCGTGATCCAGGTCCCTCCTTCTTTGTCCAGCTGCAGGCCGCTCACGCCAGTCTCATCCCAGGTCACCATGCCGAACGGCGCATAGCGCGCCGCCGGATCGAAGTAGCTGTACTTGCCATTGATCTTCACCCCGACCACGTCGGCATTCAGTTGGCCCGGATTCATCGATCCCGGTCTAACAGTTTGTTGAAAAACTCTACTTGACCTGCAACTTTGTATAAGAAGAACTCGTCT
>CAZQOB010000096.1:0-15693 GCA_964594885.1 uncultured Acidobacteriaceae bacterium
AAGGGATCGCGCTGGCAGGCCCGGACACCGACGTCCTGAAATCGAACTATCGTGATTCCGGCGGCAAAGGAGTTCATTTCAGCGGTCCTGGCTTGCGCGAGCACGCCGCGCGCTGGGTCGAAAGGGTCGGCCCCTGGTTGGAAAGAATCAATGACAGAGCTTGGATCGCGCCTTATTGACCAATCGAAGATCATTCACCCATTGAACATGTAACAGGCAAAGGTATTTGGCGGGGCTTGTTAAACCGACCTTCGATCCTCCTGGCGGACGAGCCTACCGGGAACCTCGACAGCCGCACTTCTGTCGAAATCATGGAAATCCTACAGACGCTGAATGACAAAGGCTTGACCATTGTTCTGGTCACACACGAACACGACATCGCACAGTTTGCTAAGAGAGTGCTCGTGTTTCGCGACGGAAGAATCCGAAAAGATGAGCCTGTGGCCAATCGACCGAGAGCCGGGGAAGTACTGAAGACCCTCCCAACGCTTGAAGACTGATTTGACTAAGAGTTTTGCATTCAGTGAAGCCAATCTCTGAACCGGGGAAACGTGATTCTAAAGAACCACTGTCGCGCCCGCATTCTCGGCTCAAGTCAGCTCCGTTTTTGCGCGGCCGTGCTTTTCTGCAGCGATGCAAACGTGGGACCGGTTCCGGCTGCCGGTGGCGAATGGGAATTTTTCGGTGGTGCTGGCCAGCCTTCACGCAAGTTATTCGTTCACGCGATTCCTGAGCTTTACGAGTTTGCTACAGACAGATCCTTCGAATACCCAGGCGATGCGCGCGAACTTGCGCCTGAGATACAACTACCGTCCGGACAGCGATTTTAATGTGATTTACAACGTGGGAACCCAGTTCGCGAGCATCGCACCAGCGAATCCGCCGGAAATTCGGGAGACGCGGCTCGCAGTGAAATACACATATTCGTTTGCGCCGTGACGCGATGGTTGCGCCGCAAAAGAAATCGACCTGAAGACTTCCTCCTTCGATGCTCCATATAAACAGCGCCTGCTTGTACCGAGATTGCGCCGCTTAGGGCGTGGTCGGGATTGCGGGCAGAGGGACCGGGCAGGTGCCAGTGCCGGGAGGCCCGTAAAACCAATAGGCGAGACTTGCCGATGGATGAGATGTGAGGCACGCGCGTCTGGACGCGGGCAGACCTGACAAAAGGGAAAAGATGTCGGCGATGACCGAATCATTGTCAGCGACGTAGGAATGGCCGAGGAAACCGGTATCGAGGGCCGAGACGTCGATGGTGTCCACGCCCGGAACGACTACGAGGTTGGCGCCGGACTCCCCGGCGCGAGCGTAGTCGTGAAGGAGTTTCGAGGCACGCAGAGCCTGGTCGTTGGACGAGGCATACAAAGTGACATGGCGCGCGGAAGTCGGGAAGACCTTGGCCAATTGACGGAATTCGCCGGCGTCCACGTCGGGCGCGGCGAGAATCACTTCCTTGAAGTTGGGCCTGGGTTCATGAGCGTCGACCGCGATATCGCTGAGGGCCCGAGTGAGGACGCGATTGCCCATGCTGTGAGCGACCAAGTAGATGGAATCGGCGCCGGAGCGCGCGGCAACTTGCTCGAGAAATTCTTTCACGTGCGGACGGACCCAGTCGATGGTGGCTTCGTCGGCCAGGTAGTCGAAAGCCTCATTCTTGGAGGGCCAACTGTAGAAAAGCGGAACGCCCTTGAACTTCAGATCGTAGGCGAGTTGGGCGGTGCGGCGCGCGGCGTCTTCAAAAGAAGTGTCATAACCGTGGATGAAGACGAAGGCCTTTTTCTCTTCGGAGGCCTGCACGCTGGACAAGAGGTCACGGTAGAAGTCGGCTTCGGCGGAAGGAACGACAGAGAGTAGAACGACATCGCGATTGGGATTTTGGCGGAATTCGAATTTCCAGAGGCGGGGAGACTCCAGGTGGCCGATGCGATGGTCGCGGGGAATGCTGACGTGGCAGGTGCCAACGGAGAAGAGGTCGTCGGGGCCGCGTTCGGCGCCATAAAAAGAAGCCGGAGAGGATTGGTTGGTGGTTTTGCGATCGGTGGCATAGAAGACCTTCATGTCAATGTAGTTCTTGTCGGGTAACAATTCGCCGGGAACGGGATTGTCTCCGGCGGTGGAACGAGTGCGCACAGCCATTGAAGGCGGAGGTGGCGGCGGACCCGCGAGGGCCACGGAAGCCTCGCGAGGAGGTGGTGCAGCAGCGGTTGCCGGCTCGTCCATCCTTCTTGCGCCGACTGCGGTCGAGGGAAGCGAAGCTTCGCCAGAGACCGGGCTGCCTGGGACCCTCGATCGATCGCCAGGCGGGCGATCTGCCATGACGGCAACCGGACGGAGAACGAGCTTCAAGGTCAGCGCCTGGTTAAGAGAGACCTCCACGTCCTGACGGAGAACGGTGAAGCCATTGGCGGTGACTTCGAGAGAGTAGTGGCCCGGCGAAATGGCGGCAAAGCGAAACACGCCCAAGCCGTCAGTCTTGGTGGTCCGTCTCTCGTTGGTGGCAGGGTCGGTCAATGTTACGGGGACGCCGAAAAGCAGCGCACCGGAGGGAGCGGAAACGGTTCCGCTGATAACGGTTTGCGATTGCGGCCGTACCAGCGGCAAAACAGACGCTTGGAGCACAATCACGGCCAGCGAGCGGAGCCATGGGCGCAGGGTCAATTTAGGCACCTCCGAGCGGAAATCCGGGTTTTGCAAGGCAGGATACACCGCCACCAGGCGGAGCGCAGCCTCGCGGTTATTTGGGAGATAGTGCGGCCGAGATGAAATTCGTTTCAACGAGGCGAGGCCGAGCCTCGGCTAACCGACGACCATGCGACGGTTTTAAGACGGAAGACACCGAGGGTGCAGGAAGGAAAAGTGCAAAGACCAGGTTCTAAAAGGCCAACCGAGGGCTCGGCGGGACCGGGGAATGCAGGAGCCGGCAAGGATTCTGGCGCTACTACAGAAACACTCAGCGGCAAGGCAAAGATTTTGCTTGACAAGCGCGGGGCGATATATAAATATATGCTTATATAAGGACTGACGAATGCCAAATCTGGATGCAACTTTTGCCGCTTTAGCCGACCCGACGCGCAGGGCCATCCTGGCCCGTCTGGCCCTGGGCGAAGCGACAGTGATGGAGCTGGTGGAGCCCTTCGAACTGACGCAGCCGGCAATTTCCCAGCACCTGAAGGTGCTGGAAAACGCCGGGTTGATCGCGCGGCGGATCGATGGCACCCGGCGGCCTTGCCGGCTGGCAAAGGACGGCGTTGCAGAGATCGACCGCTGGCTGGCCATGTTGCGGAAGGCGCTGGCGAAGAACTACGACAGGCTGGACGTGGTCCTTGCGGAAATGCAAGCCAAGAAAGGACGGAAAAGGACATGAGCAAGTTGACACTGAAAACGGAGGGCGATCGCAACGTGATCGTGACCAGGAGATTTGCAGCTTCGCCAGAGGCGGTGTACCGCGCGCACACCGATCCGAAGATCGTCCAGAAGTGGATGCTGGGACCAGAAGGGTGGACGATGCCCGTGTGCATCTGCGAAGCCCGGCCCGGCGGGAAGATCCGTTACGAGTGGAAGAACGGCAAAGGCCAAGGGTTCTATGTGACGGGCGAGTTTGTGGAACTGGAACCCTTCAGCAGGATCGTGCATATCGAGCGGATGCACATGCCCGATCCGACGCCGGACAACCGGGTGGAGACGCGATTTGAAGCCGACGGAAGCGGAACGCTGATGACCATGCGCATGACGCTTCCGGATGAGGCGACGCGCGCGGCCATGCTGTCCACAGGCATGGAGAGAGGGATGGAAGCGAGCTACGTGCGGCTGGAGGGCATGATCTGAGCCGACGGGCCGGAAAGCCGCGCTGCGCGCCAGCTAACTGGCTTAGGGATGTGCAGCTGAAGCCTTCTGAGCCACTGCGATCGCAAGAATGATTTGTTGGTCGTAAATGACTTCGGACCAGATCCACCCGCCGTAAGCGACAAGGGTCAGAAAGACGGTGACGAAGAGCGTGCGTTTGTTCAGAAAAGACCGGTAAGGTACACCGACGAATACGCAGTAGCCGCCAAATATTGTTGCGAGACCAAACAAGAACTCGAGAATGGGCATGTCAAAGATATTCGGCTGCGCCAAGTCCTGGCAGCCGTTGTAGATGGCCAGCCCGGTCAGGAGGGCGGCGAGGGCCAAGCCCACGACGGTTTTGATCCAAACGCGATTGATTTCTTGCCATTGAAATTTCTCGGTATTGGTGCGCGCCAGCGTGCGGAAAAGGCAGAGTATGAAAAGCAGGGCTCCATTGATGACCGCACCACGCAGAACGATGATGCGCTCGTGAAGCTGTTTGAGCGCGTCGTTCTTATCGGAAAGGTCTCCCATGACCCTGCTTTCGTAGATCGCGAACAGCGTGAGCAAGCGTTGGCGATGCGGCTCATCACCTTCCACCTGCTGTAGTCGTTCCCGTAGTGTGCGCAAGGAGCGGGGCACGCTCAGATGGCGACTGAACTCGAGGCCTTGCCCGGATTTGGTGTGGTCAAAAAACAGATCCAGATAGGAACATCGGCAATCATTGAACTCGTCGCTGGACATGAAATCCTTCGTCGGAGTGTAGTCCTTCAGAAGGCTGGTGTTACCGTCCACCTCTCCCAACAGCCAGCGCTCCTTGACCGTGACCCAGCATCGGATCGCGAATTCCGGAAGCGGCCAATGCTCGTCGTTCATGAGTTGACCGGAGATCGGGGTGATGGCCGAGCCAAAACAATAAGCGAGGGTGAGCAGAGCGATGCCCAACGCGTTCTGGTATTTTTCCGAGTACTTGTCGTAAGCAGCTTTGAAAAACGTCGGGAAGAGCAGGTCTAAGGCCAACGCCAGCCAGACGAAGGTCAGCAGGCCAACGATGGTGGTTTCGAAGGCGAGTTTGAAAACGTCCATGGCGGAACGCTCCTGACGCCGGGATGGCGGGGTAAAACAACGTTCGGAGGGACCCGGAGAAGTAGTGCAGTTCGCGCGGAAAACGTTGCAACGGATATTTGAAATCCTAGAAATGGCTATGCAGGTATAATTTCGCGCATGAAATTCGGGCAGAGTATGTTGACCCGGACGGCGCTGTTGCTTCTGGTCGTTGGCTCGATAAGTTTCCTTCCCAGCGTGTTCCTGGCTACGGCAGCCGCTCAGTCGAGCGGCGGACAGGATTCGAGGGCGCCGAATCAGGGTGGGACCGCGCAGGGCGCGCAGACTGGCGCGGGAACACAGGCCAGCGGCGGGGAGACGCTTTCGAGCACAGAGGTATCCAGCCTGCCGCTGAATACCCGCGACTTCAGCAAGTTATTGCTGCTGGCCGCGGGCACGATGACCGACACCAACGGCGCGGCGAATTTTACGCAACAGTTCGCTACCAACGGCCAGCGCGGACAGGCCACGGTGTTTGCCATGGACGGAGCGGACACGACCGATCCGGAGCTGGGCGGCGCGACGTTTTCCAACTTCAATGTGGATGCGATTCAGGAGGTGCAATCGAACTCCGGAGTGATGCCGGCGGATATCGGTCACGGTGCGGCGGGATTCACGAATGTGGTGAGCAAGTCCGGCACTGAGCAAATGCATGGGAGCGCATTCGAGTTTGTGCGGAACGCGGCGTTTGATGCACGAAACTTTTTTGATCATGCGAATCCGCTCGATCCGCGAAGGATTCCGCCTTTTGCGCGGAACGAATTTGGGGTGACCAATGGCGGGCCGCTGGTGCTGCCCGGATTGTACGACGGGCACGGGAAAACGTACTACTTTGGCGAGTATCAGGGATTCCGGCAGGTGCTGGGGACAACCCAGGTGCTGGCCGTGCCGACGGCTGCAGAGCGAGCAGGAATCGACACGACGGCGTTCAAAGGGGACACGCTGACGGTTCCAGTGAGCGCGGCGGTACAGTCGATTCTCTCAGGTTATCCGGCGCCGAACCTGTCGACGGGAGCGTTTGGCGCGAGGACCTATGCGACTTCGTCAAAGGTGGTAACGAACACTGATCAGTTTTCAATCCGCATCGATCACAATTTCTCAAAAACGAGCGCGCTGATAGGACGATTCAGCTTGAACCAAGTAAACGGGCCGACGACCAATCCTGACCAGACGGCGATCAACCCGAGCTTTGCAATCAAGTTTTTCGATCACCAGCGGAATGCGACAGTGCGCTACACGCGCGCAATTACCCAGCGGTTGAGTTCGGCCACGCAGTTCGGCTACATCCGCAGCACGCCGTTTTTCCCGACCAGCAACCAGATCCAGCCGCAGATTTTGTTCAACGACGGGCTGTACGCTTCCTATAACGCGCCGGATGGCTCGATTTTCGGTTCGTACGGAAATTTGTATCAGATGAAAGAGGACCTGGCCTACGCACGAGGAGCGCACAGCCTGAAGTGGGGTGCCGAAGTCCGGTTGAACAAGGATGCGACGATTTTTGGGCTGAATCCAAACGGACAATACGCATTCGGAGGAGGGGCGGCCTATTCGCCGGTGTTCATTTCATCGGCGAGCGGACAACACGACATTCAGCCGGGCGATCCGCTGCCTGATGCGTTGAGCGGGTTTCTGACCGCCACGCCCTACTCGTACACGATAACCGCGCTTTCGCCAACGGTGCCGGGAGGCAAGAAGTTTGACGAAGCTTCGGTTCGCCGCGAAGCGTACAACTTTTATTTTTTGGATGCGTGGAAAGTGACCGCGCGGCTGAATTTGACGTACGGGTTGCGGTACGAACTGAACAGCCGGATCAAGGAGTCGAAACATCGCACGTCGATCGCAGTGCCGGTGGACACGAGCGGCAAAGAAGTTACGTTCGTAACGCCGGGCGCCGAAGAGATTTTCATTTACAACCCACAGCCCGTGTATCCGCTGGACAAGAATGGCTGGGGACCGCGCCTGGCAATGGACTTTACGGCGACAAAGCACACTACGCTGCACGCCGGCGGCGCAATAAGCACGATTCTGCCGAACCTGTGGCTGCAGAATTTTGTTACGGGCGGTTTTCCGCTGACGCTGCAACCGCTGGTGACGGCACAGCCAGGAGTGCCGGTTCCGTTCAACGCGTCAGCCGTTCCTCTAGTATTGCCCCAGCCCTACACAATCGGTGGGCAACTTCTTTTTCCGAATGGCAACAGCTCGGGAGTGGCTGCGAATACGCAGATTGATTTGCAGAGGTATCAGAACGACCTGATGACGGCTACACACGAAGTGCAGCTGCTGGGGCAAGGCGTCATCTCGCGGAATTTCAGGAATGGATACATCGGAACATACACCGCTGGGATCGACCAGGACGCGGGATCCGTGAAGCTAAGTGCGGCGTACGTGGGCACGAGCGGCATCAAGCTGGCCAGCGCGTTTTCGCCGAACGGTTACGGCGGAGCCGATCAAGCGTTTGCTCCATTTACGCAGTTCAACGCGAGCGGGCAGGCGACCGGCGGATTTGGTCCCGAACTGGTGATGACCAACGGTGCGCATTCGACGTACCACGCACTGCAGACAAGCGCGACGCTCAGCCAATCAAAAATAGGACTGAGTTTTCAAGCGAGCTACACGTTTTCCAAATCGATGGACGACGGCAGCGCAATTATCGCCGGGTTCCAGGGGAATTCCAGCACGATCCTGCAGGCGCCCCCGCAAAATCCGCTGGATTTGCGCGGCGAACGCGGGCCGTCCACGTTTGACGTGACGCGTGTTTTTACTGTGAGCGCGATTCAGGCGCTGGCGCTGGACAAGGCGTGGGCACTGAATCGGCTGAACAAAAAGCTCACGGCGGGCTGGCAGATCTTGAACATCACCACGTTGACCAGCGGATCGCCATTCACGATCTTTTCCGGAGTGCAGCAGACGGGATTTGGAGCGGGTGGGGCAGATCGTCCAGATCAAATTGGCAAGCCGGATCTTTCGACGAGTCGGCACATTCGCGAAGACTATTTAGGGCTGGGCGACAACAACACTTCGTTTTTCAACATCCCGATCGGAACTGCGGGCGGGACTGGGCCAAATAGCGGTCGATTTGGGACGCTGGGGCGCGACACATTTCGCGGGCCGGGGTACAAGGACTTCGACATCAGCCTGATCAAAGATACTTCCTTCGGGCGGCGTGGGAAGAATGAACTGGGAATCGTGCAGTTTCGCGCCGAGTTTTTCAACGTATTCAACGTCGTAAATTTTGGATTGCCGGCCAACGTGGTGCGCGGGAGCGGATTCGGGATCATCAGCAAGACCGCGGGCACCTCGCGGCAGATCCAGCTTTCGCTGAAGCTGATCTACTAGGAATGCTCGCGCGGAGTCGAGACTCTCAACGTGAAGATTGGAACGGGATTCGTTTAGGAGAAACGGCATGGCGAATCGAGGAGTGGTGCTGTTGGGCGCGGGTGCGATTGCGGTGCTTTCCGGTGTACTGGCGGCGCGGATGGTTTTCGAGAGGAGCAAGAACGCAATCAACGAGGACGATGCCGGGCGCAAGGAGATTGAGGACTTCAACACGAAATTCATTGAGGCTCACTTGAAGATGGACAACGCGGCGGTGCTGAACCTGTGGGCGGACGATGGAGTGAGTCTGCTGCCTGAGACTGCGCCTATGATCGGCAAAGAGGCGATCGGCAAGTTTATGGAGGATGTGACTGCCAAAATGCCCGGCTACCACATGGAGAAGATCGATGTGGATTTTCAAGGCGTCGAAGTAAATGGCGACTGGGCTTCGGAGTGGGCGTTCGAGCATCAGATTGTAAAAGCCCCGGATGATCGCCCGTCATTCGATGGACATGGCAAATTGCTGTTGGTTCTGCATCGCGAGAAGGATGGCAACTGGAGGATCAAGCGGGAGATGTGGAATCAAGGAATCAAGCCGTGAAGCTGCGTTGCTCGCACTCTGTTTCCTTATCTGCGCCTGCTCTAAAACAGAAATTCGCTTGACCTCGCGCAATTTGCGGGCGTAGGCTCCGGCCATACTCCGGTTTCCAGGTTGTCCCCTCTTTAGGAGTTTTTATGAAGGAACAGAGCCATTTTCTCATTCTTGGGAAAAGTGTGTTCAGAGACCTGATGTTTTCTGCGTGTTTTGGGATGGCGCTGGCGTCGCTGGTCTTGGCGCCCGTGCTGGGAGCAAATCAGCAGTGGGAGAGGGCACACACGATTCAGTTTCAGGGCCATCAGGTGAGCGTTGCTACGAAGGGTGATGTCGGCAAGGTCGGCGCTCCGAAGGGGCCACCGGGTGCGACCGATCCGGTGCCGATTCCTGGCGGGCTGGTCCTGCCGCCACAAATTCATGTGTTCGCCCCGGGACCGGTGAATGAAGGATTTCAGGGAGTGGACACCGAGCCGAGCGTCATTACCAACTACCGCGGATTCACCGCAATTGGATATCCAGGCGGATTTGGAACGGCCACGGACAGCAATGGAACTGCCTACGACGTGGTGACCGACGTTCGCGTGTTTCACGGCGAGTACGTCTCGGTTGACGGGACGCATCATCGCGGCACGTTCGCGTTCATATGAATTGACCTTTACGAGCCCGGTACGGGCTTGACGGTGCAGTTGCACGACTTCAACGGCGGAATTCAGCCATCAGGGTTGTTCTGGATCGTGCAGATACCAGATGATGCGCTGAAAGTGGAAGGGTTGACGGCGAAATTGCACGTAGTGAATGCGCCGGTGATCGACGATTTCCAGTTCTTTGCGCCGGGCGGCGTTGCCGCTACCGTGAGCTACGACATCACTTGGACAGCTTCGGGAGCGGTGCAGCATTTCCAGCCGCAATCCAGCGATCCGATGGATCCATCCAACTTTGCGGCGGAGTTTCGTTCCGCCGTGGCGACGATCTCCTTTACGGGCACGGAGGCGGGATTCACGGTCACAGGAACAGGAACGTCCGACGGGATCTTCGCTGAGATGGGAACGGAGCGCAACGGCTCGTTCTTGCAGAACCACTGAACAATTCGCCGGCCGGCTGGCAGAGCGCTTGGAATGAGCGAATAAAGCTCGTACGCTCATGGTGCCGCTGTTTGCGTGGAATCCGTTGTGAGGTCAACGATGCGAAAGGTAGTTTATGGAGTCGGAATCAGCCTGGATGGCTATATTGCGCGACGGGATGGCAGCGTGGACTTCTTGTTCATGCCCAAGGACTACTCGATGGCGCCCTTCTTCAAACGAATTGATACTGGCGTCATGGGGCGGAAGACGTTCGAAGTGGGGCTGAAGTTGGGGGGCGAGAAGAACCTCAGTAGCCCCAGGGTGAAATTTTACGTGTTTTCAAACACGCTGGATCCGGGTGAAAAGCATCATGCGATGGTCGTTCGAGAGTCGCCACAAAAGTTGTTGGGCGAGATTCGCAATAACCAAGGAAAAGACATTTGGCTAATGGGCGGCGGCGAACTAGCGCGTGACTTCTTGCGCGAAGATCTGGTGGACGAGATTTATCTGGGCGTGGTGCCCGTAATGATTGGTGAAGGGATACCCGCGTTTCCCGCAGGATTCCCGCAACGGGAGTTCACGCTGGTCGAGAACAAGACGTATTCAAAGGGAATGATCGCATTGCGCTATGAACGCAACCGCAGCGCGAAAATCCCAAAACGCAAAGCAACCAAGCCCTAGCGGCGCTTCAGCCGTCGAGCGACCCGCTTCACAGTTCTCTTCGCGGAAGCTACCGCCTTCTTTGCGGACTTGGCGGCCTTCCTGGCTCTTTTCTTGGTTTTCTTGATAGCCGTGCGAGCATCAGACTGGACCTTCTTCGCCACCCGGGCCAGCTCAGCTTTTTCTTCGCTGAGCGAATCGGCGGTGCGCTTGGCCCCTGCGACCACTTTACCAGCGGCGGAACCTAGCGTTTCGCCCACGGTTACTACGACGTTTTCATCGGCAGACATGAACTTCTCCAAGGATGTGTTTGGCAAGCCGAGAAATCATACGCTGCCAGACCCCTGAAAGACAGGGGGAAAAGGCAGTAGGCGGGAGGGAAGGCCGAGCGACAACGCGGGGATTCGGCGCCTACTTCTTGAAGAGATTTTCGAAGGCCTGGCGGGCGTCGAGCGGACGGCCACCAACGGGTTCCGAAGCAGTAGCCGCGGCCTGGCCCGGCTGCTGGTAGGACGTGGGAGCGGTGTCTTTCTCGATGGTCATGCGGAATTCGTAGAATTTGCAGGTGTTCTTGCCGTCCTTGGGCGTGATGCGCTCAGGAACTGGCTGCGTGCACTCAAACTGGGCACCGGAATCGAAGAAGCGGCACTGTTTGCAGCAGTGGAGCTCAGCGCTGCATTTGGGGCAAGTACCGTTGGGGTCGAAACCGGGAGCCAAGACCGCACCGCAGTTGGCGCAGCGTCCGCGGGTAACGGTTCCGACCATGCGCGGAGTGCGGGGGCCAAGGTGATCGTTCTGACCGCGTGGGCCGCCCTGGGGCGGCTTGCGTTCAGCACGGGGCTTTTTCTCTTTTTCTGAATCGCGGTAACCGCGATGACCGTACTTACGATCCACGAAGACCTCTTTTCACTTCAGGGCCAGTAGGTACAGACCCTGAAACCGGGCACTGGCGAGCATTGGCCGACTTTTGGGCACAGCAAAAGAATTACGCGTTACAGCAGACCAGCACTCATAGACCTGGAGAAGCGCGGCTAGACTAACTTGCGCTCACTGGTTTGTATCCAATCGGATTGCTACACTCGGCGCGGCGTTGCCACTTCCTTAAGATTTCTGAGCCTGAAGGAATTGCCGGCATCCGAGAGCAGGAGATGGGACAACCTTGTTTGTAACTCTGTGGGAATTCGAAGTCAAGCCGGGATGCGAAGAATTGTTTGAACGGGCATATGGCCCGGAGGGCAACTGGGTGCGGCTGTTCCGGCGGGATGCGCGGTACCGAGGCACACGACTGCTACCAGAGGTTGGGCGCGAGCGGGTGTTTATAACGATCGATCAGTGGGAGTCGCGCGAGGGGTACGAGGAGTTTCGGAAGAAGTGGGCGGCGGAGTATGCGGAGATTGATAGGAAGTGCGAGGGACTAACGGTGAGCGAAATCCAGTTGGCCTCTTTCGATCAAGCGTAGGCGCCTTAGTGTGCTCATGGCTAGAAAACTCAGACTGGTCCTCGGTCTCCGCATGAATACCTTCAGACACCGCGTCTGGTTATTTGTTCCCATAATCACAGCTCAGTCTCAACTGCCAAACAATCGCGAGAGGCCGGAGGATGGGAGGTCAGGCTGGAGGAATTCTTGTGGGGAGCCAGCCGCGTGCAGGACGGCTTCGGCTGCGAGGTAGCCGCTGCGTACGGCGCCCTCCATGGTGGCGGGCCATCCGGTGGCGGTCCAATCACCAGCGAGAAAGAGGCCGGGACTTTGCGTGGCCTGCGCGGGGCGCCAACGATCCACGCCTGGCTCAGGCGAAAACGTGGCTGAGGCTTCCTTGATGACCGTGGCCTTGACTAGTTGCGCTTCGCGCGCCGCGGGAAGGGCCTGGCGGACTTCCTGCAAGCAAAGATCGATGATCTCGTCGCGTGATTTTTTCAGCAGGTCGTAGGACGCGCTGATGACAAGCTGGAGATATTGGCCCTGGTCTCCAGCCGTGTCCACCGCATCAGCGGGAAAAGCAAAAGCCGATTCCTCGCTGCGCCTGGAATGACAATCCTGGCTGCCTCGGTCATAGCCACGGCCGTTTTGCCTGCCGGAGGCGGTCAGGCCCGAGGAATCTGCTTTTTCTGCCGAACCATAAAGGGCGGTCTTATTGAAGATCCATTGGGTCTGGGTGTCGAGAAGGGTGATGAACGGCTCTTGTGTGACTTCTCGGTCGAACCAGAAGTGGACGCCGGTGATAGGTGAGACTTTGATTTTTTCCAGATGCGCGAGCGCGGGATTGGCGGCGCGAATTTCCGGCGGCAACAGATCGAGAATGCGGTCGTGCGGCAGCGCCAGGATGAAGGCGTCTGCGGTCTCTTCCCTGCCGGAGTCGAAGACAGCTGCTCCAAGCGCGCCATTCTCAAAGCGCAGACTCCGTACCGGCGAACGCAGGATCACTTCGCCGCCCTTTTTCTCGATGGCGGCGCGGCAGCCATCGTAAAGCTCGGCCAGCGGCACCGACGGCACGCCCATGCGGTAGCCCGTGTTGTTTTTCAAAAATGCTTTCCAGAAAACATCAATGCCAAAATGCGCGTCGGTGCGATCGAGCTCTTCGTCGAGAGCGCTGACCAGCACCAAGCGCCAGAAGCGCTCGATGGCCCGCGGCGTCTGCTTGTGTTTCCGCAACCAAGCCAGCATCGAGATCGGCTCGCTACCGAAGGCGTCTTTCGGCCTGCCACCCGCAAAGAGTATCGCCGCCAAGCCGCGCGCGATGGAAAGCTTGTCCGCAAAAGAAAGCGGCGAGAAAGAAAGAAACGATCCGGTCATGTGAGCGGGTGCCGGAAGAACACCGCACCGCATCACTCCGGTGCGACCCTGCGGATCGAGAAAAAACAGCCGGTCGAAGAATTTTATCTTGCCCGCCGAACCGACGCGGCGGTAAAAATCCTCGAGATTGGTGCAACAGCCGAGCGTCACGTGCTGGCAATTGTCCACGTGCTCGCCATTCGGCAAGACATAGGAAGTCGCGCGTCCGCCGAGGTACGGGCGCTGTTCAAACAGACGTACGCGGCATCCGGCGTCAGCCAGCGCGACGCCCGCCGCCAGCCCCGCCAGCCCGCCGCCAATCACCATCACGTTTTTCGAGGACATTTTCCCGTGTATGCCGCCCGAAACGCGCGCGGGCGATGAAGATCATTTTTTCCGTTTTGCTAAGGCGGACACGCTGTCCGAACACGGCGAAGTCCACCGATTCGATGCGCGCCAGCAGCGCGCCATAAGTATGCACTAACAGCCACAGCGTGCCTCGGCTGTCGGCATCCACCAGATCGAGCAGCTCCGTGCCTTCTTCGTAGAGCTGCCAGGCCCGGTCGGCTTCAAAACGCAGCAGCTCACGCACGCCGAGCGTGGCTTCGTTCTTGGTAAAGTCCACGGGATTCACGTTGAACCGCGTCAGGTCCTCTTCAGGCAGATAGACCCTGCCGCGTTCGGCGTCTTCCCTTACGTCGCGAATGATGTTGGTAAGCTGAAACGCAAGCCCGAGTTTTTCCGCAAGGTCGAGGGCGCGCGGATCGCGAAAGCCAAAAATGTGGGTGCAGGTGAGGCCCACAGTTCCGGCCACGCGGTAGCAATATTCGCCCAGACGGTCGAAAGTCGGATAGCGCTTGACCGTGAGGTCCATTTCCGCGCCGGAAATCTGGTCGTGCAGGTAACGCACGGGCATGCGGAACCGGCGCATGGTATCCACCAGTGCCGGCAGAACCTCCGACGCGCCAGCCGGGGTGTTTTGCAATTTCAGCGCGGAACTACCTTCAACAAGAGCCGAATACCCGCCAACCGCCTCGTCCAAAGCGGCGCGCCATTTGGCGAGTCCGCGCTGCTTGGCCGCAATGTCCTCGCCATCGTCCGCCACGTTGTCCACCAGGCGCATGAACGCGTAGAGGGCAGCGATGCCGTCGCGTTTGACCTTTGGCAACAAGAAGAAAGCGTAATAAAAATTGCTGTGTGCCGCGCGCGCATGGTTCCAGCTGGCCGCGTAGGACTGCGCGAGATCGATGGGCGGATCCGTCTGCGATACGCAGTCGGCTTGAGAGTCCGATTGGGGCGAGCGCGCTTCCAGACGAGGGCGTACGCCATGCCGTGCCGCTCCGGAAAAGAGGTGGCCAAGAAGTACGCGGCCCAATAAGACAGCCTGCCTCGCTTTGCTGATGGCCGGCCGACGATTGAGCGTATCGTAGCCCTGTGCTTCGATGGCTTCGAGAACCGCTATGCCACCCCGGCTGAACATCTCCAGATCCACGCTTAGCTTGCCTTCGACCTGCTGGCCCAAAGGAAGCCCCTCATCGAATAACTCCCGCGTTCGCGCGATCAGGTGTTTCATCAGGGCGACGTAGTTTGGATTGAAGCGTCGGGAAACAATGTCGTCTTCGCTGACGCCGTGCCCCGCGGCAGCATCAAGCGGAATATAGATCCGACCCTTTTGCAGATCGCGGGATACGTCCTGCCAGAAATTCGCAAGCTGCAACGCGGTGCAAGTCGCGTCAGAAAGCTTCTGCCGGTGTTCGTCGCGGTAGCCGCACAAACAAAGCACCAGGCGCCCGACGGGGTTGGCCGAATAAATGCAGTAATCGAGCACGGCTTCCCAAGTGGGATACCGTTTGACGGTCTGGTCCTGCCGGAAGGCTTTCAACAAATCCGCAAACGGCTGTTTCGGAATTTCCTTGGCAGTGACCGTTTCGCGCAGCGCGATGAACACGGGATGCGACGGGCGGCCGGCGTAGCAGGCGTTCAGTTCGTCTTCCCACCAATCGAGCAGTTGCAGCGCGCGCTGGGTGTCCGGTACCTCATCGCCAAGGTCATCGGCCCAGCGGCAATAGGCGTAAACATTGTAGAAATGCTGGTGCAGATCTTTAGGCAACAGCCAGCTCACAACATTGAAGTTCTCGTAGTGGTGGGTGGCCAGCCAGCGTGTGTACTGCTGCGCAATTTCCGGCGAACAGCCGGCGGGAGGGGCGTTTCCAGCGATTTCAAGCTCATTCTGAAGCAGCAAAAAGCAGATCCCTCACTTCGTTCGCACTAGCAAAGAACGGTTAGAGAAAGCCCGGAGAATCACGGGCGGACGGCGAGCTTGATTTCGCCGCTGCGCGACTTCATGCGCTCGAAGGCCTGCG
>CAZQOB010000097.1:0-15479 GCA_964594885.1 uncultured Acidobacteriaceae bacterium
ACCGCAACAGTCTACTCGGGCCGTCGTGAGGCCGGCCTCGTTATGACATCACTCCTAAAGCTTGCCCGCCGCCACCCGCATCGGGAATGTTGCGGAATTTTGGCTGGGCAGGAAGGACGAATCACCCAAGCGTTCCCTGCGAAGAACTCTGCGGCCGATCCGGTCAGAAATTACGAAATTGCGCCCACGGAGATCCGGCGCCTGATGGGCGAACTCCGCAAGAGGCGACTCGAATTCCTCGGAATCTACCACTCGCGTCCGAATTGGCTGGATATAAACGAGCCTTCGCTTAAAGACATCGCGATGGCCTCCTATCCCAATGCGATCCATTTCATCGTGACGCCGCGGCCGTACGCCACTACGCCCATCCGGGCATTTTCAATTCAGCATGGGCGTGCGAAGGAACTTGAAATTCAGGTCCTACCCTGATGGGCAAGCGCAGCAGTTTACGGTGCCCAATCTCCACGCCAGTTGAACGGCAAGCGTTAATAGGAATTTACTGGTTCGGCGTTCACCTTTGCATACTACTGAGGCGCTTGGCCTGCGGGCTACGCAGGGCTGCGCTCCGGGCCAAGCCAAGTCGGATAAGACAGGGATGCGTAGATCGACCGAAACTGAGATCGTCGTTCTTAGGGCATTCTGGCGCGAAGTTTTCCAGGAAATGTACAAGGAAAGAGACAAAAAGAAGCAGAACACAAAAAGGGGGACATTTCTAACGAGCAGGTAAGAAAGGGGACATTTCTAACGAGCTTTGCCACAAATCCGGTCGATTCGTTGACTTACCTCGCAAACCCAACCTAAGATGGCGGCACTATGACCGAGGGCGACCCGCTGATCGGTCAAACCGTCTCTCGCTACCGCATCCTGGAGCGGCTCGGTGGTGGCGGCATGGGTGTGGTCTACAAAGCGCAAGACACCCGCCTCGACCGTTTCATCGCACTCAAATTCCTTCCAGATGAAATGACCCGGGACCACCAGGCCCTTGAGCGCTTCAAGCGTGAAGCCAAAGCCGCCTCCGCACTCAACCACCCGAACATCTGCACCATTCACGACATCGGCGACGAGGGCGGCAGGGCCTTTATTGCAATGGAACATTTGGAAGGGAAAACCCTGAAGCACACCATTGCCGGCCACCCGCTCGAACCGGAACTCCTGCTGAATATCGCGATTCAAATTGCCGAAGCGCTGGAGGCTGCCCATTCCAAGGGAATCATTCATCGCGACATCAAGCCCGCCAACATTTTTGTCACCACCAGCAAACAGGCTAAAGTTCTGGACTTTGGCCTGGCCAAGATCATTTCATCGCAACCCGTCGCCACCGACGACCCCACAGAAACTCTCAGCCTGCTAACCACTCCCGGCAGCGCGCTGGGCACTCCGGCCTACATGTCCCCCGAGCAAGTCCGCGGCAGGGATCTCGATCAGCGCACCGACATCTTTTCGTTTGGTGTTGTTCTCTACGAGATGGCGACCGGTATGTTGCCGTTCCGGGCTACCACCTACGGCGGTGTTGCGCACTCAATCTTGAGTGATGCGCCTACTGCAGCGGTGCGTTTGAATCCCGCAGTCTCTCTGAAGCTCGAAGAAGTCATCACCAAAGCTTTGGAAAAGGATCGCGAGCTGCGTTACCAGCATGCCGCAGATATCGGCTCCGATCTGAAGCGAATCAGACGCGAGACCGAATTCGGGCAGAGTACCGCCGCCATCGCCGCGCCCTCGGCGAAAACTTCCTCTCTACTAACGAAGCTCCACCTGCCTAACTGGAAGCTGGTCCTCTCCACGGCGTCGGTGGTGGTTGCGCTGTTTGTCGCCGGATTGCTCTACTCGCATCGGGCTGTAGCCCTCACCGAAAAAGACACCATTGTTCTGGCTGACTTTGACAATAAGACTGGCGATCCCGTCTTTGACGACGCCCTGAAGCAAGCCTTGACTCTTGACCTCGCGCAGTCACCCTTCCTGAACATCCTGCCGGACCGAAAGGTGGCCGCCGCGTTGCACTTGATGGGCCGCGCGCCAGACCAACCGGTCTTGGGAGAGGTTGCGCGCGAGCTTTGCCAGCGCGTCGGAAGTAAGGCCATGCTGGCCGCTTCCATCTCCAATCTTGGCAGCGACTACATCATCGGCCTAAACGCGGTTAACTGCGCGACTGGTGACACTCTGGTATCCGAGCAAGCCCGCGCATCCGGCAAGGACCAGATACTGAAATCCTTGGATATTTCAGCAACGAAGATGCGGAATGAGCTCGGCGAATCGTTGGCTTCGGTTCAGAAGTTCGCCGCGCCCATCGAAGAGGCTTCCACGCAATCCCTCGAAGCGCTGAAAGCCTATAGCATGGGAAGAAAGGCTCTCAACACCAAAGGCGATCCGGCCGCCATCGAATACTACCAGCGCTCCGTGGAGCTCGATCCCAAATTCGCTCTGGGCTACAGGTCCTTGGCAGTTTCCTACGGCAATCTCGGACAGAATACTCGCGCTAGCGAAAATGCACTCAAGGCTTTCGAACTCCGGGAACACGTAAGCGAACGGGAAAAGTACGCCATCGACGCTTTCTACTACGAAATTTTCACTGGCGACCTCGAAAAAGCCGATCAGGTTTACGAACTCTGGAAGCAAAGCTATCCGCGAGATTTTATCCCTCCTGGCAATCTCGGGAACAATTACATGAAGCTGGGGCAGTGGGATCGCGCACTCCGGGCCGCGGAAGACAGTATGCGCCTCGAGCCGAACTTCGCCATGAGTATCAGCAACGCGGCTTGGATGCATCTCGCCCTTAACCAGGCAACAGAGGCCCAAGCATCGATACAGCAAGCACAGACGCACGAAATGGATACATTGTTTCTGCGGCTTGCCCTTTACCAGGCAGCTTTCCTTCGTCGCGACCAGCAGCTGATGCAACAGCAACTCACTTGGGCCACGGGCCGTCCCAAAGACGAGGACTGGTTGCTCTCTACCCAATCGGACACGGAGGCCTACTTCGGTCGTCTCAATAACGCTCGGGAGTTCTCGCGGCGCGCAACCGATTCCGCTTCGCACGCGGATGCCACCGAAACTGCTGCCCTTTGGCGCGCCAACGCCGCCTTACGCGAAGCGGAGTTTGGCGATTCGAACCCAGCTCGCCAGGATGCGCTGGCCGCTGTAGCGCTTGCGCCGGGCAGAGACGTACGCAGCGTCGCTGCTTTGGCCCTGGCTCGAGTGGGTGACCCGCGGGCAAAAGTGATGGCGGATAGCCTGAATAAGGAGTTCCCTCAAGACACCGTTGTGCAAGGCTACTGGCTGCCTTCGACCCGTGCTGCAAACGAGATAAATCAGAAGAACTCCGTCAGAGCGGTAGAAATTCTGCAAACGGCCGGGCCCTACGAATTGGCCCAATCCCAGCCCTTTCAGGTAGGCATGATGTATCCGGTTTACCTTCGCGGCCAGGCTTACTTGATAGAGCACAATGGCAACAAAGCTGCCGCGGAGTTTCAGAAGATTCTTGACCGCCCTGGCATCGTACTGAATTTTCCGTTAGGAGCCCTCGCGCACCTCGGCCTCGCCCGCGCCTACGCCCTCGAGGCCAACTCCGCGCAAGCCAGAACTGCTTACCAGGACTTCTTCGCCCTCTGGAAAGACGCCGACCCCAACATCCCCATTCTCAAAGAAGCCAAAGTTGAATTCGCGAACCTGCACTAGCTTCTGTATCGAGCTCTCTGATTCGTGTCAATGCCCGATTGGTTCTATCGTCTGCTGGCGAGCAGAAGAGTTTGGCAGTTCTCCACAGTTCCGCGAGCACAGCCCTGGCCTGGGTTAGAATCAGCATCATGCATGCAAACTAGAACGCTGAGGCATCGCTGAGTTTGTGTCGCAGCCTCATGGCTTGGAGGGTAGATCTCAGATTGACTAAGGGGGACGAGCCGGGCCCACAAGGTCTATCATAAGGTCGCGAGATCTCGTCACGGGATGGCTGCATATGGAGATTCGCTTTAACGTTCTCGCGCGGAAAGAGCTGGTCCTTGGTGTTGCCGGGACCATGGCCGCGGTCGCGCTTGCTGCGATTCTTTGGCCGTCCATTCAGCCGCTATTTTCCCGATGGAGGCGAGGCCCGGTCGATTTCAGTCGCGACATCCGGCCAATCCTGAATCAGAAGTGCGTGGCCTGCCATGGTGGCGTGCGGCAAAAAAACAACGTTTCCTTCATGTTCCGAGAGGAGGCTCTCGGCAAAGGCAAGTCCGGACGACGGACGATCGTACCCGGAGACCCCGATTCTTCAGAATTGATCTCCCGGGTTACTTCCAAGGATACGGATGGGCGCATGCCGTACCACGCGGCCCCGCTCCCACCAGAAGAGATTTCGTTGTTGCGACGCTGGATTTCTGAAGGAGCGCAATGGTCGGATTATTGGGCGTTTGTTCCGCCGAAGCCGCATCCACTACCCGTCGTGAAACGTCCGGAGTGGGTCAAGCAACCCGTGGACCGTTTCGTTTTGGCGCGACTCGAGCGCGAGTCCCTTGCGCCCGCGTCTGAGGCGGAGAAGCTCGAACTTTTGCGACGCGTTTCGTTGGATCTAACCGGACTACCGCCAACCGTCGGCGAACAGGCGGACTTTTTAAGGGACGACTCCAGCAACGCCTACGAAAGGCAAGTCGACCGGCTGCTTTCCTCTCCGGCCTATGGCGAACGCTGGGCCTCGATGTGGCTCGATTTGGCGCGTTACGCGGATTCGATGGGCTACGAAGCGGACAGGAGCCGCCCCGGCGTGTGGGCCTACCGCGACTGGGTGATCGACGCCTACAATCAGAACCTGCCCTACGATCAATTCGTTATCAAACAGCTCGCTGGCGATCTACTTCCCAATCCAACATTTCAAGATCATATCGCCACCGCCTTCCATCGCCAGACTCCGAACAATCAGGAAGGCGGCACCGACGACGAAGAGTTTCGCTTGGTGGCAGTGATGGATCGCGTGGCCACCACCTGGGCGGTTTTGAATGGCGTCACCATGAACTGCGTGCAGTGCCATTCGCATCCCTACGATCCCATTCGGCACTCCGACTATTACAAATCGCTGGCGTTTTTTGATACTTCGAATGACGCCGATCGTGACGACGATTTCCCCACTCTGCGCTTTCCCAAGGATCCTTCCTGCCTCCCCGAAGCCTCGGCGCTACAACAGGAGATCTTGGCCCTCTTGCGCCGGCTGACAGTCGCCGATCGACGAGCGGCGGAGAACGCTCAATGGAGTCCGCTTCCGATTGAATCCGCTGCGGCGAACGAGGTCATGGCCCTCGGGCCACGGCTGCGCGAGCATCAGGCCTTCCTGGTCAAAATTCACAAAAACAAAAAATTGTTGCCCAAGGAAAAGGCCGAAGACATCGCCGATCAGCTGGTCACAATCGAAATCACCAAGAAACGGCTGGCCAATGCACTGGCCAGAGGCAAACCGGCGTTGACCTTCCGCATTCAGGATGGGGAAGCTTTTGCGGGGCCGGAAACCCCTCCGGAATCGTTCTACGAGCTCACTTCGACCGCCAAGCTTCCCTTAGTAACCGCCATCAAGGTGCAGGTCTCCCCAATGGATGCGGAAAAGGCCCGAATCAATCCGGAGGACGGCTTCATCGTTGCGGAGCTTCGCGCTTCCATCCTGTACGCGGACGGACACAAGGAGCGGATTCCTTTTCGCACGTTCCTTCACGATTCCGAGGCGGACTTGGAAGATGCCGCGAGCCCCATACCGGCCACTAAGAAAAGTGTCAAGAAAAAGGCGGAAGCCGACGGATTCTCGGCCAATCCGAAGCTCTTTCGCACCCACTGGCTCGTCGGCGTTTTGAGTAGGCCTGTGGCCCTGGCCGGGGATGCCCGTCTCGAAGTCGCGCTGAAACAATTGGGCCAGATCGACTCGAGGCCGGCTCTGGTGCGACGCGTTCGTCTCGCCATGAGCGGCGATCCCCACTGGACTTCCTTGGCTGCGGACCCCGAGCGCACTGCCGCCGTCGCCCGGCTCAAGTACCTCAAGCGGGAGCTTGCCAAGATGCGCGCCGTGGACGTACCGGTGATGTCGGAAGAGCAGCCTTACGAGAGGCGCACCACCAGGGAATTCGAGCGTGGAAACTTCCTCAGCAAAATCGGCAGCCCCCTCACGCCCGATGTCCCTCGGATATTTCCGCCGTTGCCCGAAGGCGAGCCCCGCAACCGGCTTACTTTCGCCAAGTGGTTTTTTTCTCCCGGCCAGCCGCTGACCGCGCGGGTCGCCGTAAACCGATATTGGGAACAGCTATTTGGCACCGGCATCGTCGAAACGCTCG
Organism: uncultured Acidobacteriaceae bacterium; assembly: GCA_964594885.1. Taxonomy (GTDB): domain Bacteria; phylum Acidobacteriota; class Terriglobia; order Acidiferrales; family UBA7541; genus Acidiferrum. The sequence goes on from CAZQOB010000097.1 coordinate 6,282, forward strand.
AGAACTTCGGCAGCGTTGGCGAGGAACCGAGTCATCCAGAGCTCTTAGACTGGCTGGCCCTCCATTTTCAAAACGATTTGCACTGGGACATGAAGGCTCTGCTGCGCGAACTCGTCACCAGTGCCACTTATCGGCAAAGCAGCAAGGCATCGAGCGCTTTGTTGCAACGGGATCCGCAAAATCGCCTGCTCGCACGCGGGCCCGGGCAGCGGCTTTCCGCCGAGATGGTGCGCGATCAGGCTCTCCTCGCAAGCGGTCTCTTGAATCGGGCCATGGGCGGACCCCCGGTCATGCCTGCGCAGCCGCCAGGCGTCTGGAACTCCGTTTACAATCGGGAAAAATGGAAAGACGCGAGAGGACCCAATCGTTACCGCAGGGCAGTCTACACATTTGTCAAACGCACCAGCGGCTATCCGAACTTCCTGATCTTTGACGCTTCTGATCGCACCACAACGCTTGCCCGGCGAATTCCGACCAACACACCGTTGCAGGCGCTGGTGACCTTAAACGACCCAGTTTATGATGAGGCCGGAGAAGCGCTGGCGAATCGTGCGCTGCATGAGGTAGCAACGGCCGCCAGTGGGAGTCTTCTTGATGCCCGCATCACCTTCGAAGCGCGCTTGGTGTTGTCGCGCGACCCGACTCCCAAGGAATTAGCGGTGTTGCGTGGACTGTTCGAAAAAATAGTGGCCGCGGCAAAGCCGCCGAGGTTACAGCCGGCCAGTCTAAGACTGTTGCGAGACTCTGAACGCGAGCCCGTAACTGACGCTACGAACTTAATCGGCTTAAAGGCTGTCGGCAGCGCGCTCCTCAACCTAGACGCGGCCATGAACAGGTGAAACCGATGACCGATGTCATCAGCAAGGTTCCGCGAGAACTGAACGTGGGCCTCTCAAAAGGGACGCACGACGAACGAGTGCTTGCTCTCCTCGAGGCGCAGACTCGCCGTCATTTCCTCCGTTCGGCGACGGGCGGGTTGGGCGCCATGTTCCTCGGAACGCTCGCGTCGCCGCTCACGGTTCTGGCGCGCGCGGCAACAGACGATCCCATACGCCTCGACATCAGGCACGATCCCAAAGCCCCGCAGGGGGTTCTGCCGCCGCAATTCGCTCCCAGCGCCAAGCGTGTCATATACCTTCACATGGCGGGCGCACCGAGCCAGCTGGAGCTGTTCGAGCACAAGCCCGAACTCACCCGTTTCGACGGCCAGGACTGCCCTGCTTCCCTGCTGGCGGGAAAGCGATTTGCGTTCTTGACTGGCGTGCCCAAACTTCTCGGTTCGCAATATCCGTTTCATCAGGCGGGGCAGAGCGGACAGTGGATCTCGGACCGCCTCCCGCATCTCGAAAAGCACGTCGACGACCTGTGCGTCATACGTTCGATGCGAACCGATCAGTTCAACCACGCTCCGGCGCAGTTGCTGGTACAAACCGGGAACCCGCGCATCGGCTACCCGTCGCTCGGCTCCTGGGTAGTCTACGGCCTCGGCACCGAGAACCAGAACTTGCCCGGGTTTATCGTGCTCATATCGGGTGGCAACACTCCGGATGGAGGGAAGCAGCTCTGGGGCACCGGCTTCCTCCCGAGCGTCTATCAGGGCGTGCAGTGCCGCTCTCACGGTGAGCCCGTTCTCTACTTGAACGCCCCGCCGCGGGTCAGCGCTCCCGAACGACGCAGAGTTCTCGATGCTATGGAAGAGATCAACCGCGAGCGTTACGCGGAATTCGGGAATCCGGAAACCCTGACCCGAATCGCCCAATACGAAATGTCCTTCCGCATGCAAATGGACGCCACCGACGCGATGGACATTCGCAAAGAGCCGGATTCGGTGCGCGCTAACTACGGCGCGAAGCTCGGCGAATCGAGCTTCGCCAACAACTGTCTGGTGGCGCGGCGCCTTGCGGAACGCGGTGTGCGCTTCATCCAGCTCTATCATTGGGGATGGGACAGCCACGGATCGAGCGCCCGGGAATCTCTAAATGTGGGCTTTGCCGAACGCTGCCGCGAAGTCGATCAGCCGATCGCTGCGCTGCTCGCCGAACTGAAAAATCGCGGGATGCTTGAAGAAACTCTGCTGGTTTGGGGCGGCGAGTTTGGCCGCACCTCGATGAGGGAAAATCGCGGCGGACAGGTAATGAAGTTTGTGGGCCGCGACCACAACCCAGGCGCTTTCACCATTTGGATGGCCGGCGGCGGGGTAAAACCCGGAATGGCCTTCGGTCAAACCGACGAATTGGGATACGAAGTGGTAAAACATCCGGTCGAGGTGCGCGATTTGCACGCGACCATGCTCTATCTGCTGGGTTTCGACCACCGCAAACTTAGTTATCCCTTTCAGGGCTTGGAGCAGAAACTGACCGGCGTCAAGACTGCTCGGGTGATTGCGGAAGTGCTGGCATGACCTCGCGCTCGCAATCGGTCTTGACGAGCAGGGCGTTGTAATTCCGTGGCTTCCTCGTTCCGCAATCCCTGGGAGCGGTCTAGTTTCGGGATTGTGGCTGTTCTGTTTTTGCTGCTCTTGACGCTCCTCCTGCTGCTCGCTCCGCCCGACGGAGTCGAGCGTGCGTCCCTGATGCAGCTTGTCGGCCGCTTTCATCCGCTCACCGTGCACTTTCCCATCGCGCTGCTGCTGATCGTTCCGCTCTTCGAAGCTTTAGGTCGAAAGCGGAACGCGCCTTTTCTTTTGGCTTCCGTAAATTTTCTACTGTTGCTCGCCGCTTGTGGAGCCATTCTGTCCGCGGTCCTCGGCTGGTGTCTCGCGAGAGGAGGTGGCTATTCGGGCCCGCTCGTCCGCCAGCATATGTGGGGCGGCCTTCTGGTCGCCGCGGCGTCTTGCACTTGCTGGTGGCTCCGCTCGCGCACAAATTTAACGTCCACGACGCGCCTGTACTGCGCTGTGCTGGTCGCGGCGATTCTCCTGGTTTCGTTTACCGGGTACAGAGGCGGGCAGCTGGCGCATGGCGAGACTCACCTTACGGAATTCTTGCCTTCGCGCTGGCAAAGTTTGCTGGGCCCGTCCACTCCCGAAACCAGCGCTGTTTCGGTGCAAGGCCCGTCCACCTTCTATGACGTCCGGGTTCAGCCTCTATTCGAGGGGCACTGCGTCACCTGTCATGGGCGGAGCAAGCACAAGGCTGGGCTTCGCCTCGACAGCTACGCCCTAGCGATGCGCGGCGGAAAGCACGGGCCGGTCATAAAGCCCGGCGATCTTAAAGGCAGTGAGCTCCTGCGTCGCGTTAGCCTTCCGCAGAGCGACGACGATTTCATGCCGGCCGGGAACAAGAGGCCATTGTCCGCAAGCGAGGTGCGGTTGCTGGAGGCGTGGATTTTAGAAGGCGCTTCGCGCACTCTCCGAGCGGAGGTTTTGGCGACGCTCCCCGATGGTGGCTCGACCGAGGCCATAGTTAGCGACGTAAGTTTTCCGGAAACCGATCAGGCCGCCGTCGCCCGTGAACGCACGGCGGTCGCGTCGATTCTGTCGCAAGTGCAACTTCGCCTTCCCAATACCGTTGAATACGAGTCCCGAACCTCGGCCGATCTCGTGGTCAACGCTTCGTGGCAGGGCGCAAAATTCGGAGATCAAGAACTGGCCGAACTGGCAGCACTCAGCCCAGCGATCGTCAGCGCCGATTTCTCCGGCACCGCAATCACAGACCGTTCCGCTCAGCTTATCGCGGCAATGAAAAAGCTGCGCCACTTGCGCCTCGCTCACACCGCAATCAGCGACCACACGATCGAGAGCCTCGGGTCTCTCGACGAACTGCAATCCTTAAGCATTTTTGATACTCGGGTGACGGAATCCTCGTTGGCGACGTTCACTCGCTTAGCCAAGTTGCGGAAGGTGTACGCTGGCGGGACCAAGATTTCCCAAGCCATCGCCATGGCTTCGCCGGTTCGAGAGAAGCTGGTATTTTGACGGTGTGAATCGATGGCTACTGTGCCAAGCAGTGAATTTCTTTTTCGATGCAAGGGACGAGGGAGGCAGGCCCGAGCCAGCCATTGAGATCGATCTTCTCAAGAAGGCCGATGACTTCGCCGACCGCCCGTGCGTTGGCGGCAGTATTCACGACGCGAATCTTGAAGCGGTTCGGCCCGGGCCGCAAATAGTCGGTTACCTCAAGTACATAGGGCTGCCAGGACCGGGCGCCGACGTAAACGTCATTGACCCAGATTTCCGCGGCCACCCCGACTTTTCCGCAGTCGAGCAGTACCCGTTCTTGGAGCAGAGAGGCGGGAACCTCGACGGTTTTCTCGTAGGTCATCGAACCGGAAAAGTGCTCCAGTCCCGGGACACTCCATGTGCCGAGAGGCCAAGGTGCAGTTCCGGTGACAGCCTCGAAAGGGCGGTCAAGAATTTCTTCCGTGCTAACCCGAAGAACAATCGTGCGGGTTCCGGGAGGAAATTCGAGTTCCGGTCTGGAATCGACGGCGCGACCACCGACAAATGCCCTCCACGTACCGTCAAGAGCCGGGACACGCAGGGCCCGGGCCAGCGGAGGAACTGAGAAACGCAACCAGCGATAGCCCGGCAAGGCGCGTCTTCTTTTCGCCGAGACTGGCCGCAAGCCGCACAGCAGTCCCTGGATGTGTCCGCCCTCGCGGCGCTCAACGCGGCAGGTGAAGGCGGTAAGCGCGGCGCTGAAGCTGGCGGCATTGTGGAGGAATTTCACGAGCAGGCTGTTCCAGCCGGCGTTGAGCCGCACCGGGACGCGAAACGCGAATCCATCGGTGAGTTCGCCGTAAGCTACCGGGCAGGGGCGGAACCACCGCGAATCTACTTGCTGGGAATTCACATAGACGGAATAGGGGCTTCGGACGGCGAGGATAAGAACGGCATCCTGCGCTTCCGCGAGGTACACGAAGGTTTGCGCGAAAACGGTGCCCCCCGGTGGATCTCCCAAGCGAAGTGCCTGGCCGTAATCAATAATGTGACTGTCGGGAGCGTACCTTCCCGTGTTCTCTGGAACCAAGCCCCAGTCCAGCCCACTGGAGGTCGTCCCAGAGCTAGCTTGGTCCTCCTTGTTTATGACCTCCCAGCCAATGGACCGGCCTCCGTCTCCAACATAGTCCGCATCGAGATTGAGTTGCTGCTCGGGCGGGAAATGCTGTTCCAGGCCCAAGTCGTTGGGATTAGGGAACGGCCCGATGACATTCCATTTGCGTAAAGGCCAATTCATGGGAGAGAGCCATAGGCGGCTCCACTTTCCAGCGAAATCGCCATCAAACCAGCGTTCGCGCAGGCCGAGGTCTTGCGGGTCGTCCTTCGCTTCGGCATAAGGCAGAAAAATGGTTGGCATATCTGGAGTCACGGCCCATTCGCCGGTCAACTCGAGTGCAGAGACAGCAGCAGGCTGGTAGGCTCCGCGATAAAGCTTGTCTGCGCTGCGAAGTTCAACGAACGCTGGTTTTTTGCCGGGCACTCCCCGGCCATGGACGATGGCTTCCACCGCAGTGGAGCTCAGGACATGAAACTGGTCCAGATTGGTGGCCTGCAATTCCAGAAGCTGTGCTGGCCCTTCCGGATCAAACACAATGTAACAGGCGTCCCAGGGACCGAGTGTCAAACGGACCAGCGTTCCGGAAGCAGCAGTCTGATAGAAGACCGATTCGCGCTTTCCCGACACAGCATCCCAGCGCTGCGGCCTCCCGGTGGCCCGGAATCGCAGAAGATTGCTGCGCGTCTCCGGCGAATCATTCACCACCCAATAGAAATCGATGCCGTCCTTCGTCTTGTGCAGGACCGAAAGTTGCTCGGTGGGACCCTGGACGACATCCACGTCGTGGTTGGTGATCTCGGCAATAAGCACGACGGCGTCCTCAACGGAGGAAGGTACAAAATAGGCTAGCCCGTTTTTTGCGTTTGAGCGCATAGACCACCGCTCCAAGATCGGTTCGGTGTCGAACATGGAATCCCACAAGGCCTTCAGAATCGGATCATTCCTGCCCTCCTCCACCGAAGTGGTGGGCAGGCGGGCCAGGGCGATTACTGTGCCGCCGGCACGGTAAAACTCCGCAATGCGTTCCGCCGAACTTCGGCGAATGCTGGACATGGGCGGCAGCACTATGGTGCGAAACTGCGACGTCGCGATCGTCAGAACTCCATTCCGGACGCGGCTTTCGCCCAGGTAGGAATCGTCGGCAATTTTGTAATCCTGGCGGGTTTCGCTCAAGCGAAGTTTCAATTGCGCGTAAGTCGAGTTGGTGACCACCGCATCTTCCGGCCAACTGGAATTGGACATGATGGCAGCTGGGTCGTCGGTCCGGAACGCAGGCGAGGCCTGCCCCCAGACCGAAACCTGCGGGTAATACAGAAGAATATCCGCGACGTGATGGCTGTCGCAGTTCATGAAGCTTACTCGCCTCATTTGGTCCGCATAGGCGCGAAAATGCGGAAGAAACGGCTGGCTAAGAAACCAATCCGGGGGAAAGTTAATGCGATTTAGATCGTAGTCGAATGCGTGCGGAACAAACTCCCCCACATTCCAGGCCCCCAAGGAATTGGAAACTCGCCGCATGCGTTCGGGGGAAAGATACGAATCGCTGCCCTGGACTCCCTGGTTTTCACAGACCATCCGGCGCCCCTGAAAGTCGGCAACCGAGGCAACTTCTTTGAGCCAGACGGATTGACGGCCCCACTCAACCAGCGAGTCGCACCCGGGATTGGTCATAGAACGCAAGATGCGGTAGAAGTCGCCCTGATAGGCCGGCCCAAAGAAAAGTGTCTCCTCCCACACATGCCCGGAATGTTCCAGGTTGTGCTTCTGGCACCAGTCACTGACCTGCTTGAAAAAACTGGTGGAATATAGCTCGCTGACGACATCCAGGTAATCACAACGTATTTTCTCGCTTCGGGAGCCGATGTCGTGATCCAGTCCAGGCAAAAATGGTTCGAGGTCGTAGCCCTTGCTGCGCCGGAAAGTTTCAAAAAGGCGGGGCGTCCAGGCCAGTTTTCCGCCATAGTTACCCTCGTGATCGGCAAAGGTCGCAGGCATGGTAGTGCCGAAGTATTTCCCATGCCGCCGGTAGAACTCGTCGTAATAGAGTTCGATGTACTTGCGCACGGCCTCCGGGTTCATCAAATCAACCGTGCCGCCATCGACGGTAGTCGTCGGTTCAAGAACGTAGACAAATACAGCGAAGTCGCCAGCAGGAGCTTCCCAGAAAAGACTCTTGGCGCCCGGCTCGAATACCAGGACCCGTAAGCTGTCGCCTTCGAATCGGTCAGCCCCCAAGCGCTTGCCAGACACGATCAGCGTGGCGCCTGTCGGCAAGTCGATCTCCACGCGTGCCGGGCCGTTCACGATGCGTTCGATCGGACGCAGGCGGTGCATTCGGAAATCAGGATTGGCCTCGACCACTCTGCTCTTGTTCGGACCGGGCAACCAGTAATCCCGCGCCTCACCCGAAGGCCATTCAAATTCATCGACCATGCAGAGAGCGAAACCGTTTTCCCGCGCGCTTTGCAATGCCGCTCCCACTGCTTGCCACCACTCTTCCGACAAGTAGGGTGTCTCGAGTCCGCCACGGCAATGGACGTAGGCGCCGAAAACACCATTTTCCACCATCTGCCGAATTTGCCGGTCAATCTCTGTGGGATCCAATTTCCCATTCCAGAACCAAAACGGCCGGATGCTATATCTGTGATCGGGCTCCTGGAATCGCGCATAGAGCGCCTCAAACGAGCGGGTGGGCGAAAGCCCGGCGGGCAGATGAGCGAGGGTGCGAAGGTAGACGCCGCCGAAGCTGCTGCCGGCTATCCCGAGAAAATCTCTACGCGTGATCTTGGGCATAGGCGAAGGTTGGCACTCCAAATCGGTGGTTGCGCGATGAATTCGAGAGAATAGCGGAGAATATATCGACGAATCGCTGAGCTGGCAAGAACCAGGTCTGCTAACGGACTAACGGAATACGGAGCGGGCCGCATTTGGGAGGCGGTGCCCATCCGCCTCAGTCCGAGGATCGCACTGCCCGAATGCGTCGATTCGCCACTTTCTGGGCTAGGGCCATTAGCAGTTTCCGGTCAGCTTCCGAGGACTTGCCGAGATGTCTCCTCAACTTGGCGAAGTTTGCCACTTGCCTGCCCGAGTTGCCCCAAAGACTGTCGTCCGCCGGCCTAGGCGGTGCCAAAGTCGGGGGCGCTGCAGGCTTCTCGCCGTCGTAGAAGAGCCGGTACAGCGGAACTTCGAGGGCCCGCGCCAGCTTCTCCAGAGTCTCCAGAGACGGAACGGTATGGCCGTTTTCCACTCGCGAAATGTAGCACCGCAGGAGCCCGGTCCTTTTTTCCATATCCCCCTGCGAGAACTTCTTCGTGTCCCGCAGTTCACGCAAACGATCACCGATCGCCATTCGTGCCTCCCTTCTTGCTCTCAGTATTTATTCGGCTTCAATCAAACGCATGGTAACACCGATCACCCGCCCGACGATTTCGGCCTCCCGCGGATACGCGAAACGCCGAACCTGGCATTTCGATTTCGGATGAGGGACGGCGCTCAGGTAGCCGTCCTCCATCTGACACCAGCTGCAAATAAATTCACTCCGCAATTCCACGAAGTAGATCGGCCGATCATCCTCATCTTCCCATTTTGATTGAACCACCTTGCGCTGATTCTGATCGATGTGGACGATGGAACCCGGCCTGATGATCGGGAACATGGTGCGGTCGGCAAGCCCCACGAAGCCATAGACGCCATTGCGCAAATCCATAGGCTGGAGCAGGCGAATCGGAACCTCGCCCCAAATCTTGCCGAGCTTGGCTAGGAGGCTCGTGCGATCGAGCTTGAAGTTCTTCGATTTCATCGGCACTACGATCGTGTCGTCCCGGTCCGCGCCGCGGGTATCCAATTGGGTCTTCGATGACGCGAACATCGCCTGATCCTTGTTGAAGTCACCGAGGTTGCACCCGAACGCCGAGAAAATGCTGGACCAGTGGACGTTGTAAATCGCTCCCAGCGTGTATTGCTTGCAGGCGCTCGGCGTAAACGTGCCGTTCTCGATGTTATTCAGCCAGCCGCGCGAAATAAAATAGTCGGGATTCTGCTTCTTTCCGGCAAGCTGCCGGCTGCGGTCCTCGACTTGCCGCAGGCTCAGGCCGAGCCGCTCCCGTATCCGCTTTAAGCGAATACCTACGCTTTCGGACTGGGTGGTTGCTTCCATGGGCCCGGTTCGGATGTGCTACGTCGTTACTACCCATCTCGGAAC
>CAZQOB010000098.1:0-15394 GCA_964594885.1 uncultured Acidobacteriaceae bacterium
ACCGCAACAGTCTACTCGGGCCGTCGTGAGGCCGGCCTCGTTATGACATCACTCCGAAATAATCCCAACGGCCTGATTGGCCGGCCAATCGAAAACTTGCCTCCAAAATGCACTTGGACTAATACGATATTTACCGGAATCTCGGCGATAACAGCCGGAAGGTGAAGGCACGTTAGTACCTTCCGGAACAAATTACATCGCTATCTCCGGACCACTGTTAGCGACTCCGGAGGCCTTCAGTTTCCTGCTCTTAGCCATTCCTGGTTCGTCGGCATCAGTTAACTGACCAACCGCCATAACTCAACGGGACGCGAAGATTCGTGGGCCAGCACACTCTCAGCAAAATAAGGCTCCTGCAAACTTATCGCAGGAGCCTTTGTTTTCATTCTGGAATTCGGGTTCGGATTTGCTTACCGACCGTACCGCGAATACTCGCCCGGGTAAATGAACTGCTGTCCTGAGTTGTCTCCTGGATAGAACCAACTATGCAGCGCCATCGGAGAGTCGCTGGGGCGCTCTTCAAACTCAAACAGGGAGTTATCAGTCGGCTCGACACGGTAATCCGGCACAGCCATCACCGTGGCCACGAGTTGCATTTCGTCTTCGGTCCAGACTTGCACTATGTGCCGGTTCGAATTGTTGTCGGCCAGCTTGAACACATAAGTGCCCGCGGGCAAGATCTGTCCGGGAATCTCCACGGAGTCGCTGAACGTGACGATGGTCTTTTTGTTCCAAGTGTCGGCTTGCACGTTCCGCGAGCCGAACGTTGCGCACAGCAGCAGACTACATGCCGCCAGGGTAACCGCCTGCAAGATTCTCATACGAAAGTTCCTCCTCATTGGAAATGGGCGGGGAACAACTGGGCGGGAAAGGCAGTAAAACCGCTGCCTATAAAAGGGACGCACGTAGCATGTACTTGGGTTGCCCTTATTTGTTGCGACCGGGTCGTTCTACACCGTGAGCATTGGCCGAGGTTTTCGACTACCAAAAACTCTGTAGCAGAACTACAGGGGACGGGAAAAATCTACACGGCGATTCTTTTTCCTCCCTTGGCGTTGACATTCGCTGTGGAATCTCTTATTTCGCTGAATTTTCAGCAGGTTGCAAATTATGTTTGTGAATGGAGACGAACTTGCCAGCTCGGAGATGCATCTCACGCTCTGAGTGGGATTCGGAAGAGCCCGACCCAGTTGCGCCTTTCGGCCAGCCAATCGCGACCGCTAGCCTGAAGGCGGCTACTGATGCTTTCGGACCAAATCGTTACGCTCGCGGGCCAGACGTTCACAATCACTGCGCATGATCAGCTCATGATGGCCGTGTCCATCGCGTCGGGCTTAGTCTTCTGGCTCGCCATTTATTTCAGCCGGAAACGAGTGATTGTGATCAAAAGATCGAATCCCACCGACGCTCTGACCTTTGAGTTGTCCCGCATCGCCGACGCGCTCGAGCGCATCGCCAATCAACCCGCGGACAGAGCCATTGCCGCAGCGATGAAGGACCTGCCACCGCTCTCGCCCCCATCGACAGGGAAGTCGGGTGGGGTCTCCTATTCGATGTTTGGGCGCTGACCGCAATTCCCGCCATCTTGGAATACAATCTTCGGGCTCCCGGAGACCAGCTCCGGTTAGAAGCTTCCTGCTTTTCGAGGAGGAGCTGAGCCCTCATGGATACGTTCGACTTGGTGGTGATCGGCTGCGGCCCGGCGGGTGAAAAAGCCGGTGCGCAAGCAGCCTACTTCGGCAAACGCGTAGCCGTCATCGAGCGCGCCCCAGCCCCGGGCGGCGCGTGCATCAACACTGGAACGGTACCCAGCAAGACGCTCCGCGAATCCGCGCTCTATTTTTCCGGCCTCGGCCAGCGCGGGCTTTATGGCATTGACTATTCGCTGAAAGAAAACCTGACCGTTCAGGACTTCATGCACCACGAGCGCGAAGTGGTCGAAATGGAACGGCAGCGCATCCTCAAAAATCTCGAGCTGCACAAAATCGAGTACGTGCAAGGGCTAGCTTCGTTTGAGGATGCAAAAACTGTTGTTGTGAGCGGAAGCGGCGCATCGCGCAAACTGCGTGGCGAAGTGATTCTGATTGCGACTGGTTCGAAACCCCATCGCCCAGCCGAAATCTCATTCGATGACATCCACACGTTCGATTCCGATACCTTCCTGCAGATGGATCGCATCCCCAAATCCCTCGCGGTGATTGGCGGCGGCGTCATCGGCTGCGAATATGCTTCCATCTTCATGGCTCTCGGCGTGCACGTCACGCTGGTGGATGGCCGCGACAAACTGCTGCCTTTCCTGGACACCGAAATCTCCGAGCGGCTCCGCGACCGCCTGAAAGAACTGGGCATGGAGTTCTGGTTCAACGAGCGCCCGGTCAAAGTGGAAAACTCCGCTGAGGGCGCGACGCTGTACATGAAGAGCGGCAAAACGCTGCGGACCGAAGCGGCCCTGTTCGCCGCAGGGCGCCGAGCCGCGGTGGACGGCCTATCGCTCGAAAAGGCCGGCCTCGCCCTCAACGATCGCGGCTATATCCCCGTGGACGAAAACTACGGCACCGCCGTCCCGAAGATCTACGCCGCCGGCGACGTCATTGGCTTTCCCGCCCTCGCCTCCACTTCCATGGAACAGGGCCGAGTCGCGGTGTGCCACGCCTTCGGATTCCAATACAAGCAGCGAGTCGCCTCGATGCTGCCGATGGGCATCTACACGATCCCGGAGATTTCCGCGGCCGGCGAAACCGAAGACTCCTGCAAAGAAAAAAAGATCGCCTGCTGTGTGGGCCGCGCCCGTTATGCCAACAACGCCCGTGGCCACATCACTGGAGACACCGCCGGCCTGCTGAAACTCATCTTCGCGGCCGCCGACAAAAAACTGCTCGGCGTCAGCATCATCGGTGAAAACGCCACCGAACTCATCCACGTCGGCCTGATGGCTCTCGACCACGGCCTGACCATTGATGAATTTATCCAACAGGTCTTCAACTACCCCACGCTCAGCGAAATGTACAAGTACGCCGCCTACGACGGCCTCGGCAACCTCGCCGGCCACAAGTTGCGGGAAGGCTGACAATGCCCAAAAGCGAACTGACGACACGCGAAGTGATTGAGCGGTTCAACAAAGCCTTCAACCGGCAAGACGCAGACGGTGTCGCGACGTGGCTGAGCCAAGACACCGTATTTGAGGATACGTCGCCCGCGCCGGACGGAAGGCGCATCGAAGGAAAGTCTGCGGTGGCGGCATACTGGCAGGAGTGGTTTGCCCGAAACGCCGACGCAAAGTTCGACGCGGAGGACATGGTAATTGCTGTACACCCAGAGCACCACTGCCCGGTCGCCGAGAGGGCAAAGTCGCGGCGAAGCTCGCGTATGTGAAGGGGTGAAACGATCTAGAGACGCTCAGAAACTCTCTAGAGTTACCGGATTTGTAGCCCTCCGCCTAATTTCGATAACGAGGCGGACGAATGTCCATCCGGGCAGTCACGGCGCCTGTACATAATCGGGCCGGCGGTACCATTTGCGCTGACGGCGCCACTGGCGACCATGGCTCATGCGCCGCCCGGCTCTGTTTATCGCTGCTTTTGCCTGTCTCGCGATGGTTCTGCGAGGTGCGACCTACGCTGGCACCCGCGAACAGATCCGGCAAGAGGATTTGCACCGCTTTTATCAGGAAATCAACCAGGAGTCGTTTGGCGGCAAACTGCCGGACGTTTCCGTCCAGTGGAGCGACTTAACCGAGGCCGATGCCTACGGAATCACCCACTTCGACCGAGGCGTGCCTTATTCCATGGAGCTCGACCGGCGCACGGTGCAAAGCAAGAGCTTCGCCCTGGACGTTATCCGCCACGAGAGCTGCCACATTGCGACCAACCGCGAAGCAAAACTCCGGCATGAGGATCCTCACGGTCTAACCTTCGCTGCGTGCATGGCGCGGATCCAACAAAGCTCGGAATGACGTCTTTCAGGGCTTTGCGGTGTCTGCCGCCGGTTGGTTAAGTTTCTTTAGCTGCGCCACCGCATTGTCGTTCTTGGGATTCAGCGTTATTGACTTCTCATAAAACTCGATCGCGTGAGGTTTGTCACCGGAGTTCATATAGGCTTCCGCCAGGCTGTCCCAGGCGTTGGCCGATTGCGGATGCAGTTCCGTATTGATCTGAAAAATGCGGACGGCATCCTGAAGCCGTTTCTGGCGGAGCAGCCGGTAGCCGAGCGAGTTGATGGAATTTTCCGGAATCGCGCCGGATTTAAGCGCCGCATCGAATTGCCGGATGGCGGCTTCCACGCTGCCATCGCGAACCGTTCTCCGAAACCGCAGCGCTTCGGAATCGTAACTATCGTATTTGAGCCATCCGAACGCCAATGGCGGCCGCCCGGTGGCCTCGCGAAAAACCACCGGCGCAATCGCCAAACCATTATCGCTGTCGGTGAACATCACCACCGCGGATTTGTGCGCCGGATCGGCCACCACAAAGGATTTGAAGTCGCCGTTATCGCCCCAGTGCCAAAGACGCTTGGTGCTGCCTTCTTTCTCCATGCCCCATCCCAGGCCCCAGAAAACGGTGGTTGATAGGCCGCCCGGCGTGCGATCCGTGCAATTGGTGCATTGCGGATCGACGGCAATCTGCGGCGTCTCCATTTCACGCAGCGTGCATGGCTTCAGGCCGGTGCCGTTTAGAATCGCCGCCAGGAACACTGCGTAGTCGTGCGCTGTCGTGTTGAGGGAAGCGGCGGCGTTGAAGTGTTCGTCCTTGCGAAGCTTACCAGCGACGCCGTCCGCGTCGTGGCCGTAGGCCGTCCGCGCATCGAAATCGGCGCGCCAAGTGTAGCTGCTGCTGGTCATGCCCAGCGGCGTGAACACGAGTTCATTCATCACCTCTTCGAGTGACTTGCCGGCGATTTTCTCCACAACCGTTTGCAGATACACGAAACCTTCACCGGAGTAGCTGAACCGCTCGCCGGGCGTAAAAAAGATTTTCAGCGGCCCGTCGCCTCGCCAGTTGGGAAATCCTGTGCGGTGACTCAGCACAAAGCGCGCCGTGATTTTGTTTAGGCGATCGTCGCCCTCGATGTACGGCTTGGAGAGATAAGTCGAAAGCGGCGCGTCCAGCGCGAGCTTGCCTTGGTCTACCAGCTTGAGCACCGCATAGGTAAAAACCGGCTTGCTCAGCGATGCCGCTTCAAAAATCGTTTCCTCGGTCACCGGTTCGCCGGTCTTGGAATTCTTCACGCCAAAATTGCCGTGCCAGGCCAATTTCCCGCCACTGACCGTAGCGATCGCCAAACCGGGAATCTCCGCCTCGCGCATCAGGCCGGGCAGGTCACGTTCGAGTCGAGCAATGGAGGCACGCCCAGCCGGGCCTTGCGGTTTTTCTTGTGCGGCCAGCGGAAGAAGTACAACAAACGCGGCGCCGGTAAGTAAGATATGTCGCGAAGTTCGGGAAAGTTTCATATCGTTTGTCCTGTGCAAAATTAGTTGCACCGCAGACGACGGGATTCAGGTATTTTGCTCGTGGGCAGTGGAAGGTACGTTTTCATTGGACGAATGGTTCCCGGCATCGGTTTAACCACGGGTATGATGTGAAGCATCGACAGTCGAGATGGCTGCTGCGGATCGCGGGGGCCTGCCTACTGGGCATTTGCTGCGGCCACGCGGCCGGCGCGCGGGCCCAGGCCCTGAAAGGCTATCTGGGATTCGACCGCAACGACTACCCGGGCGACGCGGCGATGGCCAAATTGCGCAAGGAGTTTTCCTTCACGGGATACTGGCTGACGCCTGCTCCGGGAGGAAGGACCAATTCCTGGACTCGCAGGCGCCGCGTCTTGGTGAAGCAGGGCTGGGGATTCTTGTTGCTCGCTCGCGGCCGGCCGCTCGATTCGGTCCGGTCCCCGGCGACCGCCAAGCTAAACGGAACCACCGACGCGCGACTCACTGCCCGCGCAGCCTTGGCGGAAGGTTTCGGCCGTGGCGCGATTATTTTTATCGATGTCGAGGAAGGCGGTCGATTACCGGCCCTGTTTCACGCGTACCTGCGGGCCTGGGCCGATGAGGTGATGAAACTCCATTACCGCCCGGGCGTGTACTGCTCCGGAATTCCCGTGGACGAAGGCGGCGGAGTTTCCATCATGACCGCCGAAGACATCCGCACCAACGAATCGCCACGCGAATTTGCCTACTGGGTATTCAACGATGCCTGCCCGCCTTCGCCCGGCTGCGTTTCGCAGGAGAATCCGCCCTTGCCGTCGGCAAGCGGGGTGAAGGACGCAACCGTCTGGCAATTCGTGCGTTCGCCGCGCGAAAAAGAGACGGCAGGGAAGTGTGCCGGCTATGCGCCGGATGAAAATTGCTACGCTCCAGCCGACGCGGCGCGCAAATGGCACCTCGATCTCAACGTGGCAGCCAGCGCCAATCCCTCCTTCTCCCGCAACGAGAACGAGCAATAGCTTGCTGGCGCCCCTTACCGAGCAGCAGCGAGTCTATCCCGCGCCTGCTTCAGGCGCCGTCTCACTTTTCTGTGCGCTGCGAACTAACATCGGCTACCGCAATCGTCTCGAGTTGAAGCAGCCCGGGATCGAACACACCCTTCATTCGTCCTTTTGCATTCGGCAGGAAATGAAAATCTCCGGTAAACGTCCCAAGACGCGCGGGCGATCGTCCTCAATGGTGTGCCAAACCGTTAGCTAGATCTTTTTCTCGCCGTCGCCAGATTATTTAATTCGCCTTCGCTGGCTGTAGTAGGCTTGCCGAATGCGATGCAGGCGCACCTTATATCTGCTGCTTTGCGCAACGGCGTGGGTGGGATGTTCTACTGCGCCGCAGATGGAAGATGCGCGGCATGCCCGCGGTCAGACGGCCGCTAACGGTGAGCGATACGATTTGGCTCGCGACGAGGACCGCGGCGGGCACACGTTGCGAAAACACGTCGGTCGCACCGACGACGAGCTGCGCGAACGGCTCGGGCGTGAACCGGACATCAGTGCCGCCTCCACCTGGACCGACCGCGCCGCCGCGGAAGAGACCGTAGCGGCTGCTCTCGGCGCCGAGAGCCGCAAGATCGAGAATTGGCGCGAGCGTGGCGACCGCCGCCCCAATCTCGCGCTCCATTTCGACGCCGGCCGCGTGATTGGTCGCAGCATCCATCGCGGCAGCGAGCAAAGTGTGCCCTGCACGGAAGCGGTGATTGTGCTGCGTGCCGATGGCTACGGCTTCTATGTGCTGACCACTTATCCGGAGGCGCGCGAATGAAAGCCCGTGGAAGAAACAGAAAACCAGGCCGAGTCGGTCGTTCAGACGGGGCCGGGCCGGAGTTTCCCGCGCTGCGCAATTTCTTTTCGGCTTATCTGCACCAGGATTTTCGCCAAGAGTACGACTCGCCTCAATTCGCCGCTGCGGCCGTCCTCTGCGACTCCTCCCCGGCTGAAACCGCGGCCCTCCGCCGCGAATGGCTGGCTTGGCGAAAGCAACTCGGCTCGGCTTCCGTCGCCGAAACCGCCCAGGCAATCCGCAAACTCGGCGGAGCCTGGCAGCCCGCCACACCCCACGACCTCGACGACCTTCAGCAGGCGATTATTGGCTACTCGACCGAAAAGCCCGGGACGGGCTGAAGCCCGCCCCTATAATGACCAGGAGAGATCCAACAGCTCGGGCACGCTATGAGAAGGGAAAAAGCCTAGATCAGCGGGCCGGTCCGTACAGTTCGATCAGCACTTTTCTCCCGTCAGATCCGGCCACCAGGAAGAAGTTCACTCGCGTTCCATCGGCCCCAGGCCGCTCCTCCGGGTACACCGCAGCGACCCCAAACTGTTCCCGAAGGACCGCCGTGGCCCGGTCCACATCGCTGCACGAATATTCGACCTGTTGGATGCCTTCGCCTTGTTTGGCGAGAAACCGGGCAATCGGGCCGGGGCCACTTGGGTCGCGGGAGGTCAGGACGTCCAGTGTGATGTTCCCGCTAAACTGCAGCTCGAACTCGCAGGCATCCTGCTCCGGCGGAACGTCGGCAAGTCGCGGCAAACCATTGGCGCGGTGAATTTTCGCGAAAGTGTCGGGATGAACTGCGACGCCCACCGTCACATAAGGCTGGTCGCCAAGCAGCTGGCGCAGTCTGGCATGCTGAAACCAGCCACGCGTCGCCCCGACCGCCCGCGCATGGCCCGCGGCAAAAATCTCGCGCGCCGTAGCCGCCCGCTCGCCCGCGTTGCCGGAGTGCAGCCCCTCGATCCATTTGGGGTTCCAATCGCTCATCGATCCTCAGTTCCAACCGCTTTCTTCCCGAAGAGCAACGAAACTACCACCGCCAAGGCCAGCATACCGAGCACGACCAACAACGAAACACCGACCGCAATGTGCAACCACGGCTCAGCAATCATTTTGCCGCCGACGAAAATCAGCACGAACGCCAGCCCCGCCTCAAGGTATTTCAATCGGTCCAGCACGCCGGCCAGCAGAAAATACAACGCGCGCAGACCGAGGATCGCAAAAACGTTGGAGCTATAAACGATAAACGGATCGCGGGTGATGCCAAAAACCGCAGGAATCGAATCCAGCGCAAAGGTCACATCGCTGATTTCAACCACCAGCAGCACCAGAAATAACGGCGTGGCGAAGAGCACACTGTTTTCGCGCGTGAAGAACTTTTGCTCGCGATACTCCTTGGTCAGGCGCAAGTGCTTGCTGAAATAGCGCACCAGGAAATTCTTCTCCGGATGGCTGCCCGCTTCCGGCGCGAAAAACATGTGCACGCCGGCATAAACGATGAAAGCGCCGAAAAGATAGGTGATCCACTCGAATTTCTGCAGCAGCACGGAGCCGGCCCAGATCATCAGCCCGCGCAGCAGCAGCGCTCCGACGATGCCGTAGCCCAAAACGCGCGGCTGAAGTTCGTCCTTGACGCCGAAAACGCGGAAGACCACCAGAAACACAAAGAGGTTGTCCGCGCTGAGTGATTTTTCGATGGTATAGCCGGTGAAAAACTCCAGACCGCTCTGCCGCCCGTAAAGGTAGGTGAAGCCCGCGCCGAACGCTACGGCCAGCCCGATCCACGCCAGGCTCCACTTCAGCGCTCCGCGTACCGTGATTTTCTGCAGCTTGCGGTGGAAAACTCCGAGGTCCAGCGCGACAGCGATGAGCACGAAAATGTTGAAGGCGATCCAGTGCAGCGGTGTGGACATTCGCTCCGTCAGTTCTTCCAGGTCAGATTCGCGCCGCGTCGTTCGTGTTGATCAGGGCTTGGAAGATAGATTGTCCGCCGCGTTCAGATTCGTCAACTCGAGGTGCGCGTTTTGGCCGGCATCGATTTTCACCGGCACGTCCCAGTGCAGACGCACATCCCCGGAGGCGGCAGCCAGGCCGAGCGTGCTGAGCCAGTAGCTGCCGGGCGGGATGCCGCCGATGCGGCCGCGGCCATTGAGGTCGGTGTCGGCTTTGCCCGCGAGATATTTGGTTTGCGCTTCAGTGGGCGCGAGCTGTTGGACTCGTTTGCGATGTGCGAATTGCGCTTCGGCCCACTTGCGGCCGGGGTTCACGCCGTCGAGTTCGAGTTCCATGCCGGCGACGCTTTCCGGATGTGCCTGGATGAATTTCTTCAGCCCGGTCATGTACTCCTGATGCTCTTTTTCGTAGCGCGCAGGATTTTCGGTCTTATCGGCGTCGCGATATTTCGGCTTGGGAATGCCGTGGGTTACGCCACCGCTGTTGGAGCGCTGATAGGCCAGCAGAAACTCCGGAACGTTCAGGACGTCGTCGGGCGTGACCAGCTTGTCGAAGCCGGGGAGCGTCAGATCCATGACGTCATGCTTGTGCAGCCATTCGCGCAGTTCAGGAGAGAGTTTCAGGTTATCAATGAACTTGTCACGGGAAGGCGGACCGTCACGTTCTTCGAGCTCCTTGACGATGTCGTCGTAGCTCTTGGTGAGCAGATAAAAAGTGAAATCGCGCACCGGCTCGGGTTTGGCAGCAGTGGCCGTAACTCTGGCGCTGAATTCCAGCGAGCTGGTTTGCGCTTTCGCGCCGAGTGCGCAAACGACCAGCAATGAGAACGCGAGGAGTTTTCTCATGCTGGCCATCGTAGCAGAGCGCGGGCGAGTTTCCTGCCCTTCATTGGTCCGCGAATACGTAACGTCCACCCCGGTTGATGCTCACGACAGCCGGTTTGCGATGTTTCTCAAAATACTGATAGCCCTCTTGCAAGTTGCTCCAAAAGGTTGCCAGCTCGGGTTGATCCCGATGCCGGGAGGCCAGGCGGTCTAGCTGAGCGTCTGAGAGCCGCGCGGGAAAAATCTGAATCGGAAGGCGCTGTTGGCCAGCAGCGCGAGCTAACACAGCGAGCCAGTAGACTTCTTTGATCCCATCGTCGGTAATGGGGATGCATCCAATCGTGACGCAATTTCCGTGTAGAAAGATATCTCCACCAAGATTCGTGCGCGAGCCGAGAATGCGGTCGGACTGATTCGGATAGCTAACATGCAAGCTGAGATAGAAATTGCTCTGCGGATTGAACCAGTCGAGGTCGTAGAAGCCTTCAGGAACCTGGACATCGCCGAAACGGCGCTTGGGACCGAGGACGCCCGAAGTTGCGCACACCGAATACGTTTTGACCAGTGTGTATTCCGAACCGGGCGATTTCTGCGCCCAGAGCTCAAGTTCGGCCTCCTTTTTGAAAGCCCGCAGAAGGATGGTTGTCGGCGGGTAGGCCAAGCCTTTTTCCTCGAACATTTGCTTGAGCAATCGATCTTTCTCAGTTGCCGCGGTGCGGACCCGCGGAAACTTCCATTGTTCGTCGCGAAACGATGGTTTGTCGGAGGCTGTAAGTCCGAGCGAAACACAGGCGGTTGCAACCAGCAATAGCTGAGACCTTGCTTTTGAGAAAGCGCTCATGCGTCGCGCGGCCTAGAAGAGGCGGAAGACGGTTTCAATGGTGATCCAGCTGGCGATGGGACGGCGATTGGCGTCGCGGGCCGGAATGAATTGCCAGTGGCGCACGGCGTCAATGGCATTATCGTCGAGGCCCATGCCGAGGCCTTGGGCCAGACCGATCTCTTTGGCCCGGCCGTCGGCGCCAACCAGCACGTGCAATGTGACGTGCCCCTGCAGCTTGGTTTTGCGCGCTTCGTCGGAGTACTGCGGATCGGGACAGTATTTGCAGGCGACTGGCGTTGCCGCCACGGAGTAAGGTCCATCATGGCCCCGTCCGACTCCTGTGCCTTCCTTATCGCCGACCCCGCCGACTTCACCGACACCGATTGCGTTTTTGCCGGGACCTCCGGAACCGTTCTTGTCTGGCGCCCACGGCAGACCTGGACTGGCAACGGGTGGCATGAAGTCGGGCGCGTCCGCAGCATATATGGCGGTAGTTACTGGCAGCTTGGGATTTGGATTGTCGATGGGCCGTGGGGAAGCGAACACGACGCGCGAAGTGGGAGGAAGCTCGCCGTTGGTTGGTGGCAAGAGACTGTGGTCGCCACCGCTGCCTGCCTTGCCGAGATTGTTTGTGTTGCTAGTCTGCGCTGGAGTGGCGGTTGGATAAAACAGCTTCGGGAAGAGATCTGGCCCTGGCACGGGAGCCGGTCGGTCTTTGCGCGGAGGATGCGCCATCAGGAAAAGAATCGCGGCGAAGGCAAGAACGTGCAAGGCCGTGGAACCAGTTTGGGCGGGAAGACGACCATCGTTGGGACTTTCGAGGAGATGGATAGGGACGGCGTTCGCTGCGATTGGAGCGGCGAGACGAATGCGGGACGCGGCGCGGAGACTTTGCAAATTTTCGCGAATACGCTGCGGCAGCGAGGATTGACGCGAAAGGGAGGAGTGGAATCCGCGGGCTGGTTCGGACATCGAGCACCTCCAGGGCCGCGTCCGTTGGGTGAGTCGCCGATCGCAGCGGCCTGCGTTTGGCGGTTAGGAACCGCAACAACTGGAAAAGGTTGCTCGGAAAAAGCAGGCCGGAAAAAGCAGATTCCTCGCTCCGGAATGACAGGTTGAAGAATGCGACTAGAACAGGCGGAAGGTGACTTCGATAGGAACTTGTACTGGTACGATCTTGCCGCTTGGTCCGGCAGCCGGGCGAAATCGCCATTGACGAACTGCCTCGATTGCCTTTTCGTCGAGGCCGAGACCGGGACTCTTCACCACTTGAATATTCGTTGCGCGGCCATCAGGTGTGATGATGACCATCAGCACGACAACGCCCTGATATTTCGCTTTGCGGGCTTCATCGGAGTACTGCGGATCTGGGCAGTAGATGCAGCTGGGCATGCCCACGCCGTTGACGCCCGCGCGGAACGCGCCGCCACCAGTGCCTCCACCTTCACCAGGGCCAAGTCCGCCGCCGGAGCCGCTTCCGATACCGGTGCCGTTACCGTGACCGAGGGAATCGCTGACGCCGTTAGCGAGCGGATCGCCAAAGGTCGGCGCCTGAATGTTTGCCACGTGCAGATCCGGCGGCCCAAGCAGAGACGGATCCATCGGCAGTTTTGGCGCAGGATTCACAATATGAACCTGGGGCGGCGTGAACTGGGTCATCTCGAATTTCGGCAGCTTGCCTTTGTTCACCGGAGCGGTGGTGTGGTCGTTGGCGCCACCGCCGCCACCGGCTTGTTTTGCGCCAGCGGGCAGCTTGGCCATGTACGGCGAAATGTCGAGCGGAAGGACGTCGGTCTTGTTTTTGGCTTGCGTCGAAGGGGGCAAGACGTGCGTGAACAGCGGCACAACGATCAGTGTGATCAAGGCGCAGTGCAAACCGACGGAGATGACCTGGGTCCAACCGAAGTTTTCGTCCTTGGACCAGATGTCTTTGACTTTGACCGGTCTCACGGCAAAGGGCAACGGCGCCTGCTTGGTTGGAGAGAAGAATTCCCTTAAGCGCGAGCCGAAACTGCCGAAGCCTTCGATGCCGCCATCGTAGAGCTTGCTTTTCAGATTGCCTCTGGGAACCGGGCGGCTAGCAAAAAATTCGCCAAAGTTGCTCCAGAATCCGCTGCCGTAGTCAGGAGGCATCAGGTCGGACTTAAAATCGCGGCGAATCTTGACGGGACGCTCAAACAAGAATTGCTTGAGGTTGGACCAGAAGTTGTCCGGCATGAGCATAGCCGGGCGGCCGAATTTCGGAACGAATGACGGCGTCCTGGATTCCGTCTGCGGATTGGCTGGCGGCCTCGGGGTCCCCAGATTAAGCATTGTTCCCGGCACTGTACCTCGCCCTCGTGGCTACGTCCAGGTTAGACGCACCACGGCACCTGGCGTCTTATATCGATACGATTCTAGCCGAAGCAGATAGGTTGCACGCCTTTTGAGCATGGACCGGTCCGCCCGGCTGACACCATACTCCATTCATTGTAACATACGTAGTTACACCACTTTTCGAAGTTTCCCGCCGTGCTACAGGCGAAAACTAGTGCCTAGAAGGGAATTGACTCGCAGCTTCCATGTCCGAACCACTCGAACTTAAGAAAACGCTGAATCTGCCCAGAACCGACTTTCCGATGAAAGCCGGCCTCCCGCAGAACGAGCCGAAGCAGCTGGAAGCTTGGCAGGAAGAGGGTGTTTATCAGCAGATTCTGGATGCACGAGGCGGGAAGCCTCTGTTTGTGCTGCACGATGGCCCGCCCTATCCAACCGGAACGATCCACCTGGGCACCGGGCTGAACAAGATCCTGAAAGATTTGATTGTGAAGACCAAGAGCATGGCCGGGCATTACGCGCCGTACGTGCCGGGTTGGGATTGCCACGGGCTGCCGATCGAAACCCAGGTGGAAAAAGAGCTGGGCGGCAAGGGCAAGGTTACGCCGGCAGAGTTCCGCAAGTTGTGCCGCGAATTTGCGACCCGCTATGTGGAGCAGCACAAGAAAGACTTTAAGCGGCTGGGAATCTTCGGCCGCTGGAACGATCCGTACTTGACGATGAGCTTCGACTACGAAGCGACGATCGCCAACGCGTTCCTGGATTTCATGGAGAAGGGCTACGTCTATCGCGGACGAAAGCCGGTCTATTGGTGCATTTACGATTCGACGGCTCTGGCGGAAGCGGAAGTGGAGTACGAGGATCACGTCAGCCCGTCCATCTGGGTCAAGTTTGCTGTGGTCGCCCCCGGTAAGGGGCCGCTTGAAAAGATCGACACGGATGTTTCGGCGGTGATCTGGACGACTACTCCTTGGACCATTCCGCACAACCGCGCGCTGGCATTCCATCCGGATTTTGAATACGCCGTCGTACAGACCGAAAGGGGGAAGCTGTTGCTGGCTTCCGACCGCGTAAAGGCGCTCCAGGCCGAGAGCGAAATCAAGGAAGCGGAAGTTCTAGCCAGATACCAGGGACGCGATTTTGCAGGCATGAAGTTTCAGCACCCGTTCCTGCCGATTCAGGTGCCAGGAATTCTTGCCGATTACGTGACACTGGATCAGGGCAGCGGCATCGTGCACACGGCACCCGGGCACGGAGCCGACGACTTCAATTCCGGGCAGAAATACGGACTGGAAACGTACGCTCCGATTGATGACAAGGGCGTGTACCTGGAAGGCCTGGCGGAATACAAGGGCCGGGACGTTTTTGCGGCGAATCCGATCATTGTGAAGCTTTTGGGCGACCGCGGCGCGCTGTTGGCCAATCATCCGTACAAGCACAGCTATCCGCACTGCTGGCGCTGCCACAATCCGGTGATCTTTCGGGCGACGGAGCAGTGGTTCATCAGAATGGATGCGGTTCCGAGTGATAGTCCGAAGTCGCTGCGCCAGGAAGCGCTGGACGAAATCCACAAAGTGAAATGGATTCCGGCGTGGGGCGAAGACCGCATCTACGAAATGATTGAGAAGCGGCCGGACTGGTGCGTCTCGCGGCAGAGGTTCTGGGGCGTGCCGATCATCGTGTTTTTCTGCGAAGGCTGCGGCGCGCAGCTGAAAGACTTCGCTGCGCTGCGCAACGTCGTCGCATGGTTCAAGAAAGAGGGCGCCGACGCCTGGTACCAGCACTCGCCGGAAGAGCTTTTGCCTCCCGGGACCAAATGCTCTTGTGGTGCTTCGAAATGGCGCAAGGAGAACGACATTCTGGATGTGTGGTTCGATTCCGGTTCATCGAACCTGGCGGTCCTGCACGACCACGAGTGGCCGGCCGACGTTTACCTGGAAGGGCCGGACCAGTATCGCGGCTGGTTCCACAGTTCACTGCTGGTAGCGACGGGCGTAAAACATGCCGCGCCCTATCGTAGTGTGGTGACCCATGGCTGGACGCTCGACGAGCAGGGCCGGCCTATGTCCAAGTCACTCGGCAATTCGATTGACCCGGCGGAAATCTGCGCGAAGTGGGGCGCGGGTCTGCCCCGGCCTTGGGTGACCTCGGGCGAGGATCCGGCGGACGTGAAAAAAGACCGACGGGTGATGACCCCAGCCCAGTAAACCGCACACAAAAAACAAA
>CAZQOB010000099.1:0-15068 GCA_964594885.1 uncultured Acidobacteriaceae bacterium
GGCTCTGCACAAGAATTAGTAGAGACGCGCATTTTAGGCTGCTTTCTGAAGAACGATGAATTCGGTCTTGGTGATGGCCATGCGTTGGGCCTTGAGCAGCAGATAGGCGAGATTCTTGTAGCCGCGGCCCCTTCTAAGAAGGGTTTTGATGTTGCCGTTGATGGCTTCTACCACTCCGAAAGGTACTTTGGTGCGACAGTAATTGAGAATGCCGTCCAGGTGATCCAACAGCATGAAGGCAAGCTTTTGGAAGGGTGCCAACCTTTGCCAGCGCAGTTGATCGATCCAATTTTGCAGATAGCGCAGCATGGCTCCTTCATAGCGGTAGGTCCACAACCGTTCCAAACTTTCCTTCAGCAGGTAGGCTTTCATCACCCGTCGATTCAGGGCGAACAGCTCGTTTAACTGCTGACGTTTTTGGCTGTCCAGATTCATCCAGCGCGTCAACAACAGCCAGCGTTTGCCCTTGACCACACCGCGCATGCGCCCGCCTTTGCGGAAGAACTCCGCCCGGCGCACTTCATCGATGGCTCTGTTGGCGTGCTGCAAAACGTGAAATTTGTCGTAGACGATGCGACAGTTCGGAGCCCACTGCTCGATGCTGTTGGTGAACGGCCGCCACATATCGACGCACGCGGCCTCAATGTGCTTCCGCTGGGTTGCACTCAGTTGGGTTCGGAAAAACTCATCGAGCGTTTCTTGCTTGCGGTCTTGCCCAAACCATAGCGGTTCGCCGGTCTCCAAGTTGCTGACCACGGTGATGAACTTCATCTGCTTGCCGAAGTAGATCTCGTCCACCCCCATCTGCTCTAAGCCATCCTTGCGCCGCGTGGCACTCCAACGCTTGAGATACCGTAGGTCGATCGCTCGCACCGTGCTGGCAGCCAGTCGGAACTGTCTGGCCACCTGGCGTACCGATGCGCTTTCACACGCCTGTCCCACGGCGTCTTCAAAGCGCTTACTAAAGGGCGCTTTGCTCGGCAGCTGCGGCACCTTCTCCACCCTGATCCCGCAGTCCGGGCAGCAAACCCGGTACACTTCGATGATCACCGTCGTCCGATACTCACCCCACGGTAGGTCTCGCACCTCCCGCTCGTTGCAATCATGTGCCTCGCTAAACTTTCGTCCGCACCCTGAACAGATCAGCT
Source organism: uncultured Acidobacteriaceae bacterium (assembly GCA_964594885.1). GTDB lineage: Bacteria > Acidobacteriota > Terriglobia > Acidiferrales > UBA7541 > Acidiferrum. The sequence goes on from CAZQOB010000099.1 coordinate 1,149, forward strand.
TGCGGTTACCCCGCTTGCGCCGCACCCATAAACGCAGCGTCTTGGCGGCTTCATCGATTTCGTGCCGGTAGACTCGGTAGCCCGGCCATCCCAGTATTTTTGTGAATTCGTTTTCGCGCATTCCGCCGAGTCTAGCCGAACTGCCCCTCTACGGAAACCCGCTCTCCTATTGGGTCTCTACGAATTCCTGCTCAGAGCCGGAAAAGATAATCCGAGAGCTTTTTGAGCTATTCGGCCTGGATCCCCGCGCATCCTTCAAAATTGTCGGCGAGCAGATCGATGGTGCTTTCACTTTCGAATCTGTTGATTACTTATTTGAAGGTAAATGGCAACAAGATCCAGTTGGCGCGGCTGATCTCGACGTCTTGGCGGGAAAGCTTTCTCGGAAACTCGATAACACCTTAGGATTATTCCTCTCGGTCAACGGTTTCTCGGAGGACGGTGTCAAAGCCCACTCATCCGGTCGCCGAATGATGCTTCTTATGGAGGGTAGCGATCTCATGGCCGTACTGGAAGGTCGCTAGCATTCCTTCCTGTGAGTTGTTTTGCTCTGTTCTGCTCCGATTTGAACGGAAAACCATGACACTTTTATGACACTGCACTATTTTAGTGCAATGGATTTCCTAGCCCGACGACCATAACTAATATAGAATCAAGAGGTTAGTTCTCTCGGGGCTCGTAGCTCAGCGGTTAGAGCAGCGGACTCATAATTCAGTGTGCCCTTCTGCATGGTTCTGAAAACTTCTGATTATATTCTGTCGTGTCAACCTTTTACGCGATCCAGCTTTTGATTGGTTCTGATTCGTCTTGCCTTGATCTGAACGACAAACCATGACACTTTTATGACACTCTCAGGGCATCAAGCTTGTAACGATACGCTTAACCATAAAGCTCGCCACGGCCTGCCCCAAGGCCATGTGGTTGTCAGCGGCCCGGCCTCATCCCTTGATGGGGATTCCGATGAAGGTGATCGGCATTCCGATCTGATCGTGATCAGCGTTCCGGGATCAACGTGATCAGTCGTCGGAGCGAAGCGACGCTGGTAGTGGGATTCTCCGGAAAGTGATCACGATCGTCAAGCTTGTTGTTGTTGAAGCTGTGCGAAAAGTGGAAATCGCGAAGCGATTTCCAAGGGCGTTCTTTGCCCGGGCTTTTCCACAGCTTTTCGGCCGCCGATGCGTGTTCATTTTTCTCCTTTCGCGCCTGGTTGTTTGCGCATCGATTCGCCACGCATCTCGATGCGGTGGGCGTTGTGCACCAGACGATCGAGGATACCGTCAGCCAGGGTGGGATCCCCGATCTGTTCGTGCCAACGGGACACCGGCAGTTGCGAAGTGAGGATCATCGAACGGGTCTGGTAGCGGTCTTCGGCGATTTCCCAGAAGTCTCTTCGCTCTGCTTCTGACATCGGCGCCATGGCCCAATCGTCCACCACCAGCACGTCGATGCGGTTCCAGCGCTTTAGCAGCTGTCGCAGACTGCCGTCCGCTCGCGCTAGGTTCAGATCTCGGAACAGCGCCGCGGTCCTCGCGTAGTAGACCGAGTGGCCATCCCGACACGCTTTTTGCGCCAGTGCCGAAGCGACATAACTCTTGCCGACGCCGGTTGGGCCTATCACGAAAATGTGTTCGTGGTTCTTCACCCAAGCGGAGTCTTGAGCGAGAGCACGAATCACACTCTTCTGGAGCCCTCGTTCGGCACGGTAGTCGATGTTCTCCACACAAGCAGCGCCCTTCAGACGAGAAGCGCGGACCCGACGGGCCAGCGCCTGGTTCTGCCGCCAGTTCCACTGCTGATCGACGAGCATCGCCAAGCGATCCAGAAAGCTCAACTCCCGTGTGGCCTCGTCTTGTTCCTGTCGCTCGAGTGCTTCCACCATCCCTTGCAGTTTCAAAGCCTGCAGTTTTTCGATCATCGGTTGTTTTAGCATCGCTCGCTCCTCCTACTCGAAGTACTCAGCGCCACGAATGTTGTCGTGTGCTGGCGGAGGAGGCAGCGAAGGAAGTTCTGCGGTGAGTGGTTGTTGGTCGAGCGAGTTCTTCAGAATCGACTTCACGCTCTGATAGCGGCAGGCATTGGTCTCGAGTGCACGATGGGCAGCTGCTTCCATGCGGCTTGCCGAGTACTGTTCGGCCAGCCGGATGATGCCGAGACATGATCGATAACCCATCTCCGGATGTGGCTTATCCGCCAGGATCCTCTCAAAGAGTCGAGCGGTGTTCGGCCCGATCTGCTCCGCCCAGTGCACCATGCGCGAAGGCGTCCACTCGAGATGGGCTTGATGGCTCTTGGGGCGGTGCTCTTTCTGCGTGAACGCCTGCCCTCGTGCGCGACCGCGCGGATGCGAAGCCACGCGTTGTCCCTTGTGGAAGATCTCCACAGTAGTTGGTGTCGCGCGAACTTCTACCAGTTCTTGCACCAGGTTGTACGGCACGCTGTAGAGGTTCGAATCGAAGGCGATGTGGTAGTCGACGTTCACCCGAGCTTTCGACCATTGGCTCATGTCGAACCGTTCGGCCGGCAGCGGGCGCAGCGCGCCGTGTTCGATCGCAGCGAACACGCTGGCCCGCGATCCCTCCCGCTTTTTGAACGGTCGCTGGTTCAAACGCTCCAGTAGTTCGCGGATGGCACGGTTTAAATCTTCCAGCCGGAAAAACTTCTGATGACGCAGAGCAGCGATGATCCAGCGCTCGGCGACTTGCACACCGACTTCAACCTTGGCCTTGTCCCGGGGTCGATAGGGACGCGCCGGCACCACTCCCACGCCATAGTGCATGGCCATCTCTTGATACGTGGGGTTGAGATCCGGATCGTAGCGGCAGGCACGGCTCACACCAGTTTTCGGGTTATCGGGAATCAGCAGTCTCGGCGACCCGTCAAAATATTCCAAGGCGTGGAGGTGGCAGCTGAGCCAGGCCGTCAGTTGTTGATCTCGTGTAGCTTCGGCGTAGGTGTAAGAGCTTGCGCCCAACACCATCACGAACAGCGAAGCAGGCCAGATCTCGCCGGTAACCGGATCGTGCACGGGAATAGTAGCTCCGGCCCAGTCCACGAAACCCTTCTCGCCGGGCTTGTGCTCCTGGCGCAGAACTACATCCTGCTTCTTGCGCCAGCGCCCGTACAGTTCGCAAAAGCGGCTGTAGCCGTAGCCCTCCGGATGCACTTGCCGGTACTCTTCCCAAGCCAACTGCAGCGTCAGATGGGCATGTCGTTGGAACTGTTCCCGGAGGGCGGGAAAATCTGGAAGGGCACGTGGCCGTCGTTCTACCGGGCGTCGATCACCGAAAAGCGCTTCCTCGATGCGTTTTTCGTCCCAGCCTTCCGGCAGCGGCCAACCGAACCCAGCTGCTGTCGCTTTCTTCAGGTAGTTATGGACGGCTCCCTGACTGATGGAACAAGCACGGGCAATAGCCCGTTGCCCCAGCCCCAGCTCGAAACGCAGGCGGAGCACTTCGTTTAGCTTTCGCATGGACAATCTCCTGGTCGGCACTCTGTCTCTCCCGTAAGTCGAATCGGAGAAACAGGTTGCCTTCTGTGATGTCCAGCGGCACTCCCCTCCTGTGGAAAACATTCCGGGGCATCGTGATCACCGTTCCGGGATGCCTGATCAACTGATCACGATCAGCCCGGAACAGGTGATCACGATCATTTCGGAACCCTGATCACGATCATCCCGGAATCGCGATCACGATCGTTCGGGATCACTGATCACGATCGTCCGGAATCCCCACTTGAGGCGTAACTGTCGTCGCCTTCCCTGCACGTCCTCCTCGGCTGTAAACCGTGCGATAGAGTCACGGCCGAAGAGTTGCTCAAGAACACGAGCCACATCATCCGAGGCGGAAGCCCATGCAGGTATGTTGAGCACAGGACGTTTCGAATACCATGGCACGGGCCGATGACCGGTGCTCAAGATACAATTGAGAAAACCTTCTTCGCGCCATAGACCTAGGGAGATCCGGTATTCGAAATCTCCGCGTACTACGTCGCAGATTGCGTCCGAGCCGCCAGAGCCCCGGGGATCGTTAACGACATGGCCCACTCTCCGCAATTCACCACCTATCATTTGAAGAAGATACGGGCCTGCCGGGTCACGGAACGCTCTTGGGTTTTGCGGCAACGGAGGTGTTCCTTGCGAGCCCTCGGGAAGCCGAAGCTTGAACAGGCTTTTTACAACGTTCTTGGGATATTGTGATTCGCGGAGAAAAATGGAACGCAAGTCCATGCTAGAAGACCGTCTTCCAGAGAGCGCTGCAAGCGCCTGAGACGCAGCTCGATGTGGCAGAACCCTCAGTTCCAAAAATTGCTTGTGGCGCTAAAGTAGGAACGTTGACCTGACCCCACGCGAACCCTCTGACGTAGGCATTCGCACCTTCAGTTGTCATTTGCATCTCACCGTACATGTCCGTCGCATGTATCCACTGTCCGTCCGCACCAACTGCAACATGGAATGGCTGCCCTTCTCCGACGGCAATGCTTACCGAGTCGAGACTTGCAACACTGTTGAGAATTTGCGGAGTAGCGCCCGCCAGTGACGCTAGATAAAAACCAGCGTAGAAGCGCCAGTCGCCGAGGCCGCCGGCGCCTTTAACCACGCCACGGGCGACGATGCTTAGCCGCTCGTCGTCAGAAAGGTTGCCCAGACCAGCGTAATAGGAGTCAACTAATCCGACGAACTGATTGATTGTGACCCACTCGCCGTCAAACCCGTAGCTCATGTTGGCGTAATCCATCATTCCGCCCCAGTCGTTATGGTTAATGCTCGTTACCGAGCCTCCGGCTAGGTACAGCAAGAGCTGGCCGCCGCCTGAAAATGGGGCTGATGCGCCCGCCAAGGCACCCATGCCAGCCAAGCGGTAGATCAGTCCACATGAGGTGTCTACACCATCCAACGAGCATCCGCCGATAGGACCGCTACCACCCCCTGCTGATGGACAGTTTACGGCGGTCTTGCAACGCCCATCCATTCCTGAAGGATCGCTGAGGTTTGACGGATTATTGATAACGTAAGCGTAGGCGTGGTGGGACTGGAGGGAGCCAATGGATCCGCGGAGTGGGTCGGTGGACATGAAGCGGCCAAGGCGCGGCGAGTAGTAGCGCGCGAAGGCGTAATTCAGCCCCGTTTCGGAATCGTATTCGTAGCCCGTGAAGCGGTAGTTGGGCGGGCAGGCGGTGGTTTGCAGCCGCGACATCTGAGCCGTGGTAAAAACTTCCTGACCGTAGGGAGTGTAGTCCTGGTCGTAACAAAGCTGGCCGGAAGTTTGGCCTGTGCCGTTGCCCGTAGTGATGGTTCGCGTGGAGCCGAGTTGGTCGGCAAAATAGTAGAAGATCGCGCCAGCGCCATTGCGGGAGGCTATACGACGGCCAGCGAAGAACGCGTATTCATTGTAAGCGGAATTGGTAGTGCTACCGGAGCCGTCAGTTTCGGCGATAGTGTCATTCGACAGTGAGCGCCAGTAAAGTTTGGTGTACGAGCCGCTGGTGCACGCGGTGTTGGCGTTGGACATTTTGGCGACGCGCAGGCCATTGCCATCGTCTCTTTTGTTGTGCCCTGGTTATTCTTGCGCGAACCGTTTGACCTTCTGCTGGATAATGCTCAGATACTCCGCCTAACGCCAATGGCACAGGCGCTGGTCGCCGAACGCCAACATTTGCTGGAAAAAGTCTTTTTGGCACTCCCGTGGTTTTCCTTGGCCAGTTTTCTTAGCGGGCTCACGCTGGCTTCTCGCGCTTTATTTCAATGGCGTAAACGGCAATCACTTCGAGATAAGGCTGAAGAATTAGAGGTTCAAAAACTCGAACGCGAACTTACGGCTATGACACCGCAACAGGTCGATGAAAAACTGAAAGCCGATATTGAAGAGCAACTAAGAACAGCTCTGCCTGACGAAGTAGCTTCAGCCACCACGCAATTTCGCATAGTTGAGCAACGAGTACGTGATCGAATCTCCGGCTGCCTGAGCGAATTGTACATAGTGCGCGCAAATCAGAGGCTGGCAAACGCTGAATACGATGTGGTGCTTGAATCTAGGACAAAAGACTCGCCTGACGTAATTGTCGAAATCAAGTACATCAGAAAGGGTTTTCATTCTGGGTGGTTAAGGGAGAGCGTAAGTCGGTTGGTCCTTGCGAATGACTATTACGCTGAGAAGTTGAAACGAAACGTGATCTCATCGCTCCTCGTTGTCACCGCGGAATCGGCCCAAGTTTCAATCGATGGCTTCGATAACGTGAAGCGCCATGTGCTTCAACTGTCTATGTTTTCCAGAACGGCCTTGCGTGTTGAGCGTGTAACTGAAACGGAAATCACCTCCTTAAGCTGTGCCGCACTCAAGAAGATGATATTGGGATAGTTCGAGACAGTCGCGAGAGTGCAGTTTCACTCCCTCCTATCGGAAGAAGAGACCTCATGTCACAAGCTGCGAACGTCGTATGATCCCGCGACGCGGATGCTGGGGCAACAGCTCTGAGCAACTTGCCTGGGATAAAGGCTGGGCCACGCACTAAAAGGTGGAACAGGCGCTCCTTACCTAGTCAGCCTGTGAACCAGAATGCGAAGTTCGTGGTTTGCCAAAGAAGACTCTAAGCGGCAGGAAAAGAGCAACGAGCATGGCTGCCAGCCTAATAAAATGTCTGAGCATAGCGGCAGCCATCGTATCTCCTCGCCATAGGCCACTTATGAATCGGTGCCACCAACTAGGTCCCTCTGTCCAGATGGACAGAAAAGTGTCCCCGAAATACACGGGAACGAAATAAATAAAGACAAATACAAACATTACGAACCACGCGGACCGCATCCCTCTCCAGTAGCCAGTCCAAAGCACCAAGAGTGCGGTGATGATTAACGCCAGTGAGGCAATCGCGAGTAATGATTCCCAGTTATAGCATGAATATCTGTCGGCGAATATTATGTTGCGCTGACGCCACGTGGCAGCTAATCGCAATAGTGAGGGTACGATACTCAGCAAACAGAGCGTCAAGAGCGTCCCAGAAATGTATAGACTATTCAAACGAAACCTCAATGGCATTCTCCTTGGATCTTGATTCCTGTCGACCAAATTATTTCGGTTTGACTGGTCCCCGGACCAACTTACAGCACTGTAGTCCCTCGAACGCCGCTGGGCCCATGGGTTGGGCCCAATTTACTACATGGCCCGGCGTGTCGTAGCAGCTGCGGATGAAGGCTGTTTCCTTTTTACGACAACATGGAACATCGCCTGCGCAGCTCCAGGCCTTCTCCAAGACATCGGGAGGAACATCGTTGGCGCACGTGTCACCTTGCGTCCCGAGAGGCGAGTTGGAAATTGTTTCTCGACAGCCTTCAGATCCGTAATTTGGCTTGCAGCCAAAGATTGCGCTGTTTATGTGGCACCATATTTTCTCCTTATATGTTGGTAAATCTTTGCAACAGTCTTCTGGTTCGTTCTCGGCGGCCAGTACGACGGGCCAAGGAAACGTGCGGGGCTTCGGGCCTTCACTGCCACCACGACTACCACCACCACTACCACCACCACTACCACCACCACTACCACCAGGGGGAGGAGGGGGAGGCCCGCAAAGAAAGGGATCGATGATACATGGGTCGCCGGGGCACAAGGGGTCTTCAGGGTCACAATCTCCCATGCCGCTCGGGTCGATGCGCGTAATGGGATTGTTGCGGACATACGCGTAGCGATTCTGCGATTGCGGATCTTTCGGGCACGTTACGTCCTTTCCAGCAGGGTCCGGTGAAGGCCAGCGGCCCTGCGTGCTGTATTCGCGAGTGGGAAAATCGTAGAGCCCGCCAGCGGTGTCCTGACGATGGCTGATATCTCCTACTTGGCCCGTATACGCAGGGTCGTACGTTCCGGTTGACGCGTAAGTTTCACCGAAAGGAGCATAGGCAGTGTCAAAATAAACCGCTCGCGCAGGCGTGGTGGCCAAACGAATGCTACCGAGGAGATCCGGATGGGCATAGTAGAGTAGGCCACTTGAATTGTAGATCGCAAAGGCTTTTCCCGGCAGCGGTACCATGGCCTTTGTCAGGCTGGAACCGTGCATCATTGCCAGTTTCATGCCATTTGGTGAGTAAGCGAACTGCGTGTATGTTCCGGAGCGATTTTGCTCGACCATTCTGCCGAAAGCGTCGTAGCTGATGGTGACGGCATCGGATTGGCCGGTATCCACGCTGATTGCGAATCCATCGGCGTCCCAGGTGAAAGTGTGAAAAGTGTCGTTGGTAGCGTTGCCATTGCTGTCGTACGTTGCAGAAGTTCCGCCAACGGCGGAAATGCGGTTTGTTGAAGAATTGTAAGAAGCGTTAAAGGCATTGGGGCTACCGGCTTTGTTGATGTTGCCAAAGGGATCGAATGAAAAAGTCTGCGCGGCTACGCTGCCACAATTCGCACTGATTACTCGCGACATGTCGTCATAGAGATAGGAACAGTTCTGAGTATCGGCACTATTGAACCCGTCCGTAATGTTTTGGGTTTGAATCGTGCCGTTGGCATTCCACCCGAGATTCGAGGTCAGAGAGAATCCGCTCACGGTGAATTTGTATTGCGTCATTCTGTTGGTGTTCGAATCGTAACCGTAAGAATCGGTATCGCTCGAGCTCGAGCCAAGAGTGAGCGAGGAGATTAATCCAGCCGTGCTGTAAACGGTGGCGGAAACGGGATTTTGGCCACTCGCCGCGGCGACGGTATTAGGCCTGCCTTCTCCATCGGCGCCGTAAGTGATCGTGGCGGGCAAGCCGATATTCCCCGACAATTGGTATGGCGTACGATTCGCCCAGTAAGTCAGAGCCGTATGGTAGTAGAGCGTGCCTGAATTTGGCGTCGATTCGTACACATCCGAATTTTCGCCGCGCATGGTGTAGCTGAGCCCGATATCGGTCGCTTTTGTGGCGCAAGGGGAAAAACAAGTATACGCCTCGGCTAGGCGCCCCTTGGCGTAAGCCATCACTTGCGAATTGACAGTCGCGGCGTCGTAAACGAAGTGCTTTTGCGGCGTGACGGTAGAGTACGGTCCAGAGGGGTAAGTTGCGGCAAGCTGGCGGTGAAGCAGGTCAAATGAGGAGCAGATCACATTTCCAGCTGAGTCCACCTTTTTAACCAGGTCGCCCTTAGAAGTTCCGCAAGTCGAGTCTGAATCATACGTGTAGTTGTTTGTGCCGTTTCCGCTTGCTCCGATTTCGGGGACTGTCTCGGAAAGCATTCTATTTTTCCAGTCGTAGGTGAAGGACCTTGTCTGGTGGTTCGATGTTGCTTGCGCATTCTGGGTAAGCGTCACAAGGTTACCTAGGGTGTCGTAAACGTATTTGGTCCAGTAGCCTGTTTGTGTGGTGTTCTGAGCGCATGTGCCTCCAGGCCAAGAGGCCGTTCCCGCCGTGATTTCACACACTGAGGTCAGTCTACCGAGGCCGTCGGACTCGAGTTGTCGACTCTTTATATTTTCGCCTGTGGGCGCAGGACCTTGCGTGACGATCGTGTCGTTTTTCTGGCTGCCGACAGTTCCATACGAATAATTAATTACTCCGCCTGCTCCGTCGGTGATGGTTAAGGGACGGCTTAAAGCGTCGTACGTCGTGGCGGTGGCGGCAATCGTAGAATTCGTTTGGCCTGCGGTGCCTGAGTAGGGGAGGGTAACTCTGCTGGTGCGTCCGACCGAGTCATAGTCAGATTCTACAGAATCGAATGTGGACGAGCTTGGCGCTTGTCTAGTCTGTTGGATGCGAACACGGCCAAGACCGTCGAGCGTGGTGAGCCGGTCGACGGCCGAATTGCCACTGTTGAACGTTAGTGCGGATTCGACCTGATTTGGATTAATGGAGCACGTGCCGCTGCTGATGAGTCCGTAGCAGAAATTGGTGGTGGCTCCCATTGGGTCAGTAATGGAGGTCGGCCGCCAAAAGTTCGCATCGGTATAGCCCGCCGTGGTGGTTTGGTTATTTTCATCCGTTGTTGAGAGTTGGACACCGCCAGTGCAATTCCAAGTCTGTGACGTTGAGAGGCCGCTAACAGCCTCGGTCACAGACGTTGAAAAAGAGTTGTAGCAAGACGCGGCACCGGAGGCATAGTTGTACGTCGTTGCGCCGCCGTTGACGTCGGTAGCCGTATTCATCGTGCCGGTGTCGTAGTACGTCGCCGATTTCGTAAGAAAGGATGTGGCGTTTACGTAAGTGTTGGTACTTGTAAGGTTTCCCCTAGCGGTGGTGGGGTTTGTGTGCTGCGGTGTGCCCGTGGTTGTCGCGACCGTTCCCTCATCATAGTTGTACATCACCTGCGCGACAGGAGTGCCGCTACTGTTACAACTGATACTTGTCCCCGTACCATTGCAAATCGTGACCGTTTGACGGAAGGCATTAATATTGCCCAAGGTTTTGTAAGACGCGACAGTCCTTTTCAAACGCGCCCCATGAGCTCCTCCAGTTCCAAAATCGTAGTCATCCGATTCGGTAGGAGCGCCGTAAGCGTTCCAAATGTCATCGTGCTCACTCTGGAGTCCGCCAGGAAGCACCGTAATAATGTTTCGTTGCAAAATCGGTAGGGTAATGGCAGTGCTTGTACAACTCGAAGTATTGCCGTTATAGCAGGTCTTGATCGTTTGAAGAAGGTTTCCTGGCGAAATCGCGCCTTGATAAAAATCACGCTGCGTTTCGTAAAGTCCCTGAAATTGAACCACGGTCTTGTTGCTTGCCGGGTCGGTGACGGTCGTAGTGTAAGCTGCGCCTGTACCTGCCACGCGATCATATTGCCACGTCGCGGACCACGTTGCCCCATCGGACAGAACGCGCGTGAGACCGGAAGTGCTGCCGTCCGTGCAAGTGGTGTGGCCAGTGCTGCCGCCAGTATAGGTGTAAGTAATGGAGCCGCCGGTGGGCAGAGTAACAGAAGCTACGCGACCGGTGACAAAACCTGTATGGCCAGGAGTCTGTTCATAGGCGAACGTATAGCGCGAGTTGGGGTTGGTGCTGGAGCTGTAGTCTGGTAGATCGATTTCACTGACGAGGTTTGCTGTGGTTGTTCCGTTCGTGCCATAGTCCGTGACGCCGCTGCAGCCAAAGGCAGTTTGAATGGAGTATGTTGAGAATTTCATTGTATATGATGCCGAGCCGCCTGACGGGGCAGTATAAGTGAACGTCGTCTGAGTAATGGGATTTCCGGTATTGGCCACAGTGAGAACGGGCGTCGAGCTGCTAAGCGTGTCGTAGTAAGTCGTCGTGCCCGAAGAATTTGTTGAGGTGATTTCGTTTCCGTTTCGGTCTTGAAGACTCGTTGTCCCGGAAAAAACATTGACGAGAGTTCCGTCGGAGGCGTACAGAGAGTTCACCGTTCCGCCTGTAGCGTTGATGGTGTACCCAGAGCCGTCGCTGGCCGTGGCTACGAGATTAGTCCAGGAGTTGCCATCACAGGTATCAAAAGTGAAGGAAGAAGTTCCCGGGAAGGTATGTGGACTTCCAGAACCATCGCGATATGTCCACGAATAGTATGTCGTCGAAATGTGATACCTATTGTTGCCTATGTAGCAAAAGCCGCCGTCATGAACCGTGGTTTTGGTTAGGATCCCGCCGCCCCTTGGCATCGAAGTAGTCCATCCCCAGTTCGAAGCCGTCGTGGGTTGCCACGTTGTGGTGCTGCCCGAAGTGACCTCAGTCCAGATCGAACTGTCGTAAACCAAGTTGTAACTAAACGGCAAACCGCGACCAGACTTGTTAAGGATAGGTATGGTGATATTCGAATTGAGGTTGGCGAGATTGATCACGTCGGGGCCACCTCCGAACGAACCGAAGGGAGGAGTGCCGGTGGCGACCTGGGAGAGGGAATGAGGAACGAGCGAGGCAAAGATTGAGCACAGCAAACCGCCGAGCAGGGTACGGATTGAGCGGATCATTGAGTTCTCCAGTTAGAGCGTGTTGAACGAGCCGGCAGTCAGGCCCGTATTAATCGTCGTGCTCTGGACTTGCAGGTCTAGGGACAGGCTGTTGTTGAAGAATTTCTGTACGTGCAAGGGGACTTGCACGCCAGAGATGGTCTGATAATTCGACAAAAGGATTTGCACAGGGATGTCCCGAGAAGCGTCGTTGTCAGGATGAATGTTGAATGAAATGGCGGCGGGAAGAAGTGTTGTGGAGTCGATGTAGAAATCGACCTGCGAAAGATGACTGTAGCTTGGTCCGCTCGGGGGATCGGCAGACGGAGGCGTTTGCGAGACGGCGATGTGTTCGACAGCTTGACCATTGAGCGTTTCGTGACCTACGTACGTCCCGACAGAGCTCGTCGAGGAAAGGCGGCGGGCAATGCCGATACTCGGTGCGAACCATGCGGATTCGGAGAGCAGGTTATGAAAAGCCTGCGGATGAGAAATGGAATCCGGGCCCGACCAGGTTCCCGTGGGAGAGCCGAAAAGGTTGGCGATTTCGGTGCTGGTACCGGAGGGAAGGTTGAGCGTCAGGCGCGCGGAGCCGTTGGAGACCGCCTGGAGCATAGCGCTGCCGGTCTCGTCGTCGGAACCAGCGATGCGTCGGACAGTCCCGGTGAGCGTAATGTCAGAGAGAGTCGTGTTGCCAACCTGCGCAGCAAGCGATTGTTGAAGAATCGCTGAGGGTTGAAGTGCCGCCGTTGTCTGGGCGCTTGTTTGAGTACTTTGGGTAGCTGAGTTAAGAGGTACAGAAAGTATGCAAGCCCAGAGTGCCGCGGAGATTTGTCGCAGGGATAGCACGATGGCCTCCATGACCTGAGATTGGACGCCGAGCGTTTGCGGGTCGACCTTACGCGAGGTTATATCCGCGTAACGTTATATCTGTCAATCGAAAGTTATAGCGCACGGCAAATCGAGACGATGAAGAACTCGGTTGAAGCCTTGAAATTTTTCATAGGGCGAAGGTACGCCGAAGATGACCGGATTTTGCAGTTGCTGCGGGTATTAGCCTATTCCACCACCAAAACAACGCAGATTTAGTGCTACGCCCGCAGCGAGGTGGTGTACAAGCCGCCCTGGCCCAGATTCGGGCTAGCGAGCAAATCCAGAGTGGACAGCTAGCCGTTAGCTGATTTGAATCCAGCCGTAGCGTGAAGTCTGTTCTTTCGATTGGAGCTCACCTCCACCGCTGCCCAGATGACGGTTGCCCGGAGACTTTCACCCGAGGCCGTGCGGGAGCATTGCCATTCCGCTCTCGCTCGCATTTTCAATTGAAGGCAATTTGGCATTCAAGTTGTAGATGACGAAGAACGGCAAATGACATGTCTAGAAAAATCGGCGAAACTTGGGAGGCCACCGCAAAGGAGCTCAAGATTACTGAAAGTAATTAGGAGATCTTTGGTCAGGTTCGGTAGCTGTTCGTCTCTTAAGACACTCGGTCTTGCAAGCTTCTGAGGGGACTTCCGGCTCACTATGCATCCTTTTGCATTCAGCAGCGACCACCATTCTCATCTAGGAAGCACACACCGAATTCAAGGAGCATCCCCAAGTGCGGTCCTTGTTTACGACGAAACGTTTTGATCCGGCACATCCAATGCGCCCGCTTGAAGAACCGGCTGTTCGTCGTGAGCAAAGTCCGGAAGAGCGTGGCGGCGACGAGTGTGTCATCACATCATCACAGCTTCAAGCGCGTCCGCCGGGGCAGCGCCCTCCGTCGCATTCGTACGGGATGACGACGGTCAATTCTATAGAGATTTCTTTTCGCAACAGAACCGGGCTTTCAAAGCGCCTAACAATTCATACCTAAAATATCTAATGGAGTCAGTTGTATAGCATCCTGTTTTTGACTAAGACACAATCTGCAAGCCATAAACTCAATTCCCTTCTATCCCGCCGCAGCCAAGCATCAACTCTTCAAGAAGGACTGATTTCCACTCACCCAAGCTGAAAATAGCGGGATGCTCGTTGTGCTCGTGCGGCTATAAGGGCCCCGCGCACGACAATGCGTGCCGCAAATGTGGC
>CAZQOB010000100.1:0-14628 GCA_964594885.1 uncultured Acidobacteriaceae bacterium
GGGATTCCGCTCCTGGGCATGGCGTTGCTGCGTTTTGGCTGGCGCGCGAACTTTGCGCTCACCGGAATCATCAGCATTGTTTATTTTGTGTTGTTTTTTGCCCTTTATCGCAATCCGAGTCGCGATGCGGGCCTTTCGCAAATCGAGAGAGAGCATATTCGAGGAGGCGGCGCACAGCCGGAAGATCCGGTACGTGCCGCGCAGGGGGCGCCGCTCGGCTATCTGATCACGCGGCGCAAAGTGCTCGGTCTCGCGCTCGGCTACGGTTCGTACAACTACGTTTTTTATCTGCTGCTGACCTGGCTGCCTGCTTATCTCGCCGAAGCTCAACATCTTGATCTGTCGCGTTCGTTTCTCTACACCAGTGTGCCGTGGCTGTGCGCGACAGCGGGAGAGCTGATTGTCGGCGGCTGGCTGGTGGATTCGCTGATCCAACGCGGGTGGAATGCAACGCGTGTTCGGCAGTTTTTTCTGATTGCTGGGACTTCGCTCGGTCTGGGAATTTTTGGCGTCGCCTACGCCCTCTCCGCTGAGGCGGCCGTGACATGGATAGCAGTTTCGCTGACCGGACTTTCCATTGCGGCGCCGGTTGGCTGGTCGATGCCGGGTCTCATTGCGCCGCGCGAGAGTGTCGGGACCGTCGGCGGAATCATGAATCTAAGCAACCAACTCTCCGGAATTGCGGCGCCGATCATCACTGGTTTTATCGTTGCCGCGACAGCGAATTTTCAATGGGCGTTTCTCGCCGCGAGCGCCTATTTAGCCGTCGGAATCGCTGCCTACATTTTCCTCCTTGGAGACATGGCGCCGATCCCGGAGCCGGGCGAATAACGACAAATCTCGAATCGTCATTTTTTGTGTGGGTGCTGTCCAGTGTGGGCAGATTTGCGCAGCGCATGGACCGATCCCGTGGAGATGCCTCCATCCACAAGCAGAGTCTGACCGGTAACGTAGCGGCTGGATTCGGACGCAAGGAACACGATGGCGCCGTCGAGGTCATGCGGTTCGCCCGGTCGCTTTAGCGGAATGCGGTCGCGCAGATATTCGACCCACTCGAGGTCTTCGTACATGACCGCGTTTTGCGCCGTGCGAAACCAGCCGGGCGCGAGGCAATTCACCGTCACGCCATGCTGGCCCCAGTCGTCGGCGAGGCTCATGGTGAGCTGGCGGATGCCGCCGCGGCTTGCGCCGTACGGACCAAGGCCTGCGTAGCCCGCAACGCTGGTGACCGACCCAATATTAATGATCCGGCCGTGGCGGCGCTCGATCATGCCGCGTGCGAACGCTTGCGCCACAAAGAAGCTGCCGCGCAGGTTGGTGTCAAGAATCAGGTTCCAGTCTTCCCAGGTGACTTCGAGCGCGGGCTTTCGGACGTTGACGCCGGCGTTGTTCACCAGGATGTCTACGTGGCCGAAAGCGGCTTCGGCGTCGGCTGCGACTTTTTGAATGCTGTGGTGGTAGCGTACGTCGAGTTCGAGAGCGAGCGTTTTCCGGCCCAGCGATTGCAATTCTTTTTCGAAGGTCGCGAGATCTTCTTTCTTGCGGCTGGTAAGGACGAGATCAGCTCCGGCTTTTGCGAGGGCCCGGGCGAAATATTGACCGAGCCCGCGGCTGGCGCCGGTGACCACGGCGACTTTCCCAGTGAGGTCGAAGAGTGGTTTGTCGCTAGAGGAGTTTTCTGGGGTGCTCATAACGGTGTGCCCGGCGCTAAGACTACTTTAAACAGATTGGGTTCACGGCGGTAGAGTCGCTCGAACCACGCTGCGCCTTCTTCCAGCGGCGCGACAGCGGTGATCAGCGCCTTTACCTTGATGGCGCCTGAAGCGAGCAGTTCGATGGCCAGCGGATATTCGCCGGAGGAGGCGCAGGAACCCTGCAGGCGTATCTGGCGGGTGACGACCTTCTGCAACGGAAGTGTGACCGCGGGTGCGATGTTGCCGACCAGGACAACGGTGCCTCCTTTGCGAGCGGCGTCGATTGAGGCGGCAACGGTTTCATTCTTTCCGACACATTCGATGGCGACGTCCACTCCGTGATCGGTGGTCAGGGCGAGAATTTTGGCTTGCAGCGTATTGTCGGACAGCAGCGTATCGGTCGCGCCGAGTTGTTTTGCTAACTCCAGGCGTTCCTCATCTACATCGGTGACCAAGACCCTCTTGCAGCCCGCAGCTTTCAACACCTGCAGCGCGAGCACCCCAATTGTTCCGGCTCCGACGACGAGAGCGGTATCGTTCGGCCGAACCTGTGCGAGATTGACCCCGTGAATGGCGACCGCGACCGCTTCGAGCATCGCGGCTTCAGCGAAAGGAAGGTCCTCCGGCAACCGATAGCAGATACGCGCGGGGACGGCGACAAATTCAGCAAAGGCCCCGGCCCGGCGGTAGTCACCGCAGGATACGCCAAGCACCTGGCGGTTGTCGCAGAGATTGACTTCGCCGCGCAGACAGTTAGGGCATGCGCCGCAGTACACCGTAGAGTCAAAGGTAATGCGATCACCGGGTGCGAAGTTCTTGACGTTGGCGCCGACGTTCTCGACGATGCCTGCCGCTTCGTGGCCCATGACAATCGGCGGCACGCGCCTGCCCGAACCGCCATCGTAACCGTGCACATCACTGCCGCAAATGCCGCAAGCGGCCACGCGGATCAGCACTTCGTCCGCGCCGACGGGCGGTGTCGGCAGATCGGCGATTTCTAGATTCTTGTAGCTGCTAAGCAGGAGCGCTTTCATGGCTGGGAAAAGACTATCAGAGTGTTGAGCGAGCAGCGAACAGCGAGCCACGATCAGCGGAGATTTTCTTCGGGGCCGGTCGAACGAACTGCAACCGCAACTTCACAACCCATTCTAGCGAACTAGGCGAGTTAGAGATGGCGAGAGTCGTGAGCATGATACGGATGCGAGCCGTAAAATATACTTACGTTTCGCTGGTAACCACCAACGCTAAGGAGAGAAACTTCGCGCAATAGCAAAGCGGCGTCGAGGCGCCGCACTCGAAAGCCGGGCGGAAGCCCAGCACCTCAGTCAGAAAGGATGGCACGATGCATCGTAGCCCTACTGGAAACCCAGTCCTGCGAGAACCTGCGCCTATGGCACAAGGCCTATTACGTTTTAAGTTTGGACGACGAGACGATGCCGGAGCCTTCCTTGATCGTGAGGATCTGGTTGGCAGGCACTCTGCTGAAGCGCTCAATTTTCTGGGTTGTGGGCCACTTCACTTCGATGAGGTCGGCCCATTGGGCTTTGCCAAGGCCGAAGTGGAGACGCAAGTCAGACTGCGACATGACGCTGGAGCCCGAGTGGACTTCATCCATCTGTGCGTGAGTGCCGGTGACGACCCGGACGCGCGCGCCAATCGCAGTGCGGTTGCATGCGGTGCCGATTAATTTCAGCTTGATCCAGTTTTGCGCGTTGCCGCCGTCGTTGCGCAGCAGCGACGGCAAATCGCCCATGTTGAGAATCACGGCGTCCATGGCGCCGTCATTATCATAGTCGCCGAAGGCCGCGCCACGGCTGGAATATTTTTCGGTGATGCCCGGACCCAGCTGCATGGAAACATCGCTGAAGTGGACAACTCCATTAACGAGCCCCATGTTGCGATAGACCAGCCGCGGATTCTTGTAGGTCTGGCCGACCGCGTGGCCGTCAATCTGTGGATAGACGTGGCCGTTGATCTGCATCAGATCCACCCAGCCGTCGTTGTCGTAGTCCACAAAGCCGCAGCCCCAGGCGACATATTGATTGTTGATGCCAACGCCGGAAGCGAAAGTGACGTCGGTGAAAGTGCCGTCGCCGTTGTTGTGATAGAGGTTGCAGGTATCGTCGGCAAAGTTGGTTTTGAAGATGTCGAGAGAGCCGTCGCAGTCATAGTCGCCGACGGCGACACCCATGCCGGCCTGTTCGTGGCCATTGTCGCTGTAGGCGACGCCGGCGAGCACGGCGAGGTCTGTGAACGTGCCATCGTGATTGTTCTTGAAAAAAATGCTGGGCTGCGAGTCCACGGCGACGTAGATGTCCGGCCAGCCATCGTTGTCAAAATCATAGGAGACGGCCGTGATGGAGTAGCGCGGGCCGGGTTTGAGGATTCCCGATTTCTCGCTGACATCGGCAAACGTGCCGTCACCGTTGTTTTTGTAAAGGACGTTGGTGTCGCCAATGAGGCCGCGCGGGCCGCACATGGTCGGGATGCCTTTCCACTGGCAGAGCGGCGGGCCGTTGGGATCGGGCGTTTTCGCAGGGTCGAGCTTTATGTAGTTGCAGACGAACAGATCGAGACGGCCGTCGCGGTCGTAGTCGAGAAACGTGCACCCGGCGCCCCAGCGGATCGCCTCGTTGTAGAGCCCGGCAGCCTTGGTGACGTCGGTGAAAGTGCCGTCGCCGTTGTTGCGGAACAAAATGTTGTGACCCCAGAAGCAACAGAAGAGATCGTCCCAGCCGTCGTTGTTGTAGTCGCCGACGCACACTCCGGTTTGCCACCCAGTGCGCGCCAGGCCGGACTTTTCCGTCACATCGGTGAACGTGCCATCGCGATTGTTTTTGTAAAGATGCGAAGTTGGCGCCTGACCGGCCGGCCACTCTTTGCCGAGTTGCGTGCCGTTGGTGAAATAGATGTCGAGCCAACCGTCTTGGTCGTAATCGAAAAACGCCAGGCCCGAGCCTTTGGCCTCGATGATGTATTTCTTGTTGTTGGGGTCGCCCCAGACGTTGGGCGAGTTGAGTCCGGCTTCACGGGCAACGTCCACAAATTGCACCGGTGATCTTGCAGCGGACCCTGCAGATTGCGCGTGCGGCGCTGTGGTTGCCTGCAAATTAACGCGGGAGTTCCATTTCCAGAGCGGAGTGGTAAGGGCGTCGAGCAGATTTGCGCCGAGGATGATGGACGATTTGGCCAGAAAACGGCGGCGCGGAAGTCTCATGAGGGACTTGCCTCAACGGAAACAACGCAGAGCGATTCATCGAGCAAAGAACGCTTGATGGAAACCCGCACCCCGACGGCGCAGGCCGACACCCGCTTGGCGAGCGGGATAAAAAACGTCGGTCTCCTCCGCTCGGAATGACCATTCCGTTTTATCGAGCCACTGGAGATCATTTGAACGAAACCTTGGGGAAGGTATGCGGCACGATGCCTATGCCTTCTGTGACGGCAATAATCTTATCGAGCGGCAGGTCCTTCAGCTTGTCCACTTGGCCGCTGGGCCAGGTAATCTCCAGCGAATCAATTTTTGTATGCTTACCCAGACCGAACAAAATCCGCGGATCGCTGGCCGACATGTAGCTCATACCGCCTTTGGCTTGTTCGACGTGGGTCCAGTCCCCGGCCGTGATTTTCAGCGAAGCGCCCAATCCATCGCGGTTGGATTTTGTGCCAATGAGCAGCACTTCCAGGAAATGATTGGCCCTGCCGCTCCCGTCGTGCGACTGATCGTTGCGCAGCAGCATTGGAAAGTCGCCGCGATTGTTGATGGCCAGATCAATGTCGCCGTTATTGTCGAAGTCTGCTGACGCGATGCCGCGCCCGGCGATGGGTCGGCTGAAATCGGCTCCGAGAGCGCCGTCGGGAAGTTTTTCAAACTGGCCCTGGCCCAGATTGCGGAACATTAGCATCGGCTCTTTGTACCTGACTTCGCTGTGATAGAGCTGCACATTGTCCACCATGGCGCCGTTGAGCTGCACAATGTCCGGCCAGCCGTCGTTGTCATAATCAATGAATTTCATCGAGACGCCGCTATAGAGAATCGCTTTGTTCCCGATCCCCGAGCTGTAGGTCGCGTCAGTGAAAGTACCGTCCTTGTTGTTGTGATACAGCCGGTTCAGCTCGAAGTCGAGGTGCGTGATGTAAACGTGCTGGGCGCCGTCCCCGTAAACGTCGGCGGCATCAATGCCCATTCCGGCTTCGTAGCGGCCGTCTTCGCTAGCCGCAAATCCGGAAATGAATGAAACGTCCTGAAACGTACCATCGTGCTTGTTAAGGAACAGAAAGTTCGGCCAGGAGTCGTTGGCGATGGCGATGTCCGGCCAGCCGTCGTTGTTAAAATCCGCGACGACCACACCCATGCCTTTGGCCTCGGGCTTTCCGACGCCGGATTTCTCGCTCACGTCGGTAAAGGTGCCGTCATGATTGTTGTGATAGAGCTTGATGTGTTGGCCCTTGTAGTTTCCTGGATGGCAGTAGGAGCGATAGCCCGGCCGGTGTTCGCCGCACCATAAATTGTTTTTTGGCGACCATTCAATGTAATTGGCGACGACCAGATCGAGATAGCCGTCCTTGTCGTAATCAATCCAAGCCGCACTGGTGGACCAGTTGCCTTCGTCGCCCACACCAGCTTTCTTGGTCACGTCAGTGAAAGTGCCGTCGCCGTTGTTGTGATAAAGAATCGCGCTGCCGTAGCCGGTCACGTAAAAATCGGGATAGCCGTCGTTGTCGTAGTCGCCGACCGCTACTCCTTGCCCGTAGTGATTCTCTGCTGCGACGCCGGCTTTTTCAGTTACGTCGGTGAACGTGCCATCGCCATTGTTGTGATACAGCGCGGAACGCAGGGGCTGGTCCGGTTTATAGAACTCGGTCGGGCCGGATTGGACGAAATACAGGTCCATCAGGCCGTCCTGATCATAGTCGAGCCAAGCCACGCCGGTGCCCATGGTTTCGAGATAGAGTTTCTCTTCCGTCTGCGTAGAGTCTTGCTGAAACGTGATGCCGGCCTGTTTGCGGAGGTCGGTGAAGCGAACCGGAATCGGTGCGTCAGATTTCTTCGCGATCTGCTGCTCGAAGGGTCGCAGTGCGAGCGGTGAGCAAAGCAGCACCACTGCCGCAACCGAAACCACGAACTTAAATTGTGCTCTGTTTTGCGTAAAGGCCCGGGTCATAGAGTTCGATCTGCAAGGGAAAGAGCGATTTGCAGAAATTGTTGGCGGCCCGCGGCCGACAACGGCTGCAGGGAGTCGGTCGGCGCGTTTGCCAAAGCTTGCTCGATGCGACTGGTGTCGAGGCCCGACGAGCGCCTGCCTTTGAAGCGCTCTAAGACTTCGCGCGCTTTGGAATACTGACCGGTCTGGTAGTAGAGAACGCCGAGCGCGGAGTAACTTCCTGGCCATTCGGGCAGCAGATCCACGGAGCGCTGCAAATTTGCCGAAGCTTGTTCAGAATCACCGCGCAGGGCGGACACCACTCCTAGTCCCCAGATAATTTTTCCGGAGCCCGGCACGCGGTCGAGCCCTTTTTTCAAGGCCGCTGCCGCAGCGGCAAGATCGCCCGCCCGCAGGCGCGTCAGGCCGAGCGACAGATAGTACTGATCGTTATCGGGATTGCGGCGGATGGCGTCTTCGAAGATTTGCGTGGCCCTGGCGGAATCACCGAGATGCGAATAAATGTCGCCCAGCAACGACAAGAACGAGTCGTCCTTTTGACCGCTGGCGGAAACCGCAAGCGCGGTTTCGAGCGCAGCCTGGTATTGCCCCTTGCGGAAAAGTGCGTCCGCCAAATCGAACTTCACGTCATCAGAGTCCGGATTCAGTCTGGCGGCGCTCTGAAAATGGCGGATCGCGTCGTCGTATTGGCGATAACTGGCGAGCAATACGCCGATGCCCCCTTGCATGCGGAAATCTTCGCCACTCATCTCGTCGAGTTGAGCGATGGCCGCCCGCGCGTCATCCATTTTTCCCAATTTCAGATTTGCTTCCGCGAGCAAATAAATGTCTTGCGGCTGGCCGGGATGTCTCTTGATCTGCTCGGTGAGCTCCGCGAGGTCGAGCTGGGTGCGCTGCTGCGCGTTGAGGCTGGCGCGGTTATCGAGGTAATCGAACAGACGTTGGTAAGGATATGGGCCGGTGGAGACATTCTTTGAAAGTGTTTGGAAGACGCTCAAGTCGCGCTGCGCCGCGTCAAACTGCTTCAGGCTGCGCTCAACCATCGCCAGCTTGTAGTAGCCGGTAGCCGGATCGCGGCTGACCTTCACGTAGCGCCGGAGAAGTTCTGCGGCCTCCAGAAACTTTTTTTCGTTGCTACGCAGATTTGCCAGCTCGAGCAGCGCATCGGAAAAATCTGGATTGGCCTTCAGCGTTCGCTGGAAATAGTCTTCAGCTTTGCTTTGATTGCCCTGGCGGCCGGCGATGTAGCCGAGATTGAAAAGGCACGAGGCGTTCCGAGGATCCTGCTTCATGCCTTCCTCAAACACCTTTTGCGCTTCGTCGAAACGGCCGAGGTGGCGGTACGTGAGCCCGAGGAAAGCGTACGATCGAGCGGTTGGATCGACTTTGACCAGTTCCTGGAATACGGCCAGAGCGCGATCAGCTTTGCCGGACATAAAGAGGCTTTCGCCCAGCGCTGCGCGAAGATCCGGACGCTGCGGCGCCAGCTTGACGCCCCCTTCCAGCAGCGGGATGGCGTCTTCAAAATAATTCTGGGTCATGCTAACGCGCCCCAACAGAAAAATGATGTCCGTGTTTTCAGGCGCAAGCTTGTGCGCTTTGACCAGCAGTTCGAGAGCGTCAACCGGGCGGGACTGATCGTTGCAGGCTTGGGCCAGGAGATACAGCGCGTCGGGCGAATCGGGCTTCAGCGCGACGGCGCGCTTGAGTGTTAGTTCGGCTTTGCCGAAATCGTTCGCGCGAAGATAGGCTTGGCCGAGATTGTAGAGAATTTCAAACGTATCAGGCTGCAGCGAATTGGCTTTTTCTAACTCGAACTGCGCCTGACGGTATTGCTTTTCAGTCGCCAGCAGAACGCCGAGCGTGAAATGCAGCTGGACGTCCTGCGGCGCGCCGCTGGAGAGTTTGCTCGCCAGTTGCATCGCGGCAGAGTTACGCCCTGCGCGCAGATAGGCGCGCAACAAATTGAATTGCGCCTGTGGCGTTGCAGGAGACACATGCTGGAAATGCGGGATCGCGTCCGTGGCTTGATTCTTTTCCAACAGGATCAAGCCAAGATTGTAGTTCGCGTCGGCGTTGCCGGGCGCCGCAGCCAAAACGCGCCGAAACTCCTTTTCCGCGAGATCGGCTTTCCGTTGCGCGAGATATAAATTGCCAAGATTCACCCGAGAGCGCGCGGAGCCGGGCTGCAGTTTCAAGGCTCCCAGGAAAGCTTCCAGGGCGCCGTCAAAATCCCGCTCGCTGGTAAGCGCAATGCCAAGGAGGTTGTAGCCTTCGACGCTCTTGGGGTTAGCCGCCAGCCGCAACCGGATCTCGGTAATCGCTTGGTCCAAGCGGCCTTGCTCCAGCAATTCCCGCGCTTCCTGAAACCGCGGATCAGGTTTTTCCTCGCTGCTATTTGCCCGGGCCGTTTGTGGGGCTTTTCTTGGTGCGGGAAGGTGTGCAGTCAGACGAGAAGTGGACGCCAATGCCGCGGCAAAAAAAAGCCAACACACGCAATTCCGTGTTCCCCAGAAGCGGACAAGACAGCCCATGGAAATTGAAAACTTCTCCCCCAACTTAAACAACGGCAAACCTCAATTTAGCATCTCCAACGCTTGCCGGGCGAGTTTGTGCTGCGGCTGCAGACGCAACAACGATTGCAATGTGTCGCGCGCTCTCTGCTTGTCGTTTGAGAGCGCGTACAGCTGAGCCAGATTGAGATAAGCCTGATCGAATGCTGGCACGTTGACGATGCACTGCTCGAATGCCGCCTCGGCTTCAAAGTTACGCGACAGGCGAATCAGGATAACTCCTAGGTTGTTCCACGCCTCGGCATAGACTGGTCGCGCCTGAACGGCCGAACGCAGCAGGTCCGCAGCCCGCGGCAGGTCGTTTTGCCGCGCAGCAAGCATCGCCACAGAATAGTTCGCTTCGGGATTTTGCGGCTCCAACTGCAGCGCTTTGTTGAGCAGTTCGGCCGCAGCTGCTAGGTCACCTTGCCGGCGATAAAGGTTGCCCAGGTTTAGAAGAGCAGTGGTGTAATTGGGGCGCAGTTTGACCGATTTCTGAAAATTGGCAATGGCGTCGGCCGGCTGATCCTGCTGCGCCGCGATCATTCCCAGATTGTTCCAGGCTTCTGGAGAATCCGGCTGTAACTCGACAGCTTTCTTCAGATAGCGTTGCGCTTCCAGCAGATCGTTCTTGCGCAGATAGAGCGTTCCCAGGTTGTAATACGCCTCGGGCTCATCGGGCTTGCTCGCGATAACTTGTTTGAAGGAAGCCGCGGCTTGGTCGAGATAACCGCGTTGGAACAGCGCAATGCCGTAAGTGAAATCGTTGCGCTGAAACGTTCCGGCGTACAGCGTGCCGGAGAAGGGCAAGCCCAGCTCCATTCGTTGCGCAGCGGTTTTGGGGATGGTCTCGGCATCCGAAAGAACCCGGCGCGGATCGACCCGGCCCTGATAGAGCTTGACGATCATCCCATTCGCGTCAATCAGGAACGAGCAGGGAAGCGGCAAATCGCGCCGGCGATCGAAAAGATAGCGGTAAAGAATGTTGTAAACCCCGGCGATCTCCGGGGACGCCAGCACAACCGCAAGCTTCAATTCGTGTTTTGCAAGAAAGACGCGCACCGCATCGGCGGTCTGCGTTTCGTCAACGTGGACGCACAAGAGCTGCAAGCCCTTGACGGCCCACGCAGTTCGGTCGTGACCTAAAGCCTCAAGCTGCTCTGCACTCTCAGGCGAATTGATGCCGAAAAAATGCAACAGCACGGGCTTCCCGTGGAGCGCCGCGAGGGTTTGCGTCCTTCCGCCTGTATCCTCCAGGGAAAAATCGATGGCCGGCAGTGAATCGAGCAGCCAGGTCTCGACAAGACTGTCCGGCGGCGGCACTCTGGCTTCTCCGGCACTTTGCAGGTATATCCGCGAAAGCGCCCCGAAGGGCTTTGCTACAAAGTTCGATTCAGCTTCTGTGACCGCGACGCGCTGATTCACCGGCAGGTTCCGGAAAGCTTGCGTCAGCCCGCTGGTCCAGCGAACGGTTGCATGAACCGCTCCAGCCGTTCTTCCCAATCCGAAAAAAAGCTCCTTCGTGTGCTGCGACAAAAAGCCGCTGCCCGCCTGCAGGTACTTTGTCTGGCGAAGTGTTCCGCACTCAATCGTCACCGCCGTACCAATCGCATCGCGATTGCTCTTGGTACCTCGCAATCGAATCACGATCGCGTCACCCAGGGACGACATTCCGTTCCGCAATACCCGAACCTGCGGCGCGTTGCGATTTTTCAGCACCACTTCCAGCCGGCCATCGTGGTCCAGGTCGGCCAGCGCGAACGCGCGGCTGTCGTCAAGGAAATCCAGCCCGCTCACGCCGGAGATGTCTGAGAAGGTCCCGTCACCGTTGTTTCGATACAGTACGTTGCGCTCATAGCCGTTCCAGGTGCCGTCCGTGCGGACCCACTCATTCACCGCGTTCCACCCGCGCTCGTAAGTTGGAGAGGGTCTGGCATCAGAAGGCGAATTTCCCACCACATGCCGCCAAAAAAAGCTGCCCGCATCCAAACTGTTCGCACCGGAAATATATCCGTTGGCGACATACAGATCGGCGAAACCGTCGTGATCGAAATCCCACGCGTCCGCTGACCACGCCCAGCGCCCGGCTTCGCAGCCGGTATCGTCCGCAACATTCTGGAAGCTCCCCTTCCCGGCATTCCGGTACAGCGAATTGCCGCGCGCGTGATTACGATATTGCGCGAGAATTTCCGGCGAATCATTCGCGTGAAAGATCGACTGCGCCGAAACCCGCTGGCCCGCCGCTGACCACATATTGGAAACGTAGACGTCCTGGCGGCCACTGTTTCGAAAGTCCGCCCAGCACGCGCTCATACCTGCGCCGGGAATATTTGCGCCAGCCGGGTCTGAAATTGCTTCAAACCTGCCGTCCCCTCGATTGCGATAGAGATTGCTGCGGCCGAAATCGTTGGCCACATAGAGGTCCGGCCATCCATTCCCATTTATATCGCCCCAGGCGCACGCAAAACTGAACCGGTCGTTCTCGACATTCAACCCCACTTCCTGCGTGCGATCGCTGAACTTGCTGTTCCCGTCGTTGTGAAATAGAAAATTCGGCGGCCCGTTTCGCGCATCGAAATACGGCGCCGGATAGTGATACTGATCGAGTCCGAGGTAGTAGCTGTAAAGGCAAAAATAAATATCAAGCCGCCCGTCGTGATCGTAGTCCGCCACTGCCGCATGGGTGAACGTGCCTTGCGGCGCTGCCGCGAATTGGAACGCCTGCGGCTTCGCTACAAATGTGCCATTTCCCCGGTTGGAAAAAAGCAGCGGACCGGACGAGCGCACCACCAGCAAATCCTGCAAGCCGCGATTCTCAAAGTCAGCAAAAATCGCGCACGACGTTGCGTCAAGCACGCCCAGGCCGGCCTTCTCCGTGAAATCTTCAAACGTTCCGTCTCCGCGGTTCCGGAACAGCCGGTTCGGCAGCCCTGCTGGCTGGCATATATATAGGTCATCGAATCCGTCGCTATCAAAGTCGCCCGCCGCGATCCCGTTGTTGCCGTATACGTCGATTCCGCTGGCGCCGTCCAGCACCGTGCGCCAGTGATCAACTCCGAACAGCAACTGCTCGCGGTAGGCCGGAATTGGCCCCAGCGCGGCCTCGCTTACATCGCCAAACAAAGGCGCTGCAACACTGGACATTCGTTCGTGCCCAAAAGCCCAGCGCTTGATCATCCACTCGCCACCAGGGTCTAGCGTCCAGGTCAGCTGCCACGTTCCCGTCTGCTCGAATCGCTTTCCGTCGCGTGCGTCTCCCGCCAGTGCGAAGCGAATCGTAGAGTCTAATCGAGTTGAGTCAGGCGACGGAGTCAGCGCAACGATTTCAAATTCCACGATGGTTAGCGCGGCAACTGAAGCAAAATGCGAAGACCAGCTTTCAAGAAACGCTGCGCGGTCGCCACCAGGACGCATGTTCACTCGCCAATTCTCCAATCTCAGCCAGTCGGAATGCCCGGCTTCAGCGTTGGCTCGATCCGCTGGCGTGCGAACGATCTCAGCGTCGGAGCTCAACAATTGCGATAGCCCTTGCACGGCTGGCGGAGAATTCAACAAAGCCCTACGGAACCGCTCAAGCCGCTGCGTGATCTCACTCACATACTTTTCTGAAACGTACGCGTCGGAGCCTGGCGCGACCAGCGCCAGCATGTCATCCAGCGGGGACTTGGAAGGGTAGTGCGGCGCAAGACGAGTGTCCGCGAACCGCATTGGCCCGCTGCGTTCAAGTGGTTGTCCGGGTATGAATCCTGTTGCGGCCGCGCGCAGCGGCGCCGGAAGCATTAGCCCCGGGGCCCATCGGAATCTCTTTAGAAAGTCGCGGCGCGAGGATTTTCGAAAAGCCATTCGTTGAAGCCGTCCTGGCACGCGTGCGACGCGACTAGAGCCTCGCTCGGTGCACCGGCGATGGTAGCATCGTTACAGCCGCCTCCCAAACGCGTGGGCGTAATGGAAACGTTGTCATCATGCTTCACAGTTCCCACGCAGCGTACGGCGTTTTTTCCAGGGGCGGCAGGGCATCCAGCCGAGTCGCGCAAATCGGTGCGCTATAGCAGAATCCTCACAAAACGCTCAATTTCTTGGCAGCTATGCAGGAATTTCCACTGGGTCCAAGAAAAATACTTGACAAGCAAAAACAGGTGCAGCTATAAACTGAACCCCAGTAGTGGTTTTGTACTAGGGGTGCTGTGCAAAAAGTAAGCGTTTACATTTTTACCATAGCGCTTAAGCTTTCAAAAATTGGGCAAGTGCGCAGGGTTCTCCCTGCTTTCTGTTGCTCCTCCGCTCCGCCGATGTTCATAACGGTTGGCGATGGTGCAATCGCCTACAAGGTGCGCGGGACGGTCGCGAGCGACAGAGCCTTGGGAATTTCAAGGGTACTTGGTGTTCTGAGGAGGAAGGTTATGAACAGCGGTACCGTTCGCGTTTGGGCTGGACGGCTGGGAATAGCATTCGCGGCGTGCCTCGCACTGATGTTCATGCGCGCTGGCGCGGCGAACGCACAGGTTGATACAGGCTCGATTCTCGGTACGGTCACGGATGCTACCGGCGCCGCCATCAACGGCGCCAGCGTCACGTTGACCAACGAAGGCACCGGTGCGGAGTTGACCAACTCCACCGGCACCGATGGCGGGTACAAATTCACGCCGGTCCGCATCGGCTCTTACAAGATTACGGTCACATTCCAGGGATTTCAGACCGCAAACGAGCACGGTATTGTGGTCAACGTAGGTCAGAGCATCGTGGCCGACTTCAAAATGAAGCCTGGGTCGATCGCCGAAACAATCACTGTCGAATCCTCTATCCCCGTGCTCC
Organism: uncultured Acidobacteriaceae bacterium; assembly: GCA_964594885.1. GTDB lineage: Bacteria > Acidobacteriota > Terriglobia > Acidiferrales > UBA7541 > Acidiferrum. Next base: position 14,224 of record CAZQOB010000100.1, read on the forward strand.
AATCGCAGGACGCTGCGGTTGGCCAGGTCGTGGACTCCAAGAGCGTGAATGATCTTCCGCTCAATGGTCGCAACTTCACCTTCCTGGCTCAGCTTGCTGCCGGTGTCAACACTCCCCAGGCCGACACTCGCGGCAACGCCGCTACCGGCGACTTCTCTGCCAACGGCTCGCCCCCGGCGCAGAACAACAGCCGCGCGTGGCAATACGGCTCGGGAGCGATCCAGTATTTCTACGCGCGCGACGGCAGATACGACCTGCGTACCTACGACCCCAACCGGTTTCGCGAGCGCATTCTGCAGGTCTCGGAGCTGATGGATTCGACGAACCCGGACCTTTCCGCCTTCCAGCGCCGCGGCGGACGATTGATCCTCCTCGGGCACATGGCCGACTATGCGCAGAGCCCAT
>CAZQOB010000101.1:0-13816 GCA_964594885.1 uncultured Acidobacteriaceae bacterium
CAGGGAAGAGTGTTATTGCCGCCAGTTTTGCGCGAAGCTGCGCAGACCAAGGGCGATGTGGACGTGTTTGGCGTGATGAACTACCTGGAAGTCATGAATCACACGCGAGTGCTAGATGAGATGAAGAACCAGCCGTATACCGACGAGGACGACGAAGCACTGAACGCACTGGGAGTCTAGGGCAGGGCGAGTTGGCGGGAAGTTGGGCAGAGGGTTACGGAAGAGAGATTGCGCGAGGCGGATGTGGTGAGCGAGGCGAGTCCCCACACGCCGGTGATGTTGGATGAGGTGCTGGAATGGCTGCAGGTAAAACCAAACGGAACCTACATCGACGCAACGCTGGGAGCCGGCGGGCACTCGGAAGCAATCGCGCAACGGCTGACGTCCGGACGCTTGATCAGCCTGGACCGGGACGCACTGGCGCTGGAATTGGCGCGGGAACGGCTGAAGAGCTTCGGGGAGAGAGTGAAGCTGGTGCAGTCGCCGTTCTCGAGAATTGCGGAGGTCGCGCACGAGTTGGAGATTCCGAAGGTGGACGGGGTCTTGGCCGACTTGGGAGTTTCGAGCATGCAGCTTGACCAGCCGGAACGCGGATTTTCGTTCCGCGAGGCTGGTCCGCTGAACATGCGAATGGGAGTGGGCGCCGCCGGCGAGGGCAGTGAGCTGACGGCCGAAGAGATTGTGAATCGGTGGCCGGAGCACCAACTGGCCGAATTGCTCTACCGCGAGGCGGATGAGCACGATTCCAGAAGGATCGCCAGGGCCATTGTGCGGGCGCGGCCGATACGCGATACCGCGCACCTGGCAACGGTTGTGGCAGGGGCCCGAAAGCAATGGGGAAGGCAGAGACTGCATCCCGCGACAAAAACGTTTCTGGCGCTGCGGATAGCGGTGAATCGAGAGATGGAGGAACTCGGGCAGTTTCTTTCTCGGGTCCCCGCCACAATGAATCCCGGAGCGCGGTGCGTGATTCTGACGTACCACTCCCGTGAAGACCGGATCGTGAAGGAAGCATTTCGCGACGCGGCCAGGCAAGGGACGCTGAAGATTCTGACGAAACACGTAGTGCGGCCCAGTGATGAGGAAGAGCGCGAGAATCCGCGGTCGAGGAGCGCGAAGTTGCGGTGCGCGGAAAGAGTCTGAGTATGGCCAAGAAGAAGTCGGTGCCGATGCGGGAGTACCGGACCGTCAAGCGGATTGATAATTCGCGGCTGGTCCGGCACGTGGAACCGGTCAAGCAGAAGAATCTCTACAAAACGGCGGGGTTGGGCTGCGTGGTCGCGCTGTTCTTCCTTTTCTATATCTTTCAGCACTTCAAGTGCATTGATTTGAGCTTTGAGCTGGAATCGCTGAAGGCCGAACAAGCCAAAGCTGCCACCCTGAATTCCGAATTGAAATTGCAGATTGCCAACTTGCGCGATCCGATGCGCATTGATTTGATTGCGCGCAAGCGCCTGGGTTTGACCGAGCCTCTGCCGGTGCAGGTGCGCGAGTATGACGAACCGAGCGGTATGCAGGTGGCGGCAGTGCGATTCAACAAGCGGAACCAGCGGCAATAGGTTTTAGGCACGGAATTTCTCAAGTGAGGAGCATCCCGAACGCAGCGGGCCATGCAAGAAGAAAAGATCCACGTCCGCCTGTTGATCGTTGCCGGCGTGGCTCTCTTGTGGATGACCGCGGTGTTCGGCAGGCTTGGCTACCTGCAACTGGTCCGGCATAGCGCCTACCTGACACGCGCGCAGCATCAGCAGCAGCGCACGATTGAAATCACACCGAAGCGCGGCGCGATCTACGACCGCAACATGCATCCGCTGGCAATGAGCGTGCCGGTCGAGTCGGCGTTCGCGGTGCCTGCGGAAATCGGCGACAACAAGGTCATGGCGGCGAGGCTGCTTTCGCGCGAACTGGGAATCCCGCGCGATGTGCTGGAAACGCGCTTTGTCGATGGCGGATCGTTCGTTTGGATTTTGCGCAAGCTGCCGCCAGAAAAAGCGGACGCGGTGCGCCAGCTGAATTTGAAAGGCGTCTATTTGCAGGCGGAGAACCAGCGCTACTACCCGAAGCACGATCTGGCGGCGCACGTCCTGGGATTTGTCGATGTGGATGAGAAGGGGTTGGGTGGGATCGAATACGGTCTGGACAACCTGATCCGCGGCAAGAGTGAAAAAATCGTGGTGATGGCGGATGCGCGGCAGCGCTGGTTCGACGGCGGTTGGGCCAAAAAGGACCAGGGTGCGGACGTCATCCTGACGATCGACGAAAAAATTCAGTACATCGCAGAGCGGGAGCTGGCGGCGGCAATCGCCAAGACACATTCGATGGCCGGCACGGTGATCGTACAGGATCCAAACACCGGAGCGATTTTGGCGCTGGCGAACTGGCCGAAGTTCAATCCCAATTCGCCGAATGATTCGCGGCCAGATTCGCGTATGAACCGGGCCGTCAGCGCGATCTACGAGCCGGGTTCGACGTTCAAGCTGATTACTCTGGCGGCAGCGCTTGATCAGAACCTCACGCGACCGGATGAAGTGTTCAACTGTGAAAACGGCGCGGTCTATATCGCGGGACACCGGATTCGCGATCACAAGCCCTTTGGCTTATTGACGGTTTCCGACATTCTGGCGAAGTCGAGCGACGTGGGAGCAATCAAGATTGCGCTGCGGATGGGCGCCCCGAAATTCTATGAATATATCCGGGCATTTGGTTTCGGCCAACAGACCGGCGTGGACGTCCCTGGCGAAAGCAAAGGCATCTTGAGGAAACTGGATAACTGGAGCGCGATTTCCATCGGCTCGGTTTCTATGGGGCAGGAAGTGGGTGTGACCCCGCTGCAGCTGGTGACGGCCGTGTCGGCGATTGCCAACGGCGGGACGCTCTACAAACCCCACGTGGTTGCGGAGATCAAACGCGGCAACCAGGCTTTGCCCGTGACCGGACTGCTCGCGCCGGGCGAGCCACGCGAAGTGATTCGCCCGGAGACAGCGGCGACGCTGAGACGGCTAATGGAAGGCGTGGTGCTGCTAGGTGGAACGGGGACGAGGGCCCGGCTCGACGGCTGGACCGCCGCCGGCAAGACCGGATCGGCTCAAAAAATAGATCCGGCAACAGGAAGATATTCGCCGACTCAACTGATTGCTTCTTTTTCGGGATTCGCGCCGATTAATGATCCGGCAGTGACAATTCTGGTTTCGCTGGATTCCCCGGTCGGGGAGCACGAAGGTGGCCAGGTGGCGGCGCCGGTTTTCAAGCGCATTGCGGAGCAGGTGCTGCCGTATCTGGATGTACCCCGCGATGTGCCGTTGAGCCCCAAACTGGTACAGACCGCATACAAGGCGCATGATGCGAATGAGAGCGCGACACTGGAGGACTTTACGCCCGTGGATTTTGCAGCGCAGCCGGATCAGCCGCCCGCCAAGGACAAGGAAAAGTCCAAAGAAGCCTTGACGCCGGTGACCGTGGCGTTGGATCAGGACGGGGATATCGCGGTGCCCGATTTGCGCGGCAAAACCATGCGCGAGGTCAGCGAACTGTGTTTGCAGCTGGGATTGGAGCCGGTGCTGGTTGGCAGTGGGCTTGCAGTTGACCAAGCGCCTGCACCCGCAGCCAAAGTTCGGCGAGGTGCGAAGATTACGGTGCGATTTGGAGCGCCGGAAGAAGCAGCCAAGGTCCTGAAAGCGAGCGCGAAGTCAAAACACAAATGACCACGGGATTGCGGGAGCCAGCGAGTGCGGCAGAAAGCGGTAAATTGAGCGCGGAGACGGAAACCAAAACGCTACGGCCTGGGCCTCGTCCGATGAGCCTGGCCGAGGTGTTTACGGAGACCGCCGCGAGTGTGCCCGCAGCGGCGCTAGAGAAAAAGATTGAGGGCATCGCGTGCGATTCGCGCAAAGCGCAGGCAGGTTTTCTATTCTTTGCACTGCAGGGGGCACAAGACGACGGCAACAAATATATCCGCGATGCGATCGCTCGCGGAGCGACAGCGATTGCCAGCGAGAGCGAGCGGCCGGCCGATTTGCCGGGCGACGTACAGTGGATTCAGGTACCACAGAGCCGCAAAGCGTTGGCGATTGCCGCGGCAAATTTCTTCGGCCATCCGGCGAACGCTCTTAAGCTGGTCGCGGTTACAGGCACCAACGGCAAAACCACAACGACCTCATTGATTGATTCCGTGCTGCGGACTTCCGGCGCCAAGACCGGATTGTTCGGAACGATTGCCTACCACACTCCGCTGGGCGAATATCCGGCACCGAACACCACGCCCGAGTCGCTCGATCTGCAGAGCTTTTTCGCCGAGATTCGTGACGCCGCCGGAACCTACGCGGTGATGGAAGCGAGTTCGCACGCGTTGGTTATGGAGCGCCTGTGGGGTTGCCGCTTCCAGTCGGCGGTATTCACCAACTTGACGCGCGAACACATGGATTTTCACAAGAATTTCGAAGACTACTTTGCGGCCAAGCGGCGGTTGTTTCAGGGTACCGGTGCTGGTGCACCAGAAAGAGCGATCCTGAACGCCGACGATCCGTACAGCCAACGCTTGCTGGGGCTCGCCGGACAGACCTGGACTTACGGCATCGAGAATCCTGCTGACATCTCCGCCAAGAAATTTTATCTCGCATTTACGGGCCTGGCGTTTATCGCGCACACGCCCACAGGAAAACTGCAAATCACCTCGCCGCTGGTGGGTCGCATCAACGTCTACAACATTCTGGCGGCAATTGGTGCGGCACAGGCCGCAGGTATCGCCAACGATGTGATCGAGGCCGGCATCCGCAACTTACAAAATGTGCCAGGCCGTTTTCAGCGCGTGGATCGGGGCCAGCCGTTCCTGGTTATCGTCGATTTTGCCCACACCGACGACGCGCTGGAAAACCTGATCAAGACCGCGCGCGAACTCAATCCCAAGGGCCGCATCGTCACGCTCTTCGGCTGCGGCGGCGGCAAGGACCGCACCAAGCGTCCGATTATGGGCGAGGCCAGCGGCCGGCTCTCGGACTTGACCATTCTGACCAACGACAATCCGCGCCAAGAAGATCCGCTGAAAATCATCAGCGACATCGTAGTCGGCCTGCAGAAAAGCGCCGGCAAATATCTGATCGAGCCGGACCGCGAGAAAGCGATCGGTATGGCTTTTGACGAGGCGCGCGCCGGTGACATTGTGTTGTTTGCGGGAAAAGGTCACGAGGATTATCAAATTTTGGCGGACAAGACCTTGCCCTGGGACGACCGCCGGGTGGCGCAAGAGCAACTGGCCAAACGAGGGTTTGACTCACCCGATACAGAGCCGGGAAAGCGAGGATTTGGCAGCGAGCGCGCAAACTAGAATGGATAGTTCGCGCGCCACAGTTCGAGTCCAGTCGGACACTGCCAAGAACAGGCCGATAAGGAGGGGCGCGACGAACCAGTGAAGAGCAAACCAGTTCTGGGATACGTGCGTAAGGCGAATCCTTTGAGGTATTTATGCGGTGGACGATTGCACAGGTGGCTGGCGTTTTGGTGGCGAGGCCGGGAGCGGGACTCGACCCCCTGGCCCGGGTGGCCGGCGTCTCGATTGATTCTCGCAGGATTCGAGCCGGAGAGCTGTTTATCGCCATCCACGGACCGACTCACGATGGACACAATTACCTTACCGAGGTTTTTGCTGCTGGCGCGATTGCGGCAGTGGTGGCCGCTGCCAAGGTCGCGCAAGTGCCGGAAGCGGTCGGTCCTCGGTGCATCGTCGTGGAAGACACCTTCGTGGCCCTCAAACAGCTGGCGCGCGCGGTGCGCGAAGCCTGGGGCGGGAAGATTGCCGGCGTTACCGGGTCGGTCGGAAAAACCACGACCAAAGAGATTCTGGCGGCACTGCTGGGCACGCGGTTCCGCGTACTGAAGTCGGAAGGGAATTTCAACAACGAGTACGGGCTGCCGCTGACACTGTTCAAGCTGGAAGAAACGCATCAGGCGGCGGTGCTGGAGATGGGTATGTCGCGGCGGGGAGAGTTGTCGCGGCTGGCGGAAATCGCGCGGCCGGATGTGGGAGTGGTAACGCGCGTGTCGCCGGCGCACCTGGAGTTTTTTGCTTCGCTGGACGAAATTGCGCTGGCCAAGCGCGAACTGATTGAAGGGTTGAACGGCAAGGGCTCGACGGCGGTGCTGAACGCGGACGATTCGCGCGTGGCGGCGTTCGGTGCGTTTGCGCCCGGGCGAGTTTTGACTTACGGAATCGAGCGGCCGGCGTTCTTTCGCGCGGACAATATAGAAGACCGCGGAGCGCTGGGCACGACGTTTGACTATGTAAGCCCGGAGGGCCGGGTGCGCGTGGAGTTGGCGCTGCCCGGGCGCCACGTGATTGCCAACGCGCTGGCAGCGCTGGCGGCGGCAAGCATCTGGGGCATCGGCAACGCCGAAGCGGCTGCGGTACTGCCGACGCTGCGGCCACCGTCCATGCGCGGTGAGCTTTTGCGATTTTCGAATGGAGCGGCGCTAATCAACGACAGCTACAACTCGAGCCCGGCCGCCCTGCAGGCGATGACCGCGCTGCTGGCGGCAACGCCGGGATTCAAGCGGCGAATCCTGGCTGCCGGAGAGATGCGCGAACTCGGTGCGACTTCGGCAGAACTCCATCGCGAAGCGGGGGCATTCGCGGCAAAAACTGGGGCCATTGACTGGATGGTCGGAGTTGAAGGCGACGCCGCGCAATTACTTGAGGGCGCGGCCAGCGCCGGAGTTCCCCGCGAGCGTCTGAAGTTCTTCACTTCATCCGCGGATGCCGCGGGATTTGTAGCGGAGCTGCTGCAGCCGGGAGATTTGCTGCTGGTGAAAGGTTCGCGCGGCGTAAAAATGGAAAAAATCGTCGAAGCGCTTTTGACGCAACATGGAGCCGCGGGCGTGCGGGCGGAGGTCCACCACTAGCATGCTGTACTACCTCCTCTACCACGTCCTGCAAAAATACTTCAGTCCGCTGAATGTGTTTCGCTACATCACGGTGCGCACAGTGTATGCCAGCCTCACCGCGATGTTTCTGGCGCTGGTGCTGGGGCCGTGGCTCATCCGCCGTCTGCGCGAACTGCAGATCGGCCAATTCATACGCGAAGAAGGCCCGCAGCAGCACAAGAAGAAAGCGGGTACGCCGACCATGGGCGGCGTGCTCATCGTCCTTTCGACCGCGGTGCCAGTGCTGCTCTGGGCGGATCTGACCAACGCGTTCGTGCTCGTGACACTTTTTTCGTTGGTCGGCTTCGCGTGCATCGGCTTCCTTGACGACTACGCCAAAGTGGCCAAGCGGCACAACCTCGGTCTGACCAGCAAGCGCAAATTCTCGCTGCAGGTGGCGGTCAGCCTGATCGCAGGAATCGGTCTACTCGCGCTTTCAACGCACAGCGCTTACTCCACGCAGTTGGTGGTTCCTTTCTTGAAGAAATTTCATCCGGACCTGGTCATCCATTCGCTGCTTTCCAGCCACAATCTGTGGTTCCTGGCATTTGTTCCGTTCTTGCTGTTCATTACGCTGGTCATCACTGGCGCTTCCAACGCGGTGAACCTCACCGATGGGCTTGACGGACTGGCAATCGGTTGCACCGTCATTGCGGCCGGTGCGCTCACTGTTCTTACCTACGTCAGCAGCAACGCGCGCTGGTCCACTTATCTCGACATTCAGTACATCCCGCGCGTCGGCGAATTGACCGTCTTTTGCGGCGCGCTGGTTGGGGCCTCGCTCGGTTTTCTCTGGTACAACGCGCATCCCGCCGAAGTGTTTATGGGCGACGTCGGATCGCTTTCACTCGGCGGCACGCTCGGGGTCATCGCGGTGATCATCAAGCAGGAGATTCTGCTGTTCTTTGTCGGCGGCGTGTTTGTGGTCGAAGCGCTCTCGGTGATTTTGCAGGTCAGCTCATTCAAACTGCGCGGCAAGCGCATTTTCCGCATGGCGCCGATTCACCATCATTTTGAGCTGCTCGGCTGGAGCGAATCGAAAGTCATCGTGCGCTTCTGGATTATGGCTTTGGTTTTTGCCCTGTTTGCGCTGACCACGTTGAAGTTGCGCTAAAGATTGGAAAGAGAATGCCGGATTCTGTCGAACTGAAAGGAAAGCGCGTGCTGGTCGTCGGACTGGCGCGCACCGGCGTGGCCACGGCGCGTTTTTGCGCGGAGCGCGGCGCTGTCGTCATCGCCGTCGATAGCCGCCCGGAAACTGAAACCGGCGCTGCGGTCAGCGAATTGCGGGCGGCCGGAATTCAATTGCGATTCGGCCAGAATCTGGAGAACGCCGTCGAAGGGCAGCAGCTTGTAGTCCCGAGCCCGGGTGTACCGGCCGATGCGGAAATCCTGCAGGCCGCGCGCTCCCAGGACATTCCAATCTGGAGTGAGATCGAGCTGGCTTATCGCTTTTTGCGCGGCACCCTGATTGGCATCACCGGCTCGAACGGCAAGACCACCACGACCGCGCTCGTCGAGCACATCTTGCGCCACGCTGGCTTTCCAACAATTCTCGGCGGCAACATTGGCACACCGCTGATCGCCCGCGTCAACGAGACGCGCGACAAATCCTGCACCGTCACCGAACTGAGTAGCTTTCAACTGGAATTAATCGAGACCTTTCGCCCGAACATCGCGGTTTTGCTCAATCTCACTCCCGACCATCTGGATCGTCACAAAACGCTTGCGGTCTACGCGGCGGCCAAGGCCCGAATCTTCGAAAATCAGAAAGAAGACGACGCTGCGGTCCTCAATCTCGACGACGCGGCGAGCCTGCCACTTGCGCCCTCTCGTCCGCAATTGTTCTGGTTCAGCCGGAAGGCCAATGTCGAGCAGGGCGCCTATGTGCTCGACCGCGGCATCGTCTTCCGCCGCGGCCGCACCGACGAAGACATCATGCGCATAAGCGAAATTCCGCTTCCCGGCGCGCACAATCTGGAAAATGTACTGGCGGCGATCACCGTTGCGCGTCTCGCTGGCGTTCGCGCCGACAAAATTGCCGCGGCCGTTAAATCCTTCTCCGGCGTCGAGCACCGCATCGAATTCGTGGCCGAAATTCGTGGCACGCGCTACTACAACGATTCCAAGGCGACCAACGTCGACGCCGCGATCAAAGCGCTGGAAGCTTTTCCCGGTCGTACTTTGATTATTCTCGGTGGCAAAGACAAAGGCAGCGACTACACGCCGTTGATCCCACTGCTTCGTGAACACGCGGCGCTGACGCTGCTCATCGGCGCCGCCGCCGAAAAAATTGAAAATCAAATCGGCGGCAGCGTGGCCGTCGAACGCGCCGGCACCCTCGATCGGGCCGTCGAGATGGCAGCGCGCGCCGCGCAACCCGGCGACATCGTGCTCCTCGCTCCGGCCTGTGCCAGCTTCGATCAATTCGAAAACTACGAGCATCGTGGCCGCACCTTCAAGAATTTGGTGCAAGAACTCAAAACTCGCGCTGCGGGCGCTGAAAACAGAGGGCGATAAGCGTGCCGAGACGTCTGGAAAATGACAAATTGCTGTTCGGCGTGACGCTAGGGCTGTGTCTGCTTGGCGCGGTGATGATTTTCTCCGCGTCGGCGGTCACTGCGCAGCAAGAGTACGGCCACTCCTACTTTTTCTTGCTTCGTCAGGCGGCCTGGCTCGGAATCGGCTTGGCCGGTATGTTCGTCTTGATGCGCACCGACTACCGCAAGCTGCGCGAGCCCGCAGTGGTGTACGCGGTTCTTTGCGGTGTCGGTTTGATGCTGGTCGGTGCATTTTTTCTCGACAAGTCGCACGCCACTCACCGCTGGATCCGTTTTGGCCCCATCGGCATTCAGCCGTCGGAAATCGCCAAACTCGCCGTCATCCTCTATCTGGCATGGTTTCTGGATTTGAAGCGCCGCCACGCCGCCAGCATGGAGTTTTGCAAGCAAGACTTCTTGAAAAATATTTTGCCGGCCCTCGGTCCGATTCTGGTTTGTGTGGCGCTAATACTGGCGCAGCCGGATCTCGGCACGTCTGTGGATATCGTGCTGATCGCCGCCGCCGTTCTCTACGTCGCCGGACTCTCCTGGAAATGGATCGCAGCAGGGGCAGCAGCCTCGGTCCCCGCGTTGTACCTGCTGATCACTCACGTCGCTTACCGCCAGGCTCGGCTGATGGCGTTTCTCAATCCGGACAGCGACCCGCAAGGCGCTGGCTTCCAGCTGTTGCAGTCGCTGATTGCAGTCGGCTCCGGTGGATTTACCGGCGTTGGCCTGATGGAAAGCAAACAGAAGCTTTTCTATCTGCCGGAAGCGCACACCGATTTTATCTACGCCGTCATCTGCGAAGAGCTCGGCTTCATCGGCGCGCTGGTGGTCATTGCGCTCTTTGTGGTGTACGGCTGGCGCGGAATGCGCGCGGCATTTTCCGCACCGGACAGTTTTGGCCGCCTGCTGGCACTGGGCATCACCGCGATGGTTATTTTTCAAGCGCTCATCAACTTCGCCGTGGTACTGGGCATGGTTCCGACCAAAGGCATTCCGTTGCCGTTCATCAGCTATGGCGGTTCGAGCTTGCTGGTGATGCTGCTGGCGACCGGGGTGTTGTTAAACATTTCGCAGCAATCGACGGCGCGATGAGCGCTCGCTGCCACTTTGGACTGCGCCGATGACACCGCCCCGGAAACTGTTGGTCGCGGGAGGCGGCACCGGCGGCCACGTATTCCCGGCCATTGCGGTGGCCCGGGAATGGCTTTCACGCGGCAAGGAAAGGGAAGTTGTGATGGTAGGAACGCAACGCGGGCTTGAAATGAAGCTGGTGCCGCAGGCCTGGCTGCCGCTGGAGACCCTGCGTGCTGCGGGATTGAAAGGTAAGGGCGGATTCACGCTGGTGAAGAATCTTGCCATGCTCGCGCCGGGAATGCTGGATGCGTTTGCGATTCTGCGTAGGCACAAGCCGGTCGCTGCGTTTGGCGTAGGGGGCTATGCTGCCGGCCCGATGCTGTTGGCTACCTGGCTGCGCGGAATTCCCAACGTCATTTTCGAGCCCAACGCTGAGCCGGGATTTACCAACAAAACGCTGGCAAAACTCTCCCGCCGCATCGCTACTGGTTACGAAAACACTGCAGAGATGTTCGGCAAGAAAGCGACTGTCACCGGCAATCCAGTCCGAGCGGAATTTTTTGCGATTGAACCGCGCGCGCTGCAAAAGCCGCTGCGGCTGCTGATTACCGGCGGCAGCCAGGGCGCGCTGCCCATCAATCGCGGGTTTGTTGATGCCATGGATATTCTCGCCGCGCGAAAGAGCGAGCTGACGATCGTTCACCAGACCGGCGAGCGCGACTACAATGCGGTAAGAACTGCCTATGCCCGGAGAGAATTTTCATCGGCCGAAGTTGTGCCCTTCCTCGGAAACATGGCCGAACGATTTGCCTGGGCCGACCTGATCGTCTGCCGTGCGGGAGCGATCACCGCTTCGGAGATCGCTGCAGCTGGCCGCGCCGCTATTTTCATTCCCTTTGGTCGCGCGACCGACAGCCATCAGCTGCGCAACGCGCAGGAAATGGCCAAAGTCGGCGCTGGAAAACTGATCACCGAACCCGAACTGACTGCCGACCGCCTGACGAACGAGATTTTCTCGCTGCTCGATCAGCCCCAGCAACTCGAACGGCTCGCCACCAGCGCGCGCAAGCTTGCTAAGCCGAACGCGTCGCGGGACATCGTGGACCTTTTGGAAGACGTCGAAAAGGCCGCTGGCGTGCAAGCAAAACGCCAGGGAGAATTACCATCATGATGGTCTCGTTCCGGAATTTTCAGCGCATCCATCTCGTCGGCATCGGCGGCATCGGCATGAGCGGCATCGCCGAAGTGTTGCTCACGCTCGGCTATTCCGTTTCCGGCTCGGACACCAAGCGGTCTCCGACCACCGAACGACTGCAAAATCTGGGCGCTACGATTTACGAAGGCCACAAAACCTCCAACGCGGACTGCCCGCATGTTGTCGCCGTTTCCTCTGCCGGCAAATCTGACAATCCGGAAGTTGTCGAAGCTCACAAGCTGAAAATTCCAGTCATTCCTCGCGCCGAAATGCTAGCCGAGCTGATGCGCCTTAAGTACGGAATCGCCGTCGGCGGCGCGCATGGCAAGACCACCACTACTTCGATGGTCGCTTCGATCCTCACCGCCGCTCATCTCGATCCCACGTTTGTCATCGGCGGCCGCGTCAATCAGGCCGGCACCACCGCGCGCCTAGGCCGCGGCGAATACTTCGTCGTCGAAGCCGACGAAAGCGACCGCAGCTTCCTGCTTTTTGCCCCGGTCGTGGCCGTCGTCACCACCATTGACCGTGAACACCTTGATCAATATTCCTCGCTCGCCGATATTCAGGATGCCTTCACTCAGTTTGTCAATCGCGTCCCCTTTTATGGCGCTGCAGTCCTTTGCGTCGACGAACCAAACGTTCAGGCCATCATTCCGAACGTGAAGCGCCCCATTCTGACCTACGGCAGGTCTAGCCAGGCGGACCTGGTCATCAGCGACATTAAGCTCGAGGGCCTGGCCAGCGAGTTCCGCCTGACTTACAGGGAAGAAGATCTGGGCATCTTCCGTCTGCCACACCCGCCGGGCATCCACAACGTTCGCAACGCCGCCGCCGCTGCCGCCGTCGCTCTTTACCTCAACGTTCCCGCCGAGCTGATCCGCGAAGGCCTCGCCAAATTCGGTGGCGTCGGCCGCCGCTTCGACATCAAGGGCGCGGTCAACGACATCACCGTCATTGATGATTACGGCCATCATCCTGCCGAGATCAAAGCCACGCTCGAAGCTGCTCGCGGCTGCAAGTTCGACCGCTTGCTGGTCCTCTTCCAGCCCCACCGTTATTCCCGCACCCAGCATCTTTGGGGCGAGTTCCGCGGCGCGTTCAATCAAGCCGACATTTTAGTTCTGACCGACATCTACGCCGCCAGCGAAGCGCCCATCCCCGGCATCACTAGCGAAGCGCTCGCCGCCGCCATCCGCGAGGCCGGCCACAAAAACGTCCACTACATTCGCTCGATACAAGACAGCATCGGCTTTCTTTTGAAAAACGCTCGCCCGGGCGACGCCATCCTCACCGTGGGTGCCGGCAGTGTCTCGCGTGCCAGCAACGAATTAATGGTCCTGCTTGGAACGGAGCATCCAATTCGCCATGCGCATTAGCGACGCCTCACTCCCGGGCGAACTTGCCAAACTCGGCGTCGCAGTCCGTGCCGGTGTCTGGCTGGCCGAGTTGACCTCCCTCGGCATCGGCGGTACCACCGATCTGCTTCGCATCACTCGTCACGACTCCATCCCCACACTCGTCGAACTGCTCGAGGAGCGGCAAATCCCCTACAGATTCTTGGGCGGCGGTTCCAATCTTCTGGTTGGCGACGGCGAACTACCCTGGATCGTCCTCCAGCTCGCCAAGCCCGAGCCCGACGTCACACTCGACGGAAATTTCGCGCACGTGGACGCGGCCGCCGACCTGGGCCGCACCGTCACCTACTGCGCCAAGCACCATCTCGGTGGAATGGAGGGCTTGATCGGTGTTCCTGGCACGGTCGGCGGCGCGCTGCGCATGAACGCCGGCGCCTATGGCATGCAGATCGGCAGCTACGTGCGCGAAGTCAAGCTCTATCGCACCGCCAAACGCCGGATAGAAATCCTCAGGGGCGAACAGATTTCGTTTGAATACCGCCACACTTCTTTTGCGGCTGATGATATGATGCTCGCAGTGACGCTGGAACTCCCCTCCAAACCGTACCAGGAAATTCTGCAAGGGATTCGTATCTGCAATCAAAAGCGTCGCTCCAGCCAGCCTCTCGGACAAAAATCCGCCGGTTGCATCTTCAAAAACCCTCCGGGCGCTTCCGCCGGCCGCATGA
>CAZQOB010000102.1:0-6333 GCA_964594885.1 uncultured Acidobacteriaceae bacterium
TCCCACGCTCCCGTCGGTCCTCCGTGGATCAGCGCGATGAGCGGAAGTTTCGATTGGCCATCGTAGTTCGCAGGCTTGAGAAGAGCGGCTTCGATTTCCAGGCCGTCGAACGATTTGTATCTGTAGCGCTCCGGCTTGGCCAGCGCGGAGCTGTCGAACGATTTGTTGAAGTTCGGGAATTTCGCCGGCGGCTGGCCGGCAGGCGCGAACCAAAGTTCTTGCGGTTCGGTAGCGGATTCGCCGGCGAAGGCAATGGCTCCGTTTTCGGCAATTGCGTAGGAAGAAGGCATGGTGTCGGAAAGCGGCAGATCTTCGCGAACTCCGGCGCCAGTGTAGTGAATCAATTTTCGAGTAAAGCCGTCGGCGACGAGTAGGAGCAGATTGCCATCCTTGGTCCAGCGAGCGCCGAAGACCGCGCGATCGAGACTGGACGAGGTTAGATTCTTGGCGGCGGGAAAGCCGACGGGCAGAATCCACAGATCGTGAGGCGCAGGACCATCCTCGCGCGAGGCGACGAAGCTGAGATTGGCGCCGGAAGGCGCGATCTGCAAATCGCCAAACGGTCCGCGCGGTGCCAGGAGCTGCTTCATTTCTGGATTGGCGCCGGTAGTCAGCACGGAAAAGATACGCTCGGTGTTGCTGTCAGACTCCGGATGGTCGGTGGCAACGACGGTGATGGACTTGCCGTCCGGAAGCCACGCCAGTTCGGATACCGCGAACTTCTCGGGTGTCAGCGCGTGCTCCGAATCGTCCGCGAGATTCAGCAGCCACAACCGTGAGTGCTTGTCGTCTTTGTCCGCAACGCGAGCATCGTCTTTTTCCTTGGCTTTTTTTTCCTCGGCTTCGGTTTTTGCGTTGGGTGCGAGAAAAGCGATCTGTTTGCCGTCGGAAGACCAGGCGAGATCGCTGATGCTGCGTTTGCCTTTGGTGAGAGCTACGCCTTCGCCGCCGGTCATCGAGAGCCGGTAGATTTGCTGCTCTTCGTCGCGATCGGAAAGAAAGGCCAGAGACTTTCCGTCGGGCGACCATTTAGGGCTGGACTCGGACTTGGCGGAGAAGGTGAGTTGGCGGAAGGCGTGAGTCGCCGTATCGAAGAGCCAGATGTGGCCGGAGCGCTGATCGCCTTTGGGGGCTTCGTCCACCACGAAGGCGATGCGGGAGCCGTCCGGAGAAAATTCGAGATCCGAGAGGTGGCGCAGTCCGACGAATGCCTCCGGGGTAAGCGGCTTGGCAGCGGACGGTGCCTGCGCGCAGGTTGTCACCGAAGCCAGGGCGAGCATCGCGGCGGCGGAAAAGGTTGACGCTAAGATGCGCATTAACGATAGCCTCCGGGACGATCGACAGAGGACTGTAGCTGCACTACCGGCGAAGCGTCAACTTCCGGCTGGTGAACAAGCCGGGCCCTGATAGGAATCGTTAAAGCACTTGCCCTGATAAAAAGCCTCGCGAGTGGGCGCATATTGCCCAGAAGCGATGATTGCTGGTGAGCCGCGTAGGCCGGTTGGGCTAAAAGTCGTATTCGCGGTCGGTTTGGAAGTCCAGGATGGAGATTTTTCCGTTGGCGTCGAAGCCGAACGAAACCAAAGCGGCATCGTCGCCTTTGTGAAGGCGATATAGGGAATAGGCACGGACGGCCGGATCAGGAGCCGGATCGGGAGGAGTTACGCGCTTGACGAGAGTTAGAGTGCCACCAGGCCACAGGGTGGCGAGCCTTTGTTGAACCCATTTGCGGGTTTCCGGAGTTATCCGCGCGGCACGTTCGGAAGTGGCTTGTGTACGAATGTCTTCACCTTTTGCCAGCTGGTCCAACACCCTTGCCAGCGAGGCCGCGACGGCGGGCTGCGTGTCCGAGATGGCAGTGAATTTGGCGGGGAGAAGAGATGGGGCTGCGAGGCCGGCGACGACTTGGGCGATCAGGCCCGGATCGGAATGGGCTGCGTCCAGGTTGGTGAGGACCACGACCGATACGCTGTCATCCGGGTATCGGGAGATGTTGGTGGTGAAGCCCTGCCACGCGCCACCGTGTTCGATTCGTCTGTGGCCGTTTTGCTTGCCAATGTTCCACGCGAATCCATAGCTCGAGGGATTGGGCTTTCCGCTATTCAGCGGATAGACGGTCCAGATGCGGTCGAAACTGGATGGTTTGAGAAGCTGCGTGGTGTAAAGAGCGGCGTCCCACTTGGCCAAATCCAGAACGTTGAAATAGAGAGCGCCATCGGCCGTCGAGTTGTAGGACGGCGAAACCCATTCCTGATTCTTGAGCTGACCGTTTTCGAGTTCGTAGCCTGCGGCACGATTGGGGATGATGTCGCGCTCGCTGATGAGGCGAGTGGAGGTCATGCCCAGCGGTTTGAAGATCCGCTGGCCGAGAAATTCGTGATACGGCATGCCGGTGATTTTGTGGATGATGACGCCGAGGAGAACGTAGTTGGTGTTGCGGTAGGCCCAGTTGTCGCCAACGGGCCATTCGATGGGAAGGGCCTTGATTTTGCTGACCAGCTCGTCTTCCGTGAAATCAAGACGCAGATAAAAAGGGCCTTCGGGACCGGTGCGCTCATCGCTTGCGTATTCGGAAAGGCCGGAGGTATGCGAGAGAAGGTTCTTGATGAGAATGGGCCTCCAGCCGGCGGGAGCGTCCGGAAAATACTTGGCGAGGCTGTCGTCGAGCGAGAGTTTGCCTTCTTCGGCCAGCATCATGATGGCCGCAGAAACGAACTGTTTGCCGACCGAGCCGGACTGAAAGATGGTTTCGGGCTTAACCGGAACTTCGAGCTCTATGTTGGACTGACCATAGCCATTGGCCAGCAGGACCCGGCCGCGGCTATAGATGCCGAGCGCGAGACCGGGAATTTTCTGGCGGGCCATTTCGGTGGCGACGAAGGAGTCGATGGATTTGAGCTGCTGCGGGTCGAGTGGTGATAAGGGCGATGGAGCGGCGGACTGAGCGAAAGAAGAGGTTGCCGTTGTGATGGCAAGGGCGATCAGTAAGAGGAATCGGAGGACGCGCACCGCTAGACACCTCGCCAGAATGTGTTTGGAGCGCGATAAGTATAAGGCAAGAATCGTGGCGCGAGGGAGAGTCGGACCGCGCTGGAAGTCGAGCCAGGGCGAAGAAGCCGGACGAAAGCCCGGTACTGCAAAGAAATGGGGCGCAACAGGTTGCGCCCCTCCGAAATCAGGAAATGAGAGCTTGGTTAGCGGTCGTGGTCACGATCGTGATCGTCGCGGTCGTGCCAGCGGCCATGGTCGCGGTCGTGGTCTTTGTCCCACTTGTGACTATGCTCGAAGCGGCCGTGCGGGCCATCCCAATAGCCGCCGTAATACCGGCCGCCTTCGTGACGCGGGACGACCCAAACCGCACCAGCGTAGGGCGGGCGGCTCCAGTAACCTTCGTGCCAGCGATAGTGGCCACTCAGGGGATACCAGTAACCTTCGATCCAGACGAATTCCGGGCCTGGAGCAACAGGCCGTTCAACTACGACGCGAGGCGGTGGCGGAGCGCCGATCTGTATGCCGATGTTAACCTGAGCGCTTGCCGCGTAGGATCCGGCCAGCAGAAAAGCGGAGGCCAGTCCAAGCCTGAACAAGGTTTTCATTGTTTTTGAGCTCCTCTCCTCTCGAAAATCAAACCCCCAAATGCGGGTTTAGTAGCAAGACGTGTGCAGCGCGCCAGATGGGCGTGCGGCGCGTCTTAAGGCTATGGCGAGTTGAAAATAAGTTAGCGCGCCCTTAAGTGGACGGCAATTTGGGCGAAGATCCCGGGTGTCCAAAATGACATGCAGCCAGGACCGCTAATAAATCAGTGTGGGAACTATTCCCGAGGGGGCTAAGGCCCCGTTCTGCAGGCTTATTTTCGGCACGGCTAAACCGTGCCCTGACACAACCAGCCGAGAGAGGGGAGCTTTGCGCGGTGTTGAGGGGCTCGGATACAATCTGAGATTCGTTTGCGGGCCAAAAGGCTGACGATTGACCATGCACGAGCTGCGGCTGCACAACACATTGAGCGGAAAGACCGAGCCATTTGTACCGCTGGTGCCGGGCGAAGTGAAGATGTACACCTGCGGGCCGACGGTGTACGACTACGCGCACATCGGGAATTTCCGGACGTTCGTTTTTCAAGACATTCTGCGGCGGTATCTAAAGCAGCGCGGGCTGAAACTGACCCATGTGATGAACCTGACGGATGTGGACGACCGGATTATCGCGAACGCGGCGACGAAGGGATTGGGCATCCGGGAATACACGGAAAAGTACGCGCAAGCTTTTTTTGCAGACTGCAAGGCGCTGAGCATCGAGGCGCCGGAACATTGGATCCGGGCGACGGATCATATTCCGGAAATGGTGGAGCTGATTGAACGACTGCAGCGGAAAGAATTTACTTATAACAGCGACGGGTCGGTTTATTACCGGATCGCGAAGTTTCCCGGGTACGGAAAACTGTCGAAGATTGATCTGACTGGGATTCAAGCGGGCGCGCGCGTGGACAATGACCGGTATGAAAAGGAGAGCGCACAGGATTTTGCATTGTGGAAGGCGCCAAAGCCCGGGGAGCATTTTTGGGAGACGGAAATTGGGAAGGGCCGGCCGGGGTGGCACATCGAATGTTCGGCGATGGCCATGAAGTATCTGGGCGACACGCTGGACATTCACACCGGCGGAATCGATCTGGCGTTTCCGCACCACGAAAACGAAATCGCACAAAGCGAGGGTGCGACGGGAAAGCCGTTTGCACGCTACTGGGTTCATGCCGAGCATTTGCTGGTGGAAGGCGAGAAGATGTCCAAGTCGCTGGGGAATTTCTACACCATGCGCGACTTATACCAGAAGGGTTATAAGCCGTCGGCGCTGCGGTATGCGCTGGCGAGTGTGCCTTACGGGCGGCAACTGAATTTCACGTTTGACGGACTGCAGCAGGCCACCAATTCGGTGGAACGGATTCGCAATTTTGCAGACCGGTTGAAGGCGGGGAAGTTCCCGGCGGGTTCACGGGGAGCAATGAAAGAGCGCGCGGCAAAAGCGTTGAACGACTACGACGCCGGGCTGGCGGATGATTTGAATACGGCGGTGGCGTTGGCCGCAGCGTTTGATTTTGTACGCGAAGCGAATATCGCGATGGATGCCGGCGGGTTCGGGCCGGAGGATGCAGCGGCGGCGCAGGAATTCCTGAAGAAATTTGACGAAGTGTTTGCGGTGCTGCCGGACAACGATGCCCGGAAGTTGAAGGAGCTGGGGTTTGGAGGCGGGAGCGGCGGTCCGACGGACTCCGAGATCGAAGCGATGATTGCCGAGCGGCAGGCGGCGCGGCAGCGAAGAGACTTCGCAAAGAGCGACGAAATCCGCAAAAAACTTGCGGAATATGGTATAATTGTTGAAGATAGCAAGGACGGAAGCGTCCGCTGGAAACGCAAATGACGACACCAAATCTCCATCGGCGACTTGAGCAGGCTTCTCCTTCCGAAGTACGTCCCAACCTGTACGGCGTAGATTAAGTCAAGCGTTTTAAATAGGTTGCGCGGCAGTGGTCCGTCTGCGCGCATGCCCGCCTGCGCCCCTTCGCGCTTCGGTCCCATATCCAAAGGGGGCCGGAGTCCACAAAAACACCGGTACGCTGCCGGTCGTCCGACCAGGGCCAGCGAGAGAAACGGAGAATTTCGATGATTGTCGAAACAGAGATGAAAACGCCAAAGCTGCTAACTGCGCTGCCGGGCCCCAAGGCCAAGAGCATCGTGGAGCGCGACGCCAAGTTCATGTCGCCGTCGTTTACGCGCGACTATCCGCTGGTGGCAAAGAGCGGCCACGGCGCGATGGTCGAAGACGTGGACGGCAACGTATTTCTGGATTTTGCGGCAGGGATCGCTGTCTGCTCGACGGGCCACTGCCATCCGAAAGTAGTGGCGGCGATTCAGAAGCAGGCGGCTGAACTCATTCACATGTCCGGCACGGATTTTTATTACGAGAGCCTGCCGTTACTGGCGGAGCGGATTGGCAAGACGGTTCCGGGCGCCGAAGACAAAAAGGTATTTTTCTGTAACTCGGGAACGGAAGCGGTTGAAGGCGCAATGAAGCTGGCGCGCTACAAGACCAAGCGCGACAAGATGATCGCGTTTTACGGGTGCTTCCACGGCCGGACGATGGGTTCGCTTTCGCTGACGGCATCGAAGGCCACGCAGCGCAAGGGTTTTGGGGCGCTGCTGAGCGGTGTGGAACACATTCCGTATCCTTATGCCTATCGCTGCGCGCTCGGGCATGGGCCGGAGGAGTGCGGAGCTGAAATCCTGGAGACTCTGGAAGACCAGATTTTCAAGCGGCGGTTTGATCCGGAGGAAGTTGCCG
>CAZQOB010000102.1:6343-13370 GCA_964594885.1 uncultured Acidobacteriaceae bacterium
CGAGCCGATTCAGGGCGAGGGCGGGTATGTGCCGGCGCCGAAGTTTTTTCTGCAGGAGTTGCAGCGGCTCTGCCGGCAGCACGGGATCATGCTGATTGTGGATGAAGTACAGTCCGGCATGGGGCGCACCGGTAAGATGTGGGCGTTTGAGCATGCCGGGATCGAGCCGGACATCGTCACCAGCGCGAAGGGTATTGCCAGCGGGATGCCGCTCGGCGCGTTCATCGCCCGGGCCAGCGTGATGGACTGGAAGCCCGGCTCGCATGGGACGACATTTGGCGGGAATCCGGTGTGCCTGGCCGCGGCGATTGCGACGCTCGATCTGCTGGAAGGCGGGTTGCTGGAGAACGCGCGGAAAATGGGTGACTACATTTTTCAGCGCACGGCGGACTGGACGAAAAAGTTCAAGATTGTGGGCGATGTTCGCGGCAAAGGCCTGATGATCGGTATTGAGTTAGTGCGCGACCAGAGGACCAAAGAACGTGCCGGCGACTTGCGGAACGCGGTTGTGGATATGGCGTTTCACAAGGGCCTGCTCGTGCTGGGTGCAGGCGAAAATTCGCTGCGGCTTTCGCCGCCGCTGCTGATTGACGAAGAGCAGGCGGATTTTGCGGTGCGGACGCTGGAAGAGTGCATACGCGAGGCCGAGAAGGCGTAAGTCGCATTGCAGTGATTGGAAGCAAGGATCCCGCGGAAGCCGACCGGAAGATGGCATCCGCGGGATTTTTGTTTATACTCGCGGCGGTATTTGGTGTGAAACGAAACCCCGTGGAAAAAGAACCGGTCTGTCCGTTCGGCAAAAACGGCCTTTCAGGATAAAAAGACTTGGCCACTGCAAGGAAATCCATGCCCATTTTCTCGCGACTGATTTTTGAGGCGGTGAAGTGGCGGGCGCGGTCCGGTTCGAGGAGAGCGATGTAAACGCGGAAAAACGGAAACTGCGCCGACCGGCGCAGAAAGCGGTAGAATGAGCGTTTGCAGCGCCCGCAGCAAACCCGCAAGTAAAAGGATTTAGGAGGCAGAGTTGCCGGAGTTACGGAAAGACCCGATTACAGGCCGCTGGGTGATTATTTCTACCGATCGCGGAAAGCGGCCGATGGACTTTTTGCGGGAAAGCGTAGTGCCCAAGGACGCGAAGAACTGCCCATTCTGTCCGGGAAACGAGGCGAAAACGCCGAACGAAGTGCTGGTGTATGGCCGCAATGGCGGTAGTCCGAATACCTCGGGCTGGTCGATTCGAGTGGTGCCAAACAGGTTTCCGGCACTGGGGATAGAAGGCGAGTTGGACAAAGAGGGCGAAGGCCTGTTCGACAAGATGAACGGCATCGGCGCGCACGAAGTGATCATCGAGTCGCCGGACCATTCGGCGACGCTGGCGACGCTGTCCGAGCGCGCGCTGGAAGACGTGCTGTGGTCTTATCGCGACCGGATGCTGGATCTGAAGAACGACAAGCGCTTCCGGTACGTGCTCATCTTCAAGAATCATGGCGAGGGAGCGGGCGCGACGGTGGATCATACACACTCGCAGTTGATTGCTTTGCCGATTGTGCCGAGGCGTGTGCGCGAGGAAGTGGATAGCTGCTGGCATTATTACGACGAGAAGGAGCGCTGCATTTTCTGCGACATTATTCGGCAGGAGCGCGAGACGGGGGAACGAGTGATCGGCGAGAACGATCACTTTACTACGCTGGCGCCGTATGCTTCGCGGTTTCCGTTTGAGATGTGGCTGCTGCCGAAGGCCCATGGATCATCCTTTGAGAACAATCAGAGTTCAATCTACGCAAGCCTGGCGCGGATGATGAAAGACACGATGATGCGGCTGGATGCCGTGTTGGACCGGCCAGCGTACAACTTCATGATCCACACTTCGCCGATCGGGGAAGAGATCAACGACCATTATCATTGGCACGTGGAGATTATTCCCAAACTGACCAAGGTGGCTGGATTCGAATGGGGAACGGGGTTTTACATCAATCCGACGCCGCCGGAAGAGGCGGCAAGATTCCTGCGAGAAGCGCGCGTGGGCGCGAAGAAATAAGTGCGGAATGCGTGAACAGACGCGGCTGACAGAGCGCGCTGGTTTTCGATATAATTAAAAGTTGGCGGCGCGGTACCCAAGTGGTAAGGGAGAGGTCTGCAAAACCTTTATGCGTGGGTTCGATTCCCACCCGCGCCTCCAAGATTTGCGTTGTGTAATGAGAGACTTACGGCAAGACTGCTTCGCGTGTACCCCGCGTGTACCTGCTGTAAAGAAGAAATCATGGAGTCATGTCTCCATGCGTTGGTTAGGTCCGACTCAAGTTGTTCCTGGCGCGATCTAACCCATGGCGCGTAGTGTTTCTCGGTAATTCGCACACTCTGGTGGCCAAGCAATACGGATACCCGTTCAATCGGTACGCCCGACAGGAGAAGCTCCACAGCGAACGTGTCGCGGAACCTATGGGGATGTGCATCGTCGACTTTTGCGAGCTCGAAGACTTTTGCTAAACGCCTCCTCCGGCCTCCAGTCGCAGTTTCTATACGCTGCGTACCATCCCAGAAGAAATAGCTCTCGGTGACCTTCGGCGTCTGGTTTAGCACGCGAACGACAGGCTCCGGCAGAATTGTGTTCACCGCTACGCCTGTCTTTTGCGTGTATAGGAAGAGTCTTTTTCCTTCAATTTGGTCGCTACGCAGTCTGGTTACATCACCGATCCTCACCCTCCTCAATCGTCATCCGGGTGGCAATCCGCCAACAGAGTTCAGTTTTGTCCGTGAATCGGACATGGACGTAGAGTTGGCTTTCTTCAAATCTGTGTTCGACCCAATCCACGACTTTGCCTGGCAAGCCTCTATACCGCCGGCCTGGAACGAATTTGGGAGGCGTAGGGAGCCCAGACTTTGGCTTCTTCATGAGCGGACTCCCTTCTTCGGGGACGCTGGAGAAGTCGTGGTTCGATCTTTCCGACTCCTCTTCACTGCAACCTTAGTCCTTCGCCTAGCCTGCTCTTCGTCGTAGCGATCTTCGTCGGACATATCCCAACCGGGCAGGACAACCACGCGTGGAGTGAGGTTCTGGGTGTAGCTGTAGATGTTGTGTTCGTGCCGTCTCGTCGCGCTGGTCAGCAGCGCCTTGTTACGGCTGGGCCCACCGAGAGAGAGCCTTGCCATTACTAATGGCCCAGCCTGTAATGCGCTGATATTGATGCATTTAGGTGGGTGGAAGCAAAATATGCTTGTATTGAAACAGCAGAATAAGCTTGTAATTATACAGCATGATATGCTTGTATTGACACGGCATAATGTGCTTGTAATGCCCCGGCTCAGTAGGGAGGCCGCCCATGCCCACACCAAACCAGAAATTGGCTGAATCGCTCGACGTTCTGAAACAGCTCCAGAGCGGTGGCCGCCGTGTCTTCAAATCGGATGATCTCAGCCGGGTCCACCGCGAACGCTTGGTCGAGAACGGCTTCCTGCAGGAAGTGATCAAGGGCTGGCTGATTTCTGCGAGCCCAGGCGTGCGGGCGGGAGACAGCACGCCATGGTACACCTCGTTCTGGGAATTCTGCGCGCGTTATGCCGGCGAGCGTTTCGAGAACGAATGGCATTTGTCGCCGGAACAGTCTCTTTGGCTGCACGGCGAAAAAACAACGATTCCAGAGCAGGTGGTGGTGTGCAGTCCGAAGGGAACAAACCACCAGATCGAACTATTGTTCGGCACGTCTTTGTACGACCTCAAGATCGGAGAAATGCCGCCCGCCGAAAATATTGCGGTCCGGGAAGGACTGCGGCTGTTCACGCCCGCGGCCTCGCTGGTGGGCGTGGGTGAGACATTTTTTTCACGAAACCCTCTTGAGTCGCAAGTCGTGCTGGCAAGTCTTGCCGATGCTTCCGACCTGCTGCGGCTCCTGCTGAACGGCGGGCATTCGGCGAAGGCGGGTTATCTTGCTGGCGCGCTTCGCTCAAGCGGGCGCGACAAGCTTGCCGATGAAATCGTAAAAACGATGAAGAGCGCCGGATACGACGTGCGCGAGCGCAATCCTTTCGAAGCTGGACAAGTATTCAGCAGATTGCGGCCCGCGGCGGCGCCGATTGTCGGTCGCCTGCAGATGATCTGGGAAACGACGCGGGAGACAGTCGTCAGAAATTTCCCGAAAGCGCCGGGCCTGCCGAAGGACAAGGGCGCATATCTGCACAACGTCGATGAAATCTACAAGAGCGATGCCTACCATTCCTTGTCCATCGAGGGCTATTCGGTCACGCCGGAGCTGATTGAAAGAGTGCGGCAGGGAAACTGGAATCCTGAACGCGAGGAGCAGGACAAGAAAGACCGGGACGCCCTGGCGGCGCGAGGATACTGGCAGGCATTCCAGCTCGTGAAGGAATCCGTGGGCAAAGTTATTGGTGGTGCTCCGGCCGGCGCCATTGCGCGAGACGAGCATAAGGACTGGTATCGCGAGTTGTTTCAGCCGTGTGTGGCGGCCGGCTTGATGAGGGCAGGGGACCTGGCTGGGTACCGGAACAGTCCAGTATATCTGCGCACATCGCGCTATGTGCCGCCACGGTGGGAAGTGGTGCGCGACGCAATGCCTGTATTTTTCGATCTTCTCGAAAAGGAGCCGGAAGCATCCGTGCGCGCTGTGCTTGGGCACTGGCTGTTCGGCTACATTCACCCGTACCCTGACGGCAACGGCCGCATGGCGCGCTTCCTGATGAACGTGATGCTTGCCTCCAGCGGATATCCGTGGACCGTTATTCGCCTGAGGGATCGCAAGGCTTATCTTGCCGCCCTCGACAGCGCCAGCATCGAAACGAATGTCGGCCCGTTTACGACGCTCATTGGGCAGCGCGTTCGTTGGGCGCTTGAAAAACACGATCTGACGTTTCCAAACAGGGCGGAGAAGTTTGATTTTGACCGCGAGATTCTGGTGTTTTTTGGCGAGGACGGCAAGGCGCGCGTGCGCTGCGCCATCAGCCGCGAGGCGCTGGACGACGACTTTGGGGCGGACAATCGCGACAAGGTAGAGGTTTTCAGGGAGAACCGTAAGGTCATCGAAGAAGCCACACGGCAGAAATATCTAGCCGGTGACACGGAAACCGACGGTTCCATCCTAATCCATTCCGGCGAGATCGCAAGACGAAGACGATAGTTAAGTCCACCGCAAGCTGTTCTTGTGGGCATCGCAGCCGCGGAGCGTGGTGCTTTTCGCTGACTTGCATACTCGGCAGAACCGTTATCGACTGTGAGATCGGCTTCCAACTGGTGCGGTGGATTCGCGGATGATCAATTCGGGCGGCACGGCACATTCTTTCGGATAATCCTCGAAGCCTTGAATGCGTTGCAGGAGAATGCGCGCGGCGCTTTGCCCCATATCATGAAGCGGCTGACGAATCGTCGTTAAGCTGGGGTTGTGGTAGGCGGGCAATGGGGCTCGTTCGCGGCAGATTCGTGCGCAGATTACGAGACGTGTTCAAGAAAAACTGATTCACGAAATGCTCGAAATTGTTAGAGGGCTGAAGCCAGTGGACGGGCGAAAAAATGTTGGTACGGATTACTTCCACAGCCTTGTAGCGGTATCGGCGTCGACTCGCTTCATCACACCTGCGATGTGATTGCGCACAGTGAATTCCGACAGGTTCAGACTGGCGGCTATTTCCTTGTTGGTTAGTCCTTCTTCTACAAGCCTAATAAGTTGGCGTTGCCGGTGAGTCAGTCCGAGATTGGTGCGCTTTTGCCCGCCTGCGACCGATTTCCAGCGGAGGTCCCTTGACACAAGTTCGAAAAGGAGCGCGCAGAGCCTCGGTGGACAAACAACCTCTCCCCGCGTCACTCCTTGAACCGCGGCAATAATATCCAGGGATGAGGCATACTTCAAAAGATACCCACGAATTCCCAAGTGCACGGATCGCAAAAAACAGACTGGGTCTTCGTCCATGCCGAAGAGAATGATTTTCGTTAGGGGAAGTCGCCGGCTCAGCTCCTCAACGAGGCCGACGGATTTAGAAGATCCCAACGAATCGAGGAGCACCAGGTCACTATTGGTTTTAGCTATCTCGAGAGAGCTCGAGCGCCGCGAATTGAAAATTGTGCGCGACCAAGTCGGTTCACCCACCTGTGCGGACGATATCGCGACGGCACCTACCGAAGTCCTCACCTGCATGCAGCGAAGAGGCAGGGGGCTTTGGGCCCTTTCCGAGTTCGGCGGGACCTATCACATGACCGCTGCGGGCGAGACGACTTGGTATGATTTCGCCAAGGCCATACTCGAGGAGGCCGCGGCACTCTCTGGGAACCCTCCCTGGCTCGCCACCGCCACAAGCGGCAGAGGGCTAATCGCGGAACATGTACTCCCTATCTCCTCGGTAGAGTTTCAATCTCCCGCGGCTCGTCCCGGCTATGCGGTTCTCTCAAATCGGCGTCTGCGGGAGGCGTTTGCAATTGCGCTCCCCGACTGGCGAAATCAATTGCGATGCTGTGTGGTCTCCGAACATGTTGCTGCGAACCCTCTCCCAAGCTGACAGATGAGGCGCAGTCGCGGCTGAATAGCCAATTCGCCCAGCCTAATTGCTGATTCCAGACAACAAGACTCAGACAATTCCCCGCCTAGCGGTTGAAAATCCAGGCCGCTATTTACCTTCGTAGTCCGCAGTGCCTCCCAAATAAAAAAGCGCGCAAGAATTTAAGTAGACGTTATTTCTCGACGGAACGATAGGTTCCGTGTACCCGCCGTGTACCTCGATCAGGCGGATTCATGTTTTTTGCGACTTTCGCGCGCTTGTAGAATCAACAACTTGCGCGTCTCCAACACGCTCCTCAGTTCGATTCCCACCCGCGCCTCCAAGATTTGCGTTGCAGAATGCGGCAGTTACAGCAGGTAGCTTTTCTGTGTCCCGCCGGTTGGGAGGGAGTAATCTCGCGCGAGTACGATTCGTGGAATCGCGTCCAGAACGCTACCTTGTGCGGAAAGTCCAAGACTAGGATTCCAGCAGCAGCCGTAACTTGTGAGCGTATCTGCGGCTCGACGTGACCACCGTTCCTTCTGCCAGT
>CAZQOB010000103.1:0-13264 GCA_964594885.1 uncultured Acidobacteriaceae bacterium
GACTGCTTGAACTATCTCGATCAGCTTGTCCAGACGGCCTCCGGCTTACGCTTACTAAAAGGCCGCTGCTCTACCACTGAGCTACGCCCCTATGGCGTGAATTCTGAAGTATGGCATGGTCATTGAAGGCGCCCGCTTGGGGCAGTGTCCGTAAAAATCCCAATCAGATTCTTGAAGATTACTCGGCGAGGGCGAGGACAGCGTAAGCGGTGGCGGCATCGCTCATGAACCGGCCAACATTGGACGCAGGATCGCGCCGCTTGTTGATCGAAGCGGTGTACCACAATCCTTCGGTCTTGTTCTGATGCTGCACCAGCCAGACACGGCCACGCTGGATTCGCGGATCGTCGCGCGAAACACCGGCTTGGCGAAGCACAAACACGGCAAACCCGGTGGCATAGCCGTCGCTGGCCATGTCCTCGGGTGTGCCGTCACTGCGTTTCCAACCGCCGACCAGCGCCGAGGGGCTCCAATCGCGCCAGGTCTTGCTCATCGGGAAGAGACTCCAGCCGCCATCCGCCAACTGGCGCGCGGAAAGTTCCGCGATAATGGATTTCTGCCGCTCCGACGTGACCAATCCCGGCAGTTTAGAAGACGCCCACAGCAGCGCGGCACGATTCAGCAGCGGCTGCGAGGAATATTCCCGGTCAAGATAATCCCGCAACGCGGCAATGCTGTTTTGAATTTCCGGACTGGCGCGATAATTCTCAGGAGCTTCGCCAACGGCGACTGCGGCTAGCGCCGCGCCGTGATACGGCGAGATGTTCCCTTCCCATGGGTTCAGATCGAAAAGCTGCCACAACCAAGCACCCTGGCGCGGGCCGTCGGCCTGTTGCAAGGCCCACATGTTCGCGAACGCAGCGTGC
This sequence comes from uncultured Acidobacteriaceae bacterium, assembly GCA_964594885.1. Classification (GTDB taxonomy): domain Bacteria; phylum Acidobacteriota; class Terriglobia; order Acidiferrales; family UBA7541; genus Acidiferrum. The sequence goes on from CAZQOB010000103.1 coordinate 867, forward strand.
GTATCGGCGCTGAGCTTGCCGGTTTGTGCGTCGTGCGTGGCCAGAACGAACGCCAACACCACCGATTCCGTGCCGCGAGACTCTACGCCTTTGTTGGTGCCGTAATCCTTGTCGTTGTAAAGCGGCGCCAAGTCTTTCCACAGACGGACACGCTTGGCGACATTTTCGAGAATGACGCGCTCGGCGTCGCTGGGCACCGCCTCTCCGAGCGCTCGATGCAGGACTGGCCGGGCGATGGCGTACGGCACTGAGGTGTGGCAGGACATGCAGAAAGTGCCCTGCTCGCGCGCCGCGCGGTCCCAGCCAATCCACCACTGTGCACGCTGGTCAAGATAACTGGCCGCAGCTCTCGGATCCCACTGGTCCGCCGCGCGGATCTTCCCGGAGCCGGCGCCCGTCAGCGCAAAGTGCGAACCGGCACCAGCGAACAGCACTAGCGTTGCCACAGCCAAGACTCGCTCACGTAGAAGCAATTTCATGCACTCATTTCTACCACGGCCGCTTTCCCTCGGAAAGAGATCAGGAGAACACAGAGACGGCTTTGTCGCGCGTCCGCTTGCGCTTCCACTCGTAGTCTTTGCGCAACTTCGATTGATGCTTCTTTACCTGGGACTCGATTTCGCTGAACGCTTTCTTGCAGCCGGCGCGGAGGTGTTCGCTGCTCGCGGTGGCGTGAATCGTCCCGGTCGGCAGGGTCAGATTCAGCGAGATTTCGTGCTCCTCGGTCCGCGTCAGCTTGGAAAACACCGCGTGGAGCTGTACCAGATCGGGCGAATAGCTCTTCAACAGGGTTCCGAGTTTCTTGACTGAATTCTCGATCTCCTTTTCGGCGGATTTATGCTTCCCTGCGTCTTTAAAACTGACGGTCACTTTCATGCGCGCACCTACAGTTTTGGGTTGAAGTGAAGGAAGGGTGGGACGCGGAACTGAATCGAGACCCGCATCGCCGCAAGCATATCAAGACCGGGTGGTGGCGGCAATTCACTGGCATCTTTTTGGCCGGTGTTGACGGTACCGGCGTCAAACGCATACTCTGCAAAAAGCGAAACGAAAACGGCTGCGGGCGTAAGTCTCGGAAATGACGGAAAAGAATCAGGTTTCAGCAAAAGCCGAGAATATTCGAGTCGGCCCGGCCGGCTGGTCGTATCCCGACTGGGTGGGCTATGCTTACCCCGCCCGCCGGACAAAAGGCTTTCACGAAGTTTCCTACCTCGCTGAGTTCTTCGACACCATTGAGATCAACTCCGGCTTTTATAGTCCGATCCGCTCGGAACACGCCCGGCTCTGGATCGAGCGCGCTTCGGCGAACGCGAATTTCAAATTCACCGCGAAGTTGTGGCAAGGCTTCACGCACGATCCCAGCGCTACGGCGGAGGACGAACGGCTGGCGCGCGCGGGCTTTGACGTGCTGCAGGTCGCAGGTAGACTGGGCGCAGTGCTCTTGCAGTTCCCTTTTTCATTTCATCGCAGCCCGGAAACCACTGCGTATTTGGACGCTGTCCTGCGTCGCTTCTCGGATTATCCGCTGGTCGTCGAGCTGCGCCACGCCACTTGGAACGCGCCGGCAACGTTCGACCTGCTGCGCACGGCCGGAGTGGGCTTCTGCAACATTGACCAGCCGGTGATCGGTAAGTCCATCGAGCCTTCTGCACAAGTCACGAGCTCGGTTGGCTACGTTCGCTTGCACGGCCGCCGCTACGACACCTGGTTCAGCAACGATCCGGCTGTTCCTTCCTACCAGCGCTATAACTACCTTTACTCCGAGGAAGAGCTGGCGCCCTGGGCGGATCGCACATCGCAAATCGCGGAATCTGCTCGCGAGGTCTATGTCATCACCAACAATCACTATCAGGGCAAAGGTGTAGTGAACGCGCTGCAGTTGATCAGCATTTTGAAGAAAGCAAAGGTGAAGGTGCCCGAACCGCTGCGCATGAAATATCCGGAGCTGGAAGAGATTGCCAGCGAGGCTCGTGAATCCACGACGCTTTTCGATCTGTAAGAGTCTTGCCCGAAAAATAGCGGCTAACAAGAGGCTCCCGAATCTGCCGTCGGGCGCCTCTTTCTTTTTCAGTTTTCCTACTGAACCACGTTAGTGACGGCGATGCCCGGATTTCCGGTGCCGGTAGTGAACGGTGAACCGGCTACAGCGGTCAATGCTCCGCCCGCGCTGATGGAGTACACAGCCACTGCTCCCTTTGAACCGGGTGCAGCCGCGGCTTTCACGCCAACGTACAGGTAAGTTCCTGTGATATCGACAGCGATATTGGTGATGCCGTTCGCGGAAACGTTGGTCACGGTGCCCGCCGCTCCCAGCGCCCCCGTTGCAAAGGTAAATGGATAAGGCGTGACCGTTCCTGCGCCTTGGTCCGCAACAAACACCACGCGATCCAAAGGATCAAACGTCGCAACCCAGGGTCCGCCGGTCAGCGCCACAGTTCCGGCAGGACCGATCGCAATCAGGGTGCCATCCGGGCCTGGGAACACGCTACCCGTGCCAGCCGGCGTAATCATGAACGTTTGCAAAGACTTTGCGTTACTATCCACGGTCACCAAGAACTGCCCAGAGCCGTCGACCGAACCCGAAGTCCAGTTGCCAGGAAGAGCAGCTGCCGGAGCCGTCGTTTGCGTGCTTGCGCTGAGATTGCCGCTGTTGCCGTAAGTCGTGTAAGGCTGAATTCCGTTCGTCGCAGTGAGATGAGTGTCACCGAGCACATACACGAAGTCGCCTTGTGCGTCGCCAGCGAAGTTATTGGCGTTCACAAAGGCCGGAGTCGAACTGCCCGGCGTAACCACCGACGAGGATGCGATCTGATTTTGAACCACTGAGCTGCTGCCCGAGTCCAAGGTGTACACATTATTGTCGGTGGGGGCAGCGTAAACCGCCACGCCAACGTCTGCGGCCATTCCGGCGCCGATCGCGAATGGCGAATTCGTTAGCGCAGTCAACGCGGCACTCGATTGCGTGATATCGAATCCGCCGATCGTATTGTCCCGCGCTCCGGTCGCGCTGCCAGTAAACAGCAGGCTGCCCGCAACGTCCGTCGCTGCAAAGCTGTTCGCGGTCATATTCACAAACGGCGAGCCTGCGGCAGCCGTAAGCGCGCCTGTTCCGGCAGCCGATGTAAACGCGGAAATATCGTTGGAGCCTGGATTGAGCGCGTACACCGCACCAGGATTCACGGTGGGTGTCGTCGTGCCAACCGCGATCGTCAAGAAGAAGGTGCCAGCAGGCGATTCCACCTGCGGAAGAGTTGCTGGAGTCAGCGCCCCAGTCGCAGCGTTCAGACTGTACACGGAAATAGTGTTACCAAAAACATTGGCAACGAGTACTGTCGTGTTGCTGGGGTCGATTGCAATCCCCTGCGGAGCATTTCCGGTGGCCGTCGTGGTTCCGGCACTCAACGCGCCTGTCGATGCGTCAAGCGACAGCCCGCTGATGGTGTTATTCCCTGCGTTCGTTACGTACAGGAATTTGTTGCTCATCTCCGGTAACGGGAAAGTTGGCCCATTCAGGCCTCCGCCGGTAAAAGCAGCGCCCAGCGAGGTCAGGCTCCCGTCCGCACTGTTAATCTTGTATCCGCTCACGGAATTGTCGCTCAGATTCGGAACGTACAAGTAGGTGTTCGTGATGTCGATCGCGGGATACTGTGGCTGCGAACCCGTTGCGTAAGACGGGGTCGCCAGTGGCGTCAGCACCCCGCCCGCTCCAATCGAATACGCGAAAATCTCGTTGGCGCCGCTGTCTAGGGCATACACATACTTACCCGTCCGGTCGACAATCAACGAACCCAGATTGCTAAAGCCCGCAATGCCGGAAGCGCCTATACGGCTCAGCGAACCGTCGCTCAGATTGATCAGATACGAATCCAAGGTAAATGTACTTGCAACGTATAAATACTGTCCGGTTGGATCGACGGCGCCAAAGGCTGCGTTTACACCAGTACTCAGAGAGCTCGTTTGGGCAGTACCTCTTCCCGAGACAGGATCCAGTGTGTATGTGCTGATAGAGCCGCCCTGCAAGTAAAATGCGAAGCGGCCCGAAGGCTCTGGAAGAACCTGGCTTGGCAGGCTACCTGCGACACCCGAACCGATCGGAAACAGGTTGGTCGAGACCACATCAAGGATGAAAGTACTACTGATACCGTCCGTCGTTCCCGACGCGTAGACCGCCTTCGCTACAGCAGCGACCACCGTCAGCGTATCCGCCGGTGTTGAAGTCACTCCGTTAAAGGTCGCCGTAATTCCTGTGCTGCCGGCCGCCAGAGCGATTGCAACACCGCTCGGACTCAAGATCGAGGCCGTTGCCGGCGTATCGGTGTTCCAAGTCGCAGTGGCAACAACTTGGGTAGTACTGTCCGAATAATGTGCGGTCGCCACAAAATCCACCGTTTGACCAACCGCAATCGTCGGCGAAGCCGGAGAGACAGTAACCGACACGAGCGAAACTCCGCCTGCGCTGGTCACTGTGAGCGTCACGGCCGGGCTGACGATTGCGCCAAGCGTAGCGGTAATCGCCGAAGAGCCCTGGACGACGCCCGTCGCCAGGCCGCCGGGAGACGTGATCGTAGCCACGGCCGTCGTCTGCGAGTTCCACATTACCTGCGCCGTAATGTCCTGATGGCTGTTATCGCTATAAGTCCCGGTTGCCGTGAACTGTTGCTGCGCTCCGACTTTCACCGAAGCTTGATTTGGCGTCACCGCGATGGAAACCAAGGCTGCAGTCACAGTTAGGCTCGCGGGTTGGCTAGTGACCTGGTCCTGTGTCGCGGTGATTTGGGTCATGCCCGTCGCGACAGCAGTGGCCAGGCCGCTCGTCGAAATCGTCGCGGTGGCGGTACTGCTCGATTTCCACGTCGCTGTCGCGGTGATATCGGTGATCTTGCCGTTGTGGTGGGTGGCCATCGCCGTGTACTGCTGGGTTTGTCCCACCGCCAGACTTTGGTTCGCAGGCGTGACCACGATCAGCGTAATTTTGTGCGGGTTCCCACTACACCCAGCGATCACCATCGCACACAAAACTGTCACTGCCACCGCGCTGGATAGCCGATGCAAATGATTCACCATGGTCAATCCTCCTGACGAAACGGGACACGAGGAAAATTCTTGAGGTACACCCAGTCCAAGGACTTGGGCCAAAGGGAGAAGGTTAGCGACATAGGCCTTCGAGCGAGTAGCAGCCCCCGAATCCGAGCGGGCCAGATTTCACATCCCCGAGAAACCACAGCCTGGGCCAGTGGCATCAAGGAGAGAGTCTAAACGTGCCTAAGCTGAATGGCTAGTTAAAAACTTGCAACGATTGTAGCAGTTGCCAAAATCTAACTTTCCCAGATAGGACCCTTGCCGCCAATCCTGGTGGCAGCACATGAAACCCAGCGCGGGCCGATGGCGGCAAACGGCAAGGTAAAGTAAACTAGAAAAGTTGTACAACATGTCGGGGGCGTAGCGCAGCCTGGTAGCGCGCCTGCCTTGGGCGCACGATGTCTCATTCTAACGGTTCCATTTCCTGCTTGCCTTTCTATTCTTTCCAACAACTTGGGGAATCTGCTTCTCGTTCAAAGCTAACCCCTAATGGCCTCAACCTAGTTCATAAATGCACGGTCCCAGCACGGTAGCGCGCCTGTTTTTCGCAATTCCTTAGTGCCCATACGACTTCAAAATAGCCTTTCGCCGCGTCTCCACGGCCCGCCTTTGCGCGTCACCAACAACATGCCCGTACTTCTGAGGAGTAGTTCGGGTTCGCTGAGTGGTCGAGTCCTCCTGTCGATTATGTGGATCGACCCTCAAGCGGTGGATGGCGGCGGAATAGCTGACCTATTGTGTAAACGCAAGACGGCGAAGCAGCTCTTGGAAACGCGGGTCGCTGCGAAGTGGATCGTAAGCCGGATCGACCTTGAGGGCGAGGAGGGCAAAGGAATGCTCTGCGAACGCCTTTTGCAACCAGGCGAAAGCTTCGTCTTTATTGCCCATGCCCGTGTACGCCAGCGCAAACATGCCTGTCGGGTCCGATTTCCCTCGTTTGGTTGTCTCTCGAAATTTTTCCAACGCATATCGGGCCCGGGCCATCTGGCCCGCGCGCCCACGGACGTAGGCCTCATACCCCCAACTCCATTGCCCACCCGTGCTGCGGCGCCACCTTTCTATTTCAGCGAGCGCGTTCGCGAATTGGCCTTTTTGCGTGTAGGCGGCGATCGCTATGTGAGCGTGACCGAAGCCCGGCTCCATGGCGAGAACGGCGTGATATTGTTCGATTGCGCCGTCATATTGGCGTGCGTAATAGAGGATTGCGGCGTTGTCGATCGCCATGATCAGCGAAAGTGGGTCTAGTAGACGTGCGTGCTGCATCTCGGTCAATGCCTGATCGAAGCGTCCCTGGAGCGCCAGAAATTCAGCGTACCAGTGATACGCAGTGGCGTAGTTGGGGTCCAACTCGATTGCCCGCTGGTATTCCTTCTCTGCCGTTTGCCAATCCCAATCATAACTCTCGGTGACAAGGGCCAGGGAGGCGTGAGCCTCGGCGAGCCTTTCGTCAATCTGCAGGGCTCGGAGGGCAGCCGCCCGCGCCTTCGGGATGATCTGATCTGGCGGAGCAAGCGAGTAGCTGCTCATTAGAACGTAAGTGTCAGCCAGGCCAGAGTAGGCACGGGCATAATTAGGGTCTTTGGCGATAGCTTGTTGAAACGACTCGACGGCCTGCTGGAACCTCTCAGGGGTCCTCTTATTCCAGAAGTACCGCCCCTTAAGATAGGCCTCGTAGGCGCTGGCATCGACGGGACGCAAATTCACAGACGGTCGTATAGACTGTGGGGAGACGTTCCCCTGAGTCTGCTCCACGATGTCACGCGCGATCTCGCTCTGCAACGCTAATACGTCTTTGAACTCCCGATCGTAGCTTTTCGCCCAAAGGTGACGGTCAGTAAGGCAATCAATTAGCTGTGCTCGAATTCTGACGCGCTCACCCACACGTTCCACGGTTCCTTCGATGAGAATATCCACGCTAAGTTCTTTGCTGATCTGCTGAGCTGTCTTGTTGGTGCCCTTATAGTGCATAGATGAAGTTCGTGAAATCACGCGGAGACCTTGAAACTGGGCAAGATCGGTAGTGAGCTCGTCGGTCATGCCCTCAGCGAAATAGTCTTGCTCTTGATCACCCGAGAGGTTCTCCAATGGGAGTACCGCTATGGAGCGGCTTCGGTTCGTGGTTAAGATTGTCGTCCTCGCTGGCTCACTCGATGGTTGCAAGAGAGCTAGCAACCTTTCACGTGTCTTCGCGACGTTCAAAACAAGAGCCACACCGATAAGCACGAGCGCGGCTAAGACGAACTTTCCGACTAAACTGGGCGAAATACGGGCGTGTGCTGTCTCACCTGAACCTTGTGCAGAATCCGAGACTAGTCGGCGAGTCGCATCCGCGCCGACGTTCGTTTGTGTGATCGCTTGTTGCCCGGCAGTTTCGACGGGGGCAACGAAGCGGTAGCCATGCCGAGGAACCGTCTCTATGTAACGTGAGTTTTCCGGCGAATCGCCGAGGGCTGCTCGGAGTTTCTTGACGGCAGTATTGAGACCGTGCTCGAAATCTACGAAAGTATCGGCGTGCCAGAGACGCGCGCGCAACTGTTCGCGGGTCACGATTTCACCTGGTCGTTCCAGGAGCAAAGCCAGGATCTCAAACGCGTGACCGGTTAATCTTACGCGCGTGCCATGTTTACGCAGTTCTCGCGCCTGAAGATTAACTTCAAAGACCCCGAAGCGACGACCATTCGAAACCTGTACCACTTTCTACCTACAACGATTTCAGAAGGATCTCGTGAGATGGATTCTATACCACCTCAGGGTGCCCTAGTACTCTAGTTATGAAACCGCTCACCGGGGCCACCAATCGCTTTATTTTCAGATGGCTGCTGGCTCACCAACGAATTGCCGCGCATGCATTGAAACGCCCTGTCTGGCAGGAGCACTTTCCAACAAAATCTCGTTAGGGGCCTCGGCACTCTCCCAGCCGCCTGGCTCCTCAAATGGAGAGCGAACTTATGCCAAGACTGAACCTTTGTTCTGCCGTGCTGGGCCAGCGGAGGCTGGTGTCGTTCCTCGGGGCCTTCGTGGCAGCGGTTGCTGCTTTCGCCGTTCCGAGTAATGCGCAGATGATCGACAACACGCAGGCCCTTAACCCTATAAACGCTGGGATCAACAAGTCTTTGACGCAGGAGATCGGTGCGGGCCGGGGCAGCATTAACACTCCAGACTCCTCGCTGTTCATCATTAATCGTGACGCCTTCCGTGCTGTTCGGCGCGGCCGCCAGCTTTTTCAGCGCAAATTTACGAGAGTCCAAGGACAGGGAGCGGGAATCGACGACGGCGTGGGTAATATCGGAACAACGATTGGAATTGGTGCGGGATTGGTCGATTCTTGCGCGGGCTGCCATGCCCGGCCGCGAGGGTCCGCTGGCGCGGGAGGTGACGTGGTTACCCGGCCAGATAGCCGAAGCGCGCCACACCTGTTCGGCCTAGGTCTAAAAGAGATGCTGGCCGATGAAATGACCTCAGACATGCGCACCATCCGAAATCAAGCCATTGCCAGCGCTATAAAGACGGGGAAATCCGTTACTCTCCCACTGATAACGAAGAGCGTCTCCTTCGGTTCCATTACGGGTAAGCCCGACGGATCGGTAGATACTTCGCAGGTTCAGGGCGTCAACTCCGATCTTCGAGTCCGTCCCTTTTTCGCCCAGGGGGGGACAATTTCCATCCGGGAGTTCATTGTAGGTGCCCTGAACGCGGAAATGGGTCTCCAAGCGGTGGATCCCGACCTGGCCACGGCAAGCGCGGGCGGCAAAGTCGTAACGCCTTCGGGCATGGTGCTAGACGGATCCCAAGATACTATCGAAGCCCCGCCAGCGCCGGACACACTGAACGGAAACGAGATCGACCCCGCTCTCGTTGATCACCTCGAGTTCTACCTGCTCAACTATTTCAAACCTGGCACATACCAACAGGATGCGAGTGCAAAGCACGGCTCGAAGGTCTTCGATCAGCTTGGCTGCGCGACGTGTCACGTTGAAAATCTTTCGGTCAATCACGATCGTCGTGTGGCCGACGTCAATACCGTATACGATCCTGTGAACGGGATTTTCAACACGCTGTTTGCCACAGCGACCGCATTGATTCACAAGGTAAACGATAACAGCGGATATCCTCCTTTGATGGTACCCAACGGGCAACCGTTCGTGGTCCGGGATATTTACACCGATTTCAAACGGCACGACATCGGGCCGAATTTTTACGAACGCAACTGGGACGGCACCTTCCAAACCCAGTTCCTTACCAGACCGCTTTGGGGAGTAGGGAGTCTCGGATCGCTGGGTCATGATGGTCGCAGCATTAGTCTGCTTGAGGTGATCCTTCGCCACGGCGGCGAGGCCCAAGCATCACGGGATGCCTTCGCGAACCTCTTCAGCTCGGGAAATCAAGGAGACGCTCTTGACCTGCTGCACTTTCTGGGCACGCTGATATTGTTCCCACCCGACGACACAGCTTCCAATTTGGATCCCGGGAACCCGGCTGCTGCCAACTTTCCGCAAAACGGTCATGGCAGCATCAAACTGACGATCTTGTTCAACAACCCAGCGGACAAAGAGTGACGAGCGAGACCTGGTCGCGTTTTTTTAGGCACACCTTAAGTGAGCCGGCTCAAAGGAAGTCAGAATCCTAGGCGAGAGTTCTTTTGATCGCGTGTCCATGAGTGGGAAACGTTCCGGTTCTTAGTGAATTGTTGGAACTTTCTCGATCGAAAGGGGAGAAACACAATGAAGCACTCCGGTAAGTTCGTTCTAGTCGCATTGGCCTTTGGAGGCGTGGCCGGCGTCGCCGCTGCGATGATGCTAGCTGGGACTCCGCCACCGGTCACGTGCAGACCAGTGCACGGCACAATTCACAGTGTGTTCACCACACAGAACTGCACGAGCCCTGCGGGACTATGCACGTCCGGCACAATCACCGACGCAAGCATTCTCGATGGAAGCACAACTTTCACTGCTCTTGCCGTGGCTCCGTCCGCTGGCCTCCAAGGTGAACCACAGGTCAACCTCTCTTACTCCGGCCAGCTCACGATCGTAGCAAGCCACGGGACACTTGTGACTAACGATCTCGGCGTTCTGGACGCAAACCACTTGGCGTTTACCGAGATTGAGCGCCCCGCGTCTGGAACCGGAGTGTTCGCAAATCCGGGCAACAGCGTCTTCTTTATATCGGGATCCATTGTTGACAACGGGCAAGGATTTCAAGGCGACTTGACCGGCACCGTTTGCGCCAGTGGAAATTAGCTGGCCTCGGCGAACCGAAAAATTGGCGGCCCAAAGGTTCGGAGGGACATGACACTACGCATATTTGCGGGCTTGACGTTGTTGCTGGTGTCCGCAACAACACCCGCTCTGTACGCGAAAGAACGGATTCTTCTTCATCGTATTGGCCCCTCCGAGTCGACGCTGTTTATCGCCAAAACAGACGGCTCCGACGAACGTCCGTTGCTGCCCAAGTCCGGGTTTGATTACAACGCGTCGTTCTCAGCTGACGGAAAGTGGATCATCTTTACCTCCGAGCGCGGCGGCTCGGCTGATATCTATCGGGTGCACCCGGATGGGTCAGGCCTTGAGCGGCTGACCGATGATCCCGCGTATGACGACCAAGGCGCGATGTCGCCGGATGGAGAACAGCTTGCGTTCGTGTCCTCACGCGGCAGCGGATCGGCTGACATTTGGGTGCTCGACCTCCAGACCAAAAAAGCGCGAAACCTTACGCACGCTCCGGGCAGTTTCCGGCCGTGCTGGTCGCCAGACGGGAAGTGGATCGCGTTCTCGTCGGACCGCAACACCGCTGTGCGGCGGGACCGCGAACGATTCGAACAATCGCACGCTGTCAGCATTTATGTAATGCGCGCTGACGGTACGGACGAGCGGAGGATAACTTCGGTGGACAAATTTGCAGGCTCCCCGAAGTGGTCCCCGGATGGCGAGAGAATCGTCTTCTATGAGATGGACATTCAGGACACGTTTTACGCCCGGCGAGCATCGCCGGTTGTCGGTTCTGGAAAGCTCGTCGATTCGCAAATCGTGTCGGTGAATCTCGCGAACCAAACTCGCCAGGAACACACGTCAGGTCCGGGGCTGAAAGTTTCACCGCAGTTTCTTAGCGGGAATAGAATCGGCTACGTCATGAAGGCAGGCCCACGGGTGGGTTTAGTCTTCACGACCGGGGATCAAGGTGCCGAAGGACAGATGCGTAACCCTTCTTGGTCGACTGATGGCAAATGGGTCATATATCAGAAGTGGTCCTCTGAATCATGGCGCCAAAACCAGGCCTTGTTCAGTATTGATCCGGAATTTGACTTGGGCCAATCCGACACGTTTCCTGCGTTTTCGCATGACGGAAGGAAACTTGCTTTGACTAACTCTAACGTCGCAAAAGTCCCTGGGTCGAGGATGTCGTCGGTATCTGTAATGGATGCGGATGCAACCAACGCCAAACTGATATTTCGTGGAGAAGCGGGCACTCTGGCCCTTACGGCGCAATGGTCCCCTAATGATGACTGGATCGCTTTTGGTCTAGGTTTCTACTTCCTTCCTCGCAGCGGCAGACCAGCCCACGTCATGCTGATGCGCCCGGATGGCTCGGAACTCCATCAGCTCACCAAAACTGAGGGAAACAGCGGATTTCCCAGTTGGTCCCCAGACGGCAAGCGTATCGTATTTCGCTTCTGGAGCGAGTCGCAGTATGGTCTCCGAATCATCAATCTGCATGATGGATCTCTGACGACGCTGACCATCGGAATTGACAATTTTCCTGCTTGGTCTCCAAGAGGCGATCTCATCGTCTTCACCCGCTTTAGTGAAGACGACTATGACATTTACACGATCCGGCCCGACGGGACCGGTTTGAAGAGACTGACTACCTCTCCGGGAAATGATGCACACGCTATATGGTCTCCAGATGGAAAGCATATTCTGTTCAGTAGCGCTCGTTTAGGATTCAAAGACGAGGCGCCGCTCTACGACGAAATTCCTCAGCCCTATGGCGAACTCTTTATTATGAACGCCGATGGCTCCGGTCAACGGCCCTTGACCGATAACCAATGGGAAGACGCGACGCCAGCCTGGGACCCGGCATCGACTTCACGTTTTAAGCATTGATTGGCCAAATCAACCGGGAATGTGGGTAGCCCAATTTCGGAGGCAGTACGAAGGCGCATATGTTTGCGGGCCTTATTCTTTCGCCGCTCACCGCGTTGGTTCTGACCATCACGCCTATTGCTGCAGCGCAGAACACGTCCAGTGCACCGCCGACCAGCCCCGAAGTGCGGATTCTTGTGAAGTCGATCAGGGTTCCTGAGGGAAGGCGATCAGCATTCC
>CAZQOB010000104.1:0-13228 GCA_964594885.1 uncultured Acidobacteriaceae bacterium
AACCCCCGACCCTCTGATTACAAATCAGATGCTCTACCAGCTGAGCTACGCCAGCCTCGCCCAAACCGAGTAAGAATAGCAGAGAGGGCCATGGAATTGCAAGGGGCTGGGTTCGACCTGCAAGCAGTTCGGCCACCATGCTGTGGAAATTCGCCAGCGCCTTTCCCGACAAAATGAATGACAACCAGTCTATTTTCATACATTTACAGGCCTTCCTTTACCAGCAGGCTGCCCGATGGCCGGCCTGTGAAAATCTCTCTGGTTATTTGAAGGGCCTTGGCAGCTTGGGCCTAGACAGAGTCGGAAATCGGATTCAAGTGATACCGTGTAAAATGCGAGACGCTAGTTTTTTCGCTGCTGGTTTGGTGCCGATGCTGTCGCGCAGATCGAAAACAGTCGTTGGAACTCTCTCGATCGCGGTGCTGATCGCCGCAGCGTTGACCGTTCACCATTTTTCCGGCGGCATTGACCCATCGGCGCGCGGTCAATTTCTGCGATTCGTTCCGGCCGATACGACTGCAGTGATTTTCTTCGATTTCGATCAGCTGCGCGGCACTCCGTTTCTGGCGGAGCTCGAAGCGTGGGTTCCGCAAGTCACCGAAGATTCCGAATACGCGCAATTGGTGCGCGAGACTGGATTCGATTACCAGCGCGATTTGGGAAAAGCGTTTGTAGCCTTTGCGCATCACGGCGGGAGGACTTCGACGCTGATCCTGGCGGAGGGAAAATTCGATCGCAACAAAATCGAAACGTATTTGAGCCGCAGCGGCCAAGCACTGCAGCAAGGCAGCTTGAAAGTTTTTCATCTTCCTGCGGCTGCGAACGGCAAAGCGTTGAACGTGGTAGCACTCGGTCGAGAGCGAATTGCGATCAGCGACTCCGAAAATGTTTTCGCCACGATGGCGGATGCAGTTAACGACCCGGGCCACGCGGAATGGCAAATTCGTTTCGATCGGCTTGCCGGCAGTCCGGTGTTCGCGGTCATTCGCCAGGACCCGGGGCTGCAACAGGCCCTCGGTTCGGCCGCGCCTGGCGGTTTTCGTTCGCCGCAGCTGGCCGGGCTGCTCGACCAGATGCAGTGGATTTCGATCGCGGCAAAACCGGACGGCTACTTGCTTCGCCTGGTTGCCGAAGGAGAATGCCCTTCCGATTCGGTCGCCACACAGGTCAGCGGTTTTCTGCAGGGCCTCAGCTTGCTGGCCGAGAACGGGCTGAACGACCCCAAGCTCCGGCAAAGCATGAATCCGGAAGAGCGCGAAGCATATCTGGAACTTCTGAAAAGCGCCGAAGTGCAAAGGCTCGACCGCGGCGAGTCCAAATCGGTACGCCTGGCGCTGGCCATCACGCCGCGGTTCCTGACACTTGTGAAGGCTCAAACTGCCAACGCCGAGAGCAATCCTTCCGCAGGCCAGCTAAGGTCGGAAAAGAAGCCCCTTGCAAAGACAGCGAAGCAATCAAAACCCAAATAATTGCTGGATTTCCTGGAGGCCTGAAGCGGGCTCAGTCGCCGGCGGGGGTGGACTTCATGTACCGCCAGGGGTTGACGGGGGCGTTGTTCATGCGAACTTCGTAGTGGACGTGCGGGCCGGTAGAGCGGCCGCTGATGCCGCAGTAGCCGACGACCTGGCCGCGCTTGATGCGCGTGCCGGCGATCGTCGAAAACGAAGAAAGGTGCGCGTACCAGGTGGTGATGCCAAAGCCGTGATCAATGACCACTACCCGGCCGTAGCCAGCGTGGTTTTCCGCGCTGATGACCACGCCGTCGGCTGTGGCGTGCACCGGAGCACCATAATCGGAAGCAACGTCAACGCCAGTATGGAACGCGCCCTCACCACTGAACGGGTCGAGGCGCTCGCCAAAGCTGTCGGTGATATGCCCGAGTACCGGCCAGATCGCCGGGGTGTAGGTGGAGTCGGCAAAGCTGAACGCCGGCATCAGCCGCAGGCCACCGGCGGAGATGGCGATGGCTGCAGCGTTTTTTTTCAGAAAGGTATACTGCTCGACGGAGCGGTCAAAAGCATCAGCCGCAGTGACCGGATTGTCGGAGACATCGAAAGCCGCGGGATGATAACGCAGCACGCCGTAGGTCATGGCTACTTCGGTAGCTAGAGATTGCAGAGAGTCGAGGCGCTGGTTGGTGTCGGTGACGGTGGTCTGCAGCTGGCGATACTGTTCCTTGGTGGCGGCCAGTTCGTGGCGAACCGCGTTGTAGTTGCCGACTTTCCATAGCATGCGGGTGTAGGAGCCGGCGGCCGCAACGACCGTGATCACACCGATCAAGGCGAAAACCGCAACGCCGTGCAGGGCGTACGCCGGAATGATCAGCTTCCGGAGCTTGCCCGGCGTCGAGGCGATAAAGAATGTATAGCTCTTGCCCTTGATCACAAACAGGTCCCTCAGACCCGATGAGCCCTAGATCTTCCCATTCGATTGCAGGCCTGTGCCCTGTGCCTGCGATTGAACCGCAAATGAACAACTTCTTCCGATCAGGCTGAGTCCACAACCCCGATCGTGCCAAATCTGAACCGTAAGCTTTGGTTCGCGACCATACCTATCCTAGTTTTTGGAGCAGGCCGGGGTCAACCCTGTATTTTGAGGTTTTTGGGACAGGGTGTGAATTCCTGCTCACCTGAACCGAGGGCCAGTTTTGGGCATAATCCGGTCATTCCAGGCGTCCAGGAGCTCTCGGGTGTCGCGGTATACTGGCGCGCGAGGATAACGTGGAACGAGCTTCGCCGAAGAAGCCCGAGAAGAACGGCCGGTTTGGCAGCGAAAACCTGCTGGTCGAAAGAGTTCGCAGCGTCGAGTTGCCCTCGTCACGCACGGGTGCAAGCGTCAACATCGGCATGGGCGACGACGCAGCGGTCTGGCGCCCGCGTGCTGGGTACGAAACGCTACTAACCTGCGACTGGTTCTTGGAAGGCTCACACTTCTTGTTGGCCCGCGATCCGGCGCACTCGGTTGGCTGGAAATGCCTGGCGCGGGCAGCGAGTGACATCGCAGCGATGGGGGGCATACCGCAGTGTTTCCTGCTCAGCGTCGCGCTGCCAAAATCGCGTACCGGCGCTTGGTTTGACGGGTTTCTGCAAGGACTGCGGGCTGCTTCGCGACGCTTGAAATGCCCCATCGCTGGCGGAGACACCACGCGCCGCGAAGAGGTGCTGATCAACGTCACGGTGGTCGGTGAATGTCCGCGGGGCTTAACAGTTCTGCGCAGCGGTGCCCGAACGGGCGAAGCCATCTTCGTCTCCGGCCGGCTGGGCGAAGCCCGGTATGGCCTGCAGCTCATCCGCCGATCAAAGGGCAGACTGAACCTGGCTGATCCGCGCTTGCGCAAGCATCTTTTTCCTGAGCCGCGGCTGGCCCTCGGTTCCTGGCTGGCTTCGCGCAAACTCGCCACGGCCATGATGGATCTTAGCGACGGACTTTCGACGGATCTGCCGAGGCTTTGCGACGCCAGTGGCGTTGGTGCGCGGATTGAGGCCAAACGCATTTCCAGTGCGGCGATTGCGGACCTCGGCAAAAGCAAAATCGATCCGCTGGCGCTGGCTTTGCATGGCGGCGACGACTACGAACTGCTTTTCACCGTTCCGCCGGAAAAAGTTCCCCGAATCCCGCGCAGAATCGGGGGTCTTGCGGTCACGCGGATCGGACAGGTGACCAGGGGAAAAGAAATTCTGCTTATCGGCGACGATGGGAAGCCAGCACACTTGCCAGAGAAGGGATGGGATCCGTTTCGCGGATGACCCTGTACCAACAGGCAATCCTTGGCCACGACAGTCATTCGGTACAGCGCAGGAACTGTACGGCCCACGTGAACTTAATCCGTGCGTTGGTACAGTGGTTCCGGAGCAGCGAACTTTGTACAGTGGATCGGTCAGTGGAAGCGCGGTCGCTTCTTTTTCAAACTCCCTCTCCGGCTTCTCTAACAGAAAATAAAACTTAATTGACAGCTGGGATTCGTCGGTCCTCGATTTTCTCTTCCGAGGATCTCTGCCCGGCCACCAGGAGGATTTTGTGAAGAGGTTTTGGGTATTGATCGCTGGAAGTGTGCTCGCGTCCTTGCCGGGGGCGGCGCAGGCGCAGCAACCAATCCGCATCAATTGCGGCGGCTCCGTTTATACCGACAGCAACGGACAAGTGTGGTCGGCCGACACCGGCTTTAACACCGGCACCGCTTCCACGAACACGATGAACACGACCGGTACGAGCGATCCGATGCTCTATAAGAGCAATCGCTACAACAGCGGCGCCACGCCATTGCTGTACTCGTTCCCGGTAACCAACGGCAGCTACCGTGTCAATCTGCTCTTTGCGGAAAACTCATCGTCAGAGCAGATGGTCGGCGGACGGATCTTCAACGTGAAGTTGAATGGCACTACGGTGCTCCAGAACTTCGACATCTATGCAACGGCCGGCGCGAATACGGCGGTGGTGGAAAGCTTCAACACCGCGGTCACTAGCGGAAAACTTTCGATCGAGTTCGACAAGATTGTGCAGAACCCGAAGATCAACGCGATCGAAATTCTTCCGGTGGCCAACGCGCCACTACTGACTTTGAATTTCACTTATACCGATGGCACCCCGGTGACCGGCACCCTGAACTATGCCATATCCACGTCGCTGCTTTCGCTAGGTGGAACGTTGCGGCTGGTAAACGGCCAAGCCGCGTGCGTGCTGGTATCTTCTCCCGACGTTCTGGGATTTGTCGGCACCACTCAGGTCTTCCTGAATTTAACGGATGGCAACGGCAATAACGTGTGGCAAATCTCGCTGGGCATGAATCCCGCGAACGCGGATCTGTCGTCCATGCAGAACTCCGCTCTGAACGTGGTACTGACCAAGCCTTGATTGCTTCGCCAGCGCTAGGCTGGCTATTGATGGCCGGTTGGGTTGCCTGTCGTGGTCTTGGCTGGATTGGACGCGGGAGCTAGCGTAACCGGCGCCGCCGGTTTGGGTGCGCGCGGCGCACCGGGCTCGTCCTCGGTCGGCGCGGTGTCTGGCGTGTCCACATGGATCAGGTGCTCGCCGGCTTGTTGTTCGAGCGGAACCACGTTTTGGAAATCCACGACCGGCATTCCTGCCAAGCCGTTCTGCATAAACTGCAGCCAGATCGGCAATGCTGCTCGCGCGCCGGTTTCTTTTTTCCCAAGTGAAATCTGTTTGTCGTCGAAGCCGACCCACACGCCAGCGGTGGTCTGCGGCGTAAAACCAACAAACCAGGCGTCGGTGTAGTCCTGTGTGGTGCCGGTCTTACCCGCGGCGGGGCGCTGCAGCGCCTTGGCTTCGATTCCGGTGCCAAACTGAATGACTTCCTCCAGCATCGCGGTCATCGTATGCGCGGTCTCCGGCGGAATCACTTCGTGAATCGAGGGATGCGCTTCTTCCAGTAGCGCGCCGTCGTAACTGGTGACTCGGCGGATCATGTGCGGGTCGATGCGGATGCCGTCGTCCGGAAACACAGAGAACGCAGAAACGTGCTCGATCAATTTCATGTCGGCGGAGCCGAGCGCCAGCGGCAAATACGGCGGCAGTGGGGTGGTGATTCCGAATTTTCGCGCGGTTTCCACCACGGTGCTGATGCCGACTTTCTCGGCGAGCTTTACAGCCGGGACGTTGCGGGAGCCGGCCAGTGCGCGGCGCAGCGTGATGTTGCCTTCGAACTTTTCGTCGTAATTGCGCGGCGAGTACGGCTGGCCGCCACTGATGGTGGTGAAGGGCGCGTCCAGAATGGTGTCAAACGGGGTGGCGCCTTTTTCGACGGCGTCGGCATACACGTAAATCTTGAACGAACTTCCCACCTGGCGTACGGCTTGTGTGGCGCGGTTGAATTTTGAGTCGTCGAAGCTGTAGCCGCCGACCAGGGCTTTGATTTCTCCGGTGGGATTATCAATCGCCACCATGGCCGCCTGTGGAGCGGGCTGCTGTTCCAGTTGGACGCGGGCCGTGGTTTCGCGTAATTCCTGAATCGAGAATTGCGCCAGGTCGCCCACTTTCAACACTTCGCTCGGCTTCTTGCGGCCGGTCCAGGCAAAATCGCTGGCGGAGATAACAGCACGGTAAGTGCCGATCTTAATTGTTGCGTATTTGTCGTCCACGGCCATCGCCAGGCCGGTGACGTAGCTTCCCTTTTCGATGGGCCTGCGCCAGTCGTCGTCTTCGTAGGTTTCCAGCGTGCCAAGATTGTCCTTCAAAATGTTCGGTAAGCCGCCGCGCCAGCCGTGCCGCCGGTCGTAGGTGTGGAGTCCGTCGCGCACAGCCTGATTCGCGGCGCGCTGCATGGCTACGTTCAACGTCGTGTAGACCCGTAACCCGCGCTCGTGTACGGCTTCGGTGCCATAGGTCGATTCCAGATACTTGCGAATCTCTTCGAAGAAATACGGTGCTAGGTCGTTGCGCGGATATTGGATGTGCAGGCCCAGCGAAGTTTTCTTGGCCCCCGATTCTTCCGCGACCGTGATTTTTCCTTCTTCCTGCATTCGACGGAGCACCAGGTTGCGCCGCGCCAGCGCGCGTTGCGGATCGCTCAGCGGCGAATAGATAGGCCCTCGAATCATGCCTGCCAAGAGTGCCGCTTCCTGGAGCTTCAAGTCGGTCACGGGCTTGCCGAAATAGAATTGCGAAGCCGCGGCAAAACCGTAGTTGCCGTGGGCCAGATACACCTGGTTCGAATACATCGTGAAAATCTGAGGTTTGGTATAGCGGCGTTCGATTTGCAATCCCAGCAGCATCTCCTGCATCTTGCGGCGGAAGCTGCGGTCACTGCGATCCAAGAACAGATTGCCAGCCAGCTGCATGGTGATGGTGCTGGCGCCCTCGGCGCGGCGGCCTTTTAGCAGATTGCGGTAGGCCGCGCCGGCAATACGAGGAAAATCGATACCCCAGTGATCTTCGTAGTGCTGGTCTTCGATAGAGGTAACCGCATTGAATAACACCTTGGGGCACTGCTCGTAGGTCATCAGCACGCGTCGCTGCAGGGCAAAGCTGCCGACCATCTGGCCGTCGTCGGCGTAAATCTCCGTGACCACGTTTGGCCGGTAGGTTTCCAGAGAGCGAATTTCCGGCAAGTCACTGGCATAGACAAACAGCAGCCCGCAGGCCGCACCCAGCGAAATGGAACACAGCAACAGGAAGGCGATGGCCACTCTGTCAATCAGTTTCCAGCCGCGCAAGCGCAGTGTGATTTGGGGGAGCTGAAGCATTGAAAAAGAATTTTAACGCAGATAGATGAGCAAGGCGGGGTACTTGGCCCGGTGGGTTTCCATCGCGAATTCTCCAGGGAACCTCCAGGAACTCTGGGTCGTTGAGTTATCTCGCTTTTGCTTGGCAACGACCTAAGGGCCGGGCGCGGTCCAGGGATGAGGCTGGCGCGCCTCCTGGAAGGCAAAGACGGTCGTGACGACGGCGAGTGCCACGAGCGCACTGTCGCGCAGCACGGTCATGATCGTCAATGGCTCCGGTACGCCAAAACAGCCGCAGTTGATATCCATGTGCAGCAGATAGGCGCGGGTCACCAGAGCCAGAAATCCCAACAAAATCGCAGTGACCATCGCGGCCCAGACGCGGAATTTCCACCCGATCAACAGCAACAGCCCCAGCACAATTTCGACGAACGGCAGCGTGTGCGCTACAAACGAAGATCCCGCGGCGCCTAGCACCTTGTACGACTCCACCTGAAATGCGAATGTGGAAAGATTGGCCGCCAGGGAAAACTTCAACAGGAAATAGGGCCACAGGGTGTGGTTGGGATAGGTCAGCTTGGCGTAGCCGGCATAGACGAAAATTCCGCCCAGCAGCAGCCGGCCAATCCACATCACGAAGCGGCGGAAATTCAGCGGGCTCGATTGCATCATCTGCGGGTCTTAGCGTTGCGAGAGCAACTGGTCCAGAAAGCTGTGCAGCGTATCGTAGGTCATTACGCCGGCGAACGGTATGGTCTGACCCTTATAGTGGAACACCGTCGTTGGCGTCTGGTTAACATTATAAATTTTGCCGAGCGCCACATCTTTATCAATCACGGCATCCAGTGACGTGCCTTTCGCCTGCGCGCGAATCTTGGTCATGTCCGCTGCGGAAAAAACACCGGCCAGGATTCCATCGACGTCGCCGGACTGTTCCCATTTCTCTTGGTTCTGGAACAGAGCCTTCTCCGCCTGTTCGGTCTTGCCAAGTTGTGCCGCCGCTCGCACATAACGAGCCGCAACGCGGGAATAGGCGTGCATGGGCAGCGGAAAATCGCGATGGACCAGAAACACCTTATTGGTGTTGACGTAGTTGTCCACCAGCTGCTGATTCGTGGTGAGGAACAGCTGCTTGCAAGCCGGGCATTGAAAATCGCTGAACACTTCCACGGTGATCGGCGCGTTCTTGGACCCGAACGCCTTGTGTGGATCAACGTCGCCGACGCCATTGCCTTGCATCGGCGCTCGTGACCCTGCCGCTGCCAGCAAAACGCTACCCAGCAGCAAAGTGCCCCACATGCTCAAAGCTACGATCAGCCGCCGACGATTCACGTCATTCCTCCACGATCCCGTTCTTCAGCGCGTACCCATTCTACCCGAACGGCGGCGGTTATGAACCATGCCGCTAGGACCAGGTTCTGGGTACTTATCTAACACGGCCTGCGGGAAAAAGGCTGGTCCATCGGAACCCCTTTTGACCCCAGGACTGGATCGGACGCGCCTGACCGATCTTGCTTTGCCAAATCGGATAGGATGCCGGAAAGCGCGAAGAGTTTGCGCGGCGAACGGAAGCTAAAGCCCAGCACTGCCTCCACCTAAGTGTCCATAACCGACACAAAATAAGTAGCTTATAAGCGCAGGCAAATAACTTGACAATGCTGCACTAAACTTTTATACTTCGCTCATCATCGACTGGCCCGCTAGGGCGCCAGATCGACTGCCCTGGCCGCCAAGTTCGAATAGCAGGGATTTTCGTAGTCCACTACGGGAGAGCATTACATGAGCAAGATTATTGGTATCGACTTGGGAACCACCAACTCGGTTGTCGCCGTCATGCAAGGCGGCGAGCCGGTGGTTATCCCCAACCAGGAAGGCGCGCGCACGACGCCGTCGGTCGTGGCCATCACCAAGACCGGGGAGAGGCTTGTAGGTCAAGTCGCCAAGCGTCAGGCGGTGACCAACCCCGAAAACACGGTTTACTCCATCAAGCGTTTCATGGGACGCCGCTTCGACGAAGTTGGCCAGGAGACCAAGCGCGTTCCCTACAGTGTGGTGAAGGGCGATCACGACGACGCCCGGGTGGAGATTTCCGGGAAAGTTTATAGTCCGCCTGAAATCTCGGCAATGATTTTGACCAAGCTCAAGAACGCCGCCGAGGACTTCCTCGGCGAAAAGGTCACCAAGGCGGTGATCACTGTTCCGGCGTACTTCAACGACGCGCAGCGACAGGCGACCAAGCAGGCCGGCGAAATCGCGGGCATGGAAGTGGTCCGCATCATTAATGAACCGACCGCCGCGGCGCTCGCTTACGGCCTGGAGAAGAAGAGCGACGAAACCATCGCGGTTTATGACCTGGGCGGCGGCACGTTCGACATTTCCGTGCTCGAAGTCGGCAGCGGCGTAGTCGAAGTGAAATCCACCAACGGAGACACCCACCTCGGTGGCGACGACATCGACCAACGCATCGTGGATTGGCTTATCGAAGAGTTTAAGAAAGCCTACAACATTGATCTGAGTAAGGACCGCATGGCTCTGCAGCGCCTAAAGGAAGCGGCCGAAAAGGCAAAAATTGAACTGTCCCAGATGATGGAGACGGAGATCAATTTGCCGTTTATCACGGCGGGAGCCAGCGGCCCGATCCACCTGCAGGAAAAACTGACCCGCACTCGGTTGGAGCAAATCATGGGCGATCTGCTGGATCGTTCCATGAAGCCAGTGCAGCAGGCTTTGGAAGACGCAAAACTCTCGCCGAGCAACATTGAAGAAGTGGTGCTGGTCGGCGGTTCAACGCGTATTCCTAAGGTGCAGCAGCTGGTGCGCAACTTCTTTGGCGGCAAAGAGCCGCACAAGGGCGTCAACCCGGACGAAGTTGTGGCCGTTGGCGCGGCCATTCAGGGCGCAGTGCTGGCGGGTGAGGTGAAGGACATCCTGCTGCTGGACGTGACGCCGCTGTCGCTCGGCGTGGAAACCCTTGGCGGCGTGATGACCGTGCAGATTCCGCGCAACACTACGATCCCGACCCGCAAGGTGGAAACCTACTCGACCGCTTCTGACAACCAGAGCGGCGTGGAAATCCACGTCATGCAGGGCGAACGCAAATTTGCCAAGGACAACCGTTCGCTTGGCACCTTCAAGCTGGACGGGATTCCACCCGCTCCGCGCGGTGTGCCGCAAATTGAGGTTACCTTCGACATCGACGCCAACGGCATCCTGAATGTCTCGGCCAAGGACAAGGCCACGAACAAGGAGCAGAAGATCACCATTCAGTCCTCGACCGGCTTGACCAAGGACGAGGCGGAGAAGATGCGCGTCGAAGCCGAATCGCACGCAGAAGAGGATCGCCGCCGCATGGAAGAAGTCGAAGCGCGCAACCGTCTGGACGGTATCGTGTACCAGGCCGAGAAGACGATTCGCGACAATCGCGACAAGCTGCCGGAAGCGGATGTGAAGGCGGCCGAGTCGGCTCTAGAAGATGCGAAGAAAGCGATGAATGAAAGCGGCGAGGGCAGCGTGGCCAAGCTGCGCTCGGTGACGGAAAACGTTGAGCGCACGCTGCACAAGATGGCCGAAACGCTCTACAAATCGGCGCAGCAGGCCGGAGCAGCGAGCGCGGGTGCCGGAAATCAAGGTCAGCCGAGCGGCAGCGGTGCGCCGAGCGGCGGAGCCGGTAAGCCCGGTGACGTGATTGACGCCGAGTACGTGGACGTGGACGACAAGAAGGCCCCGAACTAATCGCAAAGGCGCATGAAGCGCAACCAGGACTAAGTTGAGCTTCATGTGGCCTGTCGTTTTGCGGGCTTGAACTGATGAACTGGCTCTAAGGGCAGATGCCAACAACTCCGAAAACCGACTATTACCAACTGCTTGGCGTTGCGCGCAAAGCGAGTGCCAAAGATATTCGTGCTGCATTCAGAAAGCTGGCCCGCAAATACCACCCTGACCTGAACCCCGGTGACAAAGCCGCCGAAGAAAAGTTCAAGCAGCTGCAGGAAGCCTACGACGTTCTGTCGGATCCGAAGAAGCGGCAAATGTACGACCAGTATGGCTTCTACAGCGACAACGTGCCTACGGGCGACTACGGCCCTGGCGCGGGCGATCCGGGAGTCAATTTCGATTTTGGCGGATTTGATTTTAGTGGAGGCACGGCCGGCGGAACTGGAGGCGGAGCCAGTTTTCGCGATCTGTTCAGCAGTTTCTTCGGTGGGCGCGGCGCAGCCGTGGAGGAGGAGGCCGAGCCCGGCGGTGCGCTCGAATACAAACTGGAGATCGATTTCTGGGATGCTGTGCGCGGCGCGGTGAAGAAGCTGCAGATTACCCGGCTCGATGCCTGCGAAGTTTGTCAGGGAACTGGCGCAGTTGGTTCGCCGCAGACCTGCCCCACTTGCAACGGCAGCGGCACCATCCAGCAGTCGGCAGGCAAGATGCGCTTCAATGTTCCGTGTACCCGGTGTGGCGGAACGGGGAAGCTGCGCACGGCATGCAAGAATTGTGGCGGCGAAGGTCGGGTACGCCGTACCGAAACGATTGATGTGCGAATTCCAGCCGGCGTGGCATCGGGCGGGCGGGTGCGCGTTCCGGGTAAAGGCAACGCCGGAACGATGGGCGCGCCGGCGGGCGATCTGTACTTGCTGGTGGAGGTGAAGCCGCACCCCTTTTTCGAGCGCCGCGGCAACGACCTCTATACTAAAGTTCCGGTAACGGTGAGCGAAGCGACGCTTGGGGCCAAGGTTGAAGTGCCGACCATTGATGGCCGGTCGCTGGTGCGCATTCCGCCCGCGACCAATAGCGGCGCCACGCTGAGACTGCGCGAAAAAGGCGTGCCCAGCGCGCGCAACACTTCGCGCGGCGATCAGTACGTCGAAATTCAGGTGATTGTTCCGAAGCCAACGGATGAACGAGTGCGCAATCTCATGAAAGAGCTGGAAACGGTAGCGCCGGACGATCCGCGGAAGGATTTGTTCGGTAAAGCTGGAGTTTGAGGATGTCGCCAAGACGAAAAACGCGCGCCAAGGCCGGCTACATGATCAGCTCGGTAGCCGAACTGTACAAGCTGCATCCACAGACGCTGCGGCTGTATGAACGGGTCGGATTGCTGAAGCCGTCGCGGTCGGAAGGCAACACCCGGCTGTATACCGACGCCGACCTGGAGCGACTGGAAGTGATTCTGACGCTGGCACGCGACATGGGTGTGAATCTGGCTGGGATCGAAATCATCTTGAACATGCGGGAAAAGATGGTGGAGATGGAAAAACAGATGACCGAATTTGCTTCTGTGGTGCAGCAGGAACTTTCCCGCGTGGCAAATCTCTCGCAAGAAAAGCCGCCGCGACATGCGATTGTCCCTATTCGGGTTCGGCCCGGGCGCTGACGAAGGCGGAATTGCCATGGAGTCAGCCCTACCCACGGGAAGACGTTTGCGCCTGTCCGTCGGCCGTCTTCTCTTGGGCATTGGCCTTCGCTATTCTCTCACTCTTCTTGTTTTGCTCTTGGCCAATCCTTCTTGCACAGAATTCCACATCTAAGACGGACGGCGCGGCTTGCTGTTGGGCGAGCGCCTCCGTATGCTCGTAGACGATGCCGCTGGAAAATTGCCAATTCTGTCAGGGAACCGGTTGGAAGCTGGTGGCGCGCGACGACGGCCCGGGAAAGTTTGCCGTGGCCTGTGACTGCAGCAGCGGGGAACGCACAACGCGGGTGATGGAACGCGCGAGGATTCCCAAGCGCTACGAACACTGTGACTTTGAGAGCTACGTCACCGATCTGGCCGACGGAAAGGTTTGGACGGCGCAGCATGCAAATTCCATGAAGCAGGCCAAGCTGGTGACCCAGGGTTTTGTACGCGATTATCCCGGTGCCGGCGAAAAGGGCTTGCTGCTGATGGGCCCGTCAGGCGTTGGTAAGACCCATCTGGCGGTTGCGGCGTTGAAGGACTTGCTGCGCCGAGGCCACCAGGGCCTATTCTGCGATTACCGTGAGCTATTGAAAGAGATTCAGGCCAGCTATAACCCGCAGAGCGAATCCACGGAGATGAAGATTCTGGAGCCGAT
>CAZQOB010000105.1:0-12875 GCA_964594885.1 uncultured Acidobacteriaceae bacterium
AAGTCTTCCCACGACCTGGAAGAAATGGTCGGCACCAACTGGCTGAACAAGTTGGGCATCGTGATTCTGGTCCTCGGCGTGGCGTTCTTTCTCGCTTACCAGATTCGAACGCTCGGCCCCGCGGGCCGAGTGCTGATCGGCTATTTGACCGGCGGTCTGCTTTTGGGCGTTGGCGCATGGTTCGAGCGCAACGAGGTCTACCGCATCCTGGCCCGCGCCGGTATTGGCGGCGGGTGGGCGCTGCTGTTTTTCACCACCTACGCCATGTACCACGTGCCTGCGGCCCGGGTGCTGGACTCCCAGCTCACGGATCTGTTGCTGATGCTTGCCGTCGTTGCGGTCATGGTGTGGCACACGCTCCGTTACCGCTCGCAAGTCGTCACTGGCCTCGCTTTCTTGCTGGCGTTTTCGACCGTGACGGTTAGCCACTCCAATGTGTACAGCCTGAGCGCAGGAGCTGTGTTGGCACTGGGCCTGGTAGCAATCGTTGGCCGCATGCGGTGGTTCGAGCTGGAAGTGTTCGGAATTCTGGCCAGCTATTTGAATCATTATCTGTGGCTGCGGCCGATCATCGAGCCGATGCGCGGCCATCGCCATCCTTTTCCGGAGTTTGCGGCCAGCGCGGGAATTCTAGTGCTGTACTGGCTGGTGTTTCGTATTTCCTACCTTTTCCGGGAGCCTGAAGGCTCGGTGCAAGAGCGAATTTCGACCGCCGCCGGACTGCTCAACACGGCGCTTCTGTTGCTGCTCTTCAAATATCAGTCCACCCATCCGGAATGGGCGTTTTGGGCGCTGCTGACGATTGGCGCCATCGAAACCGCGCTGGGTCAATTGCCGGTTGCACGCCGCCGCCGCACTGCCGTGATTGTGCTGAGCACTGTCGGTGTGGTCTTGCTAATCGCGGCGTTTCCGTTCCGTTACTCCGGAATGCACCTTTCCGTTTTTTGGCTGGTGGAGGCCGAAGCGCTGGTGCTGATCGGTGTGTGGACGCGTGAAGTTGTCTTCCGCAGGCTCGGCGGCATCGCAACCGTGGTCGCGGCAGGCCAAATCATCGCCGTGGATGCAGCTCGAATCTATGGCATCCGCATGGACGGAGCGGATGTGAGCAGTTATCCGCGCGTGGCCATGCTTTTTGCGGTCGCCGCGGCGGCCTCTTACGCCAACGCACTCTGGGTTCTGCCGGGATGGAAAGAACTTTTTCAAATCGAGTTCGATCATCGGATCATGGCCCGGTCGTCTTATGCCGGAGCCCTGCTGGTTTTGATCGGCGCTTGGATCGTTTGGCCGGAAACCTGGACAGCGGTGGGTTGGGCAGCAGTAGGGCTGTTTCTTGCTTTTTCGGGTTCTCGTTGGAAATTGACTGATCTGGGCTATCAAGGGAACTTCGCTGCAGCCGCAGCAACGGTGCGAGCGCTGGCTATGAATCTGGGCGCGACCGCCACATTTCACGGTCTGACGCTGAGGTTGATCTCGATATTTCTTGTAGCGGTGCTTCTGTATCTGGCGTCTCGCTGGTGCTGGGTCGGCGAAGGTGGCCCGAAGGTGCGCGCGGGATCAGTTTCGTTTTTGCCGCGGCAGTTAGTGGAAGGCTCGTATTCGTGGGCAGCGTCTTTCCTGCTCGCACTGCTTGCTTGGTATGAGTTGCGGCCGGTAAGCGTGGCCGTTGCTTGGGCGATGGGCGCGCTGATTTTGCTGGAAGCGGGGTTGAACCGGAAAAACCTGCAGCTGCGGATGCAGGCTTATGTCGCGCTACTGGCGAGTTTCCTGCGCATCTGGTTTGTCAACCTGAATGCTTCGGGTGATCCGGGAGAGATTAGCCCGCGCTTCTATACCATCGTGGTTCTGACGCTGACGTTGTTCTATGCGTTCTGGAGACTGCGCCAAACCGCAGACGAATTGCACGAATTTGAGCGGGCGATTAAGTGTTCGGACGGATGTGCGTGGCTGGGCACAATAGCCATGGCTGCCCTGATACGCTTCGAAGTGCCCGCCGATTGGGTCGCCGCTGCTTGGGCCGCATTGACGCTGGCGCTGCTCTTGCTGGCCTGGCAGAGCGGACTGCGCATCTTTCTGCATCAGGCGCTGCTGATCGCGGGCGGAGTGCTGGCTCGCACGTGCCTGCACAACTTCTATGAACGAAGTTACTTTCCGGCGCCGTTTTGGGAGAGCCGCTCAGTGAGCGTCGGCGTAGTCGTTGCCCTGCTGTTTCTTTCCCTGCCGGTTTCATTTCAGCTCAGGATCAAAGGCGCCGAAGACTTGCCGGACAAAGTCCTCCGTCGTGTTTCGGCCGTTCTGGTCAGACGGCCGGAGCAGTTGGTCTTTTTTGTCGGCCTGATTTTGCTTACGGTTCTGCTTGCGCTGGAGATGCGCCACGGAATGGTGACGCTGGCGTGGGGTGTGGAGGGTGTAGCGGTTTTTGTTGTTGCGTTGCTACTGTCTGAGCGCAGCTTCCGCATTTCCGGGCTGGGTTTGCTGCTACTCTGTGTCGGCAAGATTGTCGTAGTGGATGTGTGGCGACTGAGTCTGCCCGACCGGTATGTAACATTCATCGTTTTGGGCGCGGCATTGTTGCTGGTCTCGTTCTTGTACACCCGCAAGCGTGAGGAGTTGCGGCGGTATATATGAAGCATTGGGCGGCACTCTTGATTATTGTGATGCTCGGCGCGGCTGCGATTGTGGTCAGCGAGCGGCGCAAAGTGAATACCGCCGCCGATCCCGCGCCGATGCTCTATCTCGTTGCGGATACCGAACGAGAACTGACGCGCATGCCGGTGAAGTTCACGCGCATGTCGGACGACGAGGAAGTACGGCTCGGCAATGAGCTGGCGCGCGAGAGCTCCGTGGTGGCGCAATCGCTCGCCGGCGCCGAAAATGCAGAGATCCAGGCCTACGTCAGCAAAGT
Organism: uncultured Acidobacteriaceae bacterium; assembly: GCA_964594885.1. GTDB lineage: Bacteria > Acidobacteriota > Terriglobia > Acidiferrales > UBA7541 > Acidiferrum. Next base: position 2,903 of record CAZQOB010000105.1, read on the forward strand.
GGGACAGCGGCTGGCCGCCCACGCCCACCGGAGGCTGCCCTACCAATTCCATTACGTGCCCGAGAAATATTTGGTCAATGGTTATGCGCTTCCCGGCGGACATGTGTACATCGGCGAAGGTCTGGTCTCGTTGATGGACAGTGAGGACCAACTGGCGGCGGTCTTGGGGCACGAGATCGAACATGTGGACCATTACCACTGCGCGGAGCGCTTACAGACCGAACGTGCCCTCCGGCGGTTTCCACTGGGATCGGCCTTGCCGGTTGCCGTTTTCCAAGCTGGCTACAGCAAAGATCAGGAGATGGAAGCCGACCACGACGGGACCAAGCTCATCGTCGAAAGTGGTTACTCGGCGAACGGCACGGTCCGCATGTTCCAGACTTTTGATCGCTTGTACCACGAGGCTCAAGAACGCGCAGCGAGTCCTCAAGAGGAGCTATCACAGGTTGCGGCTGGCGCACTGGAAGGCTATTTCCGTTCCCATCCGCTGCCGAAGGAGCGAATCGCTCAGGTCAATCAGATGATAGCGAGCGAAGACTGGACGCCTCGCGCGGAAACGGATCTGGCGGTGGCTTACTTCTTCTGGACGGATCGCGCGCAGGACTACCTGGCGGCCGGAAAGTATGCTCAAGCGGTGGAGCTCGCCTCTCGAGCTGTTCAGATGCAGCCCAATAATGCTCGGGCTCTGACGGTGTTGGCCCAGGCCCAATTTGCGCAGGCGCAGTTCGCCGCTGCGGCGATTTCGTACCGAAGAATTTTCGAAGTGCAAGGATGGACGATTGATTGGGCAAACGCATACGCGTTGACCTTAGCTGCGGCCGAGCGACGCACTGCGGCAAGCACATTTCGCCAGTGGATGGCGTTGGCCAGCGGCGATACCAAGCCTCTGCAGCTCCAATTGGACGGACTTCTGCTTTTGGTGGGCGATGCAGTACCTGCGCGAAGATTGCTCACCGAACTCAATCTCGACGAACCGAATGCGCCGAGTGAGCTTTCTGATTTGAGCTGGTGGTTTTATCTATCTGGAGATTATTCCGCGGCTTCGGGCCTGCAAAACGAGGCCGCGCAACGGCGGCCTGCAGACCAGCGAATCGAGATGCGATTCGCGTGGATCAATATCGAGCTGCGGCGATTTGGGGATGCGTTCCAGGCCATGAACATGGTTACTGGCCAGCAGGACGCCGGAAAAACCATGGCCCGGGCCGTTGCTGAGTGGCAGTCCCAGCAGCACGAAGCCGCCTTGCGCGACTTTTCCGCGGCAGCTGATCGCCAGCCGGAGTGGTCCAATTCGCGCTGGGTGGAAAGTCTCTATGCGCCGCTGGTTGTGAGTAGCGTGCAGGAGATGCGCGCAGAACACGAGCGGCGAAGGAAATCAAAAACCGGCGCTAAGGGCTAGCCCCTTGCTCAATCCAGCGCCGCGGAAAGCCGTTGCACACGGGCTTGCAGTTTGCTACTCTCCGCCGCACAAAGCCCCGTGGAGGTTACCCCGATGGCATTTTGCCGGGCGGGTGGTTGCCGCGAAAATCGCGGATGGCACTACAGGTAAACGAACCGAATCGCTGTGATTTCAGAAAGGGCTGCCACTCTGGCGGCCTTTTTTTCGGCGCTCTTGACTTTATTCGCGGTGCGACGCATCTTAAAAAGCTTTGCGATTCGAGCTGCGAGCCGCTGTGCGAGAAAGGCGCTGAACGTCCCTCATGACCCGAGTACGACTCTGCTTTCACGACCGCTGTTTTGATGGCACCGCATCGGCCGCCCTGTTTTACCGCTTCTACCGCGAAAAGTTCGCCGCCGATGCGGGTTTTCATTTTACGGGAATGACCCACCGCGCGGCGCATCCCTGGGAAGACGAGCTGTTTGATGGCGATGAAAACGTGATTGTGGACTTTAAGTACTCGAACTCGCCGAAAGTGACCTGGTGGTTCGATCATCACCAGAGCGCGTTTCTGAATCCAGCCGATGCGGAAAATTTCCGGCAGCATCGCGGGCCGCATATGTTTTACGCGCCGGATTACAAGTCCTGCACCAAACTGATCGCCGACACCGCCCGGGAAAAATTTGGATTCGATACAGCGCCGCTGAAAGAGCTGATCCATTGGGGCGACATTATTGATGGTGCGCAGTTTCCCACCGCGGAGTCGGCGGTGGAGTTGAAAGAGCCAGCGACCCAGCTGGCGCTGGTGATCGAAGCGGCACCGGAAGACGGCGTGCCCGCGAAGATCATCCGCGATCTTGCCTACACCCCGCTGGCGGAGATGGTGAAACTGCCGATCGTGGCTAAGCATCTGGAGCCGCTGCTGGAGCGGCATCGGCGCTCGATTGCGATTCTTAAGGAGCGCTGCGAGGCTAAGGACGGTGTGATCTTTTTCGATGTCAGCGATCTGGACCTGGAGGGCTACAACAAGTTCATTCCTTATTTGCTTCATCCCGAGTGCGTGTACTCGATCAGCGTGAGCGCTTCAGAGACTCGGGCCAAGGTTTCGCTGGGCACGAATCCGTGGAACCAGGCGATGGCGAACGCCAACCTGGCTTCGCTGGCGGAAAAGTTCGCCGGCGGCGGACACCAGCGCGTGGCAGCGATCTCTTTCGATCCGAAGGACTTAGCACAAGCCAAGGAAGTGGCCCGCGGCCTGGTGGCGACGCTGCGAGTCGGCAAAAACTGATTCAACGGATTCATAGTTTGAATGGGCTAGCGAAGAACGGCCCTTGTGTTTGTTTGAATGTGTGATGTAGTCTGGATAGGTTCTTGGTAGAGGTGCGGAGCACAGGAGTAGCGCGGTCGGCAAGTCCGAGCAGCTTCGGAGACCGTGGCGAAAGGGTGAGAGCAGGAATCTCCGCCGAAACGACGCTTGCAGCTGAGGAAAGTTGCAGCAGCCGTCGTTGGGGAACGGGTCTAAGGCTCGTTCACTGTCATTCTGGCTGGCGCTCCTTTTGAGCGGCTGGCGCAGGATGAAGCGCTATCGAGGAGCGGCGATTCCGCAGGATTTCTACGCGGTTCTCCTTCTCGTTTTGCGCTTCTCTTCCAAAACAAAAATCTGACGAGGATACATGGACTCGTTTGCGTTGACGCGTGCGTTGATTGACATCGAATCGATTACTAGCCATGAAAAAGCGGTTGGCGATTTCTTGTTTGCAGTGCTGGCAGAACTGGCGACGGACAGCCGCGGCACCGTGGAGCGAATGGAAGTCGCGCCGGAACGCTTCAACGTGCTGGCCACTTGGGGCACGCCGATAGTGACGATGTCAACGCACATGGACACAGTGCCGCCGTTTCTTGCTTCAAGCGAGGACCAGGAGTTTATTCGTGGACGCGGAGCCTGTGACGCGAAGGGAGTCATTGCAGCCATGATTGCGGCCGCGGAGCGGTTGTTGGCCGCAGGCGTCCGCAATTTCGGATTGCTCATTGTGGTGGGAGAAGAAAAGGACAGCTTGGGCGCGCTGGAGGCCGCTAAACAGCCGCGTGGCTCAAAATTCTTGATCAACGGCGAGCCAACCGAAAACAAGCTGGCGCTGGGGTCCAAAGGCGCGCTGCGGTATGTGCTGACCGCCCGCGGGCGACTGGCGCATTCGGCGTATCCGGAACTCGGCAGTTCGGCGATCGAAACTCTGCTGGACGTGCTCGAAGACATTCGCCGGTTGCCGTTGCCGGAAGACGGCCTGCTGGGCAACTCAACGCTGAATATCGGAACGCTTTCGGGCGGACACGCGCCGAATGTGATTGCGGACGAGGCCCACGCAGATTTGATGTTTCGAACGGTGGGCGATCCCGAACCGATCCGCAGCGCAATGCAAGCCGTAACTGCGGGGCGCGCAGAACTGGATGAGCAGCTGCACACTCCCGCCCTGCATTTGGAGAAAGTAGATGGGCTTGAAACGGCGGTCATGAAGTACACCACGGACATTCCGAACTTTGCCGGAGCCTGGGGTAAGCCCTTGCTGATTGGACCTGGGAGTATTCACGTGGCGCACACGGCCGAGGAGCGGATTGCGAAGAAGGAGTTGCTCGAAGCGATCGGGATCTACGAGCGACTGGTGAGGCGATTGTTGGCTAACTAATGAGGAAGGTCTCGCGCGGAGACGGGTGCGCCGAGAGCGGAAAGACGAAAACGTTGCGGATTGCAATTGTTGGTTACGGCAAGATGGGGCGAATGGTCGAGCGGCTGGCGCCGGAGCATGGGTGCGAAGTGGCGTGTGTATTCGGATCGAGCGGAAATGCGAATGGAGCGGCGTTGACGCGAGCGGCGCTGAAGAATGCCGACGCGGCAATTGAGTTCACTTCAGCTGCAGCGGCGCCTGGGAATGTGTTGCGGCTGATTGAAGCCGGAGTGCCTGTAGTCACAGGAACCACTGGATGGAGTTCGTACTTGCCAGCAATCCGCGCGGCTGTGGATGAACGGCGCGGAAGCGTCGCGTGGGGGCCGAATTTCTCCGTGGGGTTGCATCACTTTCGAGCAACCGTGGCAGAGGCTGCCCGCCGGTTTGCACACGAAGAAGCCTATGGCGCGTGGGGTTGGGAGATTCATCACGTCGCGAAGCAAGATTCGCCCTCGGGGACACTGCTGGCGCTGGCCGAGGACATTTCGCGAAGCGGCTATGCGCGGCCGGTAAGCCTAACGGCAAACCGCGCGGGCGCGGTTCCGGGGACCCACGAGATTGGATTTGACTCCGCCGAGGACACGATCACGTTGCGGCATACGGCGCGCAGCCGCGACGGTTTTGCGCACGGGGCGTTGCGGGCTACGCGTTGGTTGGTTGGCAAGACCGGATTTTTTGAGTTTCGGGAAATTGTCGAGCAGTTGAGTTCAATTTGAAGAAGGAGGTCGCGATGCGATTTATTGGATGCGGTACAGCGCTGGTTACGCCATTTCAGCCGGATTTTTCTCTTGATGAGGCTTCGCTGCGAAAGCTTGTGCGGCGCCAGATTCGCGGCGGCGTGGACTTCCTGGTGCCTTGCGGCACGACCGGCGAGAGCCCAACGCTGACACACCGCGAACATTTGCGCGTCGTCGAGATTACGCTGGAAGAGGCGGCGGGGAACGTGCCGGTGCTGGCCGGAGCCGGCGGCTACAACACGCAGGACGTGTTGGACCTGGCTAGAGAGCTTCAAGTGCTTGGCGTGGATGGGCTGCTCTCGGTGACGCCGTATTACAACAAGCCGACGCAGGAAGGTCTGTACCAGCATTACCGGACAATTGCGCAAGGGACACGGCTGCCGATCGTTCTATATAACGTTCCCGGCCGCTGCGGCACCAACCTCGAACCGGCAACGGTGAGGCGCCTGACAGAAATCGAAAATATCGTAGGCATCAAGGAAGCGTCCGGGAACATTTCCCAGATGGCGGCAGCAGCAAACGCTGTGCCGGACGATTTTGTTATTTTGTCCGGCGACGACGCGATCACGTTGCCTTTGTTTGCGCTAGGCGGGCTCGGCATAATCTCCGTGGCATCGAATGAAATCCCCGCCGAAATGACCAAGCTGTGCCGTCACGCCTTGCAAAGCGATTTCCCGTCTGCGCGCGCGATCCACCGCAAATTTCTGCCGCTAATGGAAATCAACTTTGTGGAATCGAATCCAATTCCGGTGAAGGCAGCCCTGGCGCTGATGGGTCTGCTCGAACCAGTGTGGCGCTTGCCGATGACGCCGCCGAAAGCGGAAAATCTGTTACGCATCCAGGCCGTTCTGGACTCGCTGCAACTTTTGGAGAGGCCATCCGTTGCCATCGCTGGTGTCGCAAATTGAAAGGTTGGTCGACCAGCCGCCGGAAAGGTATTCCGACGAGCACCGCCAGCTCTTTCAAGAATTCAAAGATGCTCTGAATAGCGGGCAAGTGCGTTCGGCCGAGCCCCATGTGGGCTCTCCGTCCGGCTGGCGCGTAAATGCCTGGGTGAAAAAAGGAATCCTGCTCGGATTCCGCATGGGCGCCGTCGTGGAAATGGGGCCGTATCCGACGCCGCAACCGTTTCTGGACAAAGCAACCTATCCGGTCAAGACGCTACATCGCGAGGATGGCGTGCGGCTGGTGCCGGGCGGTTCAAGCATCCGCGATGGCAGCTACGTGGCGCGCGGTGTAGTGTGCATGCCGCCGATGTTCATCAACGTCGGTGCGTACGTGGACGAAGGAACAATGGTGGATTCACACGCTCTGATTGGCAGCTGCGCGCAAGTCGGGAAGAAATGCCATATCTCGGCGGGCGCCCAGATCGGTGGAGTCATCGAACCGGTGGGCGCGATGCCGGTGATCCTCGAAGATGAAGTGATGATCGGCGGCAACTGCGGCGTGTACGAAGGAACCGTGGTGAAGAAGCGCGCGGTTCTGGGCACCGGCACGATTCTGAATGCCTCCACGCCTGTGTACGACCTCGTGCGTGATGAAGTCTACTCGGCGACGGATGATGAGCCGCTGGTGATTCCGGAGCAGGCGATCGTCGTGCCCGGCTCGCGTGCGGTGAAGCATCCCGCGGGCGCGAAGTGGGGTGTGTCGCTTTACGCGGCGGTGATTGTGAAGTACCGCGACGCCAAGACCGATGCGCGGGTGCGGATGGAAGAGTTCTTGCGCTAGCGCGTTCTGCGCTAGAATCTTGCGCCGTCGGTGTTGCACCGCGTCCTCTTGAATCAAAAAGGAATCGTGATGAAACGAATGCTGCTAGCGTTGGTGTCGCTTGTGTTCGCGGTCGCTCCGGCGTTGTGCGCGCAGAACGCGCCGAAGCTCGATGTCATGAAGCAGGAAGCGGCGATAGAGACCGACAAGCTGCAAACGTTCACCCAGCAGATGGTGGACCAGATATTCAGCTTCAGCGAGTTGGGATTTCAGGAATTCGAAACCACTCGCTATCTGACCGAGACTCTGGAAAAAAAAGGCTTTCACGTGGAAAAGGGAATTGCGGGCGTTCCAACGGCGTGGGTTGCGTCGTACGGCAGCGGAAAGCCGGTGATTGCCTTTATCGCGGACGTGGATTGCATTCCGCGGGCTTCGCAGAAGCCGGGTGTGGCGTATCATGATCCGCTCGTTGCGGAAGCCCCCGGCCATGGTGAGGGCCACAACGCCGGAATGGCCGTGAATGTAACCGCAGCGCTGGTACTGAAGAAAGAGATGGGGAAGTATCACCTGCCGGGAACGATCCGGCTGATCCCTGGCGTGGCGGAAGAGCTGGTGGCGACGAAAGCGTTCTTGGTACGCGCAGGAATGTTCAGGGATGTGGACCTGGTGCTCGGATCACATGTGGAGTCCGAGTTTTCAACTTCCTACAGCACTGGAAAAGGAAAATGGAGCGGCTTGGTTTCGGTGCAGTATTTCTTCCACGGCAAAGCTTCGCACGCTGCGGTAGCGCCGTGGGATGGTCACAGTGCGCTGGATGCCGTCGAGATGATGGACAACGCCTGGAATTTCAACCGCGAACACTTGCGGCTGGCTCAGCGTTCACATCGCGTGATCATCAATGGCGGGGATCAGCCGAACGTGGTGCCGTCCGAGGCGGCCGTTTGGTACTACTTCCGCGAATTGGATTATCCCCACATCAAGGCGCTCTACGACCTGGGAAATACCGTGGCGGACTCAGCCGCGAAGATGACCAGCACGACTGTGGATCACAAGCTGGTGGGCTCGGCGTGGCCGCCGTTTTTCAACAAAGTGATTGCCGAGGTGCAGCAGAAAAATATCGAAGCGGTCGGCATGCCGAAATGGAGTGAAGCTGACCAAACATTGGCGAAAGCGCTGCAGAAAGAGATCGGTGCTAAAGTCGAGGGCTTGAAAGAAAAAGTGGAACCACTGGAAGAGCCGGCAAAGGACCCGAAGGGTGGCGGGTCGGACGACGTGGGCGACGTCTCGTGGAATGTGCCCATGACGTATTTGATGTATCCGGCAAATATCCCGAATCTGCCGGGACATAGCTGGCCGAATGCAGTCGCCATGGCCACTCCGATCGCGCACAAAGGAGCGACTGCCGGCGCAAAGGTGCAGGCGATGACCGCACTGGATTTCTTGTTAAGGCCGGAGTTGGTGACACAGGCTTGGGACTACTTTAAGAATGTCCAGAACAAGGATGTGAGGTATGAATCGTTTCTTGCACCGAACGATCAGCCGGCCGTGGAACTAAACAAAGAGAAGATGGAGAAGTTCGCGCCACAACTGACAAAGTTCTACTACGATCCGGCAAAATATAAAACGTATCTGGAACAGCTCGGCATCGCCTACCCCACTGTCAAGCCTGCGCAATGAAGTTCGCGGCTGAAGTGTGCGTTGAGGAACCGCGTTGAACGCCGAAGCATCCCGGCAGATTGAACAAGCGCCGCCGGCTTGGCGCAGCGACACCGCGCTCCTGGTTTACATCGCTGCGGCCACCGTCGTCGTGCACTGGATCACCGGGCACCAATACGGATTTCAGCGCGATGAACTGGCCACACTGGAGGACGCGCGGCATCTTGCGTGGGGATACGTTGCCTATCCGCCGATGACGCCGTTCTTCGGCCGGCTGTCAATTATTTTGTTTGGCACTTCGCTGGCGGGTTTCCGCTTGTTTGCGGCGATTGCGCAGGCAGTGACCATCGTTCTGGCCGGGTGGATGGCGCGCGAAATGGGCGGCGGGCGCGCAGCCCAGTTGATTGCTGCTGGCACAGCGCTTCCTTTCTGCATCGGCGGTGGCGTGATGATGCAGTACGTCGCCTTCGACGCCCTGTGTTGGGTGTTGGCGGCGTATTTTGCCGTGAAGTTGCTGAAGACCGCCGACGCGCGGTGGTGGCTGGCGATTGGCGCCGCGGTCGGATTCGGCTTCCAGGCGAAGTACACAATGGGTGTATTTGCCCTGGCGATTGCGATCGGTGCCCTGCTGACGGACGCGCGCCGCTTCTACGCGAACAAGTGGCTGTGGAGAGGTGTGGCGCTTGCTGTTCTCATTTTTCTGCCGAACATCCTCTGGCAGATGAAGAACGATCTTATTTCTCTGCAGTTCTTGCACCACATCCACCAGCGGGACGTCGGACTTGGTCGCGCCAGGAATTTTCTTCCGGCGCAACTGATTCTGACCCAGGGCGGAATATTGGTTTTTCTCGCCGGGCTCTACTACACAATGTTGGATCGCTCCGGAAAGCGGTTCCGCATGATCGGCTGGATGTTCTTGCTCACGCTGGCAATTTTGTTACTCGCGAAGGGACGGGCGTACTACCTGGGCGCGGCATATCCGATGATGTACGCCGCAGGTGCAGTCTGGATGGAAGGCGCGCTGATCCGGCTTGGGTCCCGGTTTGGTAACGCGGCGCACATTTCCGCTCGAACGGCCTTGTGGATCATCCTCGTTGCGGGCGTTTTGCTGGTCAGTTCGGTGACGCTGCCGATTGCCGCACCCGATTCAGCGTGGGCGGCCCGCGCGATGAAAGCAAACGAAGACTTCCGAGAACAGATCGGCTGGCCGGAATTGGTTGAGGCCGTGGCCAAGGTGCGCGATGCTTTGCAGGCGGAAGACCGCGTGAATTTGGGCGTTTTGGCTGCGAACTACGGCGAGGCGGGTGCTCTGGCGCTGTACGGGCCTCAGTACGAATTGCCGCGAGTCATCAGCGGCGTGAACTCATTTTGGGCCAAGGGCTACGGCGACCCGGCGCCGCAAACGGTGATCGTAGTCGGTGAAAATCCGGAAAGCTTAACCCGTTGGTTTGAGTCGTGTCAGGTAGTGGCGCAAAACAAGAACCGCTACGGAATCCTGAACGAAGAGTCGCGCTATCACCGCGACATCTACGTTTGCCGGAATCTCCGCCAACCCTGGCCGGAATTCTGGAAGAAATATCGCAACTTTGGATGACTTGGGATGAGGAGGGCGCGCTGTGATTTCATCGTGCCCACCGTTTGGCCGGTTCGACAAAGTTTCCTGCGCCGTGTAAACTACTAAAATAGTGGTTTGCGTCAGGGCCGATTCCCTTGGCTCTGCTTCCTGTGGACCGGTAGCTCAATGGTAGAGCAGCTGACTCTTAATCAGCGGGTTGGAG
>CAZQOB010000106.1:0-12617 GCA_964594885.1 uncultured Acidobacteriaceae bacterium
CATCGATCCTTATAACAAACTGATTGACCGCAATCCGAGTGACAACCTGATCGAAATAGAAAAGAAATAAGAGTCTGGACGAAACTCATGGGTTGAGCTGTCACGATTCGGCGTGGCAGCTCTGGGCTTACCGGCATGTTGGGTTCACTTTGCCGGCTCCGCCTGCCGGCTCAACCGGTCGATGCAACACGAACTAAATTGTTGATCCAGAGTGCCTCCTAACAGAGAGTCGATCTGAGTCTTTCGGCTCGATCCAACCTTAGCCAGAGGGTCTTTTTGCGCGATTGAGGGCCCAGTGGATCAATCCTCGGGCGTTGAAGCCCTACACGGACTTCGGTTGAGTGTTCGATCGACCCATTTGAGACCACCGTTTATCGAGACTTTGGCCTATAGTTTGGCCAATCTTCGAGAGAACGTTGACGCACTAAACCTACAAGACGGGTTGCTTATGGGGCTCGACTTAGTCGTAGAGGGATGCGCACGCCTTGCCTCCACTCCTCCCATCGCCACGCTACCGAACCTTCACCCCAAAATACGTCACAGGCTTCTCCACCTCCTTGAACCAGTGAGTCACATTCGCTGGAACCACAATCACGTCCCCCTTCCCAATCTTCCGCGTCACTCCTCCCTCCATCGTCGCAATCCGCACCTCATCCGGCGCCGTCTCCCTTCCGCCCGTCACCGTTCCGCCCGTAACGAACGTCGCCTCCCCCTCCAAAATGTAGAAAACATCGGTATCCTTCTTGTGAATCTCGACCTCACCGCCTTTGTCGCGGTGAAAAACCGCCACACGATAATTTTTCTCCGGTACTCCGTCGTACACTATCAAATTTGCCTTGAACGCTGGCGTGATCTCCTCGCTCGAGAAATACATCACGCCCGACGCATCCGTGGCCCCTTTTGCCTTGGCCATCGGTGCGGCCTGCACTGCAACCCCGGAACTCCTTATCTCTTTCCCCTGGACAAGCATGATCGCGCCTATGGTCAGAAGCAGGCCCAAACAAACGAGCGTCCTATTGGCTGTGCTCATGGAATCTCTCCTCCGAATCCGAAACGCTTTCGAACACCAAGGCTTATAGCACACGACGCGATGGCCGGTCCCTTCGACTTTGCGCCATGAATGTTGGGTATTGTGTCGTAGAAGCAATCGATATACGGTATCGGGCGACCGGAAAGCTAACTCTGAAGAGGCGGTACAAATGCCTGAGGATTTGGAGAAAGAACGTTGGACGCGCCGCGGGTTCTTGGGAGCAAGTTCCACAGCTCTGGCAGCCGGGATACTGGCGAACAAGGTGGCAGGACAAAACCAAGATTCCCAGCGGAAGAACGACAAAAGCCGAAGCGAACCGGTGCCCAAGAATTCGGCTCTAGACGCGCAAAATCCAGATTCAGTCAATCCACCAACATCGGACGCAGGCGGAGTGCAAACCTTCAAATATCCGTTCTCCGTCGCGCACAAGAGGCTGCACGAAGGTGGATGGTCGCGCGAGGTGACTGTGCGCGAACTTGCCGTGGCCAAGGCGCTTGCGGGCGTAAACATGCGGCTCACTGCTGGCGGCGTGCGCGAACTGCATTGGCATACGGCAGCGGAATGGGCTTTCATGCTTTATGGCATGGCGCGCATTACCTGCATTGATTCTGACGGCAAAAGTTTTGTGACAGACGTGAAGGAAGGTGACCTGTGGTATTTTCCGCCCGGGATTCCGCACTCGATCCAAGGGCTCCCGCCTGACGGTACAGAATTCCTTCTAGTTTTTGATGACGGGAACTTTTCGGAGTATGAGACGGTGCTGCTGTCCGACTGGATGGCGCACACGCCCCGCGACGTCGTGGCGAAAAATTTTGTGGTTCCCCAGGCAGCCGTGGAGGTAATGCCAAAGAAGGAACTGTTTATCTTTCAGGCCGAGATTCCCGGCCCGCTTGCGGAAGACCAACGCAAAGCCGCAGGAGCGCTCGGCGCTTCCCCCATTGATTTCGCGTTTCGCACCATGCAGTCACCACCTATGAAGCGTACCAAGGGCGGTGAAGTACGCATAATCGACTCAAGCAGTTTCAAGATCGCGCAGAACATTGCTGCGGCGCTAGTCACGCTGAAACCCGGTGGCTTGCGAGAACTCCACTGGCATCCTAACGCCGACGAATGGCAATTCTTCCTTCGCGGCGAGGGACGCATGACCGTGTTTGCTACGGGTGGCCGCGCACGCACCATGGACTTCCAAACTGGCGACGTAGGCTATGTGCAAAAGGCACTTCCGCACTACGTCGAGAACACTGGCAACACCGACCTGAAATTCCTGGAGATGTTCAAAAGCAGCTACTACCTAGACTTGGCGCTTTCCGAGTGGCTGTCGCATACACCTCCCGATCTGGTTGCAGCCCATCTCAATCTGGACAAAGCCTCGCTCGACGCGCTGCCGAGGGGCAAGCCGGTGATCTTGCCTGAGTAATGCCGGTGACATAAACCTTGGATGGCTAACGACCCAGTGGCCTCAACAAATGGTTCCGCAGCGCACGATTCGGGAGCAGCGGAGTGGCTGATTCTTTCGTTGCCCGGAATGATTTGGGGCGCTTCGTATCTACTTATCGCGGATTCGCTGGGGGCGATTGGCCCGGGCGGCGTGACATTCGTACGCCTAGGCATCGGTGTTCTAACACTGGCGCTCTTTCCATCAGCGCGAAAATCCGTACTGCGCTCGGATTGGGGAAAGATTGTCGCGCTTGGGGCCCTCTGGATGGCGTTTCCTCTGAGCATGTTTCCGTTTGCGGAGCGGTACGTTTCCTCGGCGTTGACCGGCGTGTTGAACGGGGCGAATCCGCTCTTTACAACGAGCGTTGCTGCGCTGATTGCATGGAAATTGCCCTCGCGGCGGGTGATCGTCGGAATAGCGATTGGTATGGCCGGAACAGTGGTGATGGGACTACCGACCTTGCGCGAAGGGCGTAGCACCGTGGCTGGGTTGGGGATGATCTTGGCCGCGCTCGTGTCCTGCGGGGTGGCACTGAATCTCGCGAGTCCATTGCAGCAAAGGAATGGCGCGTTGCCGCTCATTTTGCGGGCGCAATTTGTCGCGCTTGTGCTAACTGCTCCGATTGGAGCGCCCCGCGCCCTTATGCCCGTTTTCCGTTCTACAACATGATGAATAACCAGGACTTTTTCGGGTCTTCCGTGTTCCGCTTGCCTCATTCTTTTGTCGTTCGCACCGAGTTGCATGCGCTGCGTTTAGCCGATGTGCACGATCTCTGGTACGGAGGAGGCGGCGCGTTTCAGCCGCACACTTTCGGTTACACTGGACGTGCCAGCGGAGGCAACCGCAGCCTGGCCAACGTTTGGGACGTCAGCATGGACGTTCCACTACCCTACGGCGTCAGCCCAACGACGTACTACGCGCACGCCTGGGGCAAAAGCGTCATCCAAAGTATCAACCCGGCGGGTACCAATGCTCAGTTCGGATATTTGGAGACCAACTTTCATTTTTGACTCAAACCTAGCATGACGCCTTTCCCGACGCTCGGGGCTTCGTTTGGTCCCAATCTCGCGAAACTCAACGCGTTGGGTGGCCTGAACAGCTGGGGTTCGCCGTTAGCAGCGACATGATTGCCGCTTAGTTCAGGGTGGAGCTCTGGTCCGCAAGTTGGCGATAAGGGCTGCAAGATTTTTGAGGGATTCCGTTCCAACGGCAAGGAGGGCTCGATGATGAGATCCAAGTTGGTAGCGCTGGCTTTGTTGACGGTTTCGGTGGGGAACTACAACGTCCAAAATACCAGGCAGTCCCAGAACTTCGGGCGGAAAGAAGTGTCACTGAATCGTGCGAACGATGGGCAGCAGATCTCTGCCAGAGTGGGCCAGCCGATCGTTGTGACCCTCCAAACAATCGGCGGGGGGAACTATGACACCCCGCAAGTATCTTCACGCGCCGTCCGGTTCGAGAGTGCTGTTTACCCACGGGAGCAGAACCCGGGCGGCCCGAAGCAGGTGTACCGTTTCACGGCTGTGACGGAAGGAGAAGCGCAAATCCGAATCCCGCACACTGGTTCCAATCCCACCGTTATGTTTACGATTCAGGTTAAAAAACGCTGACCGGTTGAAGAACCTTCGGAGGCGGGTTCACTTTGGCGGTTTGCGTTTGCCAGGGATCTCCGACACGGTTTGGAGAATGAGTTCAGAATTGCCTAAGTCAGACTTCTTCGAAAAGCTAGTAGAACCATGCGTCGACCGTATATTGGCTCACTACATAGCAATTCTCGCTCATATTTCCCATTTGTGCTCGGGCTCCGCCGCCAGTTTGGCCGCGGTTTTCTGGGAGAGGCTTTCCTATTTTTGCCCGAAAGCCCGCCCAGCAACGAGCACCACGATGACCAGCAGAAGTGCTCAATCTGAGGAAGCCTTTGAACTTTCCATGAGTCCTGGTCTCTCTTGTGTTTCGATGCCCGACCATTCCTCCCTGGGCGGAGAATCATGCCCAAGCTTTGGTGACTTCATTCATAGCGCAGCGCAACCATAGGATCAATGCGAGCCGCGCGATGCGCTGGGACATACGCCGCGCCAGCAGCGATGATCATCATCACGACAATCGCCATCAAGAGCGTCTGGGGGTCAGTCGAGGTGACGCCAAAAAGCAGGCTTGACAAAAATTTTGTCAGGTTTAAAGCGGCAACGAGTCCGACTGCAATTCCAGTAAATGCTAATAATGCAGTTTGGCCGACGACACTCTTCATTATGTCGCGCTGCCGAGCTCCGAGAGCGATACGGACACCTATTTCGTGAGTTCGAAGGATTACGATGTAGAAGATCAGGCTGTATATCCCCAGAAAAGCAAGCAGAAGCGCAAGACCTGCAAACACGCTTAACATCAACATGCTGGACCGACGCAGCGCAATGGAGTCGGCCGCCAAGGTGCTCATAGAACGAACGGAATCGACTGGTTGATCCTTGTCCGCGGACCAAACGGCCTGACGAATCGCGTTTGCCGCGCGTCCTGAGTCGAGAGACGTGCGAACAACCACTCCATAAAACGGCCAGTAGGTCTGATACGCGGGCCGATAGATCTCCACCGGGGGATCCGAGGCAAGCCCGCTATGCCGAACGTCTCCGACCACCCCAACGACTTCGGTTAATAGTGGTGCTGCCGTGTCTGGAACAAGAATTCGCTGGCCGATCGGGTCCGCATTTGGCCACAAGCGGCGAGCAAGTTTCTCATTGATAATTGCCACCAGCGGAGAACTGGCTCGGTCGTGCTCATCAAAGAATCTCCCCTTGCGCAGGGGTATCTGCAGAGTTCGGAAGTAATCCGGCGTCACCACGCGGAATTGCACAACATTTTCCTGTCCGGAATCGTCCGGTGCGCCTGGCACTCTAAATGGCCGCCGCGCATCCATGCCTGACAGGGGCAGCGTGTTGATGGCACCCCCTGATTCCACCCCGGGAATTACGCGGACACCAGCTAAAACTTGCTCCAGGAAAACTCCAACCTTGCTCACATTTGGATACCGATCAGGAGACAAAGATAAAACGCATGTCAGAACGTGATCCGTTTCAAAGCCCATGGATCGGCTTTGCAAACTCAAGAATGTGCGAATCAACAAGCCCGAGCCAACCAGCAGCAATAGAGATAAACCTATTTGGCCGACGATGAGCGAGCGCCGAAAAATCAACGCACTCCTCCGATCGGTTGCCCTACCACTGGCTCTCAGCGCGTCCAGCGACATTCTTTCCCTGTGGAAGGCGGGTATCGCGCCAAACATCAGACTGGTCATCGCCGTGATTCCGAGGGTGAATAAAAGAGCCCACCAGTTCAGCCATTCGCTTGCACGCGCCGGCAGTGGCAAATTGGCAAGTCGTGCCTTAAACAGTAGGGCTAGCCCTTGCACGCCCCACCATGCCAACAGCAGACCCGTTGCGGCGCCGATAGCCGCCAGTGCCAAGCCTTGTATCAGAAACTGCCTGAATAGCTGGCTTCGGTTCGCGCCTAATGCCAGTCGAACAGCCACTTCGCGCTGTTGCGTTCCCGCGCGTGCCAGCAGCATATTTCCAACATTGGCGCACGCAATGATCAACAGCAGGAGAACAGACGCCTCGAGAATCAACAGTGCCGGCCTTACGTTTCCGGTATATGTATCGCGAATCGGGTCAAGCTCAACGATCCAATCCTTGCTCGTTTGTGGATACAGACGCGCATTCACTTCGGCTAAGGATTCGAGCTCGAGCTGAGCCTGCGTTCTGCTCACGCCCGCTCTAAGCCGCGCAATGACTTGAATGACGTGGAACCCCCGGTTATCAAGGAGTTCGACCGGGAGGGGAAGCGGAGTCCAAAGGTCCTCGGTGGCAGAAGGGTGTGCAAACTCGGGTGGCATCACACCAATGACCTCATAGGGTCGCCCGTCGAGTTTAATCGCATGTCCTAGAATGTTTTTGTCTGAGCCGAAGCGGCTTTGCCACAAATGGTAGCTGAGCACGGCCACGTGATCTCGGCCAGTAGTTCCTTCTTCATGTGTGAAAGTACGCCCCAGCAAGGGACGCACACCCAGAAGAGAAAAGAAATTCTCTGAGAATTGATAACCGATGACCGTTTGCGGGTCGCCGAAGTCCGTCAAGGTGTAGGTCGCATCCCAAGAGAAGGCCAAATCATCAAAGACGTGGTTCTGCGTTTTCCAATCGTTGTAGTCAGCCACTGTCACCTTGTCGAGCTGCTGGAGGGCCTTATTCTTTTGCCATACGGTGACCAGGCGGTCCGCATCACGGTACGGGAGCGGACGCAGAAGAACGGTTTGCAAAACGCTGAAGATTGTGGTGTTCGCTCCCATCCCCAAAGCGAGGGTGAGGACGATTACAAAGGTGAAACCTGGGTTTCTCCGAATCTGCCGAATGCTGAAGCGTATGTCCCGTATTAGTGAGTCGACAGCGCTCACACCGCGAGCATCGCGGCACTCCTCCTTTACTTTCTCCAGGCCGCCCAAGTCTAGCAACGCCCGGCGCCGCGCTTCCTCCGGTGCTACCCCTTTTCCGAGGTATTCCTTCGTTGCCCGTCCGAGGTGGTCGCGCAGCTCGTCGTCCAAGTCCCGGTCTGCCTGTGACCAGCGAAACAACGACCGCAGCCGCAACGGAATCGTGTACAGCCAATGCTCCGGTCGCATCTCCAACCTCCCTTCCGCCGCACGACGCTCACGACTCCTCAAGCTTGATTACTCGCGATATAGCACTCGAAAGCCGGTCCCAGTTATCAGCTTCTTTTTCGAGCTGTCGTCGCCCGAGCCGTGTCGGCGAATAATATTTCGCCCGCCGCCCGTTCTCGGACGTTTTCCACTCGGCTGTAATCCAGCCCTCTTGCTCCAGCTTGTGGAGTGCCGGGTACAGCGATCCGTCGCTGACCTGCAACACGTCGCCAGATACCTGCATTAGCCGCTGGCCGACGGCGAATCCGTTCAGCGGCTCAAGCGCCAGAATTTTCAGCAACAACATATCCAGCGTGCCCTGCACAAGATCAGACGGTTTGGTCATGTCTATGCCTCGGTAACCGAGACTATCACGTCTCCCCTCGGTAAGCAAGGGGAGATGCGCTGTGCAGCCAATCGCTGCGGCTCAGTCACGCCACTCTGGTCCAGACCGGAATTGATTTGCGACGTTCTCCGGTGCCTCTTCGAGCCACACATGGTATAAACCTGAAGCGTTTTGCGAACGCTTGGGAAGCTCAGATGAAACTCTTCGCGCAGTTAGTCGTATTGCTCGTGCTTGCTTGTCCCTTGTTCGCCCAATCTAAAACGCCAGGTCTGATGTCGGGCTTGGGCGGGCATCACCACACCATCTCCACAAAGAACCCAGAGGCACAGCATTTCTTTGATCAGGGGCTGACGCTGGTTTTCGGTTTCAACCACGAGGAGGCCGCCCGTGCGTTCCGGCGAGCATCGGAGCTCGACCCGCAGTCGGCTATGGCGTTTTGGGGCATCGCATTGGCACTCGGTCCATGCATCAACAATCCCGATATTGACCCCCCTCACGAAAAGGCAGCTTACGAGGCCGTAAAGAGCGCGTTGACACTCGCGCCGAGTACAACGGAACGGGAGCGCGCTTACGTTCAGGCTCTCGCTAAACGCTATTCGTCTGATCCTCAGGTCGACTTGAGGAAGCTTGATGCGCAGTACGCCAATGCGATGCGAGAACTGCATATGCATTACCCGGACGACCTCGATGCAGCCACTCTCTATGCGGAGAGCCTCATGGATCTCCATCCTTGGAAGCAATGGAGCCTAGACGGTCGTCCGACCGAAGGCACTGAGGAGATTATTGCGATATTGGAATCGGTGTTGCGTCGCGATCCGAATCACCTTGGCGCGAATCACTATTACATACATGCAACGGAATCGTCGCCCCATCCCCAGTGGGCATTAGCCAGTGCAAAGCGTTTGGAAACGCTCGCCCCGGATGCCGGGCATCTAGTTCACATGCCTGCGCACACCTATATGCGTGTGGGAGATTACGCTGCGGCGGCCCGTAGCAATGCCCAGGCGGCCGCAGCTGACCGCGCCTATTTCCGGGAGAGTGACACCTCCGGCAGCATGTACGACATGATGTATTACTGTCACAATCTTCACTTCCTCGCGGCCAGCTACAGTATGGCTGGCGATTTCGCGCATGCCAAACAAGCCGCCGATGAAGTCGCGGCCCGCGCTGCCCCGATGTTCAAAGACATGGCGATGGCAGAGACCTATGTCCCGTACCCGATCTTCATGCTCGTTCGCTTCCATCGTTGGGATGACGTCCTTACGCTGCCAGCACCGAGCCCTGCCATGGCTATGACCAATGCATTCTGGCATTTTGCTCGTGGGTCCGCGTTTGCCGCCAAAGGCCAAATTGCCAATGCAGAGGCAGAACAGAAAGTTCTTGCTACAGCGCGCATGCATACACCTGCTGATGTGGAGTTCAGCTTCTATTTCAACAAGGCGCAAAGCTTTCTTGATCTCGCGGAGAACATCCTGGACGCTCGGATTGCTGCGTCTAAGGGCGAACATGCGCAGGCAATCGCCAAATGGGAGAAGGCGGTGGAAACTCAAGATAAGCTCTACTATGGGGAACCGCCCGAATGGTTTTATCCGGTCCGCGAGTCTCTGGGAGCTGCATTGCTGCGGAACGGCCAGGCGGACCGGGCAGAAGCTGTGTTTCGTGCTGACTTGGAACGAAACCCACGAAATCCTCGATCGCTGTTTGGTCTATGGAGGGTTCTGGAAGTTCAGAAGAAGAGTTCCGACGTGGAAGACGTTCGGAGAGAATTTGAGACGGCCTGGAAAAACGCTGACACGACACTGACGCTCGACAATCTGTAGGGCTAACTTCGGCCAAGTCCCCGATTCGTGGCGAACCGTTCACAATGTCACCGGCAGCGAAGTTGGCGGTACCGCGTTTATCGGAGCTTGATCTGGTCATCACAACTCTGACCTACGGCTTCTTACTGCGGCAGCCCCATCCTCTTCAGCAAATCCGCATAGCGAGCATCGGAGCGCAAGGAATCGACACCCGGCAAAGACTTCAAATGAGTCATAAAACCGCTCTTTTCCTGAAATCCTTTCTCCAGCCAGCTGAAAGCCTGATCATTCTCCCCGGCCAGCGCGTAGCTTATGGCGATCCAGCCCGGATCAATATAATGCTGCTTTGCGCGCCCCTCTTGAACCGCTGCAACCGCGCGCCATGCCCCACGGTAGCCAGATTTCGGATACTCGCCTTTCGCTGCGTCCACCAGCTCCTTTTCGTTGGCGTCGCCCAACAACTCGGCGAACTTCTCCCATTCTTGCAGCCATAAGTCGTACATCCCTTTTTGCTCATAGACGCGTGACATGTCCATATGTGCGGACGGAAAATTTGGATCGATTTCGACAAGCCTCCTGAGCTGCTCAAGCTCCACATCAAACTGCCGCAGAGATCCGTATTCTGCGGCCAAGTTGTCCAGCGCATTCAGATTCAGCGGATCCAGCTCTACTGCATGTTTGAGTTCCGCCAAGGCCCGGTCGAACCGGCCCACAGTGTCCAAATGAAGGCCGTAAAGCACATGGATGCGCGAGTCATTCGGGCTCAATTGCACCGCACGCGCAAATTCGTTCTCAGCCTTCTGCCAATCCCAGGTCTCATCGTAGCCTCCACCCAGCACGGCATGCGCTCCGCCGAGCGACTCATCAACAGCCAGCGCTTTGCGCGCATACTCATTTGCCTTTGCAATCATCTCGCCTGCCGAAAAATAGTCGTAGTCTGGGATCACGAAGTAGTACTCTGCCAATCCCAGATAAGCCAATGCATAGTTCGGGTCTCTCGCTGTCGCCTGCTCGAAATACTCTTTCGATCGGCGCAGAGCCTCAACTGTCCGCTTGTCCCAGTAGTATCGTCCCT
This sequence comes from uncultured Acidobacteriaceae bacterium, assembly GCA_964594885.1. Lineage (GTDB taxonomy): Bacteria > Acidobacteriota > Terriglobia > Acidiferrales > UBA7541 > Acidiferrum. The sequence goes on from CAZQOB010000106.1 coordinate 10,370, forward strand.
GCAAGTAGAGCTTGTACGCCTCCGGATCCGTCGTTCCGCCCTTGTTCAGTCTGGCCTTCTCCTCACCCGTCAGCCGCTCTCGCAAACGATTCGAAATCTCCGCCGCCATTTCGCGTTGCACAGTCACCGCGTCCGCAAGCTTGCGATCATACTGCTCGCTCCACAAACTGCGGTTATTTCGCACATCCGTCAGTTCGACGCTAACCAACAGCGCGTCGCCGCGCTGCGTCACCCGTCCAGTTACAACGCCGTCCACTTTTAACTCGTTCGCCGCTTTTTGCAGATCGACATCCTTCGCTTTGTAGTGAAAAACCGAGCTTCGCGGCCGCACCGTTAAGCTTGGCAGCTGCGACAGACTTCCAATCAGGCTTTCCGTCAAGCCGTCGCTCAGGTATTCGGTGTTCGGGTCCGCGGTTACGTTGACAAACGGCAGCACCGCCAGTGACTCGATCGACGCGTTATGCGGCGTCATCCAGCGTGTAAGCGCAATCGTTACGCCGGCGGCCACCAAAAGCAGCACGGCCACGGCCGCGATCAGCCCCTTCTTGTGCCGGCTCACCAGCCCAATCGCAATCTGCTGATCCGAACTGGCATGCAAGTCCGTCCCACTCGCAGCGCGTGTACGGTCGGACTTTATGTCCGTCCCTCCGGCCGCACCAGAGCGCCCGCCAACACCTTCTCCCCCATTTATCGCCCCCGCGATCGCCGACCGGCTCGAATCGGTGTCCCGTTTCAGCCTCTGCAGCTCGGCCCGCAAATCCGCACCGTGCTGGTGGCGAAGATTCTTATCTTTCTCCAGCAACCGGCTAATACTGTCTTCCAGCTTCGCCGGCACTTCCGGGTTCAACCGTACCGCGGACGTGGCTTGGCGCGTCAGAATCGACTCGAAAATCTCTCCCGACGTTTCTCCGCGAAACGGCAACACGCCGGTCACCATCTCGTACAGCACCACTCCCAGCGAAAACAGGTCGCTTCGTCCATCCAGCTCTTTCCCACGTACCTGCTCTGGCGACATATACGCCACCGTGCCCAGCGTCATTCCCGGACTCGTCAGGTACTCCGTCTCGCCTCCCATCGTTTGCGAAGCGTCTCCCGCTTGCCTCCCCGGCTTTTTCTCACTCACTTTCGCCAGTCCAAAGTCCAGCACCTTGGCGTGGCCTCGCTCGGTCAAAAAGATGTTCGCCGGCTTAACATCCCTGTGTACGATCCCTTTGCTGTGCGCCGCATCCAGCGCGTCGGCCACTTCAATTCCGGCCTCCAGAACGCGCTCCAGTTCCATCGGCCTTCCGCCAATCGCGTGCTTCAGCGTCTTCCCTTCCAGATACTCCATCGCAATAAACCGGCGCCCATCTTGCTCACCAATTTCGTAAACGGTGCAAATATTCGGGTGGTTCAATGCGGATGCTGCTCGTGCTTCGCGCCGGAACCGCTCCAGCGCCTGCGCGTCCCGAGAGAGTTCATCTGGTAGGAATTTCAACGCCACAAAGCGGCCCAGGTCCGTGTCCTCGGCCTTATACACCACTCCCATTCCTCCGCCGCCCAGCTTCTCCACAATCCGGTAACGTGAAATGGTCTGCCCGATTAGCGATGGGGAATCGCTCATTGTGCGGCCAATCTTAGGTTACCCTCGCCACCCCGTCAACGAATGCCACACGAATGCCACACTTCAAGCGGCCGACCTCGTTCGCGTTAATCGGGACTCGTAAAAGAAGGGATACAATAAACTGGGATTTATTCTTCGCACCCACAAGCACCAGAAATCTGATGGCAGATTGGCAAATGCGAACAAAGCGGCCGCTCCGAGGACCGGCGCGCGAGGAAGCCGGGCCGACGCTCAAAAACTACATCACACCGGCCGGATTGCAGCGACTGAAAGACGAGCATCGGTTTCTCCTGAGTCGCGAGCGGCCCGCGGTGGTGGAGGTCGTCGCGTGGGCTGCCAGTAACGGGGACCGCAGCGAAAATGCCGACTACCTTTACGGCAAACGAAGGCTAGGTCAGATCGATTCGCGGATTCGCTTTCTTACGAAGCGCATTGACGCGGCCGTGGTGGTCGATCCCGCCGCTCCGCGGCCGGGGTCAGCCGCGACGCGTGTTTTCTTCGGCGCAACCGTGACCTACAAGGACGCCGTCGGTCAGCATGTCGTCTCGATCGTCGGCATTGACGAGGTGGACCTCGACCGCGGCTACATCAGCTGGCGCTCGCCTCTCGCCAATGCGCTGATGAAAGCGAGTCCAGGCGACCGCG
>CAZQOB010000107.1:0-11770 GCA_964594885.1 uncultured Acidobacteriaceae bacterium
ACAGTGACTGCAACGCCGGATGTGGATTTGTCAGCCAATCCGTTAGGTTCGTCAGCCAATCCATAAGCCGCCCCTTAATCTACCAGGGACGCCTCGTTTCATGCTTATTTCAATCGGGTTGCAAACCGGTGGCTGCGCGGTCCTCGAGTGCCGTCCGGACAGATGCTGAAGACAGGCGTCAGCCACCGACCGGCGGCTATCCTGTCAATGTGCGAGAAGATCAAGCCGAGGCTCTGAAATTGAGCAGGGGCCAGGAAGCCACGGCCTCGAACATTTCCCGAGCCGCCAAAGCGACCTCGCCAGAGCTGGCGAGTTGGGCGTTCACGTCCTTTAGCTGCTTGTTGTAGTTCGCCGCGACGGCTTTGTTCTGCTTGCGTGCGTTGATCAGATCCGACTGGGTGACGTTCAGTTTGCTGGTAACGACCTTCAGGTCGCTTTCAAGCTGCTGGTTCAAATCTTCGGCCTTAGCCAGGCGCTGACCCAGTGCGTCGTTCTGCTGTTTCATAGCAACCTGTGTGGACTGCTCGATGCTGTTGGCGTGATTGATGGCGCTATAGGCCACACCAATTCCCAGCAACGACAGCACAGCCACAACCGCAACGGCCAAGCCGACCCACCGCGGTGTACCCGCGCCGACCGTGGGATTTGATTCCTGATACTCACTCATGAATTCTATTCTCCTTGGAGGGCGATGCCCGCCGCTCCTGCTGGGCGGCACTGGCTGCCCGGTTCGATAGAGGAAACGTGCATCCATCGGCCCAAACAAAGAGACGGGGAGAAGGCGGCGCTAACCCCAGGCGCCGAAATGGGTTACGGAGACTCAAAATGGGCCAGGGGAAGGGTCGTTTTCGTACTAGTACTAGTAAAGTTTACTTTGTTGGGGGGTTCCCGGTAATTTTTGCTGATCTATACAAGTAAGGGGTCGGAAAGTTCAAAGAAAAACCGGGACCAATGATCGTCCCGGGAGAATTGCCAGCAAAGCTATTCCTTCTAACGAATTACAGACATTTCCTTACGCGGCACGGTCGGCGGGCTCGCCCGGAATCGGTTGGAAATATTGATCCAGAGTGGTGGTAGCGGCGCGCAAGACCAACTCGCAATTCGGACAATCGCGCAAATGCTCCTCGATGTCCTGCGACACGGACTTAGAGAGTTTTCCCTCTAAGTACCAGCAAATCAAATGGATAGTGTCCCTACAGCTCATTTCGCCCTTCCCCGAGTTGGGCCCCTGATTTCTCTGAGGGCAAGTGCATCCGGATGGCCAAAACAGCTGTCGATAGCGACCTCTGTAACCTATTGAAAATTAGGAAGTAATAGGACTGCGAGCCTGTGGGGCAGTTCGCAAGGAAGGAAAAATCGCGAGCGCTTCGGTCCGGTCCTTAGCCTTCGCGGGTTAGCGTGAGCTCGCGGAGGGCGGCGATGCGCCGATCGAGCGGCGGATGGGTACTGAAGAGTGAGGAGAAAACCGAGCCGGCGGAAAACGGCTTGACAATACAAAGAGCCGAAGTGGTTTGCGGAAGGTTGCTGGGGATGCGCTGGTTGTAGGCGCCGAGCTTTTCTAACGCGCTGATCAAGCCGTAAGGATTGCCGACCATTCTTGCGCCGGTTTCGTCGGCGGCATATTCGCGCTGGCGAGAGATGCCGAACTGAAGCAGCATCGCGGCAACTGGAGCGAGAAACAGCATCAGCAGCGCGGTCAATCCGCCGCCCCCGCGGTCGTCGTCGCGTGAGTTGCCATAGCCGAAGATTGCCGCCCAGCGGCCCATGTAGGACAGGTGAAAGATGGCTCCGGCGATGGTGGCGGCGATGGAACTGATCAGAATGTCGTAGTTGCGGACGTGGGAGAGTTCGTGGGCGATGACGCCTTCCAGCTCTTCGTCGTTCATGATTTGCATCAGGCCCTGGGTCACTGCGACCGAAGCGTGGCTGGGATTGCGGCCGGTGGCGAAGGCGTTGGGCGCCGCTTCCGGAATCATGTAAAGCCTGGGCACCGGAAGATTTGCTTTTGCGGCGAGGCGCTCCATAACGGCATAGAGGCGCGGCAACTGTTCGCGCGAAACGGGCTGTGCGCCGCTGGACCAGAGGGCGATTTTGTCCGAGAAGAAATAGGCGAAGGCGTTGCCGACCGCGGCAAAGATGAGCGCGATGGTCATGCCGTTGCGGCCGCCTACGGCTCCGCCGATCACCAGGAGCACCAGCGTGAGCGCGGTCAGAAGAAGAGTTGTGCGAAGAACCTTCATGTGTGTTTCACCGTGTAATCTTCAGAATCCAAGGGGCTAAAGCCCCCTGCTTTCCATCCGGCTAAAAGCCTTCTCCAAGTTAGATTCTAGCAGCAGCGGCCGGTTGCTTTCCGGACTTCGCCGGCGCGACTCGCTCAAAGCGCATGGCGTCACTCTTGCCGTCGCGATGCACGCGAATGTGATCGCCGGGAAGAACTTTCGCTTCGAGAATCTGCAACGCGAGCGGATCCTGAATCAGCCGCTGAATGGTACGGCGCATTGGCCGCGCGCCGTACGCGGGATCGTAGCCTTCTTCGAGTAGCAGCGTAAACGCCGCGGGAGAAAGTTCCAGCGTAATCTTCCGCTCTTCGAGCAATTTTTCGACGCTTCCGAGCATCAGCTTCACAATGCCTTCAAGATGCGCTTTGCCGAGCGGGTTGAAGATCACGATTTCATCAATGCGGTTGATGAACTCCGGGCGGAACGAAGCGCGAAGAGCTTCCACCGCCTCCTTGCGAGCGCGTTCGGGATTCTGCGAAGACAGTTCAAAGATTGTGGTCGAGCCGACGTTGCTGGTCATGACCAACACGGTGTTGCGGAAATCCACAGTGCGGCCCTTGCCGTCGGTGAGGCGGCCGTCTTCGAGGATTTGCAGCAGCACGTTGAAGACGTCGGGATGGGCCTTTTCGATTTCGTCGAAGAGCACGACCGAGTAGGGATGGCGACGCACCTGTTCGGTGAGCTGGCCTCCCTCCTCGTAACCGACATAGCCGGGAGGTGCGCCAATCAGGCGCGACACACTGTGCTTTTCCATGTATTCGCTCATGTCAATGCGAATCATGAGTTTTTCGTCGTCGAAAAGAAATTCGGATAGCGCGCGGGCCAGCTCGGTTTTGCCGACGCCGGTTGGCCCGAGAAAAATAAACGAGCCGATCGGGCGCTTGGCGTCGGAAAGTCCGGCTCGGCTGCGGCGGACCGCGTTGGAAACGCGGGCGAGCGCTTCATCCTGGCCGACCACGCGGTGGCGCAGTCGCTCCTCCATGTGGACGAGTTTTTGCGCTTCGCCTTCGAGCAAGCGGCCGGCAGGAATGCCGGTCCATTTGCTGACGAGCTTGGCGATGTCCTCTTCGTGCACTTCTTCCTTGAGCATTGGCGCGTCTTTCTGCATCCCGGAGAACGCGTCCTGGGCTTTTTTCAGGTCGGACTCGGTGGCGGCGATCTGGCCGTAGCGGATTTCCGCGACCTTGGCGAGCTCACCGCTGCGTTCGTAGCGCTGCTCTTCGGCTTTGAGCTGCTCAATACGTTCTTTCAGCTTGCGGATTTTGCCGATAGCGTCTTTTTCCGATTGCCAGCGAGCTTTTTTGCCACTGGACTGCTCCTTTAGCGCGGCGAGCTCCTTTTCGATCTGCGCGCGGCGTTCCCCGGAGTGCGCGTCGGGCTCTTTGAGAAGAGCCTGTCGCTCGATTTCGAGCTGCATGATGCGGCGCTCGATTTCGTCGATTTCGGTAGGCAAGGAATCGATTTGCATGCGCAGGCTGGCGGCGGCTTCGTCCACGAGGTCGATGGCCTTGTCCGGCAGAAAGCGGTCCGAAATGTAGCGATTGGAAAGCGTGGCTGCAGCGATGATGGCGGCGTCCTTGATGCGCACGCCGTGATGCACTTCGTAACGGTCTTTCAAGCCGCGGAGAATGGAAATGGTGTCTTCGACGCTTGGTTCGCTGATCAGCACGGGCTGGAAGCGGCGCTCGAGCGCGGGATCTTTCTCGATGTACTTCTTGTATTCGTTCAGCGTGGTGGCGCCAATGGCCCGAAGCTCGCCGCGGGCCAGCGCCGGCTTGAGCATGTTGGACGCGTCCATGGAACCTTCCGCCGCGCCGGCGCCGACGAGGGTGTGCAGTTCGTCGATGAACAGAATGATCTGTCCTTCGGCTTGAGAAATTTCCTTTAGAACTGCTTTCAGGCGGTCTTCGAATTCACCGCGGAATTTTGCGCCCGCGACGAGAGCCGCAAGATCGAGAGCGACAAGGCGCTTGGTCTTCAACACATCAGGCACGTCGCCGGAGACGATACGCTGCGCCAAGCCCTCAACGACGGCTGTTTTGCCGACTCCGGGCTCGCCAATCAGCACTGGATTGTTTTTGGTGCGCCGGGCGAGTTCGGTGAGGTCGCGCGCGTATTTGTCCAAGGCTTCGTAGGTCGCTTCGGGATTTTGCGAAGTGACACGCTGGCTGCCGCGTACACCGGTGAGCGCCAGGAGAATGGCTTCATGGGAAGCGCCGAGCTTTTTCAGAAGCAGGCCGGCAGGATCGCGCAGGGCGCCAGCTACGGCCAGGAACAGATGTTCGGTCGAAACATATTCGTCCTTGAAGTTGTCGGCTTCTTTGAAGGCCTGCTCGAGCACGTCGTTCAGCGCGCGACCGAGGCGCTCTTCGGAGAAACCGTGAACTTTGGGCAGACGGCCGATTTCGCGTTCCACATCGGCGGAAAGCACTTCGTTGCGGACCCCGAGGCGGGCGAGCAGCGGCGGCACGACACCATCAGCCTGGCCGACCAGTGCCGCCAGCAAATGCAGCGGCGTAATTTCCTGATTTTCATGACGGGCGGCGATCTCGTGCGCGTTCTGGAGTGCTTCCTGCGCTTTAACGGTCAGCTTTTCAAATCTGATCATGATCGATTACTCCCGAAAAGAGGCAGCGCGATTCACGCCGACGTTCGCTGCGCGAATGAAAAACGTTAGCCGGCCGGCTTCGCTCGGAATGAGGAATACGTGCTTCATCTGCAAAGCAGGGGGCTGGCTTAGTGCCAGCCCCATGCTACTCCACCCCGTGGAGTGGACAAGTGAGCCGGCGATCAGCGGGCGGCCGCAGCCACTGCCTGCGCACCGACGTTGACCTTGATCTGCTTGGGCTTGGCTTCTTCGCGCTTGGGGACCACCAAGGTCAGCACGCCATCCCGGTAGTCGGCCTTGATGGCTTCGCTGTTGACGGTGTTGGCCAGCGAGAAGCTGCGCGAGAAGCTGCCGTAACTGCGCTCGACGCGCAGGTAATTCTTCTCGTCAGCTTTTTCCCTTGTGCCGGCAGAGCGGGCGACGTTCTCAAACTTGCGTTCGCCGCGAATGGTCAAAATGTTGTTTTCCACCCGGATGTCCAACTCTTCCGGCTTGATGTCCGGAAGGTCGGCCTTTACGACGAGTTCGTTTTGCCCTTCGTAAATGTCAACAGCCGGGGCCCACGTGGTCAGGTTTTGGTCCTGCGTGGTACGGCCGAAGAAGTCGTTAAACAGGCGGTTCAACTGAGTGTCTGGGGAGCGGAAAGGCTCCCAACGATCCAAAGTAGCCATGAAATGGGTACCTCCGATGATATTACAGCAGAACGAGCATATAATATGCGTGTTGTACTGTCAAATATAAAATTGAAGCGATGCAAGAACTAACTAACCTACTTTAAATCAATCAAATACGTGATACTCGTTGGGTGTTCCTTCCCAATCCCACGGGGAGAAGCAGCTCAGTCGTCGGGACCGACCGGCGGGAATGCGTTAGACTTGAGCTAATCGTGCGAATCCAGGATTTTGACTACGACCTCCCGCGGGCGCAGATCGCACAGCGTCCGCTGGAGAAAAGGGATGGCGCTCGGATGCTACTGCTCGACCGAGCCAGCGGCAAGGTGACCCATTCCCAATTCGCGGAATTGGCGAATCTGCTTTGCGGGGATGAGCTGCTGGTTTTCAACAACGCGAAAGTGATTCCGGCTCGGCTGTTTGGGAGGCGGGCTGGCGTCGATTCCGAGAGGCCATCGCGAAGCAACCGCACAAAACATTTGTCCGGAACGGCGGAGGTTTTTCTATGCCGCAAGATTGGGGTGGATACGTGGGAGGCACTGGTCCGGCCGGGCAGAAAGCTGCCGGTGGGTGAACGGGTTATTTTTGGCGACGGGGAGCTGGAAGCGGAGATTATCGGGCGCGGAGAGCTTGGCTTACGGACGGTGCGACTGTTCAGCCGCGATTCGGTTTCCGCTCAAAAGCACCTGGAAGTGCTCGGGCGTGTACCGCTGCCGCCGTACATTGAACGCGAAGATGAAATTGCTGACCGCGAACGGTATCAGACCGTGTTTGCGAAGAGACCAGGGGCAGTGGCGGCGCCGACGGCGGGCCTGCATTTCTCCGAAGCGATAATGGGACGGATTCGCGCGAAGGGCATCGCGACCTGCGAGCTAACGCTGGACGTGGGACTGGGAACCTTCCAGCCAATTCATGCCGAGCAACTGGAAGAGCACGTGATGCACGCGGAGGCTTACGAAATTCCGGCGGAATCGGCGGAGAAGATACAAGGGGCTAGAGACCTTGGACGACCGATTGTGGCGATCGGAACAACAGTCGTGCGCGCACTGGAAGATGCAGCGCTGCGGGCGCAACAAGCGGAGAATGGTTCGTTGCTGCGGGCCGGGCGCGGCGATGCTCGAATCTTCATTACGCCCGGACACAAGTTTCTGACAGTGGATGCGCTGCTGACGAATTTTCATCTGCCGCGTTCGACACTGCTGGCGCTGGTGTGCGCCTTTGCAGGCCGGCAGAACGTTCTGGCAGCGTACCGGCAAGCGGTCGGAGCCGGCTACCGGTTCTACAGCTACGGAGACTGCATGTTCATTCGGTGAGTTGGCCGGCGAAAGGAAAATGGCCAAGGGGAATCCCCGGCTGGCGATTTCCCCCCGGCCGCGAAGATCTTTGCAATCCTTGCGGAATATTGCGCCGCTATTCGTTGAAGACGAAGACTTTCTTCTGCCCGGCAAAGCGGACTTCGCGAACCTGGCCGTCTTCTCCGACCAAAACGGAGTTGTAAGAGGACTTGGTGTCGCGTTCTTCCCAGCGGCCTTCGCTTTCGGCGACGGTGTTCTTGCCTTTTTGCACGGTAGCTTTGTTGCCGTCGATGGAGAGCAGATACTCACCGGCCTGCAGGGAGGATTTGCCTACTTTGGCCGTTTGGGAAATGTTAATGGTCTTGGTAATTGGCTTGGCAAATACCGGTACAACCATGGCCAGAGCCACGAAGAGAGCCGCGATGCGATAGATGGAGTTGCGTTTCATGAGTGTCACCTGTTCCCTTTCGCTCCGAGGAAGATGAGCCGGAGGGGATGGCATTCAAGAACAGTTGACACGCCGCGGCCGGGCGAGTAGGCTCGCGTCGACACCTAAGTTTCTGGACTAACCGCCGGAAAAAGCTGCGTGTCATTGGCCCCGCGGCTGCAACCGCGGGGTTTTTTCTGTCTCAAAAGCGCACAGCCCCAATTTCGGCCGCACCGGTATAGACGAACGACCCCGAAAGAATGTTTCGCGACGAACGGAAAGAATTCGATGAAAGTTTTGTACGCGGGAACAGAGTTGCGACTGGGAAAGAATAAAGAAAGCGGCGAGTCATTGGCTGCCCTTCGGATTTGATAAATTGTTGCTAAAAAAGAGCCATGCAGTGCCGCGGAAACATCCGCCAGAACGTCTGATGACATTCGTTGCTTGCCTTTCCCTTGGTGCATCCAGTGGGAGCTTCCACTATACTCAGGTGCACCTTAGCGGACCGTTTGCATGCGACTTTTGATCCTGAGCGATCTCCACGCCAATCTGACCGCTTTTGAGGCTGCTCTGGAAGCCGCTGCCGGAAAGTGGGACGCGGCGGTGTGCCTGGGCGACGTCGTCGGCTACGGTCCCGATCCGGCGACGGTTTCCGAAAAATTACAGAAGATTACTGTGGATGTGATCCGCGGCAACCACGACAAGGCCGTAGCCGGGATCATGAGTTCGGACGATTTTAACCCGGTGGCGCGGATTGCGGTGGAGTGGACGCAAGCGCAACTGACCCCCGTGCAGATGTCGTGGCTGGCGGCTCTGCCGCAGGGGCCGCGCGCTGCCCAAGGCGTGGTGATGATTCACGGAGCGTACCAAGACGAGGATGAATACGTGTTCACTCCGGCGCAAGCGCTGGAGGGATTGCTGGATTCCACGACCACGCTGAGCTTTTTTGGGCATACCCATCATCAAGGCGGATTTTCGTATCACGAAAGCGATATTGAGCTGTTGCCGCTGCGTCCGAGACCGAATGAATTGTTTTCCGCATTGCATCTGGAGCCGGGGTACAAGTATTTGCTGAATCCGGGATCCATCGGCCAGCCGCGCGATGGGGATTCGCGGGCCGCGTTCGCGATCTCGGATTTCGACAACCAGATCGTGGAGTTTTGGCGAGTACCTTACGATATTCCGGCGGTGCAGGCGCGGATGCACGAAGCGAATCTGCCGGAGCCGCTGATTCACCGGTTGAGCCTGGGGCGGTGAGGAGACGATGCACGAGGGATTCGAATCGTCGTTGCCGCAGCCGGACCCCAATCGCGGCAGGATTTACCGTCACCCGGCCCTGATTGCGGCGGTGACGCTGCTGAGCATTGCCGCTCTGTACCTGCTGTTCTTTCGCGGGCCCGTGCCTTCGCCTTCGTCGCAGGAAAGGCGACTGCCGTTTGGGCCGGAAGAACAGGCATACGCGCCGAAGCTGCAGTTCCAGAATTTTGCAATGAGCAAGGCGGAAAATTTCTTGAATGAGGAAGTAACCTACCTGGCCGGCGACGTGGCGAATTCAGGCGACCGCGCACTGTCCGGCATCGACGCGACGATCGAATTTCAGGACGATATGAAGCAGATTGCGCTGCGCGAGACGCGGCCGCTGCTGTTTGGCGCGCGCTCAGTGTTGCTGCCGGGCAAAACAGCGCATTTTCAAGTGTCCTTCGACCGCGTCCCAACTTCCTGGAACATGCAGATGCCCTCGGTGAAAGTAGCGGGGTTGCAGTTCGCGCCGAGCCGTTAGGGTTTATTTGGCAATATCGATGTGCAGTTGTTCCGCCGGGCTCGAGGCACGCTGGCGCGAGTTTTCCGCCGCCGGCCCGGCGGAGCTGTGCGAAAACGGCGCGTGCTTGGCCCCGCTTTCCTGCGTCGACAGATGTAGTCCTGCGCTTTCTAAATCCTCAGATGGAAGTCGTGCGAGTGGGGCTAGCCGAATCCTGGCGGAGCCGGCTTAACGTGGTGCTGCGGCCGTAATTTCTCGCCGCTGGTTTCAACACAACTTTTTCCGGACCACGGGTTATAATCTTCATCCAGCCGGAAAGGTTATTCCTGGTGAGTTTCTCGGTGAAGATTCGCCAGCAGAGTCATGTGGCGTTGCTAGAAGTGTGCGGACATCTTACGTTCTTTGAAGTCGGAGCGCTGCGTGATTCGATCCAGAAACTGCTGGAAGAAAAGCGCTGCAATATTCTACTCAACCTGAGCGGCCTGATGTATCTGGACAGTTCGGGCCTCGGCGAACTGGCGCGCATCTACGTCACAGTGGTAAAGCACGGCGGCACGATGAAGGTCGTGGGGCTGACTTCGAAAGTAGATGAAGTGCTGAAGATTGCGCGGTTGTCGAACGTGCTGCAAGAATTCCCGGACGAACAATCGGCGCTGCGCAGTTTTTCCGCCGCTTGAAAATCCTCAGAAGCTCAATTCTGGGCAATCCCCGGTGTCCACCGGCATCTTAGGCATTTCCGCTTTTCTTTTTCTCTAGCAGAAAAAGTTGTCTGAAAAGGAGAGAAGCAGTTGGGATGGTTAATCCCAACTGCCTCCCGGGGTGTGTCCTCGAAGTGGTATTACTGAATTAGATGGATTTCAGCCAAAAAGGTTTCCTCGAAGATGAAAATTCTTTGGGGAAACCCTGTATGCGGCAAACGCTTAGTAAAACAGATACTTACGCCACCGCTCGTCGCGGTGTCCAATCATGCGCATGAGCTGCCGCGAAGTATGCAGAGTAAAGGGCCGGGGCCTGCGCGCCAGCTTGAAGCCAGCTTCTTCCGGGGTCCGGTCGCCCTTGCTGTTATTGCAGCGGTAGCAGCAAGCCACCAGGTTTTCCCACGAAGAGCGGCCGCCGCGGGAGCGCGGCACCACGTGGTCCAGCGTCAATTCCGAGCTGGGAAAAACGTGGCCGCAAAACTGGCAGGTGTTGCGGTCGCGCAGCAAGATGTTTTTGCGAGAAAGTGCGCGGCTCTGCTGCGGAATATGGCGATACGCCAGCAGACGAATCACCGACGGAACCTTGTGCGAATGTGCAGCGGAATGCACCTCGGCGCTGTGCAGCTCTTCGGCCTGAGCGACGCCCTTTAGAAGCAGCACCATGGCACGGCGGACTGCGGTTACGTTAATCGGCTCGTAGGTGGCGTTGAGAACCAGCACCGGCTCCTGCATTAACGATGCACGACGCGGAGCCGCCAGGTTGTGGAATGTACTGCCTGCGGGTGTTTCACTGGGCGCAACTGAACCGGCCGCATCGGCTGCGGCGAATCTTCGGGAATGCATGCCCTCTTTGCGTGTTGCGCTCATCGCGCGAACCTCGGTTCAGCTCGAATGGCCGAACTGCCGCAGGCGAGGGACGGCGCGAGCCACGTCAGCCCGGCTACCCTTGCACCTGCTTCGCGCAACGCCTTCGCACACGCATCTAGCGTCGCGCCAGCCGTCATTACATCATCTACCAGTAAGACGCGGCGATTGTCAACTTGGCTGCCCGGATTTGTGGCAAAAGCGCCACGAACGGAGTCCCGGCGCTCACCGGACGTTAACAAATGTTGGTTCGGAGGGGGCTAAAGCTGGCCCTTCTCGGCTTTTTCCTGGCAGTTGATGCAGTGCTTGGCCCAAGGTACGGCTTCCAGGCGCTTTTGCTGCATCTCTTCCTGGCAGTTCGCGCAAACGCCGTACTCCTCGTTATGAATACGCTTCAGGGCCGCATCGATCATGTTCAGCACCGAACGGTCGGCGTTGGTCATGCCGAACAAAAACTCCTTGGTATAGGAGTTTGCGGCTTTGTCCGAAAGATCGACCGTCTGATCTTCGTCCGCTTGGCGTCCTTCTTCCGCGGTACGCGCGATCGTCCTCATTAATTCTTCACGCCGCGCGAGCAACTTCTTCTTGTAGTAGTCGAGCCTTTTCTTGTCCATGTGGGTCCCGCCCCTCAGCACAAAATCGGGGGCATCTAAAAACTCCGTAGTCTAGGCTGCATTCCATTTAGTGTCAAGTAAGTGCGATTTGTGGTAGTGACTCAGTTTGATTATCAGCGCCGCGTTCTGGTTAACCTGCCCTGCAAGCGAGTCCAGTGCGATGAAATTTGGTCGTTCTGCTACGCGAAGCAAAAGAATGTGCCTGAGGATAAGCAAGGGCAGTTCGGTTTCGGCGACGTTTGGACGTGGATGGCTCTGTGTGCCGATACGAAGCTGATTTGCTCTTGGCAGATCGGGACTCGCGGCGCTTCGACGGCTTACGCCCTAATGCACGATTTGGAATCGAGGCTCCGCAACCGGATTCAACTCACCACAGACGGTCATCGCGTTTATCTGGACGCGGTCGAAAGCGCCTTTGGGAGCGGGATTGATTACAGCATGCTGATTAAACTCTACGGAAACTACGCGGAATCAGAAACGCGGTACAGCCCCGCAGAATGGTAAGCGTCCGGTTGTCACCGTGTGTACTCCGACCATGTGAATGAGAATTATGGG
>CAZQOB010000108.1:0-11364 GCA_964594885.1 uncultured Acidobacteriaceae bacterium
CGACCTGCAGACGACGGTGAAATTGTTCGGAAGAGACTGGACGAAGCAGGACGCGCTGATGCACATTCTCGAAGATCAACACGAGCATCTGGGGCAGTCGATTGCGTACGCGCGCAGCAACGGTGTGATTCCGCCCTGGTCTAAGTGAGGATCACGGTGGCAAATTGAGCAAGATCGGCGTCATGGCTGTTGCAAGGGATGGCTGGGGAAAATTGAACGACACGCAGTGGACTCTCCCGATAGTCCGCAGTGATCTAAGAAATTAAAATCCTAAGGAAAATGACATATGAATAAAAAGAAGATAGTCGCAGTATTCCTTGCACTCATTATCTGTGGCTTGGCCTCGCAAGCGCCCGCGCAGGGCCCTGAACCAAAATTCAATTCCAATGCCGATGATCTCGCGAAGATTCGCGGCGTATTGGAGGAGGTTCAGGGATGCTGCCGTGCAGCGAAGTCTGCGGCAAAAGAAAAGTTCCTAGGCCAGTAGCCCCGGGACCCTGGGAGAGAACAGGGCCCCGGCGTGTTTACGACCGCTGCTTAGAAGCCGCCGACGGCTTCCAGAGCAGGGCGATTTGCAATGGTCAAAGTTGAGCCCTGCAGTGCGACCAGCCGCTTGTTCTTGAACTCGCTGAAGGTGCGAGTTACCGTCTCCCGCGTGGTGCCGATAAATTCCGCGATCTCTTCGTGCGTGAGAGGCATTTTGATCTGCGAACTCGCGGATGGACCCGAACCAGAGGACCAGTCAAGCAAGAGCCGGGCCAGCTTTTCCGGAGCGGAAGTAGAGAGCGCGACAGTGCGCAACTGTTTGCAAGCGCCGCCGTACAGAGTGCTGAACTGGCGGACGATTCCTTGGTACGCCTCGGGATGAAGCGCAATAAACCGCTGGAACTCTTCGCGGCGCACAAAGGAGACCTGGCAGGGATGGAGAGTCTCGGCGGTGACTTCATACGGCGTATCGGTTAGCGACGCCATCAGGCCCAGAACCTCGCCAGGCTTGGCGATACGCAAGATTAGGGTTTTGCCGCTGCTGGAGCCGATGGACAACTTGACCTGTCCGGCACAAAGAATGAAGACTCCGCGCGGATCCTGCTTTTCCAGAAAGAGCACAGCGCCCGCGGGATAGATCGTCGTCGATTTCAACGAGTTCAGCTCGGAGCAGGCTGCGTTGCTGAGCTGGCAGAAGAATCCCTTGTTCCTGATTTTGCAGGACTGGCAATTCTCGGGAACTTCGAATCCGTACGGGGCACGCATTTTCTGAATCCTCCTTCGAAAGCAGTTCAAGATTTTCGTGTGGCTTCGTCAGCGAAATACTCGGTCAGCGGCGTATCGGCCAGGAACAACGCACCACTCTCCTCGCGGATCTGCCGGAGCAGATTTCGGCCACAGCGATCTGCGAAGGTGACTCCCCTGAGATCGATCTGAAGTTCTTTGGAGTCCAGTGAGTTCTCCATCGAGCGCCAGACCCGACGGGTTTCCTCGACCCAGGCTCCGGAGAGTTTGCCTTCCAACTGCAGGCACTCTCTGCCGAAAAGACGGTGGACCGTTATCTTTAGCATTTATGAATATCGCTCAAGTCTTAACAGGCGACTGATTCTTAGTGGTGCAAGTCACGCGCCAAAGTGAGCCAGATTACCGAAGGGGCCAGAAGTGGCGAAAAATAAAGAGGTTACCGTGGCCAGTAGCAAGTCTACATCCAGCAGGATGGATACCGAGGCGAGACGAATTTCCGTCTCGAGACTAAATATAGTCACGCCGCTTTATACCGAGCTTTTTGATCTTGGAATTGAGAGTTGTTCGTTTCACTCCGAGTTTTTGTGCCGCGCCGTTGTTGCCGCCGATCATTCCGTTGCATTCCCGCAGAATGCGGAGGATGTGTTCTCGCTCCGCGGATTCCAGATTGGAGTGCCCTCCCGGCCCGATAGGCTCGGGAGACCGCAGTTCTGACAATGGTGCGCGAAGTGTTGAGCCGGGGGACAAGATCACCGAGCGCTCGATAAAGTTCTCGAGTTCGCGGATATTGCCGGGCCAGTTCCAGCCAGCCAGGGCCTGCATCGTCTCTTCAGGAATTGTGGTGATATGGCGGCCCATCCTCTTGGCATGTCCGTTGAGGAAATAGCGAACCAGTTGTGGGATATCTTCACGGCGATCGCTAAGCGGAGGAATCGTGATCGGGAAAACGCGCAAACGGTAGTACAGGTCGCTGCGGAACTGGCCGGCGGCGACCATTGCTGCCAAGTCGCGATTGGTGGCGGCGACAAGGCGGACGTTCACTGGAATGGTGCGGTTACCGCCGACACGTTCAAACTCCCTTTCCTGCAACGCGCGCAAAATCTTAGGCTGCAACTCCAGCGGCAGATCACCGACTTCGTCCAGGAAGAAGGTACCTTGATGCGCCAGTTCCAGACGGCCAACTTTCTGCGCGATGGCTCCGGTGAAAGCGCCTTTTTCGTGGCCAAAAAGCTCGCTTTCCAGCAGGCCTGCTGGGATTGCGGAGCAGTTGAGCTTAACGAAGGCATTATTGCGGCGGCCACTGAGGCGGTGCACGGCGCGCGCGATCAGCTCTTTGCCGGTTCCGGTGTCGCCGAGAATCAAAACGGTGGCATCCGTACCCGCAACATCTTCGACCTGTCTGAGCACGCGCTTCAGCGCCGGGCTTTCGCCAATGATTTCGTCGAACTGTTGACTCAGTTCCAGTTCTTCTTCCAGATAGTCCTTTTGCTGCAGGATGCGGTGCAGTGCCTCTTCGGCTTCTCGTTTATCGGAGAGGTCGCGAATCACGCTGAGCACCATTGGCCCATCGGGCCCCTGCACCGGCCCCAGCATGATATCGACCGGAAATTCGCTGCCATCCTTGCGCAGTCCGAAGAGTTCCAATCCCCCGCCCATAGCGCGAACACGGGGGTGCGAAGTGTATTCCCGGCGCTGTCCGGGATGCGTGTGACGAAATCGCTCGGGAATCAGGATTTCAATCGGTTTTCCCAGAAGCTCGTCTCGCGAATAGCCAAAGAATTTTCCAACCTGGGCGTTTACTTTGACGATGACGCCTTGGTGGTCGGAAACGACGATCGCGTCCGGTGAGAACTCAAAGAGATTCTCGAAGAGGCGTTCGGAGTCCAGGCGAATAGGTTCTGCGGAAGAACCCTGGGTCACGAGGACGATCCCTCAAAGGTTGAGTTTCGAAAAGATGCAATCATTCGGGTCAAACCCCGCCGGTTATGGGTTTCTAAGCGCCCCACTTAGAATGACTCGAAGTATAACGCACCGAAGATCGTGTGACCTATCACACACAGATATCTGTCATAGATCACTTACTGAAGGCAAGCTTCTGCCCTAGTCTGCAGTGCAAGAGACGAGCGATGAGCAGAGACACGCACGAGCTCCTTACGGTGCTCAGAAAAGAGCTGGAGTATCTGGAAAGCGGCGGGTACCGCAAGGCGGCGCATACCAGTTGGAGGCCGCAATTCGTATTCGAAGACTCGCCCACTTGCCTGAATTTGGAGTCAAGCAGGCCCAAAAGGCCCTGCAGCGAGTGTGCGATTACCGAATTCGTTCCGGAAGCGGTGGCAAGCAAGAAGTTCCCCTGCCGGTACATTCCGCTGAATGATCAGGGCGAAACGGTCGATTCCTACTATCGAACCGGCACTCGGGACGATCTGGAGAAGACGCTGGCGTCCTGGCTGAGACACAAGATTCACGAACTGGAAGCCGGCGGCAACGGAAAAGTGCCGGACGCTCGAGCCCCGGAGATTCATGTCAAGGCGAAATATGCCGGATCCAAGTGAGGCAGCTAAAGAGGATGCTTGCCTATTGCGCCAATCCAGGTTGCAAAAAAGCTTTCGACGATCACGAGGGGCGGTTCTTTCGTTTTCACAAATCGCATCGCATAGATCCGTCAGGCCCGAAGAAATTAACCGGCCGCGAGCGCCGGTGCCCGCACCGGCGCTGAAGATCTGAAAATTTGCAGATCTGCAGCATGCCCCTCTAAAGGGCGGCCCTACGAAAAGCGACCCCAGCAAATCACGACTTGGGCCGCGCCTGCTGCAAGATTTCTCTCATCGCGGAATTCGAGCCGGGCGCACGCTTTTCTCGCCAAGCCTCCAGCCGCTTGCAGGTCTCTTCCAGATTGGAAAACATGGTGGGATTCTTAAAGGCCGCCCGGTAAATCGGCACCATCATCTTGATCCGGTCCCATACTACCCAAATCTCGCCGTTGCTCTCGAAGAACAGTTCGTCGTTGATCAGTCCCCGGTTCACGATCCCCGCCACCATGTCCCAATAACTGAGCACCATGCGGATGTAGTTGTATTCATCGCTCCCCGGCGCGTATTTCTGCATCATCTCTTCGGGCGAGGAAGGGTGAAAATGATCCACGAACCATCCGCGCGCCTGGCGCAGCTTAGTCTCCCGCCGCAATTCATACAGCCGCAGCATCAGATTCACTTCTTCGTAGGTAACATTCACGGTAGACCTCCTGGGCGTTCGCCTATTGCGTGGGCGCGCTCTGCGAAACTCCGCCGAGCGCGGCAGGATTCATCAACTCGAACCGCCGCACACCCGCCAGCGGAATCCCGCGTTTCTGAAATTCAATCTGCACTCTGCGGCGAAGCTCTCTTGACACTTCATCCTGCCGAGTGGGTGCCGTCCGGACCTGCAAGCGCACCACGGTGCCGTCCTTGTCGTAGGCCTGCACGCCCAGGACTCGCGGTCCGTCCACCAGCGCCTGGGACCATGCCGAATCCCCTCGCAACTCGCTCGCGGCGGCTTCCAGCGCGGCCAGCGGCTTGTCCAGGGGCAGCTCCGGCGCCAATCCAACATCCACAAACGACTGCGACCAATCCCGGCTCAAGTTTGCCGCGGTTCGAATTTCGCCGTTGGCAATAGTCACCAGCGCGCCTCGTGGGTCCCGGACGACCGTCCTGCGCAGAGTCAGGTGTTCGACTCGCCCGATGGTATCGCCGATCTGAACCGTCTCGCCGACCGTATACTGGTCTTCCATCACAATGTAAAAGCCGGTGATGACGTCACGCACCAGATTTTGCGCGCCGAATCCTACGGCCACGCTCCCCAGCCCCGCCAGTGTCAAGGCCGGCGTCGGGTTGATGCCGACCTTGTCCAAAGCAGTCAAAATCGCAATCGCCCACACCGTTTTGCTTCCGGCGCTGTAAACCACGCCCGCCAGCGTGCGGGTCTGCTGCTCGCGCAACTGTTCGTGGCGGACCTGGCTGCAGGCATGTTTAATCAGCAGATTGGTCAGGATTCGTAGGAAGCGGTTCAGCACCAGCGCCACCACAAAAATGGCCACCAGGTGCAGAAGGATGGATACGAAGTTTTCGCTCAGATAAGGAGCCAGACTGGACATAGGCGATTCGCCGGTGGAGTATAACATTGAGAGGGCGGGCATGCTGAGTCCCGGCGAGCTCACCGCGTGCCACCCGAGGGAGACATCCATGCAGGAAGCCAGACGCGCACTCTTGCGTTCGATATTCGGTACGACGGCCGCGCTCGTGGCAGGCTCGGCCCTGTTGCTCGGGCAGAACCCCGTTCCGAACCCTCCCATTGTCCTGCACCCCAACGATGACGAGCCGCTCCCCAATCCTAATATGAAGTCGCCCAAGAAAGTCCTGCTGGAGGAAAACCAAAAGGAGATCAAGAAAAATGTCGAAAAGCTCTTTGAGCTGGCCTCTCAGCTCAAGGACCAGGTCGAAAAGACCGATGCCACAACCGTGCTTTCGCTGGCAATGGTCAAGAAGGCCGACGAAATCGAGCGCCTCGCCCATCAAATCAAGGAACGTGCCAAAGGTTGAGCGGGCAGGTTCGTGGCCGGCGCCCAAATTCAGGGGCATTCCAGCCGTTTCACGCTAGAGTCGTTTCACGTTAGAATAGAACCTCAGGCAGCTTTCAAGCGCTTGAAGCTGTTTGCCCGCGCGCCCGTAGCTCAGCTGGATAGAGCGTGTGCCTCCGAAGCACAAGGTCGGACGTTCGAATCGTCTCGGGCGCGCCACAATTTGGGTCTCACCAGATCGTTTGAACCGCTCCCGATCGCCGAATTTCACCGTCGGCTGTAAGCAAAGATAACCCCTCGACTAGTGCAGTCGCTCCGATGATGCGATCCGCCGGATCTTTCGGATAACTTTTCGGCAGACTGATCGCGCGCGCACATACTCGACCGTTCATTGACAAGACCACAAAATGGGATTCGACTTCTTGCAGGAAGGACTCAGCGCTAATATCCAGTCGGATTCGACCTTTGCTCACAAGCGTGGCCAATTCTAGGAGGCTAATGTCCGAGATTGCCAGGCCGTTTGCACTCTTGCGCGCTTCCGCAATCGCGCGCCTCGCCTTCTTCGAGATTTCGTGTGGGGCAAATGCCAGCCAGACCACGATATGGGTATCGACTAGAATCACTGTAGCTCGCCCCACTCTTCGGAAGAAAGTGCTGGTGATACTATGTCACCCGCAATCGTGCCTTTACCCGCGAGGAAGCTAAAGATCTCATCCGTCTCGCTCTGAACTGGCACAAGTTTGGCCACCGGCTTGCCGTGTTTAGTGATCACCACCGTTTCGCGTTTCGCATAAACTTCGTCCATGACCGCAAGACAATTTGTCTTGAAGACACCCGCTGCCATTTTTTTCATCTTTAGCCCCATGGACAACTATGGTCATAATACCATGGTCGTAATGCAAAAGCATAACGTCGGATCTAGCAAGCCGCTAGCGTCGTCTGTTAGGGCACTGCATGCTCGAGCTTCGCTAGCTATGCTGTTTAGGCCAGAACAGACTCAGAGGAATCTTTCCCTTTGTATTTGCCTAAGTTTTGGGAGCCAACCTTGCCAATAGAGTGCGCTTCACTCCAGACGGAAAGTCCCTGGCCTACCTCGTGAATGACCACGGTGCATACTACATCCGGACTCGGTTGCTAAGCGGTGGCCCACCCAAACTGCTCACCGACTGCAAATCCGACCGCGTCTTCGACTTTGGCTGGTCGCGCAACGGCAAGTACCTGGCCGTCGCGCGTGGCGAAATCACCCGCGATGTGGTTCTTTTGAGGGACGTTTCCAAGTAACCGATTGAAAAAGCGGATTCGCGAGGCAATGCGCTTCAACACTTGGCGAGACGCAAGCGCTAGTAGAGAATTTCCTTTTCGCCTTTTTGCGCGATCATTGCCTGGAATATGGCGACAATCTTGTCCCGGCGGGCCATCACTCCGTTTACTTCGTCCTTGGTCAAATAGCCTTTCGTTTTTTCCGCAAGCTCGTCGGCCTTCAGCGTTTTCAGTCTTTCCAGAAGCTGACGGTCGCATTTCACCAGATCCTTCGGCGCGCGCAGCTCCTTGCTCTTGCGGAACGCTCGACTGAAATCGATGCGCCAAACGGTCCAGTCTTCGCCGATCAATACGTTGGTTAGATTGGGATCGCTGTCGTAAACCAGTTCGTCGAAGACACGCATGCGAAAAATTTGCCGATTCCACTTGTCAGGATCAGGAGGTTCGATCTTCTTTTGTCTTCGCTCGGCGTCATCCATCTTAACGGGAAGCCACCAGCTCAACGACCCAGTTCTTCCTTGCCATTTGCGTTCTACATAGACTGGAAGCATGTCGTCCAAGCCCACAAGTTCAGCGAGCCTGTAGGCAGCGATGTTATATTTATATGAATCGACAAAGTTCAGTTCCACCTTGCCGCTTTCCAGCTTCATTTCCGCTTTGTGCTCATCGATTGGCTGAAATGAGCCGTCGTGCGTGATGGTGCCGTCGCTCAGAGTGAGTCGCGACGGCTGAGTTACGCCCTTGCTCGACTCCTTACTTTTTATGATTGGGGCAGTTTGAAGAAAGTGTTTGATCTGTTCTTTGCTAAGCGGTGCGTCCTCCGCCCGGCGGGCGCCGAATGAAAATGTAAAGGCGGCGACAGCTAATACTAAACCTTTGACCGAGGCTTTGCTCAACATTGGCATGGGCTATTCCTCCGGCAATTGGCCCTAATGTACGCCCGGCGCGCGGGCGGTGACAACAACAATCGCGTGGCGCGAAGGTAGCATGCCCCTCGCCCAAAATTCTTCTTTACACCTACTTATCGCCGCATTATTCTCCCCCCTCGGATTGCTACCCTTGCGGTGCCAAACCCTGTGCTTGTCTAACTGGAGGATGCAATGAAGTTTTACCGGAATTTGGTCTCCGTAGTTCTCGCAGGTACATTTTTTGCCGCCCTACCCCTGATTGCTAAACAGGCTACGTCGGAAAGTAAACCGGCGGCCACTACGAAAAAAGAAACCAAATGGCAGGGAACAGTCGTCAGAATTTACAAAGATTTATCGGAAATGGATATTCGGGGTGGCATTAACACCCGGACCGAGGATATTCGCAAAATCGCCTACGACGATTCTACGCAATGGACCAATCAGGGTAAGCCGGGAAAAACGGACGAGGTCAAGGAAGGTTCTTTCGTGATTGTCCTTGGCAAAGTGGATGGCAAAGGCGTACTGCACGCAACTCGCATTGATTTGCGTTTACCCCGCTAGTCCTTCCAGACTCGCAGTACGGGCGCCCATTCCTGGTAGGCTTTCGAAGACTTTCGATGCTGCCGCGGACCACGGACCGCTGGGAGATTCGCTCCGAAGTGTTACCGTTCCGCTTTGGCCGTTTCGAGCCGGAGCTTTGCCACGCGTGCAGTTTCGCGCAGCAGCGGATCTGGATGCTCAAGGCACTTATCCATTCCGCTTGCAGGGAGGTCACTCCGAATGCCCCTATAACGCAGGCGCCGCAAGACTTGAGCCAAGGATCATCACTTGCAACTAGTTCTGCGGCGCCGGGCAATTCGGTTGATCTTGGAAACCTCTGGCAGGTCTACACCGTGCTTAACCGCTTCGATGAGGCAAAAAAGGTTTTGGACCGTGGCCTGGCAACAACATCGATCCGGAGCTCTGGCTGAGTACTACTACAATCTCGCTTCCTGCACAACGACAAGGAAGCAATGCAAAAGCAGGTCTCCTTGACTAGCGGCAAGGGCGTGGTCGGCAATGAAGATAGCTTGCTGTCGGACGAATCAGAGACCGCTGCCTACCATGGCCGTCTGAAACAGGCTCGAGACTTTTCGCAGCGTGCAGCTGAAATAGCCAAACTGGGTGGCACTACGGAAGTGGCGGCTGGATGGATCGTACGACTGGCGTCGCAGGAAGCGGAATTCGGGAATTCTTCAGAAGCGCGTCGCTCCATCGCCTCAGCAATGCAACTCGCGCCTCACAGCCGGTATGTTCCTGCTACCGCTTCGCTGGCTTTGGCGCTATCCGGCGACGCTACGCAAGCTCAGAAGATCGCCGATGGTTTGGAGCGAGACTTCCCACAAGACACCATTCTGAACTCTCACTGGCTGCCCATGACTCGCGGAGCGATCGCGCTGGATCGACACCATTCCGTTCAGGCTCTGGAAGCGCTGCGAGCGGCGCAGAGCTATGAACTTGGCGCCGTCTATCCCGACCCCGCACCGCTCGGCCCGATCTTCCTTCGCGGGTACGCGTATTTAGGGCAGGACAACACAAAGAAGCCGCCGCTGAGTTCCAACGGATACTTGACAACCGCGGCATCACTCTAAACTCGCCTATCGGCTCCCTCGCGCATCTCGGCTTGGCCCGCGCCCTCGCTGCATCTCGGCTTGGCCCGCGCCCTCGCTGCATCTCGCGACACTGCCAAAGCTCGCATCGCTTACCGGGACTTCTTCGCCCTCTGGAAAGACGCCGACCCCGACATTCCCATTTTGAAGCAGGCCAAAGCCGAGTACGCCGGATTGCGATAGTTAATCATCATGAGCCAGAGCCGACGATTTGTTGGCACCGGATAAGCAGGCAAACCGCTCGCGAAAGTACTGGAAGTCGAGCTGCCAGTAACCCCGGTCATCTGGCCCTGATGACTTACATATGATGGACTTGACATACAGGGCCCGGCGCTCGCTAATTTAGTCCGGGGTTACTCAGGAACTGCTCGGTAGGTTCCATTAAGCGATTCTTGGAGGCTGGAGGAAAGATGAAGCGAGTGTGGATGCTGCTGGTGGTTGTACTGTCAGTTCTCGCGTTGAGCGCGGCGCGTACCAAGCCCAATGGGAGTGAGAACGCCGCAAACGCACCGGCGTACACCTCAGACGGGAGTCTGAAGTTTCCAGAGAATTATCGAGAGTGGATTTATCTAACATCGGGCCTGGATATGAGCTACCGGAAAATTGGCGGAATGGACCATTCCATGTTTGACAACGTCTTTGTGAATCCCGAGGCCTATAAGGTGTTCGTCGAAACAGGCAGCTGGCCGGACAAAACCATGCTGGTGCTGGAGGTGCGTAAGGCGGGTAGCAAAGCCTCCATTAACAAGAATGGGCACTTTCAATCTGGTGAAGTGATGGGGCTTGAGGTGCACGTCAAAGACAAAGGACGCTTCGAGGGCAGCTGGGCGTTTTTCGATGCTGACAACGGAGTGATCGGAAAACTGCTTCCTAAAGAAATGGACTGCTACTCCTGCCATACCCAACACGGCGCCGTGGATACCACGTTTGTGCAGTTTTATCCCACGCTGTTGGAGATCGCCAAGAAAAAAAACACTTTGAGCGCGGTGTATGTGAAAGAAGAGTCGGGAAAGTAGGCGCAAGCCAGAGTTACAGGAAGGCTAACGCGCCTCAAATCGTGCAAAGGACCGCAGTCAGCTAGCAACCCAGTTAGTGCATCCACAAGAATGGTTTGCGCGTTAGACGATTACTTCCGTGGTGCCGACCATCCGGGAATGGTCTCGCTGGTCGCTGAAACGGAACTTCTAGGGCTCGACAACATGCGATTGAACCCATACCTTCCAGTACACTCCCGTACTCTCCATGGCCACATGGGTCACCCCTTCTTCAATGAGCCAGGTTGCCATGGCGCGTAAGTCGTTTGTCATCGCGCCGAATCGCCGCACTATTTTGCGCAGCTTGCCACCACCATCGTGCAAGCGCACACAAGCCGTGATAGTGGACTTATGTACGTCTCGTCCGCAGCATCGTGTGCAAAATATTTCCATCGACCTCCTCCTGATCTAAGTCACGGCGGTCAGGACGCCGAAAAAAACAGTTTCTCCCTCGCGTGCTCCTCCGAAGAGGGGCACAGTCCGTTGTGCCAAATCGGTGTCCCGGGTCAAACTCATAGGCGGGCTTATAAGCGCCACTAAGGCCGCGAACCTCTGACCGCCGAGCCAACAGCATACGCAACCCCGCATATTTTAGTGCGCCGTTGTGTCGCGCTCCGCGACATGCAAACTCATGGAAGGAGGTATGCATTCACGGGTGTCATAGAATGCGGAATAGCCTAGCAGGCTGCTGAAAAATCGTGCTGAGCCAACAATTGCTAGGTTGGTTTGAG
>CAZQOB010000109.1:0-11341 GCA_964594885.1 uncultured Acidobacteriaceae bacterium
TCCTGTAGGGCTCTTGCATCCCCTACAACATGCCGGTTTATCCCGGCGCTCTCCGTGTAGCCCCTATCTGAAACAAGAGAGGCCGGGTAGGTGGGCATTACCGACATTGTGTGACCGGACCGGAAGGCAACCTCCAGAGCTCGGCCAACCTGAGAGTCGAGCGGATTGGGGCCGATACGAAAAAAGTCGGCAGTCGGATGCTGCGTAACCTCCTGCCTCGAAGAGAAGTCGCAACAAGGGCGAGTAGTCGCGGTCTGACTCCGGATCAAGGCGCGCTCTGTTCCAATGCGCCCGCCAGGGCTACGATGCCGCGACGGATCTGGCGCTCGTCGAAAGCGGCGAAGCCGAGCAGCAGACCTTTCACATCCGTCCGTTTCAGAGCGAAGCGGTGAAGTCCTAGCGCTTCGATTCCATGGTTTGCCGCAAGCGCCTCCGCTTGTCGAGATGACATGCGATTTCGGAGAAAACCCGCCGTGTTGAGGCCGGCCTGTATAGGCGAGAGGTCGAGTAGCCCTGACAAATACTTTCTCGCCTCGTGCCGTAACGTAGCCAGCCTTTCCGCATACAGATCACGCATCCGCCGAATGTGTCGCGCCAGATGGCCTTCTGTTATGAAGTCGCAGAGAATCGCGTGGTCCAAGCTGGGAGGATGGAAGTCGATGTTCAGCCGCAGCGCCAAGAGCGGATCAAGCAGTGATGGGGGCGCAATGAGGTAGCCCACGCGCAACGACGGAAAAAGTACCTTATTGAAGCTTCCCACAAAGATAACAGATCCAGCTTTGTCCAAACCCTGTAATGCGGGTATTGGCCGACTGTCAAACCGATACTCGCTGTCATAGTCATCTTCAACCAGGAAAGCCCCAGCCTCGCGCGCCCACGTCAGAATCGACATGCGACGTTCGACAGGCATCGCCATCCCCAGTGGGAACTGATGAGCTGGCGTTACATAAGCAGCTTTTGCCAGCTTGCAGAGCTTTTCTCCTTGCGACACTGAGAGACCAGCTTGGTCCACAGGCACAGGAATAATACGAGCGCCGGCCTGCCGAAAGGCGGCGATCGCACCGAAGTAGCCCGGGTCCTCCACCCAGACAGCTTCTCCGGGCTTGATCAGAAGACGAGCAATCAGGTCGAGTCCCTGCTGCACTCCGGAAACAACCACCACGGATTCGGCAGCACAATTCACCCCGCGTGACGAACCTACGTAGGCAGCGATGGCCTCGCGTAATGGCGCATATCCTCGTGGGTCCCCACCCGCCAGGAGCGAGGAAGAGGCTTGCCGCAATCGGCGACCCGCGACACGCGCCCAAATCTCGATTGGAAACTCCGTCAAGGCAGGCTCATAAGGGCGAAACGGAAGAGCAGGTCGTGAAGTAGATAACCCTTGTATCGGTCGAGGCAGCTTTCTCGCTCGTGGTTGTGTCGCTTCTCTCTTAAGGATATCTTGTGACAGGCGCTCATTGATTCTTGTGCCTGCCCCAACCTTCCCGATCAAAAAGCCTTCAGCCTGTAGTTGCTCAAACGCTGTCACTACGGTTCCGCGCGAGATACCATACTGAACCGCAAAATCCCTGGTTGCTGGCAGACGTGCTCCGGGCGGCAAACGGCGCTCAAGAATTGCGCGCCTAAGTTCTTGGTAGAGCCAACTAGTGAGCGTAGTGTTAGCTGCCCTTTCGTGAAGGGCGAGTTGGAGACAAGTAACATCTTTAGCCATATATCTTCAAGCGTCAGCGATTGGTATAAAGGATTCCCGCAATATGGATCTATCAATTATACCAATCCTGGCTCTATTCTGGCTCCATGAAACATCGTCGACAATTTCTCAAGGCTGGTTTGGGGGGGCTTGGCTCTGATTGCGCTGGACGTCGTCGCGGAGCTCCTGCCGCATCTGGGAGCTATCTATGTGCGGGATCTTCCAGCGGTGAGCCTTGATGTCTGGCAGGTGACCGCGCTTGAGTTAACCTTTCCACCGGGCATGACTTCGCCTAAACATAGTCATCCGGGCCCATTCTTGGGTACATCCTTGAAGGAGAATACCGCTTTCAAGTGGAAGGTGAAGCAGAGAGGGTATTGTCGACTGGTGACGCGTTCTATGATGCGCTGGCAGCATCCATCTGCCTCCAGCAGCGCCAGCCCGACCCGGCCAACGAGAATTCTTAGTCTTGGCGTTTGCCGAGAAAGGAAAGGAGCTAACGAAATTTCTATGAGTCATCAACGTGTCTTGCAAATCGCGAGAGTCTTTGTGCGGCTAGCCCTGGGCATCACCTTTCTGGTTTCGATTGGTGACCGCTTCGGCTGGTTGGGTCCATACGGCAGTAAGAATGTTTCGTGGGGCGATTGGACCCACTTCGTGCAATATGTTGCCGTACTTAACTGGTTCACGCCCAAAAGCTTCATTCCTGCCTTGGCTGCAGTGGAGACGATCATCGAACTCGGGCTAGGTATCGCGCTGTTGTTGGGAGTCTACAAGCGCTCGGTTGCTTGGAGTAGCGCAGCGTTACTGATGTCGTTCGCATTGACCATGAGCATTGCCCTCGGGATCACCGCGCCTCTAAGCTATTCAGTGTTCACGGCGCTCGGCGCCGCGTTGCTACTCGGCGCCGTTTCGATGCCGCATGCCGTTCGCAGCCCTGCCGGAACACGCTCAGCAGCCGAATTCATGACGAGCTGCGGCGCAGAGACGGTTCCTACTAGGCAGCACGGTGGAGCGGCTGGAAGCTGAATGCTTTCGTTTGGTCTGACCTTAACAACCAGCAATTGATCCGCGCGAGTGGCAACACTCCTCACTTCGAGGTTCTCGTAAACATTGTGGCTGCAATCGGGATCTTGGGGCCGAAGAAAAGGCTGACAAGGCCAATTCCGAGTGAATGGCCGCCAACACTTCCGTAACTGGATTGGGGAAGGTTCACCCGTATTCGACGCAATTTCGCTTGACTCCGGACTGCACTCCAGATTTTAGAATAGCCTGCACCAAAGGAGTAAGTGTGGGTTCTAGCGCCACAACCTGCAAGTCGCGTGACATCCTATCAAGCCCGTGGCGTGTTTTCTTGCTGTATTGGCTTCCGGCCATCGCAATAGTCGCCGTCGGGCCGCTGTCCATCAGCAACGGTTGGCGAGCAGTTGTGTGGACTGTCGCGCTCGCCACAATGGGAATGGCGTGCATTGTGAACGCGCTGCGCTGTGGCCGCGTGCACTGTTACGTCACCGGCCCGTTCTTCCTTCTTATGGCCCTCCTTGCATTGTCGTACGGTTTGGGCATCCTCCACCTCGGCCGGAACGGTTGGAACCTTCTCGGCCTAATAGCCCTGATCGGCGCTATCGCCCTGTGGTACCTGCCCGACATGTTTTGGGGGCGATATCGAAAGGGCCGCGCGAATAATGGCAACGCTCGCTGAACCAGGAGAGAGCCGTATCGCAGACGATAGGCGCTGCCCTAGCCCTTACCACCGCACAATTTGAAGCGATGAACTAGCCGGTCCGGGTCGTGAGCGTTATCCCCGCTTACGTCAGAAGCGCATTATTAAGGCCCGCGATAGCGCAATGCTGGCGATATAGCAGACCAAAGAAATGCTGATACCGATGAGAGGCACTCTGAAAAAATAAACCTTGCAGAGCACAAGCAAACCACAAAGCATTGCCAGCCCGACAACGAGCAGGAACGGTGACTGAAAGAGCAGTTGGCCATGAGCCAATGCGAGAAAACCGAAAAGCAAGCCGAACAAAATAAGTCCCAGGCTGTGGCTGGCATTGAAGCCCACCCAACACCGCCACATTGTTGTTTCCTTCGTAATTACAGGTGCAATCTGGCTCATGCTGATTTGCAGTGCGGGGTCACGGGGCGTGAGGTTTGGGCCCGAGAACGTATAGACGAGGTGGACGACTCCGAGCGTAAGAGTAATGCTTGCACTAAGAACCATGAGAACTTTTGCGGCCAAGATACCCTCCCTGTTTTCCGGGCGGCCACATCTCCACAGTGCCAACCTTACCACCGATAGACGCCCCTCGATTTCCCCTATGCGCCATCCAATTCCACTTAAACGTATAGTGTGGAAATTCCTCTATCTGTCACAGATTGAATGTGCTGTCGCGGGTCAGACCTACTTCGCTCATCTTCGTATCGGCGTCAATGCTGCTGAAATGCGCCCTGCCGCCTCCGGCGCTCCCGGTTCTTAAGAGAGAGTTCCCTTCAGAAGCAAAGCTCCTGAAATCGCGGGGCTGCGCCACGGTTTCTGCTCATAAAGACTCTTTAGCAAGCTTTACGCCGCTGCCCCAAAAATCCGTCTGGTACTTGTAGCGGCGGTTTATGCCGCCGCTTTAAGCATGGCCACCCGGAAGGGAAGTGACCCCTCAAGCAGCAGGGAAGTAGTCCCGTTTCGAAGAACCCAGCTTTAGGCCTCAAAGCTAAATCGCCAAAGGGACCGCCAGGGTCGGGGTTGAGGCACTATGGGTTGTTGTTGTCTTGGCCTTGGTCAGTGGATGTCGCCAGGAATCCGTGCCTCGCAGTGCTTCCAAATACCCGGTAAAAACCGACGACTTGCCCTAGGTCGTTAATTCCATGCAATGAGGAATTGCGGGAGTCCGGGTAGTCAAACGACAAGAATGCCGACGTGGGCGGTAGGCCGGGAGTCCCACTCGAAGTGGCCAAAATGTACCCACGCAAAGGGAAGTTAGTTAGCGTTCCGCCAACAACCTGCCCAAGATTGTTGATTTTGGTGCAGTCCGTGAAGTCGGCCCCCGGAAAATCAAAGTTATGGAAGACGCCATCAATCCCGCGGACGAAACCGTGCCTGTTCCCGCCCAGGTCGGAATAGAAGCCACTAATGACCCCTATTGTGTTGATCCCCTCCGCCGCGGTCTGCATCGGGGCTGCGGCAGGATCTTCAAACGACGTAAATGCGCCGCGAATCATAGAGAAGCTGATATTCGTGGACAAATCCCCTAAATCGTAAACTCCCACGCTATCTCCGAGATCATTGATGCCGAGTAAACCCGTGTCCACCGCGCCCGGAAAGTTGACCGCGGAAAACGACCCGCTTGAGCTGCGAGTGAAACCATGGAATTGTCCGCTTGCGTCTTGCCATTCTCCGACGATCACGCCCAGATCGCTGATCCCCAGAGCAGTGGTCAACACCGCTCCCGGATAATCGATGGTCGTGTACGAGCCATTGGCCTGACGCAGGAATCCGTGCCCGCTGCCATCGGCGTTGTTGTAACGCCCCACAATCTGCCCGACGTTGTTGTTCGCATTGGGAATAGTCTCCACAGAACCAGGAACATCCAGCGCCTGGAAGGCATAATGCAGGATGCGCGGCCGCGCCGTGGTGCTCACCGTCACGTCCCCCGGACCTGGGCGTGCGTTCAAGGTTGCTCGGACTTGATTGCTTGCCGTATCGATTACGGAAACTGTTGTATCTCCGAAGTTGGCAACGTACAGTTGCCCGCCTGGCGCAATCGCCACCCCGCGCGGGTTTGTTCCCACGGTAATCGGCGTTCCCAGGTTTGTGAGTGACGCCAAGTCGATTACGTCCACCGTGTTTCCGCCGAAATCGGCTACGTAAGCCCGCGTGTCGTCCGGCGTCACCGCAATTCCGCGTGGCGTTGGCCCCGTGGGAATGGACTTGACGATCATGTTTGTCGCCGTGTCCACCACCTTGAGCGTGTTGTCGCACTGCGAAGAGACCAGCAGTTCCGACTCAAAGTGGATCAGTCGCGAACCGTATGGGCAGGCAATCCCGCCGATTGTCGCGATGACGCTGTTGCTCGCGGTGGCAATCACACTGACTGTCCCGCCCGCCCCATTCGACACATAGGCGCGCGAACCATCCGGAGAAACCGTCACCCAATCGGGTTCCGCGCCCGTGGGAATCGTTTTCACCACGGTGTTGGTAGCCGTGGCAATCACCGACACGATTCCGTCGAACTGGCTCGTCACGTAAACGGCAGAGCCATCCGGCGTTACAGCCACGCCGATGTTGCCCGTCCCGCTACCGACGGGAACCTGTGCCACCGGAACGTTTCTCTTCGTATCGAAAACCACGACATTCGCTGACAGGTAGTCCGTAACGTACATTCGCCGCCCGTCCGGGGTAACGGCCGCAACGGCTCCGATCCCTCCGAACGGTGCGGTGGCGATCACGGAATTGTTCGTCGCATTGATTTCCGTTATCCCGCCGTCTGTGTTAGTCACATACACGATCGGAGGATTAGAGGTGACGTTACCCGCATTCTGCGCCGCAGCCGACGTCGGCCCTCCGAACCAAGTGATCAGGGTAATTAGCAGGGATTGAAGCACAGGCTTCCGAAGCCCGCCTCGCTCTAGCACTCTGAACCGTGATGCTTTCTCTTGGCGTTCCATTTGACATGCTCCTTTTTCATGTGAGTGGCATTCGGTACTCGTTGGGCCGGCCTTGATTTCCGGTTGGTCGCTTCCTCCAAAAGTGGTGAGGAGCCATTTCCTTCCGGCTAGGCGGCCCTGCGAGACACGCCCAGCATCCAAAGTCCCGAAAACTGGTTCAAGCGACAAGGAGCGACGCCCAGCCTTGCGGCCAATTTGTCGCCACATGTCGTTGCTTTGTCCAATGGAGTGAGGTCGCAAGGTGCCCCTCCCCCGGCTCGTCAGTCAGCAGGGAAGTGGCCCCAGCCCCTTCCCTTTACCTCTGTTTAAAGAATCGCACCTGTTTTTCTGTCTCTTACGCCATTCTCACGCATCCAACAGCTTTCAAGAGGCTGCCGGGGCTGGCGCACCCCCGCGCCAGCCCCGCCCCACCTGATATAAATAGTCAGGCACGCGAAGAACGGGTCACTTCGCTGCCGTCGCTTCATGTCTATCAACTAGACGAAGCAGATTGGCGGACAGGGGTGGCAAGTACTCCTCCCAACTGCGCTCTTCAGAACGAATGGGAAATTCAGGGAACTGCTCCTTTACGTACTGTTCGACCGATTTCCCCATACGGGCCATCAACATGAGGTTCTTTACCACGGTACGTCCAATCGCATCCGAGATGGCTTCGCTTTCCTTTCCGAGTCTTTCTAGGACGTTCAGAAGCTTTCCTTCCAATTCCGGGTCGTCCGCTTCAACGAGCAAGTGTTGGTGTCCTCGCTCGCGCATCAGGTTCCGAATGCGGCCATCGATGGTCACACCCGCCGACGGCACGAGTCCGGCCATCGAAGTAACGATGCCGTGGTAGCGGGACGACACCAGCATGTGAGCACAGCGTACGATGCTCACAAGCTCATACATCTCGTGCTCGCCGGAAGTGAAAACTGGAGCTCCTCCCAGCACCTTCGCCGCTGCATCACAAGCATATCGGTCTAGTTGTTCCATGCCCACGAAAACTGGGAACACATCCTGTCGGCCGCAGTACGCTTTGACAGCATTTGCGAGCGAGCCAACGTACCGGTTGAGGCCCGCTTTTGCTTTGGTTCCCGTCCTATGGAAATAGACCGACCGATACTGGCTGTGTTGGTACGCACCGGTCAGCGTTCGCGCTAGATATTTTGTGATCGATGGCTTCACAGGCCACCAAAACGGGTTGTTCGGGCAAACGACAAGCACGCGTTTCTTTCCGTCCCAACCCGCCTCGCGCAAAATTCGTTGTCCGTATTCGCGCGGATGTGGTTCGAAGGTCCATGCGGTATCGGCCCCCAGTTCGCTGGACAGCCCCAATTCCGTTAGGACGGTGCGCGATTCCTCATTCCGCATAATCAACAATGATTGTCCGCAGTACCGACGGCACATTCCGGCCATAACGCGGTCTGTGGGGCCAGCTTCCGCGCCGTAGGCCACTGAAATCTTCTTTTGGGCCGATGCGATACCCAGTGTGCCAATCATGTAAGCAGTTGTCGCGTTCGCAAACGTCTTACTGAACGTCGCACCTAGACATGCGATTGCGCCGTCATGCTGGGGTACCTCGCGATACAAGAATGGAGGAAAAATGTTCGGAAAATAGATTTGCCTAGCGTCTCCAAAATAACCCCGTGACAAATTTTTATCGAAAGTGAACACACTCAGGTCGAGGTTTCTTTCACCGAGAATTTGCCGCAATTGGCGGGCTATCTCTTCCACGCGGACGTCTTCACCCGTGTTGCGGGCACCGTTGTAAGCAGCAATGATGAGTTTGAGTTTCCTACCCGGTTCCCAGCGCTGGTTTGTTCCACTATTCCCCCGTAATCTGGAGATCTCGACAAGGAAACTAACCCACGCCTCCAACAGTAGGTCCATCATCGGGCCGTCCTCCCACCCTGATGCGCAGAGACTTCAACGCCGGTAAGATTCAATTACCCACACTTAGCAACATCGAGCAGTGTGCCCACAAGCGGCAAAACACGACAATCGCAAAAGCACCGCCTTTTGTTGCGTCGTTTAAGTTAGGGATAAACTACGGCATCTCCAGCGACCGGGCAGTTTTCGAGTTGCGGTGGACAGCATGAATAGGAACAGCACAGTCAAGGGGGCCAAGAGCGGAAGATTAGATTCTTGGAAGGAAATTGCCGCCTACCTGAAAAAGGACATCCGAACAGTCCAGCGGTGGGAGGGGTCGCAGGGCCTGCCAATCCATCGACACTCTGCACGGAAAACCGGGTCAGTGTATGCCTTCGAGAACGAAATAGATTGCTGGTTGAAAAAGGATCATGCACGCACAAGACTGCTGCATACGACAGGTGCACATAACGGGCAGGCAGCAGCTTCCAACAAGAGCATTCATGCTCTCGCCGTGCTCCCGCTCGAAAACCTTTCACACGACCCCGAACAAGAATACTTCGCTGATGGAATGACCGAGGCGATCATCACGGACCTCGCCAAAATTAGTCCCCTTCGGATAATCTCGCGAACCTCAATCATGCGTTACAAGGGGGCACGTAAAGCCGCCGCAGCAATTGCGAAGGAACTGAACGTAGACGTTGTGCTCGAGGGTACTGTGCTCCGTGTCGGAGAACGTGTGCGCATCACTGCGCAGCTCATCCACGCCCAGTCCGACACGCATCTCTGGGCGGAGCGATACGAGCAGGATTACCGCGACGTGCTCGCCTTACAGAGAGAGGTCGCGCAAGCAATCACAGCGGAGATTTGCGGCAAGGTGGCGTCCAGTGTGCGGCCCAACTTGACGCGGCAGCGAACTATTTCTCCAGAGGTCCACGAGGCATATCTGAAGGGACGGTACCTTTGGAACAAGCGAACCCCGGAGGCGCTGTACAGGGCGTTGGATTACTTCCAAGAAGCCATCAAGCTTGAGCCGGGTTACGCATTGGCCCACACGGCCATTGCAGACGTCTACCTCGTTCTCGGGGGTGTCATCCTTGGCGTGATTTCCCCCAGAGAGGGGATGCCAAAGGCTCGGGAGGCTGCCAAGAAAGCCTTGGAACTTGACGGCAGCCTAGGTGAGGCGCATGCAGCCTCGGCCTTCGTGAGTTGGATGTACGACTATGACTGGAAAACCGCCGAGAAGGGATTTCAGACTGCCATTGCCCTCAACCCCGGCTACGCCACAGCTCATCAGTGGTACGCAGTCTGTTTGACACACCTTGGGAGGGCCGACGAGGCACAGGCTGAGATCGAGCGTGCTCGGCAATTGGACCCACTCTCGTTGCAGATCAACGCGGCTGTGGTTCAAGTGTTTTATTTTGGACGAGCCTATGATCGAGCGATTGAGTATGCAAGGAAGGCGCTCGACCTTGATTCCACTTTTTCGACTACCCACCTCATGTTGGCCTTGGCCTATAGGGAGAAGGGAATGTTTGCAGAAGCGCTGGTGGAAGGCGAGAAGGCATTGACCTTGTCAGGCCGCACCGCTCCATGTCTAGCCTGCATCGGTGGATGTTATGCGGCCGCAGGAAGGAAGCACGAGGCAGGGAAGATGATAGAAGAGTTGCACAAACTTTCCGACCGGAAATATGTCGACTCTTATGTGATAGCGTGGGTGCACGCAAATCTTCGGGATACAGAACGGGTACTGTCTCACTTGGAGCACGCCCATGCAAACCAATCGAGTTATCTGGCCGCGATCAAGGTGGACCCGGTGTTTGACTTCTTGCGCTCCGACCCACGCTTTCAGAGCCTGCAGAGCCGCATCGGTCTCCCGTTGTAAATGTGCTCGGCCAAAGTGCAATCGCGATCAATGCTGCTCTTTGTGCCACCACTCCATGAGCGAGCGGCAACGGCCATCGCCATCAAGACTAATTAGGAAAATCCCGTCAAGTTTGGTCTGCAGTTTCTGTGAAACGATAACAAAGGACGACCACCATCGGGCAATCCCTGCCCCGGAGGTCACAGCAAGGACCTCGTACCTGAAGTGTATGTCGCGCTCCGTTTCGGCGACGTGGGTCCAATAATCGAGGATCGCCGAACGGCCTCGCATTGGTTCCACAAAGGGGGTGACCTGATAGGTGCCATCCTCTGCAAATAAATCTGCAGCTGCATGCGGGTTTCTTTCCATCCACGCATTGCCGTATTTTTGCAGCCAAGACTCGAATGACCATCGTTCCATATTAGAGGCTCTCGCCACCGTTGGGATGTCAGCCTATCAATTCGCCCGAAAATGTTGCAACGATTCCCAGAGACGTCCATCGACTGACGCGAAGGAAATCTGCTGTTTGGCCTTGAAAGTCACATCGGCCCGCCTACACCCTAACGAGAGCTGGGTAGACGAGGACGACAGGGCCACCTCCAGCACGATATGGCCAGCCATAGCCGCTACCACCTTAGAAACGAGAGAGTCCTTCTCCGGGAGTCTTGTGCAGATTCGGAAGTAGTTGGCGCAAGCGTGTGTCATCGAGTTTCACAGGAGTGGTCCACAAGTAGTGCATCTCGACGACCTCGCGGAGAAACGGATTGAAAACTCCCAGAAACCTGGGCTAGCGAGAATACCGCTTGACATTCAAGGGGAATCCACTACCATGTGGTTGTGGATAGGCTGGGTACAACATTTGCGGCTTTGTCTGATCCAACTCGGCGGGCGATGATCGAGCGGCTCTCCCGTGGGCCTGCCTCTGTGCACGGCTTGACGGAACCGTTTGCACTCTCGCAGCAGATGATTTCAAAACATATTGCCTACCTGGTGCGGGCGCGGATTGTGATCAAGACGAAGCGTGGACGAGAGAGTATCTGCACGCTTAGGCCGGAGGCTATAAAGACAGTCAGCGACTGGGCGATTAGCTATCGCCAATTCTGGGAAGAGAGTTTCGAAAAGCTAGATGCAGTTGTGACTCAAATGAAAAAAGCGGAGCTTCGACATGAGAAAAAGCACGGTGAATGAGATCGAGCGGATGGTTGTCACAAGAGTCTTTGATGCTCCACGCGAATTGGTTTGGAAGGCGTGGACAGACCCGAAATATGTGATGCAGTGGT
>CAZQOB010000110.1:0-11046 GCA_964594885.1 uncultured Acidobacteriaceae bacterium
GTGATCTTGCGGATCTTGTCGAAGGCGCGGCCGTCCGGGCGCCGGTGATTGTTCAGGATTTCGTCGCGGAAAATGTCTTCCTTCAAGCGGTCGAAGGCACGCTTGGTAAGTTTCTGCTTCTCTTCGTCTTCTTCGGGAATGGCGGTGACGACCTTTTCCTTTAGTTCGTCAACGAGGCGATAGCTTTTCTTTTTCGGATGCTTTTCCGTGTTGAGAGCGTCCTTCAGAGCCGCTCCGTGTTCTTTCTTGAGCGAATCATAAATGGATTGATCGAAGGGCAGCGGCTCGACTGTAACCTTGACGGGCTTCAACTGGGCGTGCAGCTCTCGAATGGCGCCGATAATCTTCTTGATCTGCGCATGTCCGAATTCTAGGGCTTCAACCACCGTTTCCTCGGAAACCTCAAGTGCGCCGGATTCCACCATGACGATGGCTTCCTCGCTTCCGGCGATGACGATGTTCAACAAGCTGACCTTCTGCTCGCCAACGGTCGGGTTGGCGACCAGCTGGCCGTTGAGCAGGCCAACGCGAACCGCGGCGATCGGAGTCTCAAACGGCAGATCACTGCAGTAAGCAGCAGCGGCGGCACCGGTCACGGCGATCACGTCCGGGTCGTTGTCACTGTCGGCGGAGAGCACCATCGCGTTGACTTGGGTCTCATTGCGCCAGGATTCAGGGAAGAGCGGGCGCATGGGGCGATCGATCAGGCGGGAGGTGAGAATCTCCTTTTCGGTTGGGCGGCCTTCGCGCTTGAAGAAGCCGCCGGGAATTTTCCCCGCTGAGTAGGTGTTCTCTCGATAGTCCACGGTCAACGGCAAGAAGTCCTTATCGTTGGGCTTGGGAGCCATACAGGCGGTGTTGAGGATGACCGTATCGCCATACTTGGCGATGATGGCCCCGTTGGCCTGTTTGGCGATTTTGCCGGTCTCCAAAATTAGCGCCCGGCCGCCGACTTCCACAGAAGTCTGGTAAGGAGCCGGGGTGTGGTTGTTCTCTGACATGTTTCATTTCCTTTGGTGCCGCCTCTGGCAGAACCTGGGCAGAACCATCTGCCCTCATTTCCGATTTGCCAGGCAAAGCCCGGCATTACCTGTCGATTGGAAGAAAGTGCGGCTGTAAACTTGACCGTGCGGTCACCCGTACGAGGCGGTTCGTCCCGATTCCAGACGAAACTCCGGCGCGATGCCTGTGCCAGACATTTTTCGATTGGAAGTTTTCGTATTGCGCGATGCTAGCGGCTTAGTGCTTGAAAAACCGCTACTTGCGCAGACTGAGGCGATCCACAATCTCGCGATACCGATCCGGGTCCCGGCGGTTCAGATAGTCCAGCAAACGGCGGCGCTTGTTAACCATCATGATCAATCCGCGCCGGGATGCGTGGTCCTTGACGTGGCTCTTGAGATGCGTCGTCAGATAGTTGATCCGCTCGCTCAGAAGCGCGATCTGCACTTCCGGTGAGCCTGTGTCCTTAACATGAGAACGGAACTGTTCGATCAACGCTGCTTTCGGTGCGCTCAAGTGCCCTCTCCGTCGTCCCCTGAATTTTCCTCTTCTCTTCGACTTATCCAGACTAACACAAGATTCTTATACATGTAAAGCAAACCGGGGATGGCCGGAAGGCTTGCTCCTAACAGTGACAGAGCGGCTTGTTGGAAGTTATTATCGTCCGCACTGCGCCGGGCGCTGCGGCCGAGGGAGGATATGGCTAAAGAACATCCGCAGATGGAGTTGTGGAGCGGCGTGGACCGCTATTTTTCCGAAAAGCTGGGCTTGGGTGACCCGGTCCTGGAAGCCGCGCTGGCTGCCAACAAGGCGGCCGAACTGCCCGCTATCGACGTAAGCCCCAGCCAGGGCCGGTTCCTGCAACAGCTGGTGAGGCTTACGAACGCCAGGAAAGTACTGGAGATCGGCACCTTGGGCGGGTACAGCACGATCTGGATGGCCCGCGCTCTGCCGGCGGGCGGCCGCCTGCTCTCCCTGGAGGCGAGCCCCAAGCATGCCGAGGTGGCCAAAGCGAATATCGCGCGAGCGGGCCTGGCGGATCGCGTCCAGGTCCGTATCGGAGCGGCGCTCGATTCTCTTCCCCGGCTCGAAAAGGAGGGCGCCGCGCCGTTTGATTTCATTTTCATCGACGCAGACAAGCCCAACAATCCTGGCTACTTCGAATGGGCGATGAAGCTGTCGCGGCCGGGCACGCTCATCGTGGTGGACAACGTGGTACGGGATGGCGAGATCGCCGACGCCAGAAGCACCGACCCGATGATCATTGGCACTCGGCGGCTGTTCGAATTGATGGGAAGCGATCCGCGCGTCACCGCCACCGCGCTGCAGACGGTCGGATTGAAAGGCTACGACGGATTCGCGATGGCCATCGTTACAGGACCGCAACCATGAATGCCCGGCCGAGCGTTCTGGTTACCGGTGCGAACTCCGGAATCGGGAAAGAAATCGCTGCGCGGCTTGCGCGCAACGGCTACGACGTCGCCATCAATTACAAGCTGGACGCGCCGGCGGCCGAAGCTCTGGCGAGGAAGTTGCAAACCGACGGCGCGCGAACCATTGCCGTATACGGCGACGTGGCGGCGGCCAAAGATGTTGATGAAATGGTCGAAAAAACGCTGTCCGCGTTCGGTAAATTGGACGCTCTAGTGAACAACGCCGGGCTGCAAGTATTCAAACCGATGCTACAAGCCGAAGAAGCGGAGTGGGACCGGGTAGTTGCCACCAATCTAAAAGGCTGTTTTCTGTGTACCCAGCGCGCCGGCCGCCATATGAAAGAGAGGCGGTCGGGTGCCATCGTGAATATCGGTTCCGGATGCAACAAGGTTCCCTTTCCAAATCTTTCAGGCTACACCGCTAGCAAAGGTGGGATCGAGATGTTTACCAAGTCTGCGGCCCTGGAGCTTGGGCCGTATGGGATCCGCGTGAACTGCGTTGCGCCGGGTGCGATCGATACCGAACGCACACAAAAAGAGATTGCTGGATTTGCCGAATCGTGGGCGCGCCTGACACCGCTGCGCCGTATCGGGACGCCGCATGACGTGGCGGCAGCGGTGGAATTTCTGCTGAGCGAAAATGCATCTTTTATCAGCGGTCAGACGCTGGCTGTGGATGGCGGATTGTTTATGCAACCGCGCTGGCCGGATGCGGACTACGGAGTCTAGAAGTCATCTCACAAATGGCGGCGGTAGAGTTCGCCTTCGCTCCTTGCGAGTCGGAAAAAGCTAAAAGCTGTAGGTACGCCTAACTGCGAGGGCGGGAACCTTTTAGAAGTTTTCGATCATCCACATATTGGCATTCAAGCTCCAGTTATAAATTGCCAAATGGCGACCATCCGGGGATGGCACGGCCCACGGAGCGGAAGGTCCGCCCAGCCGGTGAGTGAGGGGAACGTTCCAGGGTGCAATGCTCCCTTTCTGCTCCCACAGGACGTGGGCGTTTCCCTGCAAATCCACTTGCAGCAGAACAGAGCCGCCGTTTGCTGCGCTCGATACCAAGAAACCTTTTCCGTCAGCCGTCCAGTTTACGCTCTGGAGGGTTTTTCGTCCGGTGACAGCGAGGCTGCGCGCAGGAGAGCCATCGAAAGAAAGGATCTGAATTTCCCGACCCGAGTATTCGAGAAGCGCGATGCGTGTGCCATCCGGAGAAAGGTCCCACTCGTAATCGGGATCGGGCTTTGTACCAATTCCGAACCGACAAAGCTCGCGGCCACGGCCCTTAAGCGGATCAAACGCAGTGAACACCAGTTGTTTGAGTTCCGGCGTAAGCTCCGCGATCGCGCACATTGTGGCCGGCAATCGCGCACAGCGCGGATCGCCATATAGAGAGCCGGTCAGGACTAACTCCGATGAGCCCCCGCCAATCTGGGCGCGCCTGAGCTGACGCGGGTTAGAGGGGTTATCGTTCGTCGGCAAAGGAATGTATAGGATCCACCCGCCGTCCGGCGTCACCCTAGCGCTGACCACATCCCCTTGCTCCTTGGCTGTGATCAACTCGCCAGTTTCTTGGTCAAGCGCCTGCTTGAAAATCTTCCAATGGCCGTCGTCGTAGGAACCAAACACTACGGCCTTGCTATCGGCTGTCCACGCGCCCGGATAGTTCCGTCCTTCGTTCAGGGTCAGACGCCGCGGGGTCGTGATGCGCCTCCCATTGCCTTGAATATCGGCAACGTAAACGCTGCCCTGCGTCGACCATTTGCGGAAGGCAAGGCGCTTTCCGTCCGAAGTTTCGCCGATATCGTCCATACAAAAACCGGCCCAGTTGGTGAGCCTCTTTGCGGTTGCCTTGGGTTCGCCAGTGGTCAGATCAACCTGCGTTGCCCAGAAATTGCAGCTCTGGCCGAAGGGATCCCGATCGAATAGCCCATAGATCAAGCGGCCATCGGGGGACCAGCTCCAATCTGAAGTTGGGCCTTGCACCGCGGTGATCGCGGGCCCGCCAACGAGGTCGCGAGTCTGAATCATGATCTCGGAATGAACGCCCACGCGCTCCAAGTTGTAGGCGAACCGCTGGCTGTCAGGGGACCATTCGGCGCCGATGAAAGCGCTGTTCTCCTCGGCGTTAAATAGGACGTGGGCGCCATTTCCGTCGGGCTTCATAACCCACATTTCCCGACTGCTCCCAAGGCGTTCAAGTGTGGGCGTAAAGGCCACGCGAGCACCATCGCGTGAAAGGCTATAAGCAAAGGCGCTATCGCGAAGCTTTCGTGGCGCTTCGCCAGTTAACGGCACCGTCCAAATGCTGGGCTGCTGGCCCGGTACCGTCAGGTTGGCAATGAGGGCTGTAGTGCCCGGCGCCCAAGTTGGGACAATCCCCCAGTCCAACTCAAGGCCCTTCAGCTCACTCGGCTGAGAAATCGCCCGCACCTCTCCTGATTCGAGCTGCTTGATGTGGAGGCCTTGGCGATCTGCGTAGGCTAGGGAAGTTCCATCCGGTGAGATCGTCCCGCTCACGACGGCATTCTCGCTGGAGTTGGCGGTTAGCTGGCGTTGTCTGAACTCCAGAGTGGCCAAGGACTCGTGCCTCGTGAGCCAAAAGACTGCCACGACAACTGCGGCCAGGGCGCACAAACCGGCGCCGAACAAGAGCTGGCGAGCTCTGAGGCGCTTCGGCTCAATTTCATGCTTCACCCCTGCTAACTGGGCGCGAATTTCGGCCGCGGTTTGGAAGCGCGCGTCGCGGTCTTTTGCTAGCGCCTTATTGATGATGGCTTCGAACGAGGAAGAAATCTTGCGGTTCAACTGTCGAACCGGCTGCGGCGTGGTAGTTAAGATGGCCTCGCGAAGAACCGGCGCAGTCTTGCCCTGGAACGCCTTCTGTCCTGTTGCCATTTCGTAAAGGACCATGCCAAACGAAAACAGATCGGAACGGGCGTCCAATTTTTCGCCGCGCACTTGCTCTGGAGA
The DNA here is from genome assembly GCA_964594885.1 of uncultured Acidobacteriaceae bacterium. Lineage (GTDB taxonomy): Bacteria > Acidobacteriota > Terriglobia > Acidiferrales > UBA7541 > Acidiferrum. The sequence goes on from CAZQOB010000110.1 coordinate 5,406, forward strand.
CATATAGCCTGCGGTTCCGACCGTCGCCCCCGTTCGCGTGAGGGTTAGGTTGGGGTTCCACGCGATTGTTGCCCGTCCGCCCGCGGCGGCTGGTTGTGATTCGGGTGTCTCTGAGCCTTGCAGCTTAGCTAGACCGAAGTCCAAAATCTTGGCCTGACCCTGAGTGGTTACGAAAATATTCGCCGGTTTGATGTCGCGATGGATGATACCCTTGCGATGGGCCGAATCGAGTCCATCCGTAACTTGAAGAGCGATGTCGAGAATTTTATCGATCGGGAGAAGGGCCGACCCGGCCGAAGAGATTAGCTCTCTGAGACTCTCGCCTTCCAGGAGTTCCATGGCGATGAAGGGTTGCGCATGGTTTTCCTCGATGGCGTGGATCGTGCAGATGTTGACATGATTTAGTGCCGAAGCTGCACGAGCCTCACGCTCAAAACGCTCGGCGGCCACGCTGTCGCTCACCAATTCCTCTGGCAGAAACTTAAGAGCGACGCGGCGGCCGAGTTTGATGTCCTCTGCTTTGTAAACGACGCCCATACCGCCACCGCCCAATAGGTCCAGAACGCGGTAATGGGAAATCTTCTTGCCGGTCAAACTTGCCTGAATGGGAGTTGGGGACTGGGAATTGGTGGATACCCCCACTTTGTTAACCGGAGCGCTGAAGCGATAGCCGCGTTTGGGGATCGTTTCGATGTATTCGAGGCCGCCGTCCCACTGGCCGAGGGTCTTACGCAAAAGGAAAACATTTTTATTGAGGTTGCCTTCCTCGACGAAGGCATCCGGCCAGACGCGCTTCATGAGTGCGTCTTTGTCCACCAGGTGGCCGCGGTTCTCAACCAGCGCTAAGAGGGTCTCAATTGCCTTGGGTGTTAGAGGTACAGGCTTGCTCTCACGCGACAACAGGCGCTCCTCGGGGTCCAGTCGAAAAGGGCCGAACTCGTAGAAGTGCTTTGTCTTCATATTGGTGCAGCCAGCAAGAAATTGGGAGAATTTTTCCAGAGTTCTGGCAGGACTTCTGAACCGCTACGGGGGTACGCTCCGCGGACTTTCACACTCGGAGCGGCGGTGCCAGGGAGCCGCCTTACGGTCGATTGTATTCCAGGCTGCCGCTCCAAGCAATAACGAGCCTGTCGAAACCGCGTGCAAAGCAGCGCGGCACAGCTGGGGGTGTGAGCAGGGTCGTAAGGAGGATGTATGGAGTCCAGAATAATGAGGTTTGTTGTAATGGCGAGCTTGCTCGGCGCGCTAGCGCTGCCTGGTCAGCTAGCGTCACAGGAGCACACGCGGTACAAGCTGATTGACTTGGGCACGCTCGGTGGCCCTAGCAGCTTCCCCACACCTGCCGGTTCGGGAATCGTGATTTTGAACAATGCAGGCGCGGTTGCAGGCTGGGCGGATACAACGATTCCAGACCCGTTTTGCTTTGGCAACGACGGATTGTGCCTGATCACCCATGCCTTTCGGTGGGACCACGGAACATTGACCGACCTCGGTGCTCTTCCTGGGGTAAACAGCAGTGCCGCCGTCGCGATCAACGCCGGAGGCTGGGTTCTTGGAGCGTCGCAGAATGGTTTAATCGAGCCGGTGACAGGCTTCCCGCAACAGCGGGCGGTGGTTTGGAAAGACACTCAGCTTATCGAACTCGGTACACTCGGGGTGAATGCAGTTTTCCCGCAAACCCTCAACAGCGTCGGTCACGTGGTGGGAGGTGTGGCGAACACGACACCTGACCCGTTCTCGCTGTTCGGATTTCCAACGCAAACACGCGCGTTTCTTTGGCAGAACGGTGTGATGCAAGACTTAGGCACCCTCGGAGGGCCCGACGCCTTCGCTTTCTCGATCAACGAGCGCGGACAGGTGGCGGGAATGTCTTATACGAACGATACACCAAACGCTACGACGGGCATTCCCACACTTGAACCGTTTCTGTGGGATCACGGCACAATGATTTCCCTCGGCACACTCGGGGGCACTATCGGAGGCCCGACAGCGCCCGGAGCGCAAGGCTCGGTCATGATCAACAATCGTGGCCAGATCATCGGCACCTCTAGCCTCGCCGGTGACCAGTCCACCCATGGATTTGTTTGGGAGAACGGAGTAATGACCGATCTCGGTACTTTTGGTGGCGTTAACTCATTCCCGGTCTGGATCAATGATGTCGGCGAAATCGTTGGCGAAGCGGATCTAGTGGGCAGCGCGGTGACGCATCTCCATCATGCGTTTCTCTGGAAAAACGGACTGATGACGGACCTTGGGACACTCGGCAGCACCAGCCACGCTGAAGCAGTTAATTCAAGGGGACAGGTGGTAGGCCGTTCGCGGCTGGGAGCTCCTTCAACTATCCTGCAGCATGCCTTCTTGTGGGAAGAGGGCGGACCTATGCTGGACTTGAACACGCTGATTCCCGCGGGATCTAACGTGCAACTAATTGATGCGTATAACATCAACGATCGCGGGGAAATTCTTGTTGACGCGATTCCTCTCGGTATTCCGCCCGTGCAAACGGGCCAACTGGGGCATCTTGCCCTGCTCGTCCCCTGCCACGGCCTACCACAGAGTTGCGAGGCCGATGCCGGCCCTGCAGCAGCGGCCGCAATTATTCCGGCGGTCGCGAGTAGCCCACGACCCTCGCGCGACGGCATGAATGCTTGGCGCGAGAAGCTGGCGCTGCGGTTTCGTGTTTCCGGAAGAGATTGACCAGTTCGTTGGACATTCCTTGATGAGCGACGGAACCTTCCATGCGTTCCTCTGGGAGAACGGCGGACCGATGATTGACTTGAACGGTTTTGTGCCTCCCAACTCGGACCTTGCGCTGACTGACTGATGCGGTCTCCATCAATGACCGTGGAAAGATTGCCGTCCAGGCAGGACTTCCGAATGGTGACCAGCAGGCTGTCCTGCTCGCTCCTTGCGGGGGAGAAACTGAGGACTGCATTGCTACCGGGAGCGCAAGCTTCGCGACTCAGATCCATTCAGCCACAACCTCGATCATTGGCGCGGCGTCAGTCGTCGGCCAGCGAGGCCAAAGGTAGATGGCCTGCACGATGCGCACAGCGGCTACATATTCCGGGCGTAGGAAACACAGATGACCGCTAGCGTTTCACGTCACGTGGAGACAATCGGAGCGTTCTGAGCGTTGATGAACGAGCCACGAAATCCACGACGTTACCGTTTGCTGGTGCGATTCCTCTACCCCACTGCGCTGGGTCTGCCGTTTACGGGGAGTCACCCTACTCCTGCCCCTCCTCTTTCGGTCCGTCTGTTCCCCGCGGCATCTAGCAAGGAATCATTTTAAGCGCACCGTTTTGGAGTGAATTCGATGCCGTTTGGAACTGGCCGAGATCTCACCGACCAACAGTGGCAGATCCTGAGCGACCTTATTCCTGAACCGATACCTCGGAAGGATGGACGTGGACGACCATGGAAGGATCGACGGGCTGTCATGAATGGGATTCTGTGGGTGCTACGGACCGGCGCTCCCTGGGCCGATGTTCCCGAGCGTTACCCCTCGTACCAGACCTGCCATCGCCGATTTCAACAATGGGTCCGCTCCGGTGTGATGAGGGGAGTTTTGGAGGCGCTCGCCTTCGACCTCAGAGTTCGCGGTGCGCTGGACGTTGAGGAGGCCTTCATCGATGGGAGCTTTGCTCCGGCTAAAAAAGGGGGTCTAAGATCGGCAAGACGAAACGTGGCAAGGGAATCAAAATCATGGCGGTGGCAGATCGCCACGGTCTCCCCGTTGCCGTGTGCATTGAAAGCGCTACACCCCACGAAGTGAAGTTGGCCACTTCCACTCTCGTGCAGATGATTGTGCCTGAGGCGCCACAGAATCTGATCGGTGACAATGCTTGTGACTCGGTTCAGTTGGACTCAGAACTTCGGGGATATGGAATCGAACTGAACGCTCCCCACCGCAGCAATCGAAAAAAACAGAACACAGGACCTTCGCCGCATGCGACGGTATCGTCGACGGTGGAAGATCGCGGTTTTTGCACGGACGCTCGGGGCTTGCTCAGTAGCCCTCGTCGTTCAGATAGCGTACAGGCTGGTGCGGCCGCCCGCGCCGCGAGTACGACGCGGGAGCTCCTTCCCGCAGCGAACACCGAAGCTATGGCGGAGCGTCTCTACCGGAGCAGGTAGTAATTCGCGTACTTCTCAATCGGACCATAAACATAGCGAAAGCCGAGAATGGCAATTAACAGACCGAGGCTCCGGTAAGGGGTGGCGCGCAGCCAATCCAGGTAAGAGTGAGCCGTCTGTATCGGCATCAGCGCCATGATTCCGGCGCTTCCATCAAGCGGAGGGAACGGCAACAAGTTGAAGCATCCGAGCAACAGGTTCAGCCGGTAAAACGCCGTCAGCACGGCCTCGAGCATTCCGATCTGGCCGTTGGCGCCCAGAGCAAACCAATCCGACCTGAAACCGATGCGAAGGAGCAAAGCCGCGGCAAACATCAAGGTAAAGTTCGCCGCCGGTCCCGCGAGCGCCATCCACGCCGCGCGACGCGGATAGCGCCGTTCCCAATCGGGATTGAAGGGAGCACTGGCCCAGCCAATCATACGCTGCGCGAGAACGAACGACAAAATCGGAATGACCACCATACCCCACGGCTCGCGGCGAATGTGCGGCATGGGATTGAGCGTGACTTGTCCGCCGCGCTCGGCAGTGTCGTCTCCGCCGAGAGTGGCCACGAGCGCATGCGAAGCTTCGTGGCAGGTGGTCGAAAACAGAAACGCGATGTACCAGATGAAGCCAAAAACCAGGAGATCAGGTGTGAGTTCGGGCATGGAAGCAAGCTCTTACGATACGAGCCAGCCTACTAAGGTTAGAGACCGAGACGGTGGAAAGCAAGGTGATGGGATCGCGATTTCAACATTCCGCCGCCATCGCGCTGTTTCTAGCGGTTGACGGGATAGGGGATAGAGGAAAACTGCCCTTTTCCACCGTCAGGTAACCATCATGCTTAGAAATTGGGTGAGCGCTACGTGAACCGCAACTTGCGGAAGATGGTCGTCGCATAGCAAAGTTGCGCGATGATGCAACGAAAACGAAACAGAAATGCATGGACGAAGTGGCGCAGGCTGATTTCCGAACGGATGCAGAGCGGGAAGAGTGTGGCAGTGTTCTGCCGAGAGCGGAAGTTGCGCGCGTCGCATTTCTACTGGTGGAAGAAACGACTGCGGGAGAACACGGCGGCGAGATTCGTGGAAGTGCAAGTGGCGGAGTCCCCGGCCAACCTACCGGGCGACTCGCGGATCGAAGTCCGGCTGCAGAACGGCCGGAGCCTGATGGTGGGGCGAGGATTTGATCCAGAGCATGTGCGGGCGTTATTGGCGGTGGTGGAGGCAGCAGGGTGATCGGGCTGCCGAGTTTGCAAGCCATGGATCGCGCACAAGGAGCGCGGATCTGGATGGCCAGTGAAGCGACCGACATGCGTTGCGGATTTGATCGACTGGCGGAGCGAGTAAAAGCGGTGATTGGAGAGAACCCGCAAAGTGGTCATTTGTTTGTTTTCCGTTCGCGTCGTGGAGATCGTTTAAAGATTTTGGTTTGGGACCGGGACGGTTTTGTATTGTGGTACAAGCGGCTAGAAGCCGGGGTGTTCAAACTGCCGCGGGTGGAACAGGGAACGCGATCGGTA
>CAZQOB010000111.1:0-10940 GCA_964594885.1 uncultured Acidobacteriaceae bacterium
TCTTCGACGCCTTCCGCATCGCGGACGACATCTTACGCCAGGCCGTGCAGGGCATTTCGGACATCATTACGGTGCCCGGCATCATCAATCGCGACTTCGCTGACGTGAAAGCCATCATGTCCGGCCAGGGCTACGCCGTCATGGGCACGGCGGTCGCTACTGGTTCCAACCGCGCGATTGACGCCGCCAACCGCGCCATCGCCAGCCCGTTGCTCGAAGACAATTCGATCGAGGGCGCACAGGGCATCCTCATTAACATCTGCGGCAGCCCCAGCTTGACGCTGCACGAAGTGCACGAAGCCTCGTCCATCATCCAAAAGGCCGCGCATGAAAACGCCAACATCATCTTTGGCGCCGTGCAGGATGAACAGATGAAAGACTCGGTCAAGATCACGGTCATCGCCGCCGGCTTCAAGGAAGCCAACAAGAAAAACGTCACGCGCCGCCCGGAATTTCTGCCCAAGACCTGGAAAGCCGGCAGGGAAGTCGCCGCCGCCGCAGCAGCCGGAGCAGCAGCTTCTTCCATGTCCTCCCCAGTGGCTTCTACTGCCCACGCCGAGCCGCAACAGACCGTCGTGCAGAAGGTTCAGCAGAACGTCCGCGAGGTCGCCAAGGATGTCCCCGCCGACGATCTCGACGTACCAACGTTCCTGCGCCGCCAAGCCCAAAAAGTCTGAGCCGCGTTCACCCTTGGAAGGCGCAACGTCCACCTCGGAAGGCGTTCGCTACGGTTTTTCTTCCTGGGGCACGCCAGGCGTGCCCTGCGCCTGTCCTTTCTTGCCGCTTATGCCGCTTAGCGCGGTATTTTTCCTTAAGGATTCATTCTAAAGATGAACGATACGCTGACGCTGGGAGAAATCCTGGCCGACAACGGCTAGGTTTAAGTCTTTTGGGTGACTTTGTGGGCGGTGGAGACGCCGTGGATGGGGAGGCCGTCGGGTTTGAGGAGACCGACCTGGACGAGGACCGAGGCTTGGTCCCAGTAGATGTGTTCGTGGGCGATTTTGTCGTCGCGGAAGTGGACGATGGCGACGAGCGGGATTTCGACGTGGCGGTTGGTGGGCGGGACGCCGGGGAGGATCCAGGGCATTTCCATCGTGTGGGTGAAAGAAAAAATCATCTCGTCGACGACCTGGTCTTCGCCGAAGGTGCGGGAGATCGGCGTGAGGGTAGTATCGGGCGGCATGCAGGGGATGAACTCACGGGAGTAAAAGTCGCGGAGAGCGGGCTTGCCGTAGCCGCCGGTCATAACCGGAATGTGGTTGACGTAGGCGTCTTCCACCATGGTGGCGAGCGTGGCTTCGGTGTCGCGGGTGGAGAATTCGTGTTTGCAGTGCTCGGACCAGAGCTGCATCAGTTCGTGTTTTTCCATGGGGGAGAATCTAGCATGAGGCGGCAGGCGCGGGAAATGGCGCGGCAGACGGAGAATAGAAAGACCCAGGTTTCCAAACCGAACCCTGGGGCACCCTCCTGCACGGGGTAAGAGAAGATCGGTTGCGTAACCGGCTGCGTCGGCTACTCCGGTATGACCAGTGTGTAGGAATTGTTGCTTCGGATGGTCTCGCGGTACGGCCAAGGCCGTAGCCTGACCTTCTGCCGCAACAGCCCAAGGCCCAGCAGGCCGTGCCTTACGAGCGGCAGAACGAAGAAAAGCGGCGTCGAGCCGCCGTACTGCAAAAAGCAGAACCACTCGTCAAATCTGCCGCTACCAATCCCGGGCTAGTCCCCGGCACTACATAATCAGGCGGCTTTGGGTTTGACGGAGCGAACGGACTTGCGTGGCTTTGGCGCAAGTGGAACGGTCAGCTCGCGTTCAGCGCGTAGCCAGTCTTCCACTTCATTGCCGGGGGCGCCGCCGCGCTCCAGAAAGATTTCGTACGCTCGCAGCTGAATCTGCTCTAGCGTCGGAGCAGCAGTCGTGGCGCGGGGTTTGCGGGGTGTGGGGGGAGCAACTGCAAGTGTTCTAGCCATTCGGTTGTGCCTACAACTCCTTTTCGGAAAAATGCCGCATCTGGGGATTGAGGGCTCGAATTCGTGCCCGGACTCCGCAGCGCGTGGCGCTCAGACCCGGCCAGAGCCGGAAGAGCGCAGTACGGCTAGCTACTATTCTAGAAACCGCCGACAGGAACGCGGTATGAAAAAATTCGATGGGACGCATTGAAAGTAACGAAGGTATCGAGCGCGGGAACCTGCAATGAACTGCAGCAAACGGCTGCCTGGAAGCTGACCGATGTGGAGATGCCGCCTCTCGGGTCAACTGCGAAAGAGCTGGCTGTTTTGGATCAGCGTGTCGCACAACGCCAAGAAATTCGAGTGGATGTCCTGGCGAGCGTGCTCGTCGTCAGAAAGACTGAGCAGCGTCGCTGCCCCGTGAGAGAAAATCACCAGGAGGTAGAAGCAGCGTGCGTAGTCTTCTGGCTCGCCGCCGAAGCGCTCGGCGAATTTCGCAATCAGCCACTGTTTGCCGGGCTGGGGGATGTCCGGCTGAAAGACGTCGCTCCAGGAGTGCAGCAGAAGTTCGTACTCGTGCCGGTGTTCTTCGGCGAACTGCAGATACCGGCGGCAGACATCTTCGAGAGTTTTTGAGCCGAACAGGAATTCGTTCAGTTGCGCGCGGAAACGCTCGGCCAGAGCGACTCGCAAGGCTTCTTTGCTGCGAAAGCGCTTGTAAACAGTGGGCGTGGTGGTGCCCGCTTCCTTGGCCACAGCCCGCAGGGTCAGTCCCGCGGCACCTCGCGAGCGCCACAAACGCTGCGCGGCTTTCAAGATCTTTTCCTCCAAATGCAGGTCGGGATGCGGAGGCATGTGCGCTCAGGGCTTCTCCAATTCCGTCAAAATGAAGAGCGGTCGTAAATACATTGTAGAAGCAATATCACAAAACGGCGAATGAGGCCAATAGGAAAAAGGCTGGTGACCGGTGGGGCGGTTACTCGGGTTGTGGACCTAGAGGACGGTGATGAGCAGAAGCCGCCGGAAACAATGTTACAGGAGTGTGAATGGGAATAAAATATACGTTGACAACGTTAAGCTAACATCGTAAAATTAACGCATTCTATTGAGAAACGGCCTCGAGTGCTGTTGCAGAAGGGAAAGGAAGTTGCGGTACAAAGATGAACCTGCGAGTCCAGGCAAAGGCTCCGCAAATATGTTAAGCACCACCGATAGGGCAATTTTTCCGGCGAATCTTACACCTACGGCGACGGGACATTCCAGCCGAAATCCGGACTTAAGAAAAGAAAAGCAGCTGCATCAAGCGATTGAGATCTTTTCGCGGTATTTGCAGGCGGAACGCAGCGAGTACTTTCCGAAAGGCGAGCCGCTCTACGGCGAGCCGCGCAAGACGATGAGGGGATACTTCTCGCAAGGACTGCTGAACCAAGTACGGGTCTGCAAGCTCAAGAATGTACGGGTCCCGAATCCGTGGTTCTATTCAGTGGCCAAAGAGCGCGGATTCAGCAATTTGCCGGACTTGCCGCATTTGGCCTCGATCACCTTCCTTGACGTGATTGTTTTCAACGAAACTTTCAGCACGCGCGACCTGTTTCATGGGCTGGTGGCCGCGACGCAAGTGCGCTGCATGGGCGTAAACGAATGGGCGCGCTTGTTTGTGCGGGGATTTCAGCAGGCGCAGTCGTATTTCTTGGTGCCGCTGAAAGCACACGCCTTCAATCTGGATGCGCGCTTTGCCGCCAACCCGGACAAGCCTTTTGCAGTGGAAGACGAAGTCCGCGCCTGGTGGCGGACCGGGCGGTATTCGTACTGACGTTGTTCTTAGTCCGAGACAAGCGCGGCAAGATTCGGCATTCTATTTTTTCGCCGAGACAAACAGCCAAAAGCTGACGCCAACGAAATTTTGAAAAACGGCCACAGAAGTGCCACCGGCCAATCGGGCGCAACCGACTGCGCCAGTGCCGGCAAGGCGCGAAGCGCCGCGCGACCCTGACGCCGCGAAGTAACCTTGCAACGCAAGATGCAGCGCCGACGGCTCATTTCACCTCTCCCGACAATCCCGAGTAAATAGCGAGATCCGTGCTGGCCACGAGGCGGCCGTCGTGTTCGACCAGACCGTAACGATCCCGCGCGGCTTCGAATCCGCAGCGGTTGAAGCGACGATGGCGCACGGCGAGTGTCCGGAACAGACGATCGAAGAGAAAGAAACCGATGCCGAAGTTGGTATCCATGCGGCCGTGAGTGTTAAGTGCGTGGTGATGAATGTCGTGCAAGCGGCGAGCGGAGAGAAACCAGCGCCGGAAGAGCGGATGATGCGCCATCCAGAAATCGGAGACGTGCATGCGGTCGTGGAGATAGCTGAAGGTGAAGACGGGCCAGAAGATGAGCGTGGCCAGTGCGGCGAGTTGGTAGAGCGCAGGCACGTGGAACAAGAACATCAGCAGCCAGACGGCGCCGAGAAGGACGGCGGACGGGAACAGCCACTCAAGGCCGATGTTGCCGACCGAGAAGCGATTGTCGGTGGCGTCGTGGTAGTGGTCGTGGCGCATGGGCTGGCCTGGTCCGTAGATGAGCAAGTGGTGAATCAGGTGGCCGCGGCTGAGGAAACCGATCTTGTCGCTGTGCAGAAGACGATGCAGCCAGTAGCCAAAGAGTTCCGCGAGCAAGCAGGAAAGCACGAGCGTGAAGGCCAAGCCTATAAGCTGCGCGGTGTGGATTGTGGCGAACATGGCTGCCTCCTGTTGAGCGAGCCTCCTAAAGCGCAACCTACGGAACGGGAAAACGATAGGCAAGCGACAAGGGGCGTCAGTCAGAAAGTGGCGTGCGATGACGTCCGGTGTGCTCTTCAGGATCGGTGCGGTGCGTACGTGGAAACGTGGGGCAAGCCACGTCCCTACAACAGCTTACGGAAGACCGGGTTCGTCGTTACTGGTGGGAGAGCCTATCGAGGTGGAGTCTGGCAAGAAGAGCCTGGAAGCGGGGATCGGAGCGGAGGGGATCGGCCATGGGCTCGACTGCAAGGTAAATCATGCGGTCGTCGTGCTCGGCCACAGCGCGATCGAGCTCGTCGAAGGCGCTGTTTTTGTCGCCTAAACCAATGGAGATGGCAGCCAGATACATCGCCGGCACGTAACGCTGGTGGGCCATGGTCCGGAGTTGGTTGAGGATACTCGTTGCGCCCTGGCGGTCGCCGGAAAGGGCGAGTGAGTGGGCCAGTACGGTAAGCAGAGCAGGATTGCCGGGTACCAGGTTGGATGCAGCACGGAAGTGCTGGATGGCTTCAGGATACATTTTCTTCTCGCGGTAGGCTGAGCCTAGCCAGTATTCGGCAAGAAGAAAGTGCGGGGACTGCTCGAGAGTGAGGTTGGCTTTGGCGATGGTGTCGCCGAAGTCGTGCTCGTAGTACGAGGTTTCCGCAAGAGCGGTGGTGAAGATGGGCGAGACGGGGTCGAGGTCCAGGGCCTTTTGCGTTTCGGCTCGGGCGTCGGCCAGGCGGTTTTGGGTCATGAAGTATTGGCCGAGCCACTGGTGAGCGGTCGGGCTGTTGGCGTCGATACGGATGGCTTCGCGTAGTTCGGCTTCGGCGGCCGGGAAATCCCAGTCGTAGTACATGAGGATGTTGCCGCGGACATAGTGGGCCTCAGCGTTGGAGGGATCAAGGGCCAGAGCCCTTTGTACTTCGGCCTTTGCTCGGGGAACGGAAAACGACTGTGGCACGGCGTCGTTGGGTGCCTGGCTCAGGAGGGCATAGGCCGAAGCGAGGCCCGCGTGAGCAGGGACGAAATTCGGAAGGCGCTGCACTGCTGCTTCAAACGCTGGAACGCTGCGAGCGAGGTCGCGAACAGCCCAAGCGCGACGGCCGCGAAGATAGAAGGCGTAGCCGTCGGGATCGACAGGAGGAGCGCCGTCGGAGGATTTTGGGAGATGCAGGAGGAGTTTTTGAGCGACCGCGTCGGCAACTTCATCCTGGACTTTGAGAATGTCGGTCTGATTTTCGGTATAGGAGTCGGACCAGACGGGAGTTTGATCTTTGGCGGAAATGAGAGAGATATCAATGCGAACCTGGTTGCTGGCGCGGCGGACGCTGCCTTCGAGAACGTAATTGAGCTTGAGCAGCGGCTCGAGCTCGGAAATCGGCTTGCCACCGAGCTGTTTGGAAGAGGTGGGAGCGATCACGCCGAGGCGCTGGGGGTCGAGACGGCCAAGGCGGTTATTGATTTCGCTGGTCAGGCCGTCGGTGAATTCGATTTGCGTGGTGTCGCCAGTCTGAAATGGGCGCACGAAAAGACGGAGTTTAGCGCTGGGTTGAACGGCGGCTGCCGGTTTGAAGATTGGAATATTGAACTCAAAACGTGAAATCAGAAAAACCATAAACAGAACTGCAGCGAAGCCGGCCACCCAGTAGAGCCGGCGATCTGAAGAATGCTTGAGAGGCTCCGGTGAGGTCAGGGCGGGTGCCGGAGTGTCCGCGTTCTTTGCTTCGGGTGCTCCGGCGCCGGAGTCCTTAGCGTGCTGAATTTCCTCGGCTTTAATTTTTGGCTCGCGCTCGCGATACCAGCGATCGAGTTCGGAAGGGTAGGCGTAAACGGAGGCCTGTTTACCAACCGAAAGGCGATGAATGGGCAGGCCAAGAGTTTTTTCCCATCGCTGTACAGTGCGGATTTCGCGGCGCAGGTAGAGCGCGATTTCACCCCAGCCCTCGAGCTTGCGCTCGGGCGCAGGGGCAGGATCGGAGGGATGCGGCATGTACCTATTGTCCAGAACCAGACGTGGGCGGAAGTATATAGCGTAAAGGGTTGGGACGAAACAAGCGTTTCAATCGGAGCGAGTCATAGATCTCAGGCCAAGAGTGGCCGCGCCAGGTGAGATCTCCTAGTGGCGCCGAGCCAGGAACGTGACCAGCAACAACGACGCGAGGCCCGCAAGAAGCAAAGAAAAGCTGCCAGGCTCGGGAGCATTCACCGGAGGCGGAACGAGAGGCGAGTTTGTAATGGGTCGGCCGCCGGGAAGAAGAATCGGAGGCAGAACTGGCGGAGTAAACTGACCGCTGCCGCCAGAAGGTGGACCAACCGGCCCTGGGATGGCAGGCCCTGGACCGAAAGATCCGGTTTCGCTGCCGGGGAGCAGCCCGGCCAGAAGCGGAGGTGCATAAGAGGGCTCACGCAATTCTTCTGTGCTGGGCTCGCTGGCAGCAACCGGCTTGACCGGATCTTTGGAGAGCCGGTTCGCACAACGTGTACGCGCGAGATTCTCGCCGTCGGTGAGGAGAGTTTCACCCGCAGGAATGATCATGCGGTTACGCGTCCAGAAGACGTGGTCGTTGCGGCGGTAGGAGACAAACATCGCGAGCGGGTGATCAAGGCGAATCGTACGCGCCTTGGCAATCTTGAAGTTCGAGTAGTGCTGGGCGACCACGTGGTCGGCTGCGCTGGCAGCGCGGAGCTCGTCCGCATCGCGTACGCCTCCCGCGACGATCGAGTAGGGATAGATCGGCCGCGTGCCTTCGGTAGGCGCTTGTACGAGCGTAAGCCATTCCGGGTGATCTGTGGAGCCAGACAGAGAAACCGCGGAGGGTTCCGGTTTGTGGCTGCCGTAATGGACCACCATGAGCGATAACAGTAGTACCGCTGGTACGATGACCAGCGAGGCCCGTAGAAAGATTCTGGGCAGATGAGCGAAGCGATGATAGGGGCCGGGCGCGAACAAGTTTGTCTTTCTCAAACAGTATCGAGGCAATTCTCATGCCGAACAGAACGGGCACCAAACGCCGCCGCCAACCGTTTTTTCCCCGGCATAACGGGCCAAGCGCCGGCGCCGCCGGGTGAAGCAGTAAAATTTTAGGAAATTGCGGCCGAAAACGCGAGGAAAGCAGTGGCCAGAATGGAAGAAATCTTCCGCGAGCAAGAGCCAATGGCTGTGGAAAACTAAAAGTCACCTCCAAGTGACTGCGTGCAAAAGGACACAAGAGAGTGTACCTGGGAACGAACGCGAAAGGTTTAGATTCTAGTACTATCAGTACTTGATTGGTGTAGGAACGAAGCTCGGCTGTCGGGATCGCTCTCGCGGTCAGCGAATTTCGCGGATTCTCATGTTGTTGTACTTGGCGATAAAGATGTGGCCGCCATGGTAGAAATCTTGCCGGAGGAGTTTACCTTGCGGACGACAGCGTTGAGGGTGTCAGCGAGCGGGGCCGCGACTACAAAGAAAAACTAGCGGGGCTCGACACGCCAGGTGTCGCCGCCGCGAAGCAGCTTGGCGAGGTCGCCCGGACCGCGCTTGGCTTGGACGTCGGCGATCTGCTGGTTGATGACGTCTTCATAACGTGGAAGGTCGTCCCAGGCCCGGAGGATGCCGATGGGGGTCGGAAAACCTTGACGGTGTTCCATGTGGGTGAGCAGAAAAGCATAAGACGGGCGCGGGTGATGCGCGTCGTGAACAACGAGGTCCGCTTCGGTAATGCCATTGCCGAGCTGGACGACTTCGATGTCGCCGTCGGACTTGCGGCGAATACCTTTGTCGCGGCTTTTGCCGAAGACCAGCGGCTTGCCGTGCTCGAGCTGGAGAACGTGCTCGCTGCGGGCGTCTTTTTCGGTGAGGCTGGTCCAGGCGCCGTCGTTGAAAATGTTGCAGTTCTGCAGGATTTCGACGAACGCGGATCCGCGGTGCGCGGCGGCCTGCTTGAGAGTGTCTTTCAGGTGGGCCTGGAAAACGTCCACGGAGCGCGCGACGAAAGTGGCTTCGGCGCCGATGGCCAGCGAAATCGGATTGAAAGGCCGGTCGAGCGAACCGTACGGAGTGGACTTGGTTTTCTTGTTGAATTCGGAGGTTGGCGAATACTGGCCCTTGGTGAGGCCGTAGATTCGGTTGTTGAACAGCAGAACTTTGAGGCCGACGTTGCGCCGCAGCATGTGAATGGTGTGATTGCCGCCGATAGAGAGCGCGTCACCGTCACCGGTGGCGACCCACACTTCGAGGTCGGGGCGAACAGCCTTGAGTCCGGTAGCAACCGCGGGCGCGCGGCCGTGGATGGTGTGGAAACCGAAGGTGTTCAGGTAATAGGGAAAACGCGACGAGCACCCGATGCCGGAGACGACGACGAAGTTTTCTTTCTTGATGCCGAGTTCCGGAAAGACCGACTGGACGGCAGCGAGGATGGCGTAGTCTCCGCAGCCCGGGCACCAGCGGATTTCCTGGTCGGTCTGAAAGTCTTTCTTCGTAAGGACGGGAAGAGTCGAGGTGCCCAATTTCAATCTCCCAGCAGCTCGGCGAATTTTTGTTCGAGCTCGGACTGCTTGAACGGGCGGCCCTGAATCTTGTTGAGGCCGACAGCGTTCACCAAGAATTTTGCGCGCAGGAGCCAGAGCAGCTGGCCCATGTTGAGCTCGGGAACGAGCACGTTTTTGTAGCGCTGAAGAACTTCGCCGAGATTTCTCGGTAGCGGATTCAGATGGCGCAGGTGAATGTGGCCGATACGATGGCCTTGAGCGCGCATGGATTTTACCGCGGCGGTGATGGCGCCGTGCGTAGAGCCCCAGGCGACGACCAGGAGATCGCCGTCCGGATCGCCGGAGGCGACGACGTCGGGAATGTCCTGCGCGACTGCTTCAACTTTTGCTGCGCGCAGGCGAACCATATGCTCGTGGTTGAGCGGTTCGTAGTTGATGTTACCAGTGACGTCCTGCTTTTCAAGGCCGCCGATCCGGTGTTCGAGGCCGGGCGTGCCGGGAACGGCCCAGGGCCGCGCGAGAGTTTCCGGATTGCGGCGGTAAGGCTTGAAGTCAACTGGGTCGGAGGCGAACTTCACCTTGAAGTCGGGAATTTCGTTAAGATCGGGAATGCGCCAAGGCTCAGCACCGTTGGCCAGGTAGCCGTCGGAAAGAATGATAACCGGAACCATGTATTTGACGGCGATGCGGGAGGCTTCAAGAGCAGCCCAGAAGCATTCGCTCGGCGTCGCAGGGGCTACGATCGGAATCGGAGCTTCCGAGTTGCGGCCGAAAAGAGCCTGCAGCAGGTCGGCCTGTTCGGTTTTGGTAGGTAAACCGGTGGATGGGCCGCCCCGCTGGATGTCGCAGATGACGAGAGGAATTTCGACGGCGACAGCGAGGCCGATGGCTTCGGTCTTGAGAGCCATGCCCGGGCCCGAAGTGGTGGTAATGGCCAGGGCGCCTGCGTAGGCTGCGCCAATCGCGGAAGTGACGGCGGCGATTTCGTCTTCGGCCTGAAACGTGATGACGCCGAAGTCCTTGTATTGGGAAAGTTCATGAAGGATGTCGGAGGCCGGAGTGATCGGATAACTGCCCTGGAAAAGCCTGAGGCCGGATTTTTGCGCAGCGGTAATGAACCCGAGTGCTAGGGCTTGGTTGCCGCTCATGTTGCGGTAAAGGCCGGGTTCAAGCTGCGCCGGCGGAATCTCGTAACTGATCTGGAAGGCTTCTGTGGCTTCGCAGTAGGAGTAGCCCGCTTTCATGGCCAGCTTGTTGGCTTCGATGAGCAGCGGTTTCTTGGCGAATTTGTCCTCGATCCAGCGGATGGTCCCTTCCATGGAGCGGTTGTAAAGCCAATAGCACATGCCGAGAGCGAAGAAGTTCTTGCAGCGGCTGGCCGATTTGGCGTCCAGGCCGAGGTTCTCGAGAGCAACTTTGGTGAGGCGTTCGAGTTCGACCGGGAAGAGGCGGTACTTGTCTAAGGTGTGGTCTTCCAGCGGATTGGAAGCCATTTGGGCCTTGCGCAGGTCGGTCTCGGCGAAGGCGTCGGAGTTGACAATGAGGATGCCGTTGGCCTTGAGGTCGGCCAGGTTCATCTTGAGTGCCGCCGGGTTCATGGCGATGAGGACGTCCACGGAATCGCCGGGGGTGTAGATTTCATTCGACGAAAAGTGGAGTTGATAGCCGCTGACCCCAGGGAGGGTGCCGGCAGGAGCGCGGATTTCCGCGGGAAAGTCGGGGAAAGTGGCTACGTCGTTACCGACAAGCGCCGCGGTCTTCGTA
>CAZQOB010000112.1:0-10827 GCA_964594885.1 uncultured Acidobacteriaceae bacterium
TGTTCGCTCCGTTATCTTAACGGACGAACGCTTTCTCCATTTCCAGCTGAGGCAGGACAGAAGTTTGGTTTCCTCGAACCTGTAGGCAGTCTCAACGACCACCGGCTGGCCTGGGATAGTCACCACTGCAACCACAACGAAAAATGCACAAATCTTTTGCAAGGCAATGACATCTACTTAGAGGTGTTACCGTTACCTTTGCATAGCTCCGGCGAACAGTTCCCACTCACACCGGGAATAAGAATCCGAATCTGAGGTCTTGTCGTTGGTTAATCTTTTCCGAGACATTGAAATCCGCAAAAGTTAGGCGCTATGGCACGCTTGCTTCATCACGTCGAGCAGCACCGAACATGCGTCCAGGGTGTAGAGGCTATGACGCTTGTCTCGAATCATCATTTTCCGCGCCACGCGCACGATCATTTTGGATTTGGCCTGATGGCCTCCGGCGCGCACCGCTCGTGGAGTGCCATGGGGCATGTAGAGGCTTCGCCTGGCGATGTTCTCTTTTGCAACCCCGGAGAAATGCATGATGGCATCCCTATAGAGGGTAAAACACGCCGTTGGACGATCATTTATTTCGAGCCAGCCCTGATCAATCATGAAGCCGAAGAAGAGATTGGTGGCGAGTTGGAAATTGTGCTGCCCGTTGCGCGGGACGCGCTGCTCGCGAAGAATTTCGCGAGGCTGTTTGCGTCACTGACAGACCTCCGGCCGGAGTCGCTATATCAGGAAGAGGAGTTGACTCGTGTCGTAGCATGCATTCTGAAGAAGCACAGCGCTCGACGGTCTTCCCAAGTCAATGGGCCCTCGCCGTCCATCGTGAAGGTTTTGCAAAGGCTGAATTCGGCCCCTGATCAACCGGTCTCCCTCGCAGAGCTGGCTGCGTTGGCTGGGCTCAGCCGGTTTCAACTTCTGCGCGCATTTGCACGTCAAATTGGAACGACTCCCCACGCCTACCTCGTCCAAAAGAGGGTTCGTATTGCGCGGCAGCGCTTAGCTTCTGGTGCCATGCCTGCCGAGGCTGCGGCGGATGCTGGGTTTGCAGACCAGAGCCACATGACTCGCGCCTTCGTTCGGTATGTTGGTGTGACACCTGCCCGCTTCCGTGCAGCAGTGGCCTAATCTCAAAGCGCAATTTCGTTCAAGACATCCGACCACACTTTCTGAGATTTTCATCCTGGTCCCTCAGATCGCGATGCCTGGCCGACGTCAACGGAGAACTCAATGATCCGCCGCTGCGCGAAAAATGAATTTGAGCATATATACGCCATCATCAACGATGGTGCCCACGCTTACAACGGTGTGATTCCGGCTGACTGCTGGGCAGAACCGTATATGCGTGTGGATGAACTGCAACATGAGATCGATGCCGGTGTCATGTTCTGGTGCAGCGAAGAGGGTGGCGCACTGTGTGCGGTGATGGGATTGCAAAACGTGCGGGACGTAACATTGATCCGCCATGCGTATGTGCTCTCTGCGTACCAGAGACAAGGCATTGGGGCACAGTTATTGTCCCACTTGCGGACGCTGGCGAGATCGCCAATTTTAATCGGGACATGGGCGGCCGCGCTATGGGCGATCAGGTTTTACGAGAAACACGGGTTCAGAGTGGTTGGACCCAAGCAAAAGGAATATCTGCTGGAGCGCTACTGGAATGTGCCTGAACGGCAAGCGGAAGTTTCGGTCGTTCTGGCAGATTCGGCGTGGCAGGAACCGAAGGCGGAGGATAGAGCCTCCCACGCCAAGGTGGGCTTTCATTTCTGCCTGACTGACGAGCCGAGTCAGGTTCAGGAAGTTTTCTGCGGTGGTCGGGATGTCACATCACATTTTGCATTAATCCCCATTCGCCAAAGGAGGGTTGCTACAACTCAAGAGAAATGAGCCTCAAAGACTCGAACCTTGTCGATCCAAAAAGAAGGAAGCGCGTAGCCATCGTCATTTCGAATCCCGCAATTTCTTCCACCACCGGCTGGCCCGCTGGATTTTGGTGGAGTGAGCTGACGCACCCTATTACGCCTTCAGTGAGAAGGGCGACGAAGTGGAAGTCTTCAGCCCCAACGGAGGCAAATGTGAACCTGATGCCATGAGCGATCCGCGTGATCCGAGCGGTTACTCTTCGAGCGATCTCATCAGCATGGGCGGAAAGAGGAACCCGAGATCGTCGAAGCTGTCAACCGGTGGGACACCGTGCCAGGGGTAGATCGCATTGCCGCGTGGGGCTTAGTGGCCGAGATGGGCATCAACATGGAGCAGTTCCCTTCGGCGAAGCATGCGCCTAGTTGGGGCGGTGTGTGTCCCGGAAATCACGAAAGTGCTGGTAAACGATTAGGCGGTAGGACACGCAAAGGCAACCCTTGGCTGCGGCGCATCCTTGGCCAATCCGCCTGGTCGGCTGCGCGCACCAAGAACACCTATGTGGCTGCACAGTTCCGCCGGCTAGCGGCTAAGCGGGGTCGCAAGCGAGCGATCGTAGCGATTGGCCACAGTCTACTGGTCACCGGGTACTACCTGCTAAGGAAACAATGCCTGGATAAGGACCTCGGGGCCGACTATTTTGACCGGATAAATGCTGAGGGGCTCAAACGTTACCTCGTGAAACGGTTAGAGTCTCTGGGGCAGAAAGTCACGCTTGAACCCCGCGAGAGTGATTTGCTCTTTCTTTGGTCTTTCCATCTTTTTTCCGTTCAGCCAAGCCTCCCCTGTCGCCACCCTTCCATCCGCACTCTTGGTGAGCGATTTTCGCTCGGTGCCAGTTGGGTGTTCTTGATTCAGTAGGTGCTGCCACCTGATTATCGCCCTGCGCTTCCTTCGTTATGAGGGAAGTAGGGCAAGGACTCAGTCACAGTCGCCTAAACTCGGCGGTCGAGCTCGGCTGTTCGGTGCAAACTCTCTCCGTGCCGGACTCTTCTACGCCGCTGCGCTCATCACCTTCTGGGTATTGCGCGACGGTTGGTACACCTCTCCACTCACCCACAACCGATGCAGCAGCACCGGCAACTTGCGTGCTACCGCCACTACCGCTCGTTTCTTTGCGGCTGGCGCTATTGCAAAGCGGCCTTCCATCCGAACGGCAAGATC
Source organism: uncultured Acidobacteriaceae bacterium (assembly GCA_964594885.1). Taxonomy (GTDB): domain Bacteria; phylum Acidobacteriota; class Terriglobia; order Acidiferrales; family UBA7541; genus Acidiferrum. The sequence goes on from CAZQOB010000112.1 coordinate 3,079, forward strand.
AAACCCAACGCCGTGTTCGTCAGTGCTGTCGATGAGAAACACACGGATGGACTTAGCAGCCAGGGGCTGTTCCCTCCTGACAGGAACGAGTTCACAACTTTTTACAATCGTTTGCGGTCATTTGACACATTCGATTTCAGGGGGTTTATATTCGTCTGGCAGGCGAGAAATGTGAACGAAGCGGCGGACGTCCTCTTATGAAACCAAATCCCGCGCCGAAAAAGCCCATCAGCGATCGCACCCGGATGCTTCTGACCATGGAGCTGGCGATCGTCCTGCCCGCTGCGTGCCTGCTGGCGTTCAGCGCTTGGAATCTGCACAACATCCAGCGCGACAAAGCGATTGAAGCGGCGATTCAGCGGGATTTTATCCATGCACTGAGATTCGCAGAGAAAAAGACGTGGATGAGAGCTGCGGAAATGCTTGCCCCGATGCGCGAGGAGTTTCCGCCCTGCGGTTCAGAGTCCAATGTTAAAGCGGAGATGGCGAAGCTTTTGGACGCTCATCCCGAGTTTCTATACGCGATTCTTTATGACAAAGATGATGACACTTGGATTTGGCGTTCCCGGCCGAACGGCGACGCGGACGAAAACTTCCGCAGGCGGATCACCGCCGAAGTGGCGAGGACCGCAAAATGGCTTCCCTCGGAAGCGCCCGACTTGGTCCACAAACTTCGGGTGGCCGACGCGAAGGAAGACAACCCTTTTTGGTTTTATGGGGGTTGGGATGGAGAGAAAGAAGACCAGCATTTTTACCGCGACATCGCCGTCTTTATTCCCAAAAATGCCGGCAAGGATAGCGTTGCTCTGGGCGTCGTCGGCTTCGATCCGGAGTATTTACGCACGAAATTCTTCCCGGCGGTGATGAATGACGTTCTGAGCAGCAAAAACCCTGCGCTCAGAGGCGATGCGAACCCGCCAGCCCTGATGGTGCGACCGTCCTACAACTACACACCGTGGGTGACTTCGGCGAACTGGGACGGCGGGAAACCGGAAATGGAGCGCCCGCTCAACGAAGCATTTGAAGGGATGGTCATGGCCATCAAGTATCCCGGAACCACCATTGATGCGATTGGGGCGAAATTTCTGCGCTACAACTACATTACCCTGGCGGCGCTTTCGCTTTTGATGGCGGGCGGAGTGTACATGGCATACCGCAACATTTCCCGGGAAATGAATCTGGCGAGGCTGAAGTCGGACTTTGTGGCTAACGTTTCGCACGAACTGCGAACGCCGCTGGCGCTGATCCGGTTGTATGCGGAGACGCTGGAGCTGGGGCGATTGACCGCAAAGGAAAAGTACCAGGAGTATTTCCGGATTATTCGTGAAGAGAGCGAACGGCTGAGCGCGCTGATCAACAACATTCTGGATTTTTCGCGCATCGAGGCCGGGCGCAAGGAGTATGAGTTCAAGGAAACCGATTTGGCGGAACTGGTGCGCAACACGCTGGAATCCTACCGGTTTCAAATCGAGCAGAACGGATTCGCCTTTGAGGAAAATATCGCCAGCGACATACCGCCGGTGAACGTGGACCGGGAAGCCATCGCGCGCTCGTTGCTGAACCTGGTGAACAATGCGCTGAAATATTCAAAGGACCAGAAGTACATCGGGGTGAACCTGTACCGGTCCAATGGAAGTGTGAAGCTGGAAGTGAGCGATCGCGGAATCGGCATAGATCCTGCCGAACAGGACAAAATTTTCGAGAAATTCTACCGGTGCGGCGATCCGCTGGTGCACAACACCAAGGGTTCCGGGCTGGGTTTGTCACTGGTGCGCCACATCGCGCAGGCACACGGGGGAAGTGTGTCGGTGGAAAGCGCGCCGGACAAGGGCAGTAAATTCACGATTAACCTGCCGATCCATGCGACGGCGCAAGAGGGACACGCAACGATATGAGTTACTGCGCGCCTCGGGGTGAGGCGTGGGTTGTGAAGGAGAGTTCATGGGAACGACGAAAATTCTGATCGTAGAGGACGAACCGAACATGGTCGCCGGTCTGCGCGACAACTTTGAGTTCGAGGGATTTCAGGTAGCCACGGCGATGGACGGCGTGGACGGGCTGGAGCAGGCGCTGAAGAATTCTCCAGATCTGGTGATTCTGGACGTGATGATGCCGAAAATGAGCGGGCTGGACGTTTGCAAACAACTGAAGGCCAAGCGGCCGTCGATTCCGATCATCATGCTGACCGCGCGGGGGCAGGAAGTGGACAAGGTGGTGGGGCTGGAGCTTGGTGCGGATGACTATGTGACCAAGCCGTTTTCGATTCGCGAATTGTTGGCGCGAGTGAAGGCTGTGCTGCGCAGGACGAAGACCGTGCCGCAGGAGATGGATCGCTACAGCTTCGGAGACGTGGAAGTGGACCTGCGCGGCTACCGGGTGCGGCGTGGGGGGCAGCAAATCGAGTTCTCAGGAAAAGAGTTCGAGTTGCTGAAATATTTTTTGTGCCATTCCGGACAGACTCTGAGCCGGGATCGTCTGCTGGATGAGGTGTGGGGCTACGAGAATTATCCGACGACGCGCACGGTGGACACACACATTGTGCGAATCCGGCAGAAGCTGGAACCGGTGCCCGAAGATCCCCAGTATTTCCTGACGGTGCATGGAATTGGTTACAAGTTCGTTGGCTGAGTGTGGCTCGGACAGAAAGGCCAAAGAGTTCGACATGTACGAACTGTGGAAGAGTGAAATCCCCGCTGTGTTGCCGCAAATACATGATGTGCAAGGTAAGTCAAAGGACTGCGAGCAAGTCAAACTTGCAGCGCCTTTCTGCGCGGAGGACCAGCGGGAGCGCATCCGTGCGCTGGAAGAGGAATTGGCTGGAGTTCGTCGCGAGCAAGCCACAATGCAGCGGAGCCTTTTCGAAGCGGCCCAGATTCAGCGGCGGTTGTGCGCTCCGCGCCAGCTTGATTGGTCGGGTTTCCAGGTTGCCGGAGAGATTTTTCCTGTGCGCCACCTGTCCGGTGATTTTGTCAAGGTGTTTGAGCTGGGCGGATCGTCCCTGGGCATCGTCGTCGGCGACATCGCGGGAAAAGGCTTGGGCGCGGGCATCTGGATGCCGCACCTGCTTTCGTTGATCCATTCCTGTGCGCGGACTCACTCCGGCCCAGGGGACGCAATCGCTGCGGCGAATCGCGAACTTTGCAGCGGATACGGCGAACCCCCGTTGGCCGCAGTGTTTTTTGCGAGGCTCGAGGAAGGCAGCGGCAAGATCTGCTACTGCAATGCGGGGCTGCCGTCGCCGGTGATTCTGAAGCGGGGCAACGGTGTGGAGTCTCTGGAGAGCGGCGGTCCGATGCTGGGTGCGACGTCGACGGCTACTTTTGACATTGGAATCGCGACGATGGACAAGGGCGACACTTTGATCGCGTGTTCCGATGGAGTGACCGAATGCGAGAACTCCTGCGAGCAGGAGTTGGGGTCAGCGGGCCTGTTGAAGGTCGCCCGAGCATACGCAAGCAGCAGCGCGACTCAGACGCTCTTTTCAACCATTGGTTCCGTGCTTGATTTTGCCGATGGCCAGGCGCTTCGCGACGATTTGACGCTCCTGGTGGTTCAGCGCGTGACCGCAAGTTTTTGCGGTCGCGATTCCGGGGCCATTTTGCAATAACGAGTTTCTCGGGGTGCCGTTCGCAGCCAGAGCGCCCACGCCGGGACCCGTTTCCTGTATTTGAAAGAGACGAACTGGGCTCCAAGGGCCGCAAAAATGCGGACCAGGAGCCGGCGTTGGTGGTGTGTTCGCGCGTGTGTTCAGAAGGGAGCCGCTATGGCAGTGACGATGAATTCATTTCTGTTGGGCGATTCGGGAGCCCACGGGCCGATGCTTGCGGGAACTTTTGCGAATTATCCGGAACTGGTCGGAGCGCTCTATCGCGCTCAGTATCGTTACGTCCTCAGAATCTGCCAGCGCTATTTGTGGCGGCGCGAGGATGCGGAAGACGCGGCCGCCGAAGTGTTCCTGAAACTGCACGCTCTGGAAAGCGAAGAATGTCCGGCGCGGTTACGTTCCTGGCTGTCAAAGGTTGCGGGCCGGCATTGCATTGACAAGCTTCGCAAGACGAAAGTCGAGCGCCGCCGATGCGGCGAAGACGTGGAGTGCGACTCGCTGCCACAGAGCCCGGAAGGTTCGCCGCTTTCCCGCGTGCTGCGCCGCGAAGCGCAAGAGAAGGTCAGGGAAGCACTTCGCCGCTTGCCACGCGACTATCGCATCCTGCTGGTTTTACACTTCTACCAGCAGCTGAGCTACGTGGAGATCGCCGCAAGGCTGGGCAAGCGCCTGCCTGCGGTCAAGAGCGGCGTTTTCCGGGCTAAGCGATTGCTGCGCGATCAAATGCTGAACGCGTCCATTTCTTTTCTAGCAGGCATCTGACTTGCTGACGCGTGACGATCATCATTCTGAGCAACAGCTACAGTAACCCAAAATACGCGATCTCTATGAGACGCTTTGTTCAGTTTCGAAGGCTTATTGTCGACTCGAAGCTCACCGCGACGGAGAGACGGCAACGTAACAATGGCGCTTAACACGAGTGCTCAGTCCACGGAGTTTTAAGCCTTTTTGGAATTTCTTGTCGATTTTCACGAAGCAGTAACTTGGTGGTTGATGCTTTCAAATACGGGCCGCGGAGCTTCGCTCGATCCATTCGCAGCGGTCGGCAGTCTCTTGTGAAATCAGCTTTTTAACTCCAAGGTTCTCGACCGCTGCCGCCATCGTATGAACGGATGCACCGACGCGCTGGAGCTCTTCGACCAGCGAACTGGTTTTTGCAGGGTCCAGGATGGCCTCTTTTGCCTCCGTACTCCAGGGGAGAACCTCGGTGGCCGCTACCGTACCGATTCCACTGATGTGGGGCAGCCCGGCCACGAAGAGAATTCCAGTGAGAGTTTGCGCCAGGCGTGCTCTCGCTGCTTTTTGCTCCGCTTCTGGCACTAAAGCAAGCAACTTCCGAATAGCGTCGGGGGCTGAAGGTGCAGGAACGCGACAGAAGACCAGAGAACGGCTTGCCGCAGCCAGAATGTTTGCGAGCGATTCCTGATCCGGAACGTCGCTCTAATTACTACGAAGTATGTAATTCTAACATCACTTACCTCTGCGAGAAGCAAGCCGTCATAAATTCGTAATACTAATTCGACATTCCCGAGGCAGCCATCGACGAAGATCGTCTGGCCCTGACTCAAGTGCGCTATCTCGGTAACTGCCCGCCAAGCAGTGATTGCGACGACCGGGAGACACGCCGCGGCTTTGAGCGAAAGCGCCCGCGGCTTCACGACAGCAAGCTTCTCGTTCGTAACCAGCGCCTCAGCGAATGCGCCGGATTTGCGCACGGGGGGCGTGCCGAACACCTCGTCGTCAACCTTGCGCCGGCAGACCGAGGTTCTCACAGCCTCGACCGCACCCGCGAAGTCGGTGCCCATCGCGCGGGAAATGCCACCTGGTTACGATCTTGAGCCCGCAGTTCCGGACAAACCAGTCGACCTTGTTGACCAAGGCCGCCTTGACCCAGACCGCGACTTGGCCAACGCCCGGCTCGCCCGTTCGAACGCTTCCGGTTGCATCTCACCTGGACCGCCGTAGCGGTGGTACTGAATGCGCCTCATGGCGCTGAGCTCAACGGCTTCAGCCCAGCGCCGCCGATCTGATAAGCCACCTTGTCCCAGCGCCCAGGGTTCAAATAGAGTTCGACCACCGCATCGCCCATGACCGCTGGAGTCAAATGCGGCATCAGCCGTTTGGCAAATTCCTCGAAGCTGATTTGGGCCCTCTCGGCATAAGCGGCAACCCCTGCACGGCCGAGGTCTGTGTGCGGATTGAGTGTTGGCAGGAGGCAGTGGATGTGTATTCCAAGCTTCAGCCGGTTTATTTCCTGCTGCGCGTAATCGGTCATGAACCACAGCATCCGTTTGGCGCCTGCATAACTGCCGCTCAGAGGAGATCCGTTAATTGCAGCCATGCTTGAGACAATGACGATATGGCCCCCCGGCTTCATTGGCAAAAGGAGTGCATTCCGGAGCCACACGAAAACAGACTTCGCATCGACTTCCCAATTGAGCGAAAAGGTCTCCCAACTGTGAAGGTGAAGAGGGCGCAAGAGCGCGGATGCTCCGGCGCAGAGCACGACCAGATTGGGTTGTCTTTCTTGCAGAAGTCGGGCCGCGACAATTTCCTCGGCAGCGTCGGCGACAACGGGCTCGACCTTCGCGAGCTCACGCGTCAAAGCCTCAAGGCCTGCTGCATCACGCGCTAGCGCGATGACGTGAACGCCGCGCGCCACGAGCGCCTGCGCGATGCCTCGCCCTAAACCTCGACTTCCGCCGGTAACGATCGCTGTTGGTTGCTGAGAAGATAAAGTTTGAGCCATTTTGTTCCCCAAGAATAGGCGCAGTCATTTTCGGGCATTTTCACCTGATCGGCAGACTCTATTTCGTGCGACGGCCCGTGACAATAAGGGACAAAAATGTCCATATGGACATTCCGTCATCTGAGCGGTATTAGTTTCAGGTCGCGAAGTTGCTAGGAGCACACTTCATGAGATTTAGAGGACAGGGGAAATCGGAGCTTGGCCTTTTAACCGTGCAACGAGGCGGCAAAACTGTCTGCCCGGCCTCGAGATTCCAGCAAATGATTAGCGGCAAGTACAAGCTACGAATTCTATGGGGCTTGCAAGATGGCTGGCGGCGTTACAGTGAGATCAAAAAGGGACTTCTCACGGGGAGCGTAGACAGCGTCGAGATCGCGCCACGAGTTCTCACTCGAGAGTTGAAGACCTTAGCAGCAATGGGAATGGTTGAGCGGAGAGATCATCAAGTATTTCCACTCAAAGTAGACTACAGACTGACGCGGAAGGGACGAACTTTTCTACCGATAATTGCTGTCATCCACAAGTGGGGCATGCGCCATCTGTTGTGAAGGCCTCTGCGAGAGCCGCTGGCCCAGGCTGTCATTCGGAAAAGGCCGGCGCATCGAACCGTCGCAGCGGTTCTCCGTGACGATGCGGCTTGTCTCAGGCGGATGAGATCTTGACCGTCGGGTTGCAGCGGGCCAGGTGATTGGAAAGCTGGGGAGCTCGGGAAGCTCTGGGGGCCACACTTGCATTATCAACTTCAGTCAATGAATGACAAATAGAGCAGAAGCTGGATAGAAACGAACATTATACCAGTACCAATCTCACAGGCTTGGACAACTGCGAGCTATGTCCTGAAGCAAAAGTTCAAGGGGCGCCGACGATATCCCTTCGTCCTGATGCTGGAACCCCTTTTCCGCTGCAATCTGGCCTGCGCTGGCTGCGGAAAAATTCAGTACCCCGCGCACATTCTAAAGAAGGAGCTAACGCCCGAAGAGTGCTTCAGGGCCGTGGACGAATGTGGTACGCCAACCGTTGCGATTCCAGGTGGCGAGCCGCTGATGCACTCGCAAATCGAGAACATTGTCGAAGGCCTGGTCGTCCGCAAGAAGTACATTTACCTCTGCACGAACGCGCTGCTGTTGAAAGAAAAACTGCATCTGTTCAAGCCGAGCAAGTACCTCACCTTTTCTGTCCACGTGGACGGACAGCAGGAGCACCACGACTTTTCGGTCTGCCGTGAAGGTGGTTATGGCCTCGCCGTTGATGGTATCCGTGAAGCCGTAACTCGAGGTTTTCGGGTCACCACCAACACAACCCTGTTTGACGGCGCTGACCCCAAGTCCGTGCGCGCCTTTTTCGATGAAATGATGGAGCTCGGTGTCGAGGGCATGATGCTTTCGCCAGGCTATTC
>CAZQOB010000113.1:0-5940 GCA_964594885.1 uncultured Acidobacteriaceae bacterium
CCACCCGCGCTGTCCAGCACCACCTCACAATCTCTGGCCACTTCTTCAAAACGTTCGTTGCGATAGTCGATGGCGACGTTTGCACCCAAACGTTTCACCAATTCCAAATTGCGGTGGCCCACGGTGGTAAAAACCATTGCGCCCAAATGACGGGCCAGTTGAATGGCCACGCTGCCAACACCACCGCTGCCCGCGTGAATCAAGACGCGCTGGTTGGCGCCCAGTTTTCCGATCTCCACCAAAGCCTGCCACGCTGTCAGTGCCACCAATGGAAGGGAGGCCGCTTCTTCAAACGTCAGGTTGGTTGGTTTGAGGGCAGCGGCACTTTCGCGGACCGCGGCAAATTCCGCGAACGTTCCAATGCGGTTCGGGTCCACGCGCGCGTATACCGCATCGCCTTTTTTGAAGCGCGTCACCCCAGCGCCTACGTCGAAGACCATACCCGCCAGGTCGTTGCCAAGCACAAGGGGAAATCGATATTTCAAAAGCGTTTTCAGCTTCCCATCACGCGTCTTGAAATCCACTGGATTCACGCTCGCGGCGTGTACCCGAACAAGCAAATCCGCAACGCCCATCGCTGGATTGGCAATATCCCCCACCCTTACCATCTCATTGTTCCCATATCGGTCGATAAATGCGGCCTTCATAGAGGCTCCTCTGATCTCCCTGACGATTGCCGCTAAGCCGCCGCGCTTTTCGGCGGACGGCTCCAGCGGCGGGTTGGGCAGCCTCTGCACTTTGAGATCAAAGCGGCCGAGAAATATACGCTTCAGGTACTACGATTTATGCGGCCAGTCTTGCGCGCCGTGAATCAAGCGCACAATTTCGACAAATTCGTCTTTCACTCTATAAACGACAATGAATGGAAGCGGGACAATTACCAATTCACGTTTGCCTTCGTCCAGACCGACCTCGGTTGGGGAACGTGCTCAACGCGGTGATCCGCTCATAAACGATTTGCGCAATACGTCGCGCATTGGAAGGATTGTCTTGGAGGACACGCCGTATCGCAGATTCGAAATCATCCGCAGCCTCGGGTGACCAACGGATTTGCATTACTGCCGGAAGAGCTTGTCGACGCGTGCGGTGATTTCTTCGTGACTAATGTATTCTCCGCGGTCGAGTGAGGCCAAGCCCTCATCGACTGCCTTTACAAACGCGATTTCATGCTGCAGAAGAGCATTGATCGCTTCACGAACGACATCTTCAGTATTCCTTCCGGTACGCTGCGCGACATCCCGTAGCTGTGCCTGTTCTTGTTCTGTGAGTTGGATTTCCATAACCGTCATTCTCCCGATAACAGTTTCACGCTTTCAAGACCATTCTAGATGCAGGGCTCGACGCTGCTCGCAAGTTTATGCGGAGCCGCTTTGGAGGCGGCAGCGCATTCAACGAGTAAACAAGGGCCAGGACCGCCGAAGCTCAGATTGCGCGTGCCAGACCTCTAGCGAAGTTCTCGTCGAGCCGCTCCGCTTAGATGTGGGCGAATGATCATGGGTATTTTGATTTGGAAAGCATGCTCCAGCAGGCATGTGGAGATTGCATTTTCTTTTTTTCCACCGGCTGCGACCATGTCGTTGATGATCTTGCAGAACTCTGCGACTGTTCGGACAGTTGCCTTGTGCAAAATACTCGGTGGGAGTTCATCGCGATGACTGGGCCAGCGCCGTTGTCGCCCAATTCGTGGCTGCGGCCGAAATGAACTGGTCGAGGCCGTGCGGGAAACCGCTCTCGAAGTGTGGCTGGATGCGGAACGCGCGCGTTCGCACATACCAGGAGCCGTCTTCGAGCTGCGTGTTCAGAAGGTATTGAACTCCTTTTTTGTAAGCTGCGTCCGTAGTGGACGTACCAGTTTCTTTCAACGCAACCAGTGCCTGACCGGTGGCGTAGGCGTCGCTGGACATGGTCGAGAGCTGCGACCATCCGCCGTCGGCGTGTTGCTCCGCCAACAGTTGTTTCGTGGCATTGCGAATTACAGCATCGGTCGCGGCGACGCCGGCCCATCGCAGACCCAACACCTGGAAGACCCGTTCTTCGTTCGTTTGGGGTTTTTGCTGCTTGAGCCAATCTGCTCCACGACGAACCGTGGCGTCGTATTCGGCTTTTCGCGCTTTCGGTGCATACACTATCAGCGAGCGCATCGAAGCGGCGGTGACTTCGATGTCATTCGATTCAATCGGCGGACGGTGAGCGAGGATGCGCCACTGGCCGTTCGGCAACTGCTGATTCTTGATGAAGTACGCCATGGCGTCCGTGGCCGGATCGGCGGGGACATTCTGGGCACCCATACCGAGTAGGATGTAGCTGATGGTGTCCGAATCGCCGGGAATTCCCATACCCTGCAAAGCTCGATCGCGCCAGCTTTCGAGGTACGTCGTGATGATCTGTCGATGCTCGGTTGCCATTTGCTCATCGACTTTGAAGCCATTCTTGCGTGCCGTTGAAACTGTCACGTCGGTCAGCGTGTTGTTGTGACAGGATACACAACCCGACTTTTTGAGGAAGTTATGATCGTTGCGCTGGAGAAGCGGCAGGCTGCGGTCGACTGCGGCGCGCGGTGAAGCGGCGGGCGTTGGCGCGACTTTCGGTTCCGTCATGGCGCCGCGCACTCCGCCGGCTTTGATGAGTAGCTCGGTGACCGGAGTTTTGCCGCGCAGGCTGGCGAAATCCAGAGCGGTGTAGCCTTTCGGTGTCTTCTCATTTACATCCGCGCCGCGATCCAGCATCGCTTTCACCATGTCCACAGGCATCGCATCCGAGTTCGCCGCAAGCATCAGCATGGTGTAGCCCTCCGCATCTTTATCCTTCAGATCGACTCCGTGATCGAGGAACAGCGTCAGACGCGACGCGTCATTGGAAGGCGGGCCGAGCAGTCGTGTGGCAACGGTCCACATCGGCGCAGGCAGCTCCGTTTTCACCATTTCTGCGCATTTCCCACATGGGCCCAGATTCGCGAACAGTTGCGGCACAAAGGCCGACGACTTAATGTCGGCTCCCGCGTCGATCAGCATGCGCAGCACGGCTTCGTTTGCCGTCGATGCTGCAGCGGAGACGGGCGACCACGGTCCGAAGAGACTCGCGGCGGTGACGGACGGGTTGGCTTTGCGATCGAGAAGCAGTTTCACAACGGCATTCGAATCGAACAAGCCTGAAGCGATCAGCAGGGGCGTGCGACCGTCGTCGGATTTCGCATTGACGTCGGCGTTGTGTTCGACGAGCAGTCGAGCTTTTTCAACGTCTGATCCGATCCACATCAGTGCAGTCGCGCCCGCGTTGTTGAGGATGTTGGGATCGGCGCCTTTGTCGAGCAGCCTGCGGACTGTGGCCGCATCGCTGTACAGAGTCGCATACATCAACGGCGTTGAGCCGCCGAATCCTTTGGCATTGATGGTCTTCGCATCGGCTGCCGCAAGCAACTTCTGGAAGCCTGCGCGATCGGCGTTGCGAAGGACGTCCATCAGCGCCTGGGCTTTCGGATCCGCGGGAGGGAGTGGCGTTTCGCCCGACAACGCGTCCGGCCAGGGCGCGCCCTGGTCGATCCACTTTTTGAAGATCTCGATTTCGTTCGGCTTGAGCCCGCCGGTCAATGGCATCTGCGGCCCAAACTGATTGCCCGTCAGCATCAGATACAAGCGGCTGCCCGCGCTGTTCCCCGGCGCAATGACGGCGATGGTGCCTCCGCGCATCGCGTCACGACGGCGATCCAATCGGAAGCCGTTCATTTGTTGCGACGGTCCGTGACAACCGATGCAGTAAGTCTTAATTAAAGGTTGAACGTCACGCGCGAAATCGACGGTAGCCGGAGTCTGGCCAAAAAGCGACGCGCGAAAGAACGACCATGCCGCGAACAACAGAACGCGTTTCATCATAAGCCTCCACGAAACGTGGAGAGAATAATATGACGTATGTCGTCACCACCATGTTTTGTTACTCCGTTCGTAACGCGATCGGCACCACGCAACCCAGCATGCGAACGCCAGCATGACAATCCCGTAGCCAATGATTATGGCCGGTCCCTGCAGGGTGAGGTCGCTCTCCGACCACGGTAATTCGGTGTCTGATCATCGTGGCAAACCGTGAAAATGATCGCGGTGCCGACGATGCCAGCGCTACTTGCACCAGGGACGGCAGAAGCCGACACAACAGATTCAATCAAGCTTCGGTAAAGATTAGCTCTCGGGGCTTTTCGTTTAGAACCATTCCCTGAAACACCAGAACCGACACCCACACCTTCGGCAACGTAACGGCACAATCAGCCAGGCGATAATCTGCTCATACAGGAAAGGTTTTGAAGGCCGGATATCGAATGAATTGCAGCGAGGGCAAATGCGGAGCATTGATCCGCGATCGTAATGCTGGGACTACCGCGTTGCTATAATCCCTACTCCGACAAGAAGCCGTAATTCTTCGCGATTCTAGATCGAACTCCCTACCCGCTCGTCCTCGGCACGTTTATTGTTTGTGCCTGATGAAAGTCGCCTTCTGGCGCCGTTATGCAAAAGCTGCCCGGTTTTGGCATCGGTCTGTTCTGCAAGTTCGGTGACCTTCTCCACATCACGCGTAGTGCCCATCCGAAAGTTTATGTCGAAAAAGCGGAGGGTTGTTATATAAGCAGTTCACGTCACGAACGCGCAGGAGGCGTATGAAAACTGTACTTCCTTCAATGAAGACCGTTTTGTTCACCTTGCTGGCCCTTTCTTTGTCTGCCAGCGTATCCGGAATTCTGCCAGGAATAACAAGAGCGACCGCACAAAGTTCGGGCAGCAACGGCTTCACTCCCCAGGCGCGCCTTGGATTCCACGTGGATAATGAATGGGAGCCGGCCATTGCAGTCGATGGAAGCGGCCATGCCTACGTTTTGTATCCACAATACGGTGGCGTCCCGAATTGCCCCACGTGCTACAGCCCGACGATGATCCTACAAATTAGCAGTGACCATGGCCAACACTGGGCTGCACCAACTGTTATCTATCCGGCCGGCTCAACCAGTTACCAGGTGGATGGCCAGATCGTTGTCGACCCGGCGGATGGACGGACGGTATATGCCTCGTGGCTGCAAAACAACAAATCGGATATCGTCGTCGCCAAATCCACCGATTTCGGCGCGACCTGGACGGTCGTGACTGCCGATCACACGAACGCCGGAACAGATAAGCCCATCCTTGCGGTGCGGGGACAAGATGTGTACGTGTCTTACAACCACACTCAGACTGCATATGTCGCTCGCTCTCACAACGGAGGTGCAAGTTTCACCGAAATTAAGATCAATCAAAACGCCAAGCTTGGCTGGTCGCTCGGAGGCGGCGGGACTGTCACAACGAATGGCACAGTCTACTTCTCGTGGGACGGTTACGAAGGCAGCGGCGGCGCCAAGGGAAAAGTGAACCTCTATGTGAGCAAATCGACGGACCTCGGCGTCACATGGACCACCAAACTGCTCGATATCTCGTCCTCCCCGCCAGATTGTTCTGCCTTCGATTGTGGCTGGGCGTTTCTTGGGGCTGCGATAACCATGGCCTCCGATACATCCGGTAATCTGTACGCACTCTGGAATGCGGGTTCCACCGCAAAGGGTCCTGAACGCATTTACTTCTCCAGATCTACTGACGCCGGCAATACGTGGTCAGCCAAAGTGGATGTCTCTGCCGCACCGGCAGGCTCGCACCACGCCTTTCCGGCGATCGCCGCCGCCTCGAATGGCGACGTTCGCGTCGCATGGATGGACGCACGTGCCGCCAACGGCGGCATGGATCGCTGGAATGTGTACTACCGGTCCTCGGCCAATGGCGGCGCCACATGGAGCGCTGAAGCCGATGTATCCACTTTCGTAAGTGGCTTCCCTTCCTACATCTTCACAGAAGGCTACCGCTTCCCGTTCGGCGATTACTTTGAGATGGACATTGACGAACAAGGCACAGCGCATCTGGTCTGGGGCGAAGG
>CAZQOB010000113.1:6040-10567 GCA_964594885.1 uncultured Acidobacteriaceae bacterium
ACTTTGAGATGGACATTGACGAACAAGGCACAGCGCATCTGGTCTGGGGCGAAGGGTATAGCTACAGTTCGCCAGGATCGATCTGGTATGCGCAAGGCAGGTAAAATTCGACTTTAAGACTGGACCTGGGTTTCCAGTGTTGGAGTTTCAACGTCAAGGCCGAAGTTCGATTTCCAGGTCTGCGTTTAAGGATGTCCCGTCGCGATGAGTTTGGCGGTGGCGACCAAATTGCCGTGCCAGGAACGGATCCCTCTGTTTTTTCCACCCGGCCATCGGTCTTTTGATCGGTGGAAATAACCTTCTCTCGCGCACAAGAGATGCAAATTAAAGCGGCAAGCGAGAAACCGGTTTGCGGTAAAGCACGCGAAGCGCGAAGCGGACGTCCCGCCACAGATCCTCAACCCAGTGTGTCCGATGCGACATATTCTTATGTTCGAGGCTTCGGCATCCCCAGATCACCTATCGGAACTGCACGCTTCGCAGCATCCTTTCGAACGTGGGGCGGAACTGTTCGTAATTTACAGCCGTCGAGACAAAGACGAAGTAAATCGCATCCTGTCCGCGTTGCACGGTGACCAACCAGTCTCGCTCGCGCTGCTGCTTACCATCGGAGCCAGCCATTGGAGAGATCGTCTCCAGCGGGACAGAGCCTCCGGAGGCGCCTCCTACCGTGAGCGGTTGAACCTGACTCAACGCTTTCATATTGCTGTCGCCGCTTTTCAGCTTCTGAGCAATTGCAGCTGTGAGTTGGCTCGCGCTCAAGTTTGCAGCGGGCGCGCGCGTCCTGCCGATGACGACCCCATAGGCAACACCGGCTGCCGAAGCGCCGGCGCGAGGCGCGATCGTGGCGCCCGTTTGCTGGTTATCGACAACATCCCAGTTCTGCGGCCGGGCAATGCTCAAACCTGCTGCAAGGTTCGCTGTTTGGAAGCTGGAACTCGGCTGAACCGCTGAGACCGGAACAGCCGGCATGCTCGCTCCGTTGGTGCCGGCCGTTGCCGGAGGGTCGGGGAAGATGGCTCCGTTCTTTCTGTTCTCCGCGGTCCATAGTCCGCTTTTCGCCCCATCTGCGATCTCTTTTGCATCGTATGCGCGAACTTCGGTGGCATGTTTCCGCACGCTCGCAAACTGGGCCGTGTCGCCGGAATATTGCTTGCTGGGCCAATCCTTGATTTGTGTCTGGATAGCTGTTTTCCGATTGCCGGGATTGGGGTGGTCGCTCAAGAACTGAGGCCCCTGATTTCCCTCCGCCGCGAGTTTCTGGAAGAAGTCTGCCAGCGCGATCGGGTTGATCCCTGCTTTCCACAGAATAATGGCGCCGACCGCGTCGGCCTGTGCTTCGTCGCCGCGCGAATACTTGAGCAACAGCGTTCCCGCTCCAATCTGGATTCCTGTCTGAGCTAAAGTGCCGGCAGCCCCGCCCAATTGGCCGGCCGCAGCGCCTGCGAGTCCTGCCAGACCCTCAAGCAACGATGCTTTACCCTGTTGTTTCGCGGAGTGTTGCATGTAGACGTGCGCCATTTCGTGCGCCATCACGCCGGCGAGTTCCGCTTCGTTGTCGGCCGCGGTGATCGTGCCGATGTTTACAAACATCGGTCCGCCGGGCAGGGCGAACGCGTTGATCTCTTTTTGCTGGACGACGTGAAATTGAAAGGGCCAGGAGCGATCCGCAGGAATGGTGTTCGCCAGCCGTTTGCCGAGCTCCTGAATATATTGCGTCTCCGGACTGGAGTCCGGCAGCACAGGCATCTGCGTGTAAACCTGGTTGGCAACATCCAGCCCAAGTTTCTTTTGCTCGTCGCGCGTCATTCGCGGTTTGCCCGGATCGGGCAGTTCCGGAGCGACGGCAGCCGCCAGAAACAGCGCGGTGATCAGGCAAAACGCTGTAAAAACCAGGCTGATTCGAATATGTCGTAATCGTGCTGAACTCATTTAAAAGAACCTATTGACTCGTATTTCTGAAGTCAAGAGTTGCAATGCCGGGGAACGAGACACGCTTTGCTCTTCGAGCGGATCGTGAGCAGCGAAACGGTAGCCGCGGTCTATGACCGCGCTTTTCATTTCGATTCGGGAGACCTCGAATTACGAAGCATAAAACGCGCGGTCACAGACCCCGCCAATTGTCCAACGGATTCGCTTCGCGCGGCACGGCCTGGTTACATTACGAGAACGGAATGCCCATTCGCCGGAGCAGGTCTGCGAATCGCGGGTCGCTGCGGAGTGGATCCCACACTGGCTCGTCCTTAAAAAAGGTTCCGAGCGCTCCCGTGGCTAAGCCACGCTGCAGCCACGTTAAGGACAAGTCCTTCTCGTTCAAGGCCGCATAGACGCTGGCAATATAATGCGCCTGGCTCAGGTTTGCACCCGACATCTCCTCCAACTCTTTGATGATCCGGAGTGCTTGTTCCCGCTTCCCCTGCGCCGAATAGACCATCGCCGTGCTGTAAATCAAGAGTGGATCATTTTTCCGGTCATGTACGGCCTTCCCCAGTTCCGCCAGCGCTTCATCGAACAGCCGGTTCTGAATGTACATTCCGATTTCAAACTGCGTGCTAAAAGCCGGGCCTAGTTCGTTGGCCTGCCTCAGCAGTTCCAGTGCTCGCCTATAATCTCGCTTGAGATAATAGGTGATGGCCAAGCCTCGCGTGATGATTGGCGAAAGCGGATCGAGTTCCCGAGCTTTCAGAAATTCCGCCAGGCCTTCATCGAGACGCCCCTGCCGCAGGGAAGAGAATCCCAAATATTGACGAGCTAATGCCAAGCTTGGACTGAGTTCGGTGGCACGCTGCAGTTCGCGATCAGCCAGGGAGAAATCTGCCGGATAGAACTGACTGTAAGCGTGACTAAGGACGACATGAGCTTCGGCAAGGTTCTCATCGAGCGCGAGGGCCTTGCGCGCGGTCTCTTCTGTTTTGCGCCGACCTTCAATGGGCGCAATGTAACCTCGGATGCCAAGATTCATATAGGCGTCAGCTAAGCCGGCGTAGGCGAGCGCATAATTGGGATCCTCCGAAATGGCCTTCTCACAATAACCGATAGCTGCAAGCAGATCCTCGCGGGTTCGACGATTCGTATATAACCGTCCCTCTGTGTAGTACTGGAACGCTTTGAGGTTTTCTGTGGGCCGTTTCGCAAGCTGCTGCCGCTCGGTGCCGGTAAGCTTCAGGCGCAGCTTCTCCGAAATCTCTTTCGCGATCTCTTCTTGCAGCGCGAAGACCTCGACGAGCTTGCGATTGTACTGCTGCCCCCAAATTTCGCTATTGTCCTGCGCGTTCACAAGCTCGACGCTAATTGCGAGACCACCAGCACGTTGAGTCACCCTGCCGGTGAGCACCGACTGCACCTTCAGCGCTTGTGCCACCGTCTGCGCGTTCGTATCCTTTCCCTTGTACTGGAACACCGAGTTGCGGGACATCACTTTGAGGTTCGGCAACTGTGAGAGGCTGTTTATGATGCTTTCAGGGATGCCGTCCGAGAGGTAATCGATATTCGGATCCGCATTCGCGTTGACGAAGGGCAATATCGCTATGGAATCGATCGCTTTGGCGCGCCCCGCCAGCGTATACCATCCGAAGCCCACTGCCAGAGCCACGACTACTATGGTTGCGGCGAAAACGGTGCGGCGAAGATTACTCCGAGGCTTGGCAGTCACTTCGCTATGAGCAATCACACCGGAGTCGCTATCTCGCTTCAAATTTCTTAGGTCAACCAATAACTCACGAGCCGACTGATAACGCCGCTCCGCTTGTTTCTCCATGCACTTTCGTATGATTCGCTCCAGTTCTGGAGGAACACCGTAGTTGAAGCGTGATATCGCCTCGGGTTGAGAATGAGCAATTCGATCGATGGTCTCGGTGGTCGATGCGCCGGAGAAGGGCAGGCGGCCCGTCGACATCTCGTACATCACGACGCCAAGCGAGAAGATATCTGTTCGGTGGTCTACTTCTCGACCGAGCGCTTGCTCCGGGCTCATGTACTGAACTGTGCCCATCACCACACCCGGGTCGGTCTTCCGCGCAGTGGGCATATCACTGGTTAGGGACTCGGGCCTATTCGCAGCAACTTTCGCCAGTCCGAAGTCCAGCACTTTCGCCTGACTGCGAGCCGTGATCATGACGTTCGAGGGCTTGATGTCCCGGTGAGTGATTCCTTTCGAGTGCGCTTCATCCAGAGCGTCGGCGACTTGAGTCGCAATGTCGACGATTTCCGCTGTTTCTAAAGCGCGACCTTTACTCTTTGCGTCAAGTGTTTGCCCGTCGACGTACTCCATTGCGATGAAGTTCGTGCCGTTGGCCTCCCCGATTTCGTAAATGTGAGCGACGTTGGGATGGCTCAAGGCGGATGCTGCTTTGGCTTCCTGGACGAAGCGCCGCATCCGTTCCGGGTCGTAGGCCAATTCGGCAGGAAGAATCTTCAGTACAACAGTCCGATCAAGCCTGGTATCTTGCGCGAGATACACCTCAGCCATTCCCCCCGCGCCTATTCGAGACAAGATGCGGTAGTGAGAGATTGTTGCGTTAGCAGTCA
>CAZQOB010000114.1:0-10366 GCA_964594885.1 uncultured Acidobacteriaceae bacterium
GCGCTGCCGGCTACGATTTTTCGGCCCGCGGCTTTCATGGACATGTACTACCTGGATCAAGTCGAAATCGGCATTCTCAAAGGCAAGCTAGCGGACTTTATTCGCGCGGATAAGCCCTATCAGACGATTGCTACCGACGACATCGGCGCCTTCGTGGCGCTGGCCTTTGCATGTCCCGAGCGGTTCGTCGGGAAGGAACTGGAAATCGCAGGAAGCGAGTTGACCAACGCGGAAGCCGCCAAGGTTTTCAGTCGCGTCCTCGGCAAGCCCGTGAAATATCAAAAGCTGCCTTTGCTGCTGGCGCGGCTGGTTTTAGGCAACGAATTTTACACTATGTTCCGTTGGTTCAATGACTACGGCTGCAAAGCGGATATCGCCGGCCTTCGCCGTGACTTTCCCCAGATTCGTCTGCACACCCTCGAGGAATGGCTGCGGGAAGAAGGCTGGGACAAGCGCGCTAGGCACATTAGTGCTCCAAAAGGCTAAGTTTTCATGGTTTTGATCACAGGCGCTACTGGTACGAATGGAATCGAAATCGTCAAATTGCTGTCGCGCTTAGGCGTCCCGTGCCGCGCATTCAAGCGAAATCCTCAGAAAGCAGGAATACTGGCCGATTTGCCGGGCGTTGAAATCGCCCAGGGCGATCTCGCTCGCCCTGAAAGCTTGGCGCCCGTGCTGCTAGCGATTGATAAGGCCCTCTTGTGCTCTTCCATTGGACCTGAGCTGCCCGAAGTTCAAGGGAATTTTGTGCAAGCAGCCAAGCGTGCTGGAGTCCGTTACATCGTGAAGTTCTCTCGACGCTGTGGCTTGGGGCTATGCGGCGCGTGCACGGTGCGCGTGGATGGGGAGGCGCGGCGGTCCCTGGCGCTTGTCGCGCTGAAATAACTTTTGTTGGCAGGGTGGAAGAAATGGATGAGAGATATGGCCCAAGCTCGAAAGTTGTCTCTATTATCTTTATCGGCAAATGGACGGTCGAGATCCTGTCCTGCCTGCAGAAAAAGCCATTTCGCCACGGAGAACTCCTGCGCCAGCTCAAGGGGGTTTCACAACGCATCCTTACAAGAACGCTCCGCAATCTTGAATCCGCTGGGTTGGTCTCGAGGCGTGTGACGAGATCAAGGCCCATTGCCGTAGAGTATTCCTTAACGTCGATGGGCAAGACTTTTATGACGCCGCTGGCCAGCATTTGTCGCTGGGCCGAACGTCACCACAAGGAACTCACCGCCACCTTGCGCCTCCCTAAACGGAACAAAGCCTCAGAAGAACGTAGTAGTCTCCATGCGCATTCTGCGCTTACCCCAATGGTCGGAGACGTAGTTCGCGGTACCAGATTGCAAGCTGCCGGTAAGGACTAATCGGGCGTGCTGGACTTTCTTATGCTTTGGCTGTCATTTCTCAGTAGAGAAAACTGTGCTGGTTGAACCGGAAATGGAGAGAGGTCGCTTTCCGTTAGTGAGTAATTCGCCCTTTCGGGCAAGGTCATTGTAGCCCCACATGTCCATTGGTCTCAACTTCCGGATTGCTCGTGATCCGCTCACAATCGACGTCAATGGAGTTTCTGGCCTTCTACAAGGTGGCCAGGTGTAGATAACCGGCTACTTTAGATTCGCGTATTCCGCTTTAGCTCGCTGCAGGATCGGAATGTCGGGGTCTGCATCTTGCCAGAGAGTCAGGAAGTCCTGATACGCGGCGCGGGCTTTGGCCGTGTCGCCTTGCAATGCGTACGCGCGTCCAAGCTGCAGGTGGGCCAGCGCCCCGATGGCGTTTATCCCTACGATGCCAGGATGATCCACAATCTTCTGGAACTCCAATGCCGCGGCACTGCCGTTGCGCAGCGCCAGATAAGCCCGACCTCGCTCGTAGATCGAGAACACCTGCAAAGTGCCAATCTCATTGGGACCTATTGCATGCAGCAGTTCAACTGCCTCCAGAGCATTGTTGCGATTCAATGCCAAGGCGGCGCGGATCGTCGGTAACCAATAGCGCTGCACTCTCGTATGCAACGGAAAGCTCTTGTTCAGTTCCACGGATAACTTCTCCGCCTTGTTGACGTCTCCTGCCAAAGCCAGAGCCAGCACAAGCTCTGGAAAATTTCTGCCTTTCAGCTTCGGCTTCGTCGCCGCATCGGCATCGAGATGCGCCTGGTGCCTGGCGCCATAGTATGCTTCGATCAGGCTCAGTTGTGCGCAAGGCCGCCCGCAATCTCGTGTGGCAGGCTGGATTAGTTCCCGAGCCTTTCGCAGCCTCCCGTGGTAGGCCTCCACGTGTCCCTGCCAGATATGGAGCTTGTCCGCTCCCTCCTTGCCCGCCGAGGTTGCCACCAGGCGTTCCATCTCAACCTCATTGTCCATTAGGAACGCCAATCGGTAACGGTCCCACAGCAACAACTCGCTTTCAAGCTTCCGCTCCTCTGCCTCCTTAAACATTGCTTCCGCATCATGCAGACGGTTGAGAAATACATACGAGCGACTTAGGGCAACATAACCGTCTTGATCGCCTGGGTACAGTCGGTGTGCCTGAGACGCCTCCTGCAATGCTCTTTCATAGGCGCCATTCTCGCGGTAGAACGATGACAAGTTCGAATAGGGCTCGCCTTCTCGCGGGTAAGTCTGCTGCATCACTTCCCAAACCGAGGCGGCCTTGTCCAGCTCTCCTGTAACATCGCGGAAATAGTGAGCCTCGATGTAAAGCCGCTCCCGTTCGGAAACCCTTGCCCGCAGTTCGTAGGCTCTTCGCACGTTCTCCACGGATAAGAGTGGATTGTCGCTGGCGGCGTGCTTTGCTCCCAGCCGGGCATAGGCCATGGCGAAGTTCGAATCAAGTTCCACTGCCCGCTGGAAGAAAGGAATAGAAGCTTTTACGCCCTTCGCGTCCGCCGTGCTCAGCCCTAGGCTATAAGATTTCAAGGCTTCGAGCGAAGGTGTTGTGGCCTGCTCGATCGGTGCGTCATACTTCTGGATAGAGGCGAGGGATTCGCCGAACTTTTGGCGCATTTTCGTGGCTGCGTCCCCAAGCGCTTTCAGCACATGCTCGCGGCTGTCGGCTTCCGCCTGTTCCGTGGCGAGTTCCTCGCCATTATGGCAATTCAAAGCATTCAGTCCCACGACGTAGTGAGTGCCGAGCGTGGAGATCGTTCCGTTCAAGACTGCTTTGCTGCCTACTCGTTCACACAGATCTCGGGCCAATTCTGGCGTTAGCCGCTCGCCGGTAGACCGCGCCATCAACTTCACCTGTTCGTCCACTTGCTGATCGGAAAGGACATTGAGAAAGGGGGACTGCTCGAGTTGTACGCGGAGGCCTTGCTTTAGTGTGTCGTCGAACACGGGATCGCCAGTCGTATTTGTGAAATCGGCGAGCACAATCGTGTCCTTCTCGGTCAGCCGCGATTTCTTTTGATGCCAGAAGAACCCACCCGCCATGGCGCCTAGAGCCACGACACCAAACGCAGCTGAGATCACGATTTTAGAGTCGCGAGCTCTGATGGCTGATCCTTTTGTTTGTTCGTTGCCGATCACGGGAGCAAGGAAGCGGTAGCCGCGCCGAGGCAGTGTCTCGATGAAGCGGGGGTTGTCGGCGGAGTCGCCCAAAGCTTCGCGTAACTTGTTGATGGCCGTGTTCAGGCTATTGTCGAAGTCGACGAAGGTATCTTGCGGCCAGATTTGCGAACGCAATTCTTCTCGAGTCACGACCTCGCCGGGCCGCTGCAAAAGAACCGCAAGCACCTGGAAGGGCTGGTCCTGGAGCTTGATGCGCTTCCCCTGTTTGCGCAGCTCCCCCGCGCGCAGGTCCACCTCGAAGGTTCCGAAGCGCACGATTTCGGCAAGTTGCTTTTCGAGGCCCATGAACGTGTGTCTCTATGTTGCCAAGAGTCTAACATCGCCATTTATGGGAACAAGTTTGCAGATAAGGCTCTCCCATAACTCATTGAACAGGCACGCTTTACGGGCTTAGAAGCAATTAGGCTGCGCTCAAGCCGCCGTCTATTTTCCTACCAGAAAGCCCGTCTCAAGGTCGCCTCCAGACCACGCCTGCAGGTGGCAAATGAAGCTGGCAAATTAGGATCTTGGGAATGTCTCTGGCGTTTGCAGAAATTGGCAAAGCACAAGCGAGCGGCAATTCGAACGCACCGGAGGAAGCAGCCCATGCGGCTCGCGAAGGTGCTACGGATAGCACCTACATGGTCTTTGATGCCACGCCCGCCCAGGAGGCGGCGCTGCGGGCACAGATTCGGCTGATGCATCCCGAGGTTCTTCCGCTGCGAGTCTTTTTTTGTCCCACATTGGAAATACCTGGATAATGCGCGAATCTTTCATCTGCATGTTCCCAAAGGGTACGGCAGTTTCATGTTCACCCACTTGCCAAGCCGGACTGTGTTCATCGACAACGACCGTTATCAGGACGAATCGTGGCTGGGCTACTGGATGGCTCATGAATTGGGCCATCTGATATCAAACAGCACCAAAGAAAGTGACGCCGAAAAAGTTGCCCGTGAATTCCGCAGACGCCTCAAAGACTCGCGCACCAAAGAGCTACTTTGAAGCAGTTCTGAAGTTCCGGGCGGATAGTCGGCAATCCGGAAAGAAATAATGGTGTAAATCGGCCTTTCTAGAGATTACTTCCGAGTGCCTGTAAACTGGGCTCAGTGATTTAGGCATCTCCCTTCCAAAAATCAGAAGGAGCTTCCAACAATAACGGAGCCTTATCTATTGGCGCGTGTGATAGCATCGGCGCAAACGGGCTCGGGCCAGGATTCATTCAATCAATAGTAATTTAAGATGTTTAGGTATTCTGTCGCGACAGCTGCAAGAAAGCTGCGCCAATCGAGGAGCAAATGGGCGAGCTTACACAGATCGCCGCTTCGACGCGCCCAGTTACGCGCGACGTTGAAGGTCACAGAAGTGAACTAGCCCGCGGCCTGGGCCTGTGGTCGGCGACAGCGGCGGTTGTCGGTCTTGTCATCGGACAAGGCATCTTTCTCGTGGGCAGCCAGGTAGCACGCGACACTCGGTCCACTGCTGTGTCCGTTGCCGCCTGGGTCGTAGGGGGTTTGCTTGCGCTCTGCGGTTCGTTATGCCTGGCGGAGCTTGGCGCCGCAATGCCTCGCGCAGGAGGAATATATGCCTACCTTACGCGGGGACTCGGTCCTGCATGGGGTTTCCTATACGGATGGGCGAGTGCCGTGGTAGTGGAAACCGCTGCTTGCGCCGGGATCGCGGCTGGATTCCTGCGTCTCGTTGGATTTCTGGTGCCGGCAGTAGCTACACCACTCTTTTCCGTTCATCTTCCGGGGCTGTTCCAAGCGAAAGCGCACGAATTTGCCTTCACCGCGGCGCAGCCCTTGGCTGCGGGAGTGGTCGTTCTCTTGACCGCCATAAACTATCTCAGCGTTCGCTCCGGGGGGCGTATCCAGTTATTGGCGACGTCACTGAAAGTTGCCGCCATCGTCGCACTGATTGTCCTGGGATTCGTATCTCACCGAGGCGATTCAGCAAACCTTCTCTCAAATTCGACCCCTGTTGCTGTTGGCGCCGTTGGCGCGTTCCTCGCCGCGCTTGTCCCCATCATGTGGGCATACAGCGGATGGCACCTGCTTGGTCCGGTTGGAGAAGAAGTAGAAAATCCGGGCAAAAACTTTCCCCGCGCACTTGTCCTCAGCATACTGGCCGTCATGGCGCTATACGTTTTGGCGAATTGGGTTTACCTCCGAGTGCTGGGTGCCCCCGGCGTTGCACAGTCCTCTCATGTCGCTTCCGACGTGCTCGAAATGCTCGCGGGCAAAGGAGGAGCCAAATGGCTGACCATCGCGATGATGATCTCGGCTTTGGGAGCGCTGCACAGTAACATTCTCACCGCGGCACGCATACCGTTCGCCATGGCGCGGGACGGCCTTTTCTTCAAATTCACGAAAAGAGTCCAGCCCACTTTTCGCTCGCCGAGCGGCGGTCTCCTGTTTGTCGGTGGTCTCTCCGCACTGCTGGCCCTATCTGGAACTTATGAAGAATTGGTTTCACTGGTGATTTTTGCCCTCTGGATTTTCCTTTGTTTGTCCGTCGTCGCGCTCATCCGGCTGCGATTCACCGAGCCGGCGCCTCCGCGGCCATACACCACTTGGGGCTACCCGTTGACACCGATTCTTTTCCTGCTTAGCGGGCTTGCCATGACGATTAACCTCTGGGTGAACCGCCCAGTGCGATCTTCGATTGGCCTTGGCATCATTCTCCTCGGACTCCCTTTCTATTTCCACTGGCGGAAAAGGACCGATCGGACCTTTTCCCCGGACACTGACGTCTAGACCCGAGCAGAAAGCTCTACACATCACTGACCGCTCCAACGTGCGTGCAATCTATCGCCTCGGCCCGCTGCGTTCAGAGGGTCCGCCGCTTCTATGGTGGGGGACGATGGGCTTCCTGCTGTCACCGGTAATGGCGAAGTGATTAGCGGGCTCGAGATCTGGGGGACCAAGATTTCCGACTTGCCACTGGCGAGAGGAGTCTTTCGGGGGCTCTTGTCGTCCTAATCGAATAGACAAACCAACGGCCGTCGGGGAACAACGGAAGTATTGATCGTCTTGCCCCAGAGTGAGTTGACGAAGGTTCGCATCGCACCTTTAATAGTTTCACACTCCGGAGAAATATAGCCTTGGGCGCCTCGAATCGGGACAGGTCGGACCGAGGCACCCAGTGAACTCGTCTTTGCGTCACTCTTGTGAGAGCGGCAGCAATTGGGTTTCAAGAATGAAAGATCCAACTTCCCATCCCTGGCGCGCTCCTGCCTCCTGATCGTAGCGAAAGTGAATCCCGCCGAAGACCCTGGCGTCGTCGATGTCGTCGGTAATCTGCTGCCAAGCGGTGTAATGGAGCGTCACATCTGGAGCCGTCGGGCTGGTCAGAGTGACCTGAAAACCGTCCTTACCATAAATGCGCTCAAGAATTCTGCGAGCGGCGCCTCCCGCACTCGCGTGCGCCGAAGGGTAGCTGGGAAAAGGCGGAGTCGTGATTAACGGCAACCAGGGGGTACTTGGTCCAGTTTTCGGATTACCGTCTGCATCGCCAGCCCGGATCGCGGTCACCGGCCGCCAGCGGTTATAAAAATACTTGGTCTCCATGGATGATATGAGCCCATCACACATTGCCATCCCGAGCAGCGCAAAATCATGCGCATTCTGCGAGAGCGTCTTGCCTTGCTCAGCGCTGACCTGCCGCGCAGCAGGGTTATAGACCTGGACCGCGGGAATCATATAGAAGTGCGCAACGTCGGTACGATCCTGCGGACGGACCGCGCTGTAAACGTCTCCGTCCAGTTTCACTTCGTTGTAGTCGCGAGCGTAGTCGGCGCTGCCCAGGACCGGCGGCGGAGCAGAACGGAACTGCGCACCATCCGAAATACCGAACGTGGTCACCTGCCCCCAACCAGGCAATAACGCCGGAGCAAACGCGGGTGGCGTCCGTTGCCATACTCCAGGGCCGGTCCCAGGCGTGTACGGGACGATGGAGGCCGATCCATCATTGGACCGAAGAGCGAGGATCACGTTCGCCGCGGCTTCCCCGACAGCAACGCCGTCAGTCTTGGCCTTTCCATTTGGAATCGCCGAGAGGAAGGCTGCTTCGGCAGCGTCGAGGGAAATCGTGCTTCCGGGGTAAAGGGTAACGAGAGTTCGATGCGCGGCGGCAATTGCAGCGGCATCTGCTGACGCTCCAGCCGGTGCGGAAATTGTTCCAAGGTATGGCTGGTATTTACCTGTAATCGTATTGACTGCTTCAAATACAGCGAGCTCGACAATCGCGTTAGAACGGGCTTGTACGAACGCATTGGATGAAGCAACGGTCGTTTGCATGATGGCGTTCCATTCGGTGACGGCGTCGGCGTGCGCTACAGCGGCACTGAATAGAACGCAGGTCGCGACGATCAGAACTGCTGGAAATTTGGCCCTGGATTTGATTTTCGGTAACTGCATGCCGGTTTTTCCTCCCGAGACTGAGATTCGGTTCGGATCTCCGAACCTAGCGGCGGATGCTGAGGCGATCTCGGGTGCGGGTCAATGGGTTGGCCCTAACTTACGAATCAGATTTGAATCCGGCCACAACCGATAGAAATGCCTTGGTTTACACGCACGAATTTGCCGTGTAACGCCTCCCTTGACCTATCGGCTAGAATCCTTGGACATGGTTTCGTCTCCACTCGCAACGGGAACCGTTCGCTTTGGTGTATTCGAACTCGACTGCCAGACTGGAGAACTGCGAAAGCAAGGGGTCAAGCTTCGCCTGCAAGGCCAACCCATCGAAGTGCTCAAGCGGCTGCTGGAAAACCCCGGGGTACTGGTCACCCGCGAGGATTTGCGCAAGCGACTCTGGCCCGCCGATACATTCGTTGATTTTGATCAGGCCCTGAATAATTCGGTGCAGCGGATTCGGGAAGCGCTCGGGGATTCCGCCCAGTCGCCTCGTTTCATAGAAACGATCCCAAAACGTGGGTACCGTTTTCTGGGGTCAGTGTCCTCACCGCAGGCCGAACCCGCTACTGGGCCGCGCCCGGGAAAACCCCAGAAGTCGCACCGTACCGCCTACCTCACAGTTGCGGCCTTGCTCATTCTTGCCGGCGTCGGGATGGCGATGTTGGTGTTGCGTTGGCAGCAGAATCGGCGCTTGCAGCAAATTCGCACCATGGCGGTATTGCCGCTGGAGAATCTGTCCGGAGATCCCACGCAGGAGTATTTCGCGGATGGAATCACGGACGAATTGATTACCGAGGTAGCGCATCTGCATCCCCTACGAGTGATCTCACGGACCTCTGTAATGAGATACAAGGGGACACGTAAGCCGCTTCCTGAAATCGCGAGGGAATTAGGTGTAGATGCTGTTCTGGAAGGGTCGGTCACGCGCTCAGGCTCCCAAGTGCGAATAACCGCACAATTAATCGAGGCGCGAACCGACACCCATCTGTGGAGTGGAGAGTATGCACGCGAAATGCGCGACATTATTTCTCTTCAGCGAGAGGTCGCAGGCGAGATTGCTCGCCACATACGGCTGCACCTGGTGCCCGAGCAGCAGACCCGGATAAAGACGGCGTCCCCGGTCGATCCTGATGCCCACGAGTTGTTCCTCCGGGGGCTCCATTTTTGGGACCAACGCACGCCGGAATCTACGGCGCAAGCCACCAAGTATTTCAACGATTCGATAACCCGCGAACCAGGTTTTGCCCCCGCGTGGGCGTATCTTTCCGACTCATACTGCATCGCGAATAATCTCGCCGCAGATGCACCGAAAGCACTGTACCCCAAAGCCCTGGCGGCGGCGCAGCGAGCTTTACAGCTGGACCCAGGATCCGCCGAAGCTCATACCGCAATGGCTTGCACGCACAACCTGTTCGAGTGGAACATGGAGCAGGGCGAAGCAGAACTGCGCAAAGCAATCGACCTCGACCCAAGTTACGCATTAGCGCATCAGTGGTATGCATTTGTGTTATTACGAAAGGGGCAATCAGAGGAATCGATCAATGAGATGGACTTGGCACTGCGAAACGATCCCCTGTCGTTACGAACGAACCTGTTCTACGTGGGCCATCTGCTACAGGCGCGGAAATACGAGGGGGCCATCAAGCAGGGTTCAGAAATGGTCGAACTGTATCCCGAAAACGTCGCAATTCATCGGCTGCTGGCAGAGGCATATGAACACGCCGGCAAGCCGGACAAAGCAAAGCAGGAGTTCGACAAATTTCTCGGCGGGGATGAGAGGGGGCGTTCGCTGAGGGCGTCTTGTGAACGGCTGAGCTACCTTCAATGCAAAGGGCAATTCATCAAGATCGACGCTCAGAAGCAGTTGCTTGATCTGGAGCAGAAACGTAAGAACGGAAACTACGCATCTCCGGCCGATTTTGCGCTGGCATATCTGCGACTCGGGGATAGGCGGCAGGCAACACGCTGGCTTGAATCCGCATACGAGCATCGTTGCACCATCATGCTCTCATTGGCTCTCCCGGAGTTTGACGAACTTCGCTCCGAACCGGGGTTTCAAGTGCTGGTGGCAAAGGTGGGTCTGCCGCGAACTGTTCAATGAGGCTTGGCTGCCGGTTGGAAGACCATCATGAGATAAATCCCGAATAGTCGCGAGCTTGACGGGGAGCGCGTGTGTCACAACCGAGACATCTTGTCCGAACGTAAATTTATTTGATTCCGAACACGACAGTGCGAAACACGGAAATTGCGAAACGGCCGCCAAATCGCTCAATCACTGGTAAGCGCTTGGTAAGCTTTTGGCTGCAAATGAGGTGTTTTGGCACAACTGAGGAGCTTCTAACTCTAACAAAACAAACGAAACGCGATCAGTGCGCATAGGTCAGGGTGAATTAGCAAACCGTTGCAAATGTGGTG
>CAZQOB010000115.1:0-10218 GCA_964594885.1 uncultured Acidobacteriaceae bacterium
TAGCTGAGTATGGACGACCCGTTGTAGATGCCATTAAAGCGTACAATGTGAAAGTCCTGATCTTCGACCCAGATACGGCCTACGAAGCGACCTTTCTCAGTCTTTACTCGAGGATCGACGTCGAAGACCAGGCAGCGAACTTCGCCAAGAAACTCGCGTCGCACATAATGAAATTTGTAGTGGCTTCGGTCGAAGCCATTCATGTCTAGGTAGATCATTTGCAGAAAGCCGCGCGGAAGAAATTCCAAGGAAAAGAAGTTAGCGAGGCCACCAATTAAATCGTTGTGGCTCGTCCTAGTGTCGTGAGCCAGCCGCTCCAACGTCACGCCTTTTGCCAGCATCGCCCGGCCGAGAAAATATTTATCTCCGCCCGGCACCACGCCCATGTGTTTGTCCTGGCGGCTAATCTGGATGTACGTCTCCACCAACGGTGAGTATTTTCGCAGGGACTCCATCTCCGCCTGCTCTTGCGCAATGATTTTGTCGAGAACGTCTACTTGGGTCGGCGTGTCAGATTCCTTCGCACACGCCGCAGGAGGCATGGTGATAAACGCCATGACGAACGACAGAATTCCCAGAGCATACACAATCCGGCAGAATCTAGGAGCAGTCCAAAAACCGAGATCGGTGAGGGTTGACAATCTGTTTCTCTCCAGACCAGGTACATGCCCATGCATGTCCGATTGCGAACTAACCCGGCGTACTCTGGAAAAACCCTTCCTATATGCAAAAGTTGTTGCGGCCGATGTGCGATAGTGCCTGGGAAGAGGGGGGCGAACCCCTGACCCGTCTTGCAAAGCAAGTCAGCAAAAACAGTAAATGCTTTGTCTGATGTCGATTACGGGCTACCACCACAGCTTCCGGTCTGAAGAACAGGCTACGAGGCTATGCTGACCCGCGAATTTGACGTGAGACTGAAAGGCCATAGAGACAAATCGTCAGCCCGGGGCTGTGGCTATTCCGGTGAAATCATATCTTTCACATTCCTTAAACCTTCATCCTGGTTCGGTACAACTTCGGGACATTTAAGAGGCGGGAATTTCGTTAATGTTCGCGTAAGCGACACCAGACAAAGCATTTAGTATTTTCCCCAACCTGCTTTGCAAGCAAGGGGTCAGGGGTTCGAGCCTTCTCACGTCCACCAATTTTATGCTCAAGGGCATCCTACGCCGCGAGTCGTGGACGGTAGATCACAGCTCTTCCCACCGTACACGATTCCACGGATTGTACGTCCATTGGACAAAGCCCCTAATCGGTTGAAGGGTTGCGAGATGCCTCAGATCGTCTCCGCTGGGATGAGCCAGGGATTGAAGCCGTTGTGCACGCGTGACAACCATGTGATGCACTACGAGCCAAAGGGAATTCATTGGAACGATCGGCTGGGCGTGACTCAAGCGCTGGCAAGCTACCACTGCACCTACCTGGGTTGCAGTGTGCGCTACACGCCGACTCAGGGGTACTTCACGTTAGTCCTAGTGCCGGAAGAACCGTATTTCCTTGACGAACCTGGGACCAACTCCCTGCGATGCCCCAAGCACGGCACCTGGCTGTACCGAGCCCAAGTCGGCCACGAGTTCGCGTGGCGATGCGGAATTAAAAATTGTGATTACGGGCATGAGGATGTACCGCCTGTTTGGCTTCGGGAGTAACGGCGGGACGGTCAAACAGGCGTTTCGCCGGTGAGCAAGTCTCACTCGAATTTTGCGGTCGCAACACCGACATATTTGTCTGCACCGCCGTAATAGAACAGCCATTCGCTTCCCCTGCGGACCATGCCTTCCACAAACACCACGTTGGGCACCTGGCCGACTTTTTCCCACGTGAGCTCTGGAGAAAATACCGGCTCGGCGCTGCGGTAGACCAGCTTGCGAGGGTCGTTGCGATCGAAGACCGCAATACCTGTGCGATAGACCAGAGCGTCGTCAGCGCCGTTGTAAATCAGCGTGATGCCTGCGGGAGTGAGAATTGGCGGCGGGCCGGGCTCGACGACGCGCGAATCGAATTTGCCCGGACGCTTTGCCAGCACCGGAACCGTCGTTTCTTCTGTCCAGTGCCGCAAGTCGGGCGAGCTGGAAAGGCCCATCTGGTCTGTTTTGTCTTCCGCTGTACCCAGCCAGTACATCCAGTATCTGCCGGCGATCTTCTCGGAAACGATCGCACCAGATTTGGTCCAGCCGCGATTCCAATTTCCCTTGTAGGCCGGAAGAATCACGCCCAAGCGGTCCCAATGTCTCAGGTTCCGCGACTCAGCGAGGCAAAGTTGTGCATCCTTTTTGTTGTAGCCCGTGTAGGTCAAATAAAACCTATCGGCAATCTTTGCCAACCGTGGATCTTCTACGCCGCCGTCTTTTTCATACCAGGCTTCAGGAATTAGCACCGGAAGCTCGCTCCGCGAGAAGTAAACGCCATCGGTGCTTTCGGCGTAGCCTAGCCGCGACGTGCCGTTTCTATCTTGCGCGCGAAAAAGCATCACGAACTTGCCGTCCCATTTGATCACTGCGGGATTGAATGTGCCTGCGCTCTGCCAGCTATCGCCAGACGGTTGAATGATGGGCGTGTCGCTCAGGCGTTTCCAAACGTGAAAAGGAGAATCGTTGTGGACTCCCGGTGCAACCGCCAGCAGCGATGCTGACGCCGCCAAAAGCACCAGAATGCGGGCGGAGGAAGGCATTTCGGAAGGGCCGCCGGTTCGAGCGGCCGAATTGATTCTACTGAATTGGTGACCCCGGAAGCGGCTAAGCGAGGGTGCCTTGCAAGACTTCCCGCAGCACTTCTTGCTTTCGCTGGTCGAGCTTCTTGCCCTGGGCAGTCAAGTAGAAGACGTCGATGGCCTTTTCGCCCTCGGTGTCAATCAGCGCCACTTCGATGTTGCAATCGAGGCGAGCCATCGCTGAGCCCATGTCGTAAAGCAAGCCGGCGCGGTCGTGCGTGACCACTTCCAGCAACGTGCTGTGCGCCGACGCGGAATCGTCGAAGTTGACCGCGGTGGGAATCGCGATCTTTGGCGGACGGGCCCGGCTGGCCGATTCCCGGCTTTGCAGCAGCGGCTCCAGCGCCGCTTTTCCGTTGAGCACGTCGGTAAGGCTCTTCAGGAAGCGCTCATTTTCGCTGGGATTCAGTTCCAGAGTGCGATGCAGATCGCTGAAGTGAAACGTATCCAGCACCACGCCTGCGGAGTTGGCGAACGCATCGGCCTTGATGATGTTCATGCCCCAGGCGGCAAGCACGCCGGCGATGGTCGAGAAAAGCCGCGGGCGGTCGGCGGTCAACAGCGTCAGGGAGAAGCCGTGCCGTTCCGGTTTCAACTCGGTTTGCAGCGGAGCGCTGCCCAACTTTCGGTAAATGGCGAAGTGCGCCGCGATTTCCGCCGCCGAATGCACCGCCATGTAACGCCGCGGGAAGCCTTCCAGGAAGCGCTCAATTTCGACTTTTGGCGCGCCGCTGGCTGCCGTCTGAATCTGGTCAAGCAGTGAACTTTCGTCTGACGCGTGCAAGCGGTCGCGATCGAGGCTGCGGCTTAGGTGATTTGCGGTGGAGACGAAAAGCTGCCACAGCATTTCCGCTTTCCATGGAGTAAGCGCTTCCGGATTAACGGCGTGAATGTCGGCATAAGTCAGCAAGCACAGCCGCTGCAGTCGTTCGAGAGTGCTAACCGACGCTGCGAACGAAGAAACTGTCGCCGGGTCGAAGATGTCGCGCCTCTGCACGGTGGCCGACATGTCCAAATGATGTTCGATCAGGAATCTCACTTCGGCTTCTTCTTCCGGCGTCAGTTCCAGGCGCGACGCCGCGCTGGACAGCGCGGTCAAGCTGCCCTGCACGTGATTCTCGATCGGCAGGCCTTTGCCGGTGTCATGAAGAAGGAGGGCAAAGATCAGGAGGTCGCGGCGCTCCTGCATCTTCCAGACGGGAGCGAACGAGCTGCCGCGCGCGTCAGGCGGATCGGCCAGAGCCTGCAAATGCTCGATGGTGCGCAGCGAATGTTCGTCAACTGTATAGCGATGATAGAAATCGCGTACCACCAGCGAATCGATCGCCCGCATCTCCGGCAGAATCTCCATCAGAATGCCCAGGCGGTGCATCGGTCGCAGGGCCATGCCCGGATAATCCGCGGCCAAAATTTCCTTCAGCGTCTCCCAGCTCATCATCTGATTGCGCGCAGGGAGTTCCGAGTGCGAAACAACATACGAAATGATGCGCTCGGCGTCGCGGCTCAGTGGCGTGCCGGTGCGGGCAGCTTCAGTAAACAACGAATAGATAATGGAACGGTCAGCCAGCCCCGGCTGATCCAGAATTTCGAACTGTCCGGCGCGAATTGCGAAATGTGCGCCTGCCGGTGGCGGTTCGGTCCGGGTCACGCTTTTCGCGGCGCTGAACAACCGCTCCCGTAAGGTGAGAGGCTGCGCCATTTTCTGATCCAGATAGCGCAGCAGTTGGCGGTTCAGGGTGCGAGCATGGCGGAAATACAGCCGCATCCACTCTGCGGCGTTGCGCGCGATGCCGTCGCGCACGGCCAGCGAACGCTGTGCGGCCTCTTCCTGCATTTCATATGTCAGGGTGTTGTCGTTGCGGGCGTTGCCGTAGTGCAGCAAGCAGCGGATCGCGCTCTGAAACTCCACCGCATCGCCGGCCATTTCTTCGTCCGCTGCGGTCGAGCCGCGCAAGTCCGGCCGGTCGCCCAGAATCTGCCGCAGCCAGAATGCGGCCTGATAGTCGCGCAGACCGCCAGGCGCTTCCTTGACGTTCGGCTCCAGATGAAAAATGGTGTTTCCGTAACGTGCCAGGCGTTCCTTGGTAAGGCGGTGCAGTTGTGCAAACAAAAAAGGCCGGGCTTGCTTCTCGCTCGGCGGCAAGATCTTTTTGTCCAGTTTGTCGAAGAGCTGCTGATCGCCGGAGAGAAACCGGCGGTCGAGCAGCGCCAGATGAAACTCCGCATTGTCTTCCTCAATGCGCTTGCACTCCTCCATCGTGCGCCCGGCGCTGCTGACCCGAAAGCCCAGGTCCCACATGGTGCGGGAAAACTCCGAGATAAACGGACGAAACTCGGCTTCGGTCTTGCCGCTCTCGAAGAGAAAAAGAATGTCCAGGTCGGAGTAGGGAAACAGCATTCGCCGGCCGTACCCGCCCAGCGCCAGCAACGCCAGACCCTCCTCCGGTGTGTCGTGCACCTTCATCACATCTGCAAAAATCTGCTTGATGGTGGAGTCGGCCAGTTCGCAAAGCCGGTGCAGCGTTTCTCTGGCTGCTGCGCCCGCGTCAAAGCGCGCGCGAATTTGCTGCCGCTCCGCTTCCACTTGCGGTGCGAGAACACTCAACGGTTTTGCCGGGCCTGGCATCTTTGTTACTTCGGGAACTTCCGGTCGGAAGCCGGATCGGGCAGCGGTGGACACGGCTTAGAGCGCGCTTTCGCCGCGCTCCTCGTTGCGAATGCGGATCGCCTCTTCCACCCGCGATAGAAATATTTTACCGTCGCCAATCTTTCCTGTCTTGGCTGTTTTCAAAATGGTGTCCACCACTGTAGTCACCAGCTTGTCCGGCAGCACCATTTCCAGTTTTATCTTCGGCAGCAGATCCACGGTGTACTCGCGCCCGCGATATACCTCGGTGTGGCCCTTCTGTCGGCCGTGCCCGCGCACTTCGGTGACGGTCATTCCCTCGATGCCCACCTCGCGCAGGGCGTCCTTCACCGATTCAAACCGTGATGGCTGAATGATTGCTTCCAGTTTCATCATGGATATTCCGCTTCGCCTCCGCGCGCCTTAACCGCTTTCTTTTTAGCCACGGCTTGATTCCGCCGGCCGGCTCTCAGGATTCAAGATAGTAAGCTTCTTCACCGTGCTGCGTGACATCGAGGCCCTCGGTCTCGTGCTCTTCGCTGACCCGGAAGCCAGTGACCAGGTCGGTAATCTTCAAAATCACGATCGTGCCAATCAGCGCAAAGCCCCACGCGATCAGGACCCCGACCAGTTGGTTGCCCACCTGGCCCCAGTGGCCGTCCAGACCGCCCACCGGCTTACCCGCGCCAAAAATCGGATTGACAATTTGCTGTGCAAACGCACCGGTCAATAGCGCGCCGATCGTTCCGCCCGCTCCGTGCACTCCGAACGCGTCCAGTGCGTCATCATACCCGAACAGCGCCTTGACCTTGGTCACCATCAGGTAGCACACAACGCCCGCCGCAAAGCCGATCACCAGAGCCGGCATCGGTCCGACAAAGCCAGCCGCCGGTGTGATTGCAACCAGTCCCGCAACGGCTCCGGAAATTGCGCCGAGCGCGCTGGCCTTGCCGTTCTTGAACCATTCCGCAATGCTCCAGCCGCAGGCCGCTGCAGCGGCCCCCAAGTGTGTCGCGACGAATGCACTCGAAGCCAGGGAACTCGCCGCCAGTGCGCTGCCCGCGTTAAACCCGAACCAGCCCACCCACAACAGGCAGGCGCCAATGAAGCTCAGCACCAGGCTGTGCGGCGGCATCGGCTGCTTGGGGAAGCCGACTCGCTTGCCCATGTACAGCGCGCAAACCAGCGCCGAAACACCGGATGAAATATGAACCACCGTTCCACCGGCGAAGTCCAGGCAAGGAAACTTCGCCCCTTGGAAGGAAGCGTTCAGCAACCCGTGACTGCCCCACACCATATGTGCCAGCGGAACGTAGACGATGAAAAACCACAAAGTCATGAACAGCACGGTGCCGCTGAACTTCATCCGTTCTGCGGTCGCGCCGGTGATCAGCGCCGGCGTGATGACTGCGAACATCATCTGGTAAATCATGAACGTGAGTTGCGGAATCGTTCCGGCATAGTCAGGATTGGGATCAATTCCGACGCCACGCAGAAACGCGTGTGAAAAATCGCCGATCACCGGCCCATTGCCACCAAACGCCAGGCTGTAGCCGACCAGCGCCCAGAGGATGCTGATCAGGCCCATCATGGCGAAGCTCTGCATCATGATGGCCAGCGTGTTCTTGCGGCGAACCAGGCCGCCGTAAAACAACGCCAGGCCGGGCCCGGTCATCAGCAAAACCAACGCCGCGCTGACCAGCATCCAGGAGTTGTCGCCGGCAGACTGCGCCGCGGTCACGCGCTGATCCAGCGCGGCCAGTTTGTCGCTCAATTCCTTGGAAATTGCCGGGCTGGCGGGCGCACTTGCGGAGGCGGGGGAAGTCGTGGCGGGAGCGTTCGCGGCGGGGGCTTGCTGGGCCGCCAGCAAGGGGACCGACAATAGGACAGCGATCGCTAGACAACTACACCATACCGCGCTTCTCATCACTCGTTTTACTCCGCTGTTTCGGAATCGCACTGCCGGGGCGCCAGAAAAGGCATGCGAAATTATACGCTTCGAGAAACGCTACAAAAGCTCAGAAATTTGAATATCCACAATCCAATTTTCCGATACCACGACTTTCAGTTTCCCTTCGCCGCAGGCTCTATCCTTTCTCGACCAAAATCTGGCGATTCCTAAGTGCTCGTACCTCGGTGTTCCCTGCGTTAAGCGTTTTCTGGTCTTATTCCGATTGCGCGCTTGA
This sequence comes from uncultured Acidobacteriaceae bacterium, assembly GCA_964594885.1. GTDB lineage: Bacteria > Acidobacteriota > Terriglobia > Acidiferrales > UBA7541 > Acidiferrum. The sequence continues at coordinate 7,523 of CAZQOB010000115.1, forward strand.
TCTCCGCGACAAACCGATCCGCATCGCGAGTCGGTCTCGGGATCCGCGTCCCGCCGCAAACCGAAAGCGTCAGCCGAATCGCCGATTCCAGTGAAACGCGATGGCCCTGCGATACATAGACCGGCTTCACAGCGTCCCGCGACCGCAGTGCGGCGCCAATGGTTTCATGGCCATCTTTCAGTGCGGTCCACGAACCCTGGTTCGCCGCCAGCGCTCCGTGCTCGCCCAGCAAGATCGACTTCGCGATTCCAATCGTCGGCAAGTCCAGCAGAATTCCGAGATGCGACGCCAAGCCCAACCGTCGAGGATGCGCGTAGCCGTGCCCGTCGCAAAACAGAAGGTCAGGCAGCTTACGCAATTTGCCAAGAGCGGCGAGCAGCGCGGGAATCTCGCGAAAACTCAGAAAGCCCGGAACGTACGGAAACTGCAGCGGCACCACCGCATGCGCTCGATCGATCTCCTGCAATTCCGGATATTGATATACCACCACCGCCGCGATTGCCCGGTTCGCGAGGTACAGCGCGTTCGATCGATTGCGCTTTCGTTTGAGCGCCTGCGAACGAGTCAACACGAACGCTGCGTCCAGCCCGGCGACCGTGCGAATCTCGCCGAACCGATCCTCGCCCACCCACTTCTTGCGCAGGTTGTTCTGGATGCGGCGCGCCTCCGCCACCTGGACATCCCACCTGTGGCGTACCGTGAGTTTCATCTGCAGACCTTAGGAAACTGGCGAAAGAGGCGGGCCTTTTCTCCCCTGAGTCTCGAACCGCGCCGCCCGCAAGCCGAAACTCCCATTACAACCTCTGGCCTTAAATCGTATAATGCCGCGGGTCGCCGGGCAGACGCTCACTTTGCCAGCAAACGCCGCGGACCCTTTTCGCAGTTGGGGGGAAGTAAGGCTATACTTTCCAGACCCGACCAGACTGATTGACCAATGACCCACTACGTCCCTACCGAAATCAACGTGCGCGAAGAAGCGGGCGTCTGCATCTTTGAGGTTCTCGGCCGGCTGACCATTGGCGAGCCCAGCGATCAGCTTACGGCTGCGCTCAACTCCGCCATGGAACAGGGCGCACGCAAGATCGCTATTGATCTGAACGGCGTGCCGCAGATTGACAGCTCCGGCATTTCCGCCTTGGTCCGCGCCTCGGTATCGTTGACCCGCGAGAACGGAATCCTCCACGTCGTATGCAAGCCCGGCCGGGTCCGCGACGCCCTCACCGTCACCCGCCTGGTCGAAGCCATCCCCACCTTCGAAACCCTCGCCCAAGCCTCGAAGTTTTGACCCAAGCAACCAACTCTTTGCCCGCTCATTCGAAAGTTGTAGCCCTGAGGGAGGTGCCTCCATGCCTACACTTCCGGCTGGTGTTAGATTGAAATTACTTCCGCTCGCAGCTGTCCTCCTTGCAGCCTTACCTGCTCAGACCTTTGGCCAGTCTTCGGACTCCGCTTTAACCGCGGATGATCGGGTCGCGCTTGACGCAGCAGCATCGCGCATCGCCGATAGGATTTCCGATGCGAACCTGACCGAGAGCAATCCATCCGTACTTGTGATCGACTTCTTCCGCGGTTCACCCGGCACTTCGGCAGCGCTCGGAACACTGCTCGCCGATCACTTCTCCGAAACACTGGGCAATTTGTCGTTCTCGAAGAACTTTAGAGTCTTGGATCGAAAAGCCTTTTCAGACTATCTAACTAAGGAATGGGCCACATTGGAAGACCTACAAAGCAGGGAAGGCTGTTTGGGTTTGGGGCGTCAATTTGGAGCCACGGGTGTGGTAATCGGAAGTTTAGATTTGGAGAACAATTGGATCGCTTTTAAGATTCATTTGGAGGGATTTGGTCCACCCAAGAAGAGAGAAGACCTTTTCGCCGATTCCGATGAGCGTGGACGAATCGCGGCGAGCGAGCAGATTAAGGCCTTGCTCTTTCAGAAAGGGCCTGGCTACTTCCGAACCCCGGCCGACATTCCAAATGAACCAGGTGTTCTCCGCGCAGGTCAGGATGGCGCCGGTGTGCCAACATGCGTCTATTGTCCGGATCCTCAGTATAGCGACGTCGCGCGCGCCGCAAAAATCCAAGGCGCACTTCAGCTTTCGATTGTTGTGACCGAGGAGGGCAAGGCGGCGGCGATCTACGTACTCAAAGGCGCGCCGCTCGGTTTGACGGCGCAAGCAATCAAGGCCGTTCAAAACTGGCAGTTCAAACCCGCCACGAAAGACGGCAAGCCCGTTGTCGTTCGCGTTCCGATCGAAATCACGTTTCGTCTATTTTAGCGGCTCACTTTGAGCTTGGACATTGGACTTGACGTGACTTCGTCAGCCGCTTTTCTTCAACTCCGCCAGCACCAGCTTGGCCACTTCTTTCAGCGTGTCAAACACGCCCTGACCGGTCACCGCAACGGCCTCCAGCACCGGCTCACCTTTTTTCTGTAACTGCTTCTTCAGCGCATCCACTGGCAGCGCGTTCGGCAAGTCACGCTTATTGAGCTGCAGCACATAAGGAATGGTGGCGAAGTTCAGGTTGTGCTCTTTCAAGTGTTCCGACAGGTTTTCCTGGGTTTCAAAATTCGCGTCCAGCCGTTCTTCTTGCGAATCCGCCACAAACACCACGCCATCCGCGCCCTTCAGGATCAGCTTGCGGCTGGCCTCATAAAACACCTGCCCAGGCACGGTATATAGATGAAAGCGCGTCTT
>CAZQOB010000116.1:0-9793 GCA_964594885.1 uncultured Acidobacteriaceae bacterium
TGGAGGCGATCATGGCTGACAACGTGGGATCCAAGGTTTCGTATTTTCTGGTGGGGTTGGGAATTGGTGCGCTGGTGGGTGTCTTGTTTGCCCCCAAGTCCGGCGAAGAAACGCGCCAGTTTCTGGCGGACAAGGCCGACGAAGGCAAGGAGTTCGCACAACGAAAGGCGCGCGAATTGCGCGAGCGCGCGGATGATTTGATCGAGCGCGGCAAGGAAACGGCGAGCCGACACAAAGAGACGATCTCGGCCGCGGTGGAAGGCGCGCGTGACGCTTACCGGCGCGAGGCTGCCAAGGGATAAGGTTGCAGGCGTAGCAGGTTTGCGGTACGGGGTGTTCGGCAGGATTCCTTCCGTCGCCGGAACGCGGCGAGAGCGAAGAGGCAGACATGCAAAACTGGGTGGGCGCGTTGGTGGCAGTGACGCTGGTGCTGCAAGTGGGGATCTTGTGCGCGCTTTTTGTCACCACGCGCCGCACAATGGCCAAGCTCGATAAGACAGTCAGCGACTTGAACGATCGGGCGGGACCGATCCTGACGCGCGTGCAGATTCTACTGGACGACACGCAGCCCAAGATTTCCGCGATGGTGAGCGACGCGGCGCACATTGTTTATCTGGCGCGCGGGCAAGCGCAAAAGGCGGACCGCGTGCTCACCGATGCAGCGGATCGTTTCCGCGGGCAGCTGCTGCATCTGGATCGGATTCTGACCGGCACAATGGAAGCCGTGGAAGATGCGGGCGCGCAGTTCAAGAGCAATTTCTGGCGGCCGGTTCAGAAGGCGTCGGCGCTGGTGCAGGGAATTAAAGTTGGATTGGATTTGCTGCGGTCGCGGCGAGCGCCGAGGCCTTCCGCAGGCGGACGAGAAGAAGGCTCGGAGCAGGAAGAGGAGTTGTTTATTTGAGGACAGTGCAACGTTGAAAGCCTAACGTTTGGATAAGAAGCTTCGGAATGGGCGCGGCGCGAGTCGCGTCCTTTTTTGTTGGTCGCCGGGAAAAGGAGCGGCCTCAAGCCGCCGCACTCCAAAAACGTCAGATGATCCAGCCTCCGCCGAGGAGCACTTCTCGAGAAGAAAGATTTGAAGCAGAAGGATTTTCAGGCCAAGTGTTCTGGCCGGAGTAGAAAACGGCGCCTTGGCCAGGGGTTACGGCGCGCTGGGGCTGGTCGAAACTGATGCGGGCGCGATGGTTGGGGCGCGCTTCTACCGTCGCCGGAGCCGGTTCGTGCTGGTGGCGGATTTTGACCAGGGCGCGAACGGTTTGCGCAGGTTCGGCGATGGAGACCCAGTTTACATTTTCGACCTCGAAGGCGGTGGTGCGCAGACAATCGTCGTCGCCGACGATGACACGATTGGTTTCGGGCTCGATAGCGAGCACGTAGAGCGCCTTGCCGGCGGCGAGGCCGAGGCCCTTGCGCTGGCCGATGGTGAAATTGTGAATGCCGTTATGGCGGCCGAGGACTTCGCCGGATCCGCTGACGATGTCCCCTTCTTGATTGTTTAAGGGAATTCTGTTTTCGCTGGCGTAGGCGTGGATGAATTGAACATAGTTACCGTTGGGGACGAAGCACAGCTCCATGCTTTCGGGCTTGTCGGCGACGGGAAGCGCAGCGCGATGCGCAATTTCGCGGACCTCACCCTTGGAGAGTTGGCCGAGAGGGAATTCGCTGCGCGAAAGCTGATCCTGCGAGAGGCCCCAGAGAAAATAGGACTGGTCCTTAGAAAGGTCGAGGGCGCGGAGGAGCTGGAAGCGGCCGGTGGATTGGTCGCGGCGGATGCGCGCGTAGTGCCCGGTGGCCAGGCGATTGGCGCCGATTTGGCGAGCCATGCGCAGCAGCGGCTCGAACTTCACATCCGTATTGCAGTTGGTGCAAGCAATGGGCGTGCGTCCGCTGAGATAGCCGTTGACGAAAGGGCGGACAACCCGGTCTTCGAACTGGTGCTCGAAGTTGACCACATAGTGCGGAAAATTCAAATGCTGGGCCACGCGCTTGGCGTCGTAGACATCGTCGAGGGAACAGCACCGGTGCTGGGCCGGACCGTCCCCCTGGAGTTCAGGGAGGCGGCGCTGGTTCCAGAGTTGCATGGTCAGTCCGACGATAGGGCGCCCCTGCTGCCGCAGGACTGCGGCGACGGTGGAAGAGTCCACACCGCCAGACATGGCGACGGCGACCAGACCGGGCTGAGTTTCCGTGCGCTCGGGCAGGCTGTCGAATTGGACTTGAACGGACATGCGATTCCTCTAGTTTAGCGCGAGAGTGCGGAGTTGATGAAGCTTCGATTCCTTACGCCAAAACAGGTTGCAAAGCGCTCTCGGCTATCATCGCGGGCAAGTATGGGCTCAGGCATTCCGTCGGGGGCCGTTTAAGACTGGTGCTCACGCGGATCGATTGGGCTTGCAATTGGCAGCCATTGGAGCGAGGATTTGCCGACGGTTGTGCTTGGGGGAGACGGGATGTGGGAATGCGTCTTTTCTCCGCCGAAGTTCACGAAAAACCCATACTGATTGCCCTACTTCTGCTGGCTCAGTGCCCCTCCGGCAAGGCCCAGGCCGGCCCACCCGCAGTTAGCATCCATCAATTAAGCGAAGTGTGGCAGGGAAGAACGGGTGAGTTTGCGATCCAGATCCCTTCTAAAGATAAACTGCGGCCGGTGATCCTGCGGCTGCAATCGGATCTCGGGGCCGGCCGAGCGGTTTTCGCAGACGGTTCGACGGAGATGAAGCTTTATGCCAGCGGTACGGTGCAGGTTCGCGGTGAGGTCAGCAGCGATCTGCCCGGAGCATTGACACTGACGGCATGGCCGGAGGGAGCGCCGATGCCCGCCGCGACGGCGTTTTTTGACGTGCTCGCGCCGACGCTGGATCCACGGATCTTTTTCAATGGGTTTGATGTCACGGGCACACGACAAACCGTTGCGGTTGGACAGCGGATTGAACTTCATGTGATTCTGCATCCCGGCTTGCCGGTACTGAGCCAAAACTGGTGGATAGGAGATTCCGGCGATTACACAGGAGGTTTTGTGCACACAGCGCTGCACGGAGGTCCGCAGCCGGTCGCACGAGAAGGGTCAACCACCAGTTTCTACTGGGTGACACCCGGTTTGAATCGAACGGTTACCTATCGGCTGAAGCTCAGCAACGGATTAACGGAGGCCGCCGCGGTTACGTTTGACGTGGAAGGGCCATCGGCGGTTCAGGTGCAGGTTGAGTCGGGCAAAGCGATGGTCGCGTCGGCAACTCGGAAGGCTTCGCAATTGGGCATGCTGGGCCCCGGGATCTCCTTTCGGGCTGGATACTTTCTTCCCGAGGAATTGTTGCCAAACTTTACCTGGGTGCAGGTGATCGAATCGGACCAGATCACGATGAAGGGCAACGGAATCACGATGCACTGCGTTCCCAAATCTCAGCCAGTGGCCGATCGCGGCGCCGGACTCGACACAGTCTATCCATACGACACGCACAACCCAACCCTCGACAATCCTCGGCTGGAACTGACGTCGGACGCGCCGGAATATTCGCGCGTGATGCATGCCCGAATGTATCTGCTATGGAGTTCCGGCCTGTCGAACTCGATTGCAGTCCCTTTGGGATTTGTGGACTGGAGTTTTGCCGGAGAAGTGGTCTTGAAAGACGCTAACACCAATACCTGGCGGCTGAAATCAGGACGGGCTGCGCCGAAAGACCTTGCCGAGCCATTCACCAGTTCCCATGTCTACCCGATGTGGAATAGTCTTGTGCCGTATACGGAAGTTTTGACCTGCAACTGGGGTCTTGTCTTGCAGCCTTGAGAAATAACTATTTCTGATAAGCAGGAGAGAGCTGACGGAGTTGGGCGACCGCGGCCGGTACGATTTCGACGGCGGCAGCGATTTCCTCGCCAGTGGTGTGGCGGCCGAGGCTGAAGCGGATGGAGGCGCGGGCTTCTTCCGCAGGCAGGCCGATAGCGGTGAGGACGTGAGAAGGTTCGACCGCGCCGGAAGAGCAGGCGGCGCCGGTGGAACAGGCAAGTCCCTTTAAGTCCAGGGCGATGATCAGAGCTTCGCCTTCGATTCCCGGAAAAGTGAGATTGGTGGTGTTGGGCGTGCGCGGCGCGGCGGCGTTGGCGCGCGCTTGCGGGATTCGGGCCAGGAGTTCGCGCTGGAGTTCGTCCCTTAGCAAGGAAATTCGGGCGGCATCCGCTGAGAGCTGTCGTCGAGCGAGTTCGGCAGCTTTGCCGAGGCCAACAATGCCCGGGACGTTTTCGGTACCTGGACGGAAGCCACGCTGGTGGTGACCACCGTAAAGAAGCTGGCGGAGGCGCGTGCCGCCGCGGATGTAAAGCGCGCCTATTCCTTTGGGCGCGTAGAACTTGTGGCCGGAAAGCGACAGCAGGTCCACACCGAGTAGGTTTACATCAACTGGGATTTTGCCAGAGGATTGCACCGCGTCGGTGTGGAAGTAGATGTCGTGTTGCTCGGCGATTCTTCCGATTTGCTCGAGCGGCTGGATGGTGCCGAGTTCGTTGTTGGCGTGCATGACCGTGATGAGTACGGTCTGCGGGCGGATGGCCTGGCGGACGGATTCGGGAGCGACGAGGCCGGTGGAATCGACCGGGAGATAGGTGACTTCCAGCGAGCCTCGAGAGTTCTTTTCCAGAAATTGGCAGGTATTGAGCACCGCTTCGTGCTCGATCTGAGTTGTGATGACGTGTTTGGCGGTCGCTTGGGTGTTGCGAACGATGCCGAAGATGGCTTGATTGTCGGATTCGGTGCCACCGCTGGTGAAGACGATTTCCTGAGGGCGTGCGTTAATTAGGCAGGCGACCTGCTCGCGCGCCGTTTCGACTGCAGCCCGGGCGCGCTGACCGGGCGTGTGGATCGAAGCGGCGTTGCCGAATTCGCCGGAAAAGTAGGGCAGCATGGCGTCGAGGACTTCGGGCTCGACTGGCGTGGTGGCGTTGTGATCGAGATAGACGCGCATTGTCTAGAGTGCGGCGACCAGAGATCAGTTTACTTCGAATCCTGCCGGACGGTAGAGTGGCGAAATTCAGTACTGGTACTGATCTTGGTCGCCGCGAGGAAACTTTCCGCAAGCCGGGTTTAATACCGTTAGGAAGGAGGATAAGACCATGCGCATAAAGCCTTGGATTTTAACCGCTTTGGCGGGCCTGGTTGTTGGTGGACTGGTGGCGATCGCGGCTCCTGAGGCCATAGCTCAGAGACCGCGAATAATCGTGGTCGAGCCCATTGGCCCGTTTTGGTGGGGCTATCCTTACCCCTATGGGCCTTACTACTACCGGCCGTATTACGCCGCCAATTATGGCCAGGTCAAAATTGCTACGCACCGGAAGGACCTCAGCGTATATATCGACGGCGGGTACGCAGCCGAGACTGCAAAGGAGAATAAGTTCAGGCTTAAGCCCGGCAATCACGAAATCGAGCTGCGCGATGGAGATGGGCAGCCGGTCTTGAAACAAGAGGTGGCGGTGATCGTCGGCAAGACAACCAAGCTGCACGTCTCATAAGCTGAGGGAAAGGCAGCGCGGCGGATGGATCATCGCGCCGGCTTCGAATTTGTAGCCGGCGCGATTTTATTTTTTCGCCGGGGTGACATCGGTGACCGGAAGGTCCCAGTGGGCGAGGAGGATTTCGAAGCGGCGCTGCTCTTCTTTCTGATAAGCGGCCTGGTCGGGATAGAGCTTCTTAATGAGAGCTTCTTCGTCAGGATTGGCGGTGGTGGCTAGAGCAGAGTTTTTGTAAGTGATGGTGACGCGATAGTCCCAGCGGGACTCTTCGGTCATGTGGTTGGCGGGCGTTTCGATTTTGAGCGCCAGGATGCGGCCGGTCTTTTCAATCTCTCGCAGCAGCGGGAAATGGTTTTTCAGGAAAAGGTCGAGGAACTCTTTTTGATGGCCCCAGGCGATCTTGTAATAGAACTCCATGACGTAGGGCTTGTCGGGCGAGCCCTGTGGGGGAGCGCCCTGGGCCAACAGCGCTGGTGTTGCGGTCAGCAGAAGAAACAGCAAGAACATTGCAGATTTCATTGAAGCCTCCGAAGTGTTCGGATTGTATGACGAAGCGCGCTGCGGCAGCAATTTGAAGTGATGCGACGCGGCCGAGTCGGGCTTCGTGCTAAATTCATACGCGCTGGGCCCACAGGGTGGAGGCGAAGTGGCGTATCGGGATTTGCGGGAATTTGTGACGGCGCTGGAGAAGGCGGGTGAGCTGAAGCGGGTGCGCGCCGAAGTGGATCCGGTGCTGGAGATCACCGAGGTGCTGCAACGGATTTGCCGGACGGGATATCCTGAGTCCCAAAAGGGACGGCTGGAGACCGGCGCTACCACAAACGCTGCAGTGCTGTTCGAGAAGCCCAAAGGGTCGCGGCATCCGTTGCTGATCAACGCGTTTGGCAGCGTGAAGCGGATGTGCATGGCGCTCGAAGTGGATGAGTTGGACGAAGTGGCGGCGCGGATTCGTGGATTTCTGGACACCAAGTCGCCAGCCGGAATTCTCGATAAGTTGAAGATGTTGCCGAAGCTGGCGGAGCTGGGAGCGTTTTTTCCGAAGAGCGTGAAGGGCGGGGTTTGCAAAGAGGCGATTCGCCGGGGCGACGACGTCAACCTGCTGGATTTTCCGATTTTGAAATGCTGGCCGCAGGACGGCGGGCGGTTCATCACGTTTCCGCTGGTGTTCACGAAGAATCCGGAGACCGGCAAACGCAATGTGGGAATGTACCGGATGCAGGTGTATGACCAGCGAACGACTGGCATGCACTGGCAGACCCAGAAGCACGGTGCCGAGCATTTCCGCCGGGCGCGCGCGGCTAATCCCCTGGGACGAATTCCCGTGAGCGTAGCGATTGGCAGCGATCCTGCGACGACCCTGGCGGGGATGCTGCCGATTCCGCCGGACCTGGACGAAATGATGTTCGCGGGATTCTTGCGGCGCGAAGCAGTGGAAATGGTTTCGTGCGAGACCAATGAATTGGAAGTGCCGGCGAACGCGGAAATCGTGCTGGAAGGCTACGTGAATTTAGATGAGATGCGGACGGAAGGACCATTTGGAGATCACACCGGATTTTATTCACTGCAGGGCGAGTACCCGGTTTTTCACGTCGAATGCATTACCCATCGAAAAGACCCGATTTACTTGACGACGGTGGTTGGGCCGCCGCCACAAGAAGATTTTTATATGGGCTACGCGGTGGAGCGGGTGTTTCTGCCGGTGATGAAGCTGCAGTATCCAGAAATCATGGATGTGGCGATGCCGGCAGAAGGAATTTTTCACAACTTGATGATTGTGGCGATCCGCAAGTCGTATCCCGGGCACGCGCGGAAAATCATGAACGGTATTTGGTCCCTGGGGCAGGCAATGTTCACGAAGGTAATCGTGGTGGTGGATCACGATGTGGACGTGCACAACTACAGCGAAGTGCTGTGGAAGGCGCTGTGTGCGATCGATCCGGAGCGCGACATGCAGTTTTCGTTCGGACCGATGGACACCCTGGATCATGCGGCGCGCATGCAGGACTACGGCTCGAAGGTAGGAATTGATGCGACTCGCAAATGGGCGACCGAAGGATTCACGCGGCCCTGGCCGGACGAGATTCTGATGGATGAGTCGACCAAGAAGCGCGTTGCGGAAATGTGGAAGTCGCTAGGACTATAGAGAAGGAAGCCACTCGAGTCCGTCCACGCCAGGGGTTAAAGCGACCGGCGCTTGCAACTTATTTTCATGGATATCGAAGATTTCGATAGTGCCTTTTTGCGGCGCACTGATGTAGCCGTAGTTGCCGGCGGCATCAACTGCGATTTCGCCGATGGCTTCGGGAATCGGATAAGTGCCGAGCACTTTTTCCGTGGATAAATCAATCACGAACAGTTTGCCCGAAGGCGCGTTGGCGAGCAGAAGTTTGCCATCGGGTGTGGGTTTCGAGGAATACACGGTGGCTGGAAGTTCGATCCAGCGAGCGACTTTGTTGCTGGTGGTGTCGATCACTGCGATGCGCGGTTCGTTCTGGTCGTGAGTGAAGATCCAGCGGCCATCCGGGCTGATCGAGATGCGTTGCACGGTTTTTGCGACCGGGATGATCGTGACGAGTGCGCGTTTTTTCAGGTCCAGGACGCTGACTGAACCTGGGCCAACGTTGGCGGTGTAGGCGCGCTTGCCGTCGGGTGAAATCACCAACATGTGCGATTCATCGGTGCCGGTGGGGATTTCGCCGCCGACTTTTCCTGAAGCAACGTCCACTACATAAACCGCTTTGGACAGTTCTGCCGTGACGTAAAGCAAGCCATCCGGACCGAATTTGGCGCAATGGGGACGAACCGGTCGGCCCAAATCAATGATGCGGATGGTGCGGAAGGTGCGCAGGTCAACGACATGAATGGTGCTGCCGTCGGTGCCGGGCTTGCCGACGCCGGAGTTTCCGTAGATCGGCACGTAGCCTAGGCGCTGATCAGGGCTGACGGCGACTTCGTGGCCGTTGATATCCACGCCGATTTTGCCGATCGCCTTTCCCGCTGCGGGATTGACGACGATGGCAGTGTGGTCGAACTGGTTGGCCACCAACAGCAGCCCGGTGGGAGCTGGGACGGTTGGGGGCCGGGACCGCGGTGAAGGATGCACGCCGTCGAGCAAGAGTCCGAATGAGACCAGGCCCGCGGCAAAAACAAGCAGCGATTTCATAGATTCCTCGGCAGTTTCCTAAGCAAATGGAAGCGGCGCAGTATAACACTTGGCGAAAACCCGACGATTGCGGACAAAAGCCGGAAATACCCGCGAAATACCGACGCGATGATGGGAAAGGATTACTGTCCGCGAGGACAGGCGGTAAAGCACAACTAATTGCGCTTTTTGCGGTTCATGATGGCCATATATTGGGTACAGTGGCCAAGAAACCCCCAGAACTGCGGTCAATTGCCCCTATTGTTAGGACAATTCCGGGTGTTATCCGCTTGACCGCGGCACTTTCGGGATGGGATAAAGCGGACACCGGGCGCTCCCTGTGCAGCCGGAAGTGCGGGTTGCGGGAGAGTGCCGGGCGGCAATCTCGGGCGTGTCTTTACCTTAGGTCGGGAGTCAAATCGGTTCGACGAGCGGATTGGTGCGTTTCTCGTGAGTGAATCGCGCGAAGTGATGAATGTGCGGCAGGCGTCACAGTATCTGGGGATTAGCCCGGACACCCTGTACCGTTACATCACGGAAGGCGAAATTCCCGCATTCAAACTTGGTAATCGTTGGAAACTGCGTAAGACCATTCTGGACCGCTGGATGGAACGGAAGATGAGCCAGACGCACGCCAGAAGGCGGTAACCAGGCGGCGGCGGATGGGCAGGAGCAGAACGAAATAAAGGGGCTGCAAGATGGCGTTATTCGGCGGACGAAAAGGCAGGCAGCTGGTGGGACTGGACATCGGGTCGAGTTCCATCAAAGCAGTGGAGCTGAAGAGCACCAAAGCGGGTTATGAGCTGGTGAGCTTCGGCATGGAGTCGTTGGCGCCGGATACGGTTGTGGATGGCGCGATCATGGACGCGCCGCAGGTTGCCAACGCCATCAGCCGGATATTCGATTCCGGGGGCATCAAGACCAAAAATGTTGCCACTTCGGTTTCCGGGCACTCGGTGATCGTCAAGCGGGTTCCGCTGCCGCTGATGAACGAAGATGAGTTGTACGATAGGATCCCTGCGGAAGCCAGCCAGCACATTCCTTTTGACATTGCCGATGTGAATTTGAGCTATCAGCTGCTGGAGTCGATGGACTCCCAGATGGACGTGCTGCTGGTGGCTGTGAAGAAGGACAAGATTCTGAACCACACCA
>CAZQOB010000117.1:0-9761 GCA_964594885.1 uncultured Acidobacteriaceae bacterium
GCACAGGATCCTCCCGGAAGTGAGGGATCGGTCCTCACTACAAGGTCTATGCGAATCGAGGCTAGTTTTGACTCAATAATTCTTTGTCTTGAAAACAGGACGGGCGGCAACAAGCGAGGTTGGCAGCTTCACGGGTGGTTCGGACCGATCCGTAGATAGGCGAATAACAACTGCTTTCCGGTCGGGCGCGGGCTTCCACCGCGCGGTTCGACCGTTACAAATACAGCGTCAATGTCCTCCAATGCTTTTGGATCCTCGGCTTTCAAGATCCACCGTTTCTTGCTCGCGTTATCCTCGTAAAAGATGCCCAGACTCCGCGCTTGCTGCTTGTCCGGTCCTTTTCTTCCCCAAGCCTGGAACGTGCTCGCGTTCTGAACGCCCGGCTGGGTATCGAGGTCGAAGGCATAAAAAATCAGCCGTTTTCCCCTCGTATAGAAGACCCGCCCGTACGTCGAGTCAGTGCCCTTTCCGGAAACGTCATAAACATCGGCCATGTACAGTTCCCGCGCACCCATCAGCTCGCGGATGTCCCGGTCGTGGTCGAGCAAATCTTGCTGCCTGGCAACCTCCGCTTCCTTCTCCTCCATCTCCTGTTCGCGAACCCTCACAAGCTGTGTTAGCTCGTTGACTTTCGCTTCGAACGCCGCAGCCTGGCGCGCATTCTCATCGCGTTGTGCCGTCGCAGCATCTAACTTGTTTTGCCGCTCGGTGAGCTTGATCTGCGCCGCCTGGAGTTCCTCACTACGGCTGGTTTCGGCCTTGTTCACTTGCTGTCCGCCTTCAGCATTCTCAACGGCAGCACGCGCCTTGGACCAGGTGGGCTTTAGGGAATTCACGATATTCATCTGTTCGGAAAGTTGGCGTCTTAAGGCCTCGATTTGCTTTGATTCCTCCGCGAGTTTTGCTTCCAATAAGACGCGTTCATGGCCGACATCGCTCGCTTGCGCTTCGAGGGTACTCACGGATTCAATCGCAGGCGGCATCGACGTTCTGGCAACGTCTGTCCCGTGCTTCACGCCTGACCGATATACCGCAACGCCGAGGGCCACGGCCAAAAGGACGGCGGCTGCAAAGGACATCCAGATTTCGCGCCAGTGGATTTGCGACGGACGGTAAGTAAAACGCTTCCCCTGTGCTACCGCTGGCGAGTATGTCGGTACGGTAGCGTTCTCGCGCTCTTCCCTCTCCAGTCTTTGGAAGAACTTTCTTTCCGCCTCGTCAATGGACCAGACAGGATCGGCCGCCTCGCCCCCTTCTGGCTCTTGGCTCGCTCCGAAAGCCGCTGCGCCCTGTATTGCTGCGGCCTCGTATTCGTTTTTCGCGCGCTGGCACTCGGGGCAAACCGCCAGATGGGCAGCCAGTTTCGCCTGCTCGTCGGCAAGCAATTCCCCGGCAGTCGCTGCCGCGCAAAGCTCCAAAAATTCTTCGTGTGAACCCATCAGACAAATGCCTCGACTGGTCGTCGGACTCTTCCTCATAACACAAAGGCTAAGGCACGTTCAATTCATCGTTTGCCAGATGCTTCCGGAGCTTCTCAAGACCTCGATAGTAGTGATTCCTGATGTTGCGGTGGGACTGGCCAATTCGCTCCGCTATTTCCGCGAATGTGTAGCCATCGAAAAAATACAACCGCAGGGTCTCCCGCTGGTCTTCCGTCAGATCCTCTACAACCTTCTTCCATGCGTTCCTGCCAAATAGGCCTTCCACGGTACGGTCATAGTCTGCACCTTCTCCGTTTGCCCGTTGGTGACAGTCGACCTGTTTGTCTGGAATTCCAGACAGATAGAACCCATGGGACCTCAACTCTCTCCGCCGGAGGAGTGCCTGGGTGTATGCCACTTGAAAGATCCACGAACGGGCTGAACCTTTGGAACGGTCGAAAAGAGCGCCCTTGCGATGGATGTATAGAAATACTTCTTGGACTAGATCTTCGGCCTCGGCCTTATCTCTAAGAATTCGTTGGCCAATATTTCGAACGCCGTGAGCGTGGCGTCTGAAGAGAAGGGCAAGAGCCTCCCTGCTGCCCCTGATAACATCGTTGAGTAAATGCTCATCTAGTTCTGCTTCACCAATTCGACGAGTCCGTGCGTCTTGGTGTTCCCGGCTCACTCTCGCCGATCGAATTGTCGCGCGGAATCCAATTGTCGCCGATGAGTCCATCTTCGACTTCCCACTCCCCAGTTGCGACGAGCGTACCATCGTCTCATTTTACTGTCCAGCTATTTTGCTCGTGGTGTTTTTGCTCGTGTAGTAATAAATGGATAGGGGTGATCGACGCAACTCTATTCTTTGCAGGTTTGGGACAGCGGGTCCGTCGCCTAAGGGAACGACGTGGCATGACCTTAGAGGACTTGATTTCGCGCGGTTTCTCAGCGCGTCATTGGCAACAAATAGAAAAGGGACGTCCCATCACTTGTACAACCCTCCTGCGAATTTCGGCCGTCTTTGATGTTCCTCTAAGTTCCCTCGTCAGCCGTCTCCCACCTCCCGTCTTGCTTTCGCACGAACCTCAACGATCTTTCGGGGATGCGAAATAAGCTGCTCGGTGGCCTACAGCTAATCTGCTCGTGGTGCTCCTCCGGGATGTTCTCTACATAGGTTGCGTGAT
This sequence comes from uncultured Acidobacteriaceae bacterium, assembly GCA_964594885.1. Classification (GTDB taxonomy): domain Bacteria; phylum Acidobacteriota; class Terriglobia; order Acidiferrales; family UBA7541; genus Acidiferrum. The sequence goes on from CAZQOB010000117.1 coordinate 2,609, forward strand.
TGATGAACGCCAATTCTTCCGCGCCTTGGGACTCCGAATTAAGAAACTGCGCAAGACTCACGGATTCACGCAAGAAGACATGATCGGCCACGGATTTTCGGCCCGCCACTGGCAGCAAATCGAAGCTGGAAGACCGATTACCATAAGGACCCTCCTGCGCATCTGTAAGACGTTTGACGTCAAGGCTGCAGATTTGATCGGAGGTCTCGATCGCGGCATCTATAAGTAGCGTAGGTTGGTATCGCTAGAAACATAACAGTTCCGTTACCACTTCGGTTTGGCTTGAACGTGCTCAAGCCTGACACGTTGTCCTGAATTCCAGACATCGTCAAGTTCAAGGCCAACGATTTCAAACTGAATGGTAGGCTTCGGGCGCCCAAACAGCTTGGAATGGGGTGCAACGTTGTACGTGAAGCAGCCCTCAGCTTACCTGCCCAAGACAGCGTTTTCGTATTCATCGTTCCGCTGGCTTCGTTGGTGTTCACTACCCATGCTTTGTGCCTCTGGCGCGCTGCTTTGGGTTTCAATCTATGCGTACAACTACAAACCTGCTTTTTCGCTGAGCTTGGTTCCTTCACTGGTGATCGCTTTAACTCTGGCAATATTCCTGAACATCTATTCCTTTGTGAATCTGCACAGCGAACATCGCCAAGAAGATCAAGCCTTTCGCGACACGGACTGCGAATTTTCATCCGTCTTCCAGAACGTACTCGACGGAGTTCTCATCGTCGACAATGAGGGTATCTGCTTGGACGCAAATCCAGCGGCCTCGGAAATCCTGACCTGCCCGCATGACCAGATCGTAGGGAGGAGCATCGCTGGTTTCTTTTGCGATTCGACTGTTTTGGCCGCAGGTTGGAACTCTTTCCTACAAAACAAGCGTCAACGGGGGCGCGGGTGCCTAGTCGCTGGTGATGGACGACAGCTGGCTGTCGATTTCACGGCAGCTTCAAACTATCTGCCTGGCAGGCATGTTCTCATCATCTGTGATGTGACCGAGCGCGCGAATGCCGAAACCCTGCTTCGACGAAGCGAAGAACGCTTCCAGCACATGGCCAACAATATCCAGGAAATCTTCTGGATGATGGATGCCTTAACGCGGGAGCTTACCTACGTGAATAAGGCATACGCCACCATCACCGGTTACAGCGTCGAAGGCATCAATGCAAACCCTTCCTTCTACCGCGATTTGATCCATCCCGAAGATAGAGTGCGCATTCTTGGCAAACTTCGCGAAACTGTAACTTCAGGGATATTTGACGAAGAATTTCGCTTCAAGCGGGCGGACGGCACCGTGCGTTGGATTTGGGTGAAGGGATTCCCGGTCTCTTCGGGTTCCGAACCACGATGGCTCGTAGGCACCGCTCAGGACATAACTTCCCGCAAGCAAGCGGAAACGAAGATTAGCGAGCAACTAGATGCTGTCGAGGCTGCGCGCGCCGAGGCCGACGCCCTCCGCAAAGCAACTCTGGCACTCAGTCAGAATTTGGCGATGGACGCCGTGCTGGATACGCTCCTTCAATGCATAGCCGAGCTCGTTCCCTTCGATAACGCGAACGTGCTGTTCATCGATGATCCAGAGCACATATTCGTGGCCCGCGAATCCCCTCGCGCCCAATCCAGGACTGCGGTTTGCGTTCTACGTGTTTCTGACCATCGTTTTCTGGAGAAAATCCTGTTCGAACACAGGCCCGTGCTCTTGCCGGACACGGCCAAGGAACTGGAATGGAGAGATGCGCCACCTTTCGATCTAACCCGCTCTTGGCTGGGCATCCCTTTGATCGCTGGGGGCCACGCAATTGGCATCTTGTCATTGGGCGGCCGGGCGCCCTCCGCATTTACGATTGAACATCTCCGCCTTGCGAAGAACTTGGCCATCTCCGCCGCCGTCGCCATAGAGAACGCGAGAACCCACGAACGTGCGGAAATCTACGCTAGCGAACTTGAACTGCGCCTCGAAGAACTAAGAGCCGCACAATATGAATTGCTACGCACAACGAGAGCCGGTGATACGCAGCACTGAGCATCCCATCGTCACGCCTGCTCGCAATCTCCGGGCTGCCGCTGGCCCTCCCAAAAATCGTTTAGACAAGGCCGGGAGATTGGGTCTAATCCCGCATCGCCAGGTGCAGGTACCGGCGCCGCCAGTACGGGTTGAAGCGTGCGGCCTCCTCGGCGGCCTCCGCCGGCAAGTAGGGCAATAAGGAGCTGCCCTGCTTGCTGATGTGTCCGGAGCCGTCGCTTGTCACCACTCGACCGATCGAAGGAGCGTCAGGTCATTGTTCTGGGGCTATAATCGGGCACTTATGCCCCTCCTTCCAGGCACACAGCTTGGCCCCTATGAAATCACATCGCTGCTGGGTACCGGCGGGATGGGCGAGGTCTACCGAGCGAAGGACACCCGCCTGGATCGCATCGTTGCGATCAAAGTATTGCCAGAGCGGTTTTCGCAGCGCCCGGACTTGCGGCAAAGGTTGGAGCGCGAAGCGCGGACGATTTCGCAACTTTCGCATCCGAACATCTGCACGCTGCACGATATCGGTCACCACCAGGGGATCGACTTTCTGGTGCTGGAATTCGTGCGCGGTGAAACGCTACGCGAGCTGATAGCAAGCGAAAAGCTGGCAATACACCAGGTAATTGGAATCGCAGTGCAGATCGCGGACGGACTATCGCGGGCGCATGACTCGGGAGTGATCCACCGGGACTTGAAGCCCGAGAACCTGATCGTGTCGCCGGATGCCGTGAAGATTCTGGATTTCGGGTTGGCGAAGATTGCCATGGGCGATGACCAGACGGCGCGCCAGCAGGAGAAACCGAGCGCAAGCGACTCGGACCGGGCCAAGGGGGAAGTCAAGAGCGTCGAAGACGCCGTGACGACGACCACGTTGGCGGAATCTCAGAGCGGCGGTGTCTCGGGAACGCTGCGATATATGTCGCCGGAACAGGCGATGGGCAAGCCACTGGATTTTCGCTCGGACCAATTCTCGCTGGGACTCGTGCTGTACGAGGCGGCAACGGGGAGATATGCGTTTTCGAAACGAACGCCAGAAGAAATCTTCGCTGCGATTCTGCAGGAAGAACCGGAACCGATCGCCTCGCTGAACCCGCAGGTGCCGCCGCCGTTTTGCTGGGTGGTGGAACGATGCCTGGCCAAGGAACCGGAGAAGCGTTACTTCTCGACAAGGGACCTGCTGCGGGACCTGACATCGATTCGCGACCGTTTACGGGACCTGCACGCCGAGCGCAGCGAGTCGCGGCCGAGCAATTTGCCTGCTTCCGGAACGTCACTGGTAGGACGCGCGAAGGAAGTGGCAGCGCTGAAAGAGTTGATGAAACGGACGGAAGTGCGACTGGTTACGGTGACCGGGCCGGGAGGAATCGGGAAGTCGCGGCTGGCGGTTGAGGTGGCCAGGGAATTAACCGAGAGCTTTCCAGGAGGGTTGTATTTTGTGTCTTTGGCCGCGGTGAGCGATTTCGAACAGGTAACGCTGGCGATCTCGCAAACGCTGGGACTTCGCAAAAGCAGCGGGGCGCAGACAAGCGATGCGTTGAAAGACTACCTGGGAAGCATCGCGGAGCCGCTGCTGCTGGTGTTGGACAACTTCGAGCATCTGGTAGCTGCGGTCCCGGAACTGGCCAAATTGGCGGCGGCGCCGAACCTAAAGTTACTGGTGACGAGCCGGGCGGCACTGCACATTTCGAACGAACATGAATTTCCGCTGCCGCCGCTGGCGCTGCCGGACATGAAATCGGCGCCAACGGCAGCGACACTGGCGCAGTGCCCTGCGCTGGCGCTGTTCGCGGAGCGGGCGAGGGCGGTGAAGCCAGGGTTTGCACTTACGGAAGAAAATGCATCAGCGGTTGCGGAGATTTGTTCGCGCTTGGACGGTTTGCCGCTGGCGATCGAATTGGCGGCGGCCCGAGTGAAGCTGCTGACACCGGCAGCGATGCGAACAAGGCTGGCCAGCCGGCTGCAGCTGCTGACAGGAGGAGCGAAGGATTTGCCGGCCCGGCAACAGACGCTGCGGCAGGCGATCGACTGGAGCTATGACCTGCTGACGGAAACGGAACGGAAGCTGTTCCGGAGGCTGGCGGTGTTCGTGGGCGGGTGCACGCTGGACGCGGTGGAATCGGTTTGCGACGCGAAGCAGGATTTGGGAATCGATGTGCTGGACGGCATGGCGTCGATGGTGGACAAGAGCCTGATGCGGCAGATTGAGGAGAATGACGGCGAACCGTGTTTCGTGATGCTGGAAACGATCCGCGAGTATGGGTTGATGAAGCTGGCAGAGTGCGGCGAAGAGGAACTGACGCGACGCGCACACGCAGCGTACTGCCTGGTGCTGGCAGAAGAGGGCTCGGCGGACGCGGACAGTGCGGCCGCAACGAAGTGGCTCGGGCGGCTGGAGACCGAGCATGACAACTTCAACGCGGCACTGGGCTGGCTGGAGGAAAGCGGAAACACGGTGTGGGGGCTGCGCATCGGAATCGCGCTGTTTCGATTCTGGGAGATGCGCGAGCACCTGAGCGAAGGGCGGGACTGGCTGAGGCGAATGCTGGCGCTGGATGGAGCAGGCAAGCCGACGAGTGCGCGGGTAAGGGCGTTGTTTGCAGCCGGCGTTCTCGCCGGAGAACAAAGCGACTATGACGCGGCGAGCAAGCTGCTTGGGGAGAGCCTGGAGATTGCGCGGGAACTGGGCGACAAACAGAGCATGGCCATCGCCCTGAACGCGCGCGCCGTGATCACGCGGGACGGAGGCGATGTGTCCGGTTCCCAGGCGCTTTTTGAACAGAGCCTGGAGTTGTGGCGGGAGAGGGGTGACGAAGCCGCGCAGGCGCGGGGACTGAGCAACCTGGCAAACGTGGCGAAGCTGCAGCGGGATTATGCGAAGGCGAATGTGCTGTACCAGGAGTGCCTGGCGATTTTTCTCAGGCTGAGAGACAAGGCCGGATGTGCCTGGGCGCTAAATCATCAGGGTGACGTAGCGCGAGAACAGGGCGATCGAGTTGAAGCACGGAGACTGTACCAACAGAGTCTGGAAACTTTCCGAGAACTCGTAGATCTTTGGGGAATTGCGGGTTCGCTTGAAGACTTGGGTACCCTGGCCCGGGAGCAAGAGGAATTCAAGGCGGCGGACCAAGCGCTGCGGGAGAGCTTGGAGATTTTTCTTAAGCTGGAACACAAGCGAGGAATTGCCCGCTTGATTGAAGCTTTTGCCGGCCTGGCGGCGGCTCAGCGGGCGCCGGAACGCGCCCTGCGACTTGCCGGAGCAGCAGCGGCGTTGCGGCAGAGTTTGGGCGCGCCGCTGGGGGCGGCGGAGCAAGCGCGGCTTGAGTGGAGCCTGGGCTCGGCGAGGAAAACGCTAACTACTGAGGTCGCGAGAACCGCGTGGACGGAAGGATGGGTTATGTCCATTAAGGCGGCGGTAGAGGAAGTGCTGGGCGGAGCGGGTACGACAGGCCTGGCGGGAGGTGAAGGAGGTTTGCTTTAGGCGGTTCACTCTGCAGAGGTGCTTAGGCTTGAGTCCCTTCGGGCCGCGCTTCGTGCGCCGTAGGATGACAACTTTGGCTATTCGGCGGTAGAGGGGTCGATGAGACGGCGGACGGCGGAGACGCGGTTCGCGGGAAAGCCGCCACGGCGGGCATGTTCGCGGACGGTGGCTTCGTCCGGAGCGAGATAGACACAATAGACCTTGTCGCCGGTGACATAGCTCTGCAACCACTGAATTTCCGGTCCCATACCTTTGAGGACGGCGACCGACTTGCGCGAGATCTCCTTGATCTCGGCGTCGCTGAGATTTCCAGCACCAGGGATTTCGCGCTCAATGACAAATTTGGGCATGGTGGGTTTCCCTTCGCGCGGAGATGTTAGCAAGCCGAGAGACGCGGCTACAATGCGAATTTTCGTGGCGCCACGATGGGACGCCGACGGGAGAAGACCCTCGCACGCCAGCAGTTCCAACCATTTGCTCGGTCAGTCGGGCTCATGCCCAGCTTCCGCACCCGGTCCTGGCAATTTTTCTGTGAGCCTTTTTTCTTCGCGCGCGTCTAAGTCTCACCAGAAAACAAACCTTCTAAGTGGAGAGTTCTTATGAACAAATCCATCTCCAAATTGGCCTGGTCTTCCGCGTTCTTTCTGACTTTTGTTGCTTTTTCCAGCGCGCACCAATCTTCAAATGACTCCCTGGCAAGCGAGGCCAGCGCAGCTTACGACGCAAAAGACTGGAAAAAATCTGCCGCTCTTTACGAAAAGCTTACGCAAGCTCATCCCGAAGTTCCGCGCGCCTGGTTTCGCTTGGGTACTTCTCTTCTGGAGTTGGGTCAACCAGATCGCGCGATCGAGGTCTACAACCGGGCGTTAACCGCTGGCGCTCCTGCCCTCTATACGGAGTATTCGCTTGCTGCGGCTTACGCGCAGAAAAAGCAAAATGAACAAGCCTTCGAACATTTGCATAAGGCGGTTCAAGCCGGCTACAACAAACCGGATCAGCTTGCTTCGGACCCTTACCTTGCCGCCCTGCGTCCGGACCCGCGTTTTGCAGAACTCATCGAGAAAACCAATCACAATCTCACGCCGTGCGCCTATACAGCGCAAAATCGGCAATTCGATTTCTGGGTCGGTAACTGGGACGTGGAGACTTCGCAGGGCGGAATTCCCGCTGGCCAGAGCCACATTGAAAAAGCTCTCGGTGATTGCGTCATCCTGGAAAACTGGCAGAGCGACGGTAATCCCTATTCCGGGAAAAGCTACAACATTTACAACACGGCTTTGCAGCGCTGGGAACAATTCTGGGTGGACAATGTCGGTGGAAACATTTTCTTCTACGGCGGGCTCAGTAAAGACGGCGTGATGGACTACTACACCGACGAACTTCCTCAGCCCGACGGCACGAAGCTTAAGCGCCATCTGCAATTTTTCTCGCTTGGTCCAGATAAAGTCCGTCAGTTCAGCCAGGGTTCGACCGACGGAGGCAAAACCTGGACCGTCGAATACGACTTCACCTACATTCGCAAAAAATAGCTGTGCCAATTCCTCGCCTGTAGGCCGCACTCGAGCCGTTGTGATGGAAGGGCGATCTTGTCCTTGTTGACGGACAATCTCTAACGAGGCCGGCCGTTGTCAAGAGTTTTCTGCATCTTTCTTAAGCTC
>CAZQOB010000118.1:0-9675 GCA_964594885.1 uncultured Acidobacteriaceae bacterium
TCAGCGAATGGAATCCGCTGATCGCGCCGCAGGCGATGGTGATGAAGCAGAACGGAAAAATCTTGCCTGCAAAAACGGGTCCAGTTCCATCCACGAATTTGGTTAATGCCGGCATGTGCACCGCCGGTCGCACGATCAATATTCCCGCCGCCAGGGAAAAAATCGCACCGGCTTTGATGAACGCACTCAAATAGTCGCGGGGCGCCAGCAGCAGCCACACCGGCAGCGCCGAAGCCGCAAATCCATAAATCATGATCGCCAACGCCAAGGCGATACCGCTCAGCGTGAACACATGGGCCCATGCAGGCGAGTCCGCGACCCACTGGCCCGCCACGACCACGAACAGCACCAGCGCCACGCCGATCAGCGAAGCTTCCAGCACTCGCCCAGGCCGCAGGAAGCGCAAATAAATCCCCAGCAGCATGGCGATGGGAATGGTCATGGCCAGCGTGAACGTGGCCCATGGCGACGACTTCAGCGCATTCACCACCACCAACGCGACCACCGCGAGCAAAATCACCATGATCGCCAGCACCGCGATCTGCGCGATAACCCCCCCACGCTTGCTCACTTCGTCGCGCGCCATTTCGCCCAGTGTCTTTCCATTCCGCCGGATCGAGCAAAACAAGATGATAAAGTCCTGGACGCATCCCGCGAACGCGCAGCCTGCGATCAGCCACAGAGTTCCCGGCAAATACCCGAATTGCGCGGCCAGCGTCGGACCGACCAGCGGTCCCGGTCCGGCAATTGCCGCGAAGTGGTGGCCGAACAAAACCCACTTGTTGGTCGGCACAAAGTCGCGACCATCGTCCAAACGTTCGGCCGGCGTGGCACGGGTGTCATCGAGCGCCAGCACCTTCGCCGCGATGAACGCGGAATACAAACGATACGCCACCAGGTAGCAGCACACCGCCGCGACCACGAACCACGTCGCGCTCAGCGCTTCGCCACGATAAATGGCGATTTTGGCGAGCGCCGTCGCACCGGTGATCGCCAGCACCACCCACGTTGCAACTGCCAGCGTTCTGTTCACTTCGCGGCCCCTTTTTGCGCATCCTGCATAAATTTCGCCAGGTCCTGCCTTAGCTTGGCCAGCGAAGGCAGGTGCACGTACATCATGTGGCCCGCTTCGTAGTAGCCGCCGGAAAGATGGTCGCGCAACGATTCATCCAGACTCAAATGGTCAAATGTATATTCCGCGGCGAAAAACGGCGTCGCCAGATCGTAGTAGCCCTTGCCAACAAAAACGTGCAGAAACGGATTCTGGGTCATCGCCAGACGCAGCGTCTCCGCCACGTTCACATAGCGATTCTCGTAAGGCTCGAAACTCCAGGGACGTACGCGCGCGGTCAGGTACTCGTAGAACAGATCGCTTTCGAACTTCAAATCGCCGCGCACGTAATCATGAAACGTGGCCGTAAAGGGCCCCACGATTGCCGCAAGGCTCGGATCGTAATCCGGGCTCGCGCCTGCAGAGTCTTGGTCAATTCCCTTAAAGCGCCCGTCCAACCGGCCGACGGTGCGGCGCTGATCGCGCAGCAGCTCCTTATCGAATCGCATGATTTCGATTCGCAGATTGCTGCGCTGCAGATACTCGGGCGAGAGCCCAGTCAGCCGGGCCAATTTCTGGGCAATTTCCGCCCGCCGTCCAGCGGGAAGTGGATCGCCGCTCGTCAGCGCGTCGCTGTATTCATGGGATGCAAATTCGCGCGACTCCTGGACCGCTTTTTCTAGGCCGCCCTGCTCTAGATCCGCCGGCAACCTCTTGTGGTACCAGGCTATCGCGGTGTACGTCGGCAAATACAAAATGTAGGGCAGATCGTTGCCGGTATCGAACTCCGCCGTCTGGAAATTCAAAATGGAAGAAATCAGGATGATCCCGTTCAAGTACATTCCATAGCGCTGCTGCAGATAGCCGGAGAGTCCGGCGGCACGAGTCGTTCCGTAACTCTCACCGGCCAGAAACTTCGGCGAAGTCCAGCGCTTGTTGCGAGTCGCATACAAGCGGATGAAATCACCCACCGATTCAATGTCCTGCTGAATCCCGTGATACTGGTTCGCAGTTTCGCCAGGCACCGGCCGGCTATAGCCGGTGGAAACTGGGTCGATGAACACCAGGTCGGTCTGGTCCAGCAGCGAGTATTGGTTGTCCACCAGCTTGTAGGGCGGCGGGAGCAGCGAACCGGCGTCGCCCATCGCGACGCGCCGCGGTCCGAACGCGCCGAGGTGCAGCCAGATCGAAGCCGAGCCGGGTCCTCCGTTGAAGGTAAAAGTCACCGGACGTTTGGTCACATCGCCGACGTCGTCCTTGCTATACGCGATATAAAAAACGCTGGCCTTGGGAGTGCCGTCTTCCAGCTTCAGCAGAATCGTTCCGGCCGTCGCGGTGTATTTGATCTCCTGGCCGTCGATCTTGATGCTGTGCTTAGTCTGGACAATTTTTTCTTCCGGCTTCTTCTCGTCCTTCTGCTCTTCTTTTTTTTCGTCCTTTTTTTCTTCTTTCTTGTCTGCGGACTTCTCGCTCGACTTCTCCGCGGCCTTTTCCGGCGGCTTTTGCGCGAGTGCGCTGGTCCCGACAGCCCAGGGAAACATTCCGGCGATCAGCAAGGCAGCGAGTTTCGACATGTGGCGGTCTCCTGCGAGCGGCGAAATAGCTTGCGCACCGCATCGTAAGCGAGTCGTCGCGGACCGTCAATTTATCTGCGCCGTTATCTGCGCCGTTATTGACCGCAAGGCCGTACCGGATTCGCCGTAGCGAAAAGGGCGACACAATCACGACAAACGACCTACAAATTTTCGACGAGCCGTGGATTCGATGGTGACACTCCGCTTCTTCCGTTTTTCTATCGTGGATCTGGCTTCACCGGATTGATGACTGGGGTGCCTCGAAGGGTTCGAGATGTGCTTGTAGACTCCGCGCAAGGCGTCTCCGGTCCGTCCAAAAAAAGGAGACAATTTATGAGTGAACTTGGCCGAGCTGGAAGAGCCGGCTCGAATCGGCGGTCGTTCCTGAAGAAGGGCATGGCCGCCGGTGCGGTTTCGATGGGCGCCGGCCTCCTCAGCGGCAGCTCTCCCGTATTTGCACCAGAAGAAAAGAGCGGGCGCCTCACCCCGGGAGACGCCGCGATGCTCCGGTTCGCCGCGGCTGCGGAAATCATCGAGACCGATTTCTGGGTGCAGTACAACGAGCTAGGTGGTGTGCCCAATACCAACGAAGTGCCGGGCGGCAGCGGCAACACCCCTTACACCAACGCGCTGGTAAATCTCGACACCGATATGCCGCAATACATTCACGACAACACGGACGACGAATTCACACATCAAGACTTCCTGAACGCTTACCTGGTCTCCAAGGGCGCTAGCCCCATAAGCTTGGAAACGTTTCGCACGTTGCCGGGAAGCTCTGCCACCGGTTCAAGCGGAAGGATGCGCATCACCAACCTGATGCAGCTAACGGTGGACACTACCTGGTGGACCCGCTACCGGAGCGGGGATCATAACCCGGATCTGGAACCTAATTTTGCGTTTCCGCAAGCGATTCCCACTCTGGCCACGGGAAAACACACCGCAATCCCAAGGACAGATGCGGACACGAGCGATCCTACCGTTGTGCAGGCCATCGCCAACACCGCAGGCTTTCACTTTGCCACCATCGAACAAGGTGGCACCACGCTGTATCCGGCAATGGCGCAACGGGCGACGCACCACGAAGTGCTGCGCATCCTGCTCAGCATTGGCCCCACCGAAACCATGCATTTTCAGACCTGGCAGGACAAAGCGGGGAACGCTCCCGATGCCATCTTTTTCGATCCAATCAACAACTCCAACGTCGTTTTCGACGTGCAGAGCGCGGCGCGTTTTACGACCGAGGACTTCAAGCCCAACCTCATCATGCCGGAACCCTGCCCGTTTATCAGTCCCAATCTCCCGCGCTGCTCGGTGATCCGTCCCACGGAAACCAAGGGCATCGCTAAGGGAGTGGTCAAGTTCCTGACCGACATGGGTTTGTTCATTGGCCAGTCGGCGGCATTCTTCGCTCTCTTGAATGATCTCGCCGAAGACGCCGACGCCGCTCGCCGCGGCTTCTGAGCTTCAGCAACCCCCGTCCGTCCCTACAATGACTTTCGGCCCCGGTAACGGCGCATCCAGTTGAGCCGGGGCCGAAAGCCCGCCTTATTCGAAGTGTTGTTGTGGCGAGTATTCGGACTTCTCACAGTGATGTGAATCTCAGCAGCGGATACAGGTCGCGGAAGATCTTGGCAGCTTGCGATGAGAAGGAGGCGCGCGTGGCGCCTGCGGGCGAAAGCTTTTTGCGGACAATCCAGCCTTGCAGCCTTGGCCACTCTTTGTTTGTTGGCCAGCCTTGGTTCTTCGCCCATTCGCCTTTTTTCAATTCGTACCAGTAGCTGTCGTATTCTCTGCCGAGGCGCTTCTTTTGCAGCGCCAACAGCCGCGGATTCGCGGCCAGCTTCGGTTCGGCGACCAGGGCGATGGGTGAAAGTTTGCGCTTCGGCATGGCATAAATGCGAAAGCCGATCGTTGCGGTGTCGGCCGCAATTCCCACATAGAGCTCCCCGCCTTCCATTTCGCCCGGCAGCGGCACGCCTACTTTCAGATACATGTGCTTGTGATAGAGCGTCTTGTCTTTGGCGAACCGGATGTCACGATTAATGCGCGAAAAGTTCCCGCCGCTTTTGGCCAGCACGTTGAAATTCGGATCGAGCGTCAACAGCACGGGCGACAGCTCTTCCAGCAGCGCGCGAAACGGCTTGGTTACCACTTCCTTGTAGCGCTCCCGATTAGAATCCATCCACGTCTTTTTGTTGTGCCTGCCCAGATCCTTGAAGAACTGGAACGTTTCCTTGGAAAAAATCGCTTGCGCCGCAGCCATTGCGTCCTCTCGGCTTCACATCGTTTCCACACTCCAGCGAACATAGCACACCCGACCCACATCAGCACACGCCCATCCAGATTGGCTCTTTGCGCCAAGCGCGACAGAGGGCACGATGTATCGTGCCCCTACGGGGCTAAAGGATCGCGATGAGCACATTTACACCGACGGAACGGACGCAAGTGAAACGGTTGCCGAAGCGCGGGGCCTATGACCGCGAAACGGTTTACAAGATTCTCGACGAGGCGTTTGTGTGCCATGTCGGCTTTGTGGCGGACGGCCAGCCGTACGTGATTCCCACGAACTTTGGCCGCAGCGGCGACACGCTTTATCTCCACGGTTCGGTGGCCAGCCGGATGCTGCGTACGCTCAGCGCTGGAGTTCCGGTGTGCGCGACGGTAACGCTCATCGACGGCCTGGTCCTGGCGCGCTCCGCGTTTCATCATTCCGTGAACTATCGGAGCGTGGTCATCCTCGGCACGGCGCGCCTGGTAGATGTCGCCGCGGAAAAAACGGAAGCGCTGCGGCTCTTCACCGAGCACATCATGAAAGGCCGCTGGGATGACATCCGCTGGCCGAATGAGCAGGAACTGAAAGCCACCACGGTGCTGGCGCTGCAGCTTGAGGAAGTTTCCGCCAAAGTACGCACTGGCGGCCCGGTGGATGACGAAGAGGACTACGCTCTGCCGGTGTGGGCGGGCGTGTTGCCGCTGCCGGTCGCTATCGGCACTCCGACGCCGGATGCGCGGCTGGACCCGGGCACAGAGATTCCAGGCTACATGAAGGCTTACAAGCGCTAAGGGTTGGTTCCTGGTTTGCTGCTGCTCCGCTAGCCTGAAGGGCATCAAGGGAAAGAGTTATCGGCTTCGGAATCGGCAGGAGCAACAATGCGGATGCCACAACGTCTCTCTTCGCGTTGCGTACCTCCGTGTTATCTACTTAGATGATTATACCGCGATTTGATTCTTTGGCCGATTCCGGCCTTGCGATAAGGCAATGAGGTAGGACCGCTGGATCACTTTGTGTTGATTTGCTTTTCGAGTTTTTCGAGTCGCACCGTGATCGAATCGAAGTCGTCAGGAGGCAGTTGTAAGAAAGTCTCAGCCACCAGCGGCCTCTTGTTCGTAACGATGTAGTGTGTTGGCCATCCATGCTGGCATGGCTGTGGTCGCGGACGTCTTTGATGTGCTGATATGTGCTTTGTCCGCCAGAGCTTGCCAGCGAGATAGCTGACTCTGGAATCGTGCCCGCTTTCCGAGATGTTGTAGTTGAGCCGCCATTTTTCACCTTGGCCACAGAGCAAACAAAGGAGGACGGCGCCGAGGACCGCGTTGAGCCCGCCCTAGGTTGTGGCCAGTTGAGCGGCCAACCCGGCCTGGTCCCAGTTCTGCCAGGCTTCGACGAAGCGGCCGTCCTTCACGCGCACCACTGAAGTTCCCGTGATCGCAGTATTTTTCCCGCTGGCGTAGTGCGTGGACGAACAGGACCAATGCATGCAGGCCAAGTCGCCTTCGGCCAGGATGGCGACAGGAACGATTCGGAAGTTCGAGAATTGCGCGCGCAGATCGTCGTAGAACTGCTCGAACTCCGCCGGGCCGCGAATCGGCCTGGCACCGTCGTAAAGGACGCAGTCGGGCGCGAGCATCTGAGCGATGGTGTCGCGGTGGCCGCGGTTCCATACTTCATCGAACCAGCGCACCAGCAGTTGTTTGTTTTGTTCCAGCGTTGTGGCGGGAACCGGATGGGAGGTGGACACGACGAGACCTCCTCGAGCGGATCGTCGTGGAATGAAGTATACAGCGCGGCTTGCGCGACGAGGGTAGAAATAACGGCGCTCCGAGAAACACCGCTGTTCAAGAGAGATTCCTCGACCACGCAGGCCGCCATTCGCTTGGCGAATGAAGAGAGAGCACCGGCCTGCTCGTTTGACAAAAACGGTGCGTCACTGAGCTTCGCGCAGGAAAACGAGAATCGAAGCGCCGTGGTAGGTGCTGCGGGCGATTTCGCGATAGCCGCATTTTTGGGCCACGCGCAAAGAGGCGACATTCGGTTCATCGATGATGCAGCAGACTTTTCTGTCCGGCAGATTGGCGTCTTTCCAGGCGTGCATCGCTTGTACGGCTTCGGTGGCATAACCTTTGCCGTGTGCGGCGGGCAGGAAGACCCAGCCGGTTTCCAACATGCCTTTGAGGGAGGGCGTGATGTCGCGCTGGTTTTCCTGGAATCCGCCTTCACCGAGGAATGCGCCAGTGGATTTTTCTTCGATCACCCAGTAGCCGAAGCCCGTTAGCGCCCAGTGACCGACGTAGCGCAACAGGCGGCCCCAGGATTCTTCTTCGCTGAATGGCCGGCCGCCGATGTAGCGCGTCACAAGCGGATCGCTCCACAGCGCCGCGCAGTTCGCAAAGTCGTCCAGCCGGTGCCCGCGCAAGCGAAGGCGCGGTGTTCCAAGAGTAGGTACAACGAAGCGTTGGGCGTCAAGCATCGCGCATAGTAGTCGGCGAGGTTGGTACCGGCAATTGGACGGTGCACTTACACTCTGGCTCAGTGGCAGCCGCAACCGCCGCCGCAGCAAGGGCCGCCCGACGAGCCGCCGGAGGATTTGGATGAGCTGCCGGCGACTGCAGAGCTAAAGACGGAGAGCTGGATGCTAGCCTTTTTGCTGGAGCACTTGGGGCAGGAAATTTCCTGCTGTTTATTGAAGACAATCTTTTCAAAGGAGGTTTTGCAGTCGTCGCAGATGTATTCGTAGATGGGCACGCGCTGGTCCTCGTAGAGATGACCGTCTAAGTATAGCAGCCGTTGGCACCGAAGCGAGCGATCGGGGATCAGGGATCCGGTCAGAGAGATCCCTCCGCTCCGCAACTCGGGTTTCGCTTACGGGAACCAAGGAAAGACTCGGGGCTGCTCCGCTGGGGAGCAAAAGAAAATCAGGACATGTACCAGCCGCCGTTCAGATTAATGGTTTGGCCGGTGATGTAGTCAGACTCGGCCAGGAGGACGGCGGCGCGACCGGCTTCGTCGGGATGGCCGAAGTAGCCGAGGGGGATTTTTTCGGGTGTTGCATTGCGATTGCCGGTGACCATGTCCGTTTCGAGCAGCGCGGGAGCGACGGCGTTGGCGGTGATTCCTTCTTTGGCGAGGAGCGAAGCGTAGGAGTGAGTAAGGCCGAGGAGACCGGCTTTCGAAGTGGCGTAGTGCGGACCGATGACACCGCCAGTCTGCGCGGCGACTGAGGAGAGATTGATGATGCGTCCCCAGCCGCGTTTGCGCATGTTGGGCAAGACGCGCTGGGTGACTAGAAACGCGGACGTGAGATTGACGCGGAGAATGCGTTCCCAGTCTTCGAGCGCGATTTCGGCGATGGGTTTGGTTTGCGCGATGCCGGCGTTGTTGACCAGGATTTCGACTTCGCCGAGTTCGCGTTCGGTTTCGGAGACCAGGCGTTGGACCTCGGCAGGGATGGAAACATCAGCCTGGATGGCGATGGCGCGGCGGTTGAGTGGTCCGCCTGTCTTATCAACCAGCGAGCGAATGAGGGCACAAACCACTTCGGCGGCTTCGCGTTGGACGTGGTAGTTGACGGCAACGTGGCAGCCGGCATTGGCCAGCGCCAGCGAGATCGATTTGCCAATACCCCGGCTGGCGCCGGTGACCAGAGCGATGCGATTGTGGAGGGACGGCACGAGGATTCTCCGCGAAGAGTATAGGGCGAGAACCAGATTGAAGACCGGAAAAACCCGCAACTTCTAAAACCGCAGGGTGGTTGAGAATCAGCCAGAAACCATAAACGCGAACTGCGAAAGACTGTCCATTCGGAGGTGTAACCCTTGAAAAGGAACGCCGAAATCGAGCCCAGGCAGAATGTGGCCAGACCGAGGCCGACAACCGTTAACCTCTCTCGCCAGCCTGTGGCCCCCGCCCCTCGCCTCCAGTGGTGCCATTCTGCAAACACCCAGTAGGAACAGCCATTAAAGATGCGACGAACGGCAGTTTCTTAAGCATCGAGGCCTCTAACGAAATAGCCCCGCAGAATGCGCGGGGCTATTTCGGAACAATAAACCCGGGGGCGAGATTAGTCGCCGGCCACGGCTTCCGCGGCGGTTTCGTTGGCCGGAGCAGCGTCGGGCGCCGGGGCGATCGCTACCGGCTGGCTGCCGTTGGCTTTGGCGAAGTTGGCCGGAGTGGCCTGCTTGATGTCGCTGAGCGAGCCGATCTGGACGACGGCTGGCTGCGGCTTCTTGAGAACGAGTTCTTCGTAGATGGCGCGAACCTTGGCCTGCTCTTCGTAGGCCTTCTTGCGGCGAGCGCGCTCTTCTTCAGCTGCGGTGAGAGGCACGTCGTGCTCGAGGTGGCGAACACGCGCAGCGTCAGTGGCGTCAATTTTCAGCGAGTGCTCATAGCTGCCGAGGTCCACGTTCTTGCCCTTGGCGTAGATCTGGTGCTTGCCGTGGGTTTTGTACCACTCGGCGACCGTAGCGTTCTTGTGCATGTTCTCGATGATCTGGCGCCAGCCCACGCCGGTGTTGTAGGCGCAGAAGCTGATTTCGCCCTGCTGAGTGGCGTAGGGGATGATGCACATTTCCGTGCGGCGGAAATCGTAGTTGAACAGATCCTGGAACCACATACCGGCGATGAACAGGAAGTTCCACGGGTCGGACTGGCGGCGCTTCATGGCGTCGTTGAAATCGCGATCCGGTGACGTGCGGCCGTACTTGGTGTTGGAACGCTTGGTGAGCGCCCAGGTCTTGTCGAACTTCTTGAAGAGATCGTAGAGCTTCAGG
>CAZQOB010000119.1:0-9525 GCA_964594885.1 uncultured Acidobacteriaceae bacterium
GAGCTCACCCATGAGCTGCTTGTAGCGGGCGACGTGCCGAACTTCGTCGCTTTCGGGGCCGGCCAGATGCTTCTCGAGAAGGGCGAGGCGATGTTCGTAGCGGTGCGCGATTTCGTCGTAAACGTCAGTGAAAGAGCCGGCGTCGCGCTCGCGTTCTTCACCGAGGAATTTCAAGGCAGCTTCAACCATGAGCTTGCGCGCCTGGTCTTCCTCTTCGTCGCGTCCGGATCGACCGGCCAGGCCCAGGGCGCGTATGAGGGGAGGCAGCGTGAGTCCCTGCAGAACCAAGGTAACCAAAATTACGCTGAAGGTGAGAAAGATGATGAGATTGCGCTGGGGAAAGTCAGTGCCATCGGCTAGTTTGTCGGGCAACGAGATTGCCGCGGCAAGGGCGACGACGCCGCGCATCCCGGTCCAGCCCAAAACGAAGATCTGCCGCGCGGCAGGGACGGTGACGTTTTGCTTCAGGACTCTGCGGCGTATCAGATTAGCGCTGTACGCGCCGGGAAACATCCAGACTAGCCGTAACAGAATGACGACGGCGCTGAACAGCGCGCCATAAATGAGCAGCTGCCGGAAGCTGTAGTCGCGGATTCCAGCGAGCACAAATGGCAATTGCAGGCCGATCAGAACGAAGACCAGGCCATTAAGGACGAAACCGATGGAATCCCAAACCGCCCAGAGCTGCATGCGAACAGATGGCGAGAAAAGATGCGGACTTTTGTGACTGAGGTATAGGCCGCAGGCGACAACGGCGAGAACGCCAGAGGCGTGAATTTCTTCGGCGGCAAGATAAGCGGCGTACGGGACAAGTAGACTCAGCACCATTTCGATGGGTCCGTCATCCACGAAGTGCTCGATTTTTTCGGTGACGAAGGCGATGAGCAGCCCGAGCGCGAGCCCGGCGAAAGTGAGATACGTTAGGCGAAGTACGCCTTCGCCTAACGTCGGAGTGTGGCCTTCGACGATCAGGCCGAGCGCGAAATTGAGTGCAAGCAGACCTGTGGCGTCGTTGACCAGGCTTTCGCCTTCGAGGATGTCTACGATGGCCTGAGGCAAGCCGATTTTTTTTGCGATAGAGGTGGCGGCGATGGCGTCGGTTGTGGCTACGACCGCACCCAGTACGAGCCCCAACCGAAAATCAAAACCGTGAAACACCCAGCGCGAGACGTGTGCCACTCCCCATACCGTGAAGCCAACCAAGCCAAAAGCCAGCATGAATATGCTGACAAAATTGAACTTGAATTCCCGCCACGGCGTGACCCATGCGGCGGCATAAAGCAGCGGCGGCAGAACCAGCAGAAAAACGACGTCGGGATTCAGAGTGACTTTCGGGATGCCGGGAACCAGCCCAAGCAAAAGCCCGGCGATAACTAAAACGATGGGATACGGAATTTCCAGTTTGCGGGCGAGCCATGCAAACACAACTACAAATAACATCAGCAGCAGAAAGATCAGCTGGAGTTCGGAGATCCAATTGTCGGCTTGCACGGCACCCTTTCCTGAACAAACAAGTCTTGAAGATACTGTAAGGGCGCCACGCGGGCCTAATCGCAGTAGAGGGTCGTGGAAGGCCAGCGAATTGGGGCCATTCGGTAGCGAAGCCTGCTTCGGTCGCTTGGGCCCGGCGGCGATGGGAATGGGTGAATCGTTTGGCTTCGGCCCTGCGGGGGCTCCCCTCGCCGGGGGGAACGAGACGCGCCAGAAGCGCGGCGACTTGGTTCCAGAATGAAACGCGAGATTTAGTTTTGCAACGAGTTCTCGAGGACGGTCTGATCCGCTCTCTTGCTACCACCCGGTTGCGAAGAGTCTTTCCGCTGCGTGCAGACCACACTTCTGGTAGCGGTCGTAAGCGGCCGCGGCCCGTTTGCGAATCGAGTCCCGGTCTTCGGAGCGCATCCAGCCGTCGAGCGCAGCCATGAGCGTGTAGGCCTCGGGCGCCATCAAACCGGTGGTCCACAGAAGTGGTTCGCTGTTAGTTCCTCGCATGTAAGGGCCGAAAAATGATTTGCTGGCACAGGCTAAAACAATGAATTGGCGCTGGTGCGAGCCGGTCTTACCGGCGATGCGCGGAATCTGAAAATCCATGAACGCATCATGGCCCACGTAAACGAGCACATCGGCGCTTCCCGCAACGGCAAGAGCCAGTTTCGAGGCTCCAGACGCGATTGAAAACGCTTCGCCACGGATTCCGCTTGCCGAAGAAACAAAATCGGTGACCGCATTGCGAATCATCGCTCCGTCGTAGGCGTCAGCGACCAGGAAAACCTCAGGAGCATCGTGATGAAAGACGCAGCGCTCGAGCACGGCGGTTTGTGGACCGGGCCCGCAGGACAGGATCTTCCATTCTGGACTTGCTTTGAAAAACGTCTTAACGCCGAACGCAGCGCCCCAATAGAGATTGTTTGCAGGATCCTGTCCGTTTCCGAGACGCGCCGGCACCGGGACGATTCCCTGATGTTGGTTGTCCGCCAGCGCCACAAAAACATGGACAACTCGCACGTCCGGCGAAGGCTGTGGGGTCTGAGTGCGGACCGTCACGCCTCCAATCAGCAGGAGGAGCCGGAGTGCCGAAATTCGACGCACGAGCCTTCCAATGGGAACGCCCGATGGTACCCGCTGGAGATGCTGCGCCGCAATCATGGTGTTTTGCTTTGCCTTTGGTTTGAGGTACCGTCTTTCGGCGGTACCTGGAGAGGGCCATGGCCAAGCTGACGTTTTTGGGAGCGGCGGGGACGGTTACGGGATCGAAATATCTGGTGGACGCTGCAGGCAAAAAGCTGCTGCTGGACTGCGGAATTTTTCAGGGCTCACAGGAGTTGAGTGCGCGCAATTTCAAGCCGCTACCGGTGGACCCAAAAACGATCGACTACTGCGTTTTGACCCACGCTCATCTCGACCATACTGGCTGGCTGCCGTGCCTGGTGCGCGACGGTTTCCGCGGACCGATTTATGCCAATCCCGCGACTATTGAGCTGGCGACGATTTCGCTGAAAGACTCCGCGCACCTGCAGGAAGAAGATGCCGAGCGGGCGCTGCGCGGCTCCAAGCACAGCAATGCTGAAGATCGCCAGCCGCTCTATACAACAGAAGATATCGATCCGATGTTGAGGCTGTTCAAGCCGATGCCACGCAAGGGCGGTTTCGATCTCTCGCCGGAGTTTCATTTTGAGTCCTTCGACGCCGGTCACATACTGGGTTCGTCGAGCCTGGCGCTGACCATAACTGAAAGCGGCAAAAAGACGACAGTTGTGTTCTCCGGCGACATCGGCCGGTACGGCGAACCGATCTTGAATGATCCGCAAACTCCTCCGGCGGCGGACGTGCTGTTATGCGAATCAACTTACGGAGACCGCGAGCACCAAGCAGGCGATCCGGCAGCGCTCCTGGCGGACATCGTGAACCGCGTGGTGAAGCGCGGTGGCTCCATTGTGATCCCAGCATTCGCCATCGGTCGGACCCAGACGTTCATGTACTACCTGCGGCAACTGGAGGACCAGCAGAGAATTCCGCGCGTTCCGGTCTACGTAGACAGCCCGATGGCGCTCAGCGCGACCGATCTGTACATCAAATATAAAGAGGACCACGACTTGGATTTTTCGAAACTGGAGTCGAGCGGCAACCACGATCCGCTGAACGTTCACGAATTTCATCTGACGCGTTCGGCGGAGGAGTCGAAAGCGATCAACAACATCAAGACGCCCTGCATCATTATTTCTGCGAGCGGGATGGTTACCGGAGGACGTGTGCTGCACCATCTGGCCCAGCGTCTGCCGGATTCCAAGAACGCAGTAATCCTTGCCGGCTTCCAAGGCGAAGGAACGCGCGGCCGGGCGCTGCAGGAAGGGGCGAAGGTGCTACACCTGTTTGGCCAAGCAGTGCCGGTAGCAACGGAAGTCATCACTATGGGTCAGTTTTCCGCGCACGCAGGAAAGAGCGAGTTGCTGCGCTGGCTGGGCGGACTGAAATCCGCGCCGAAAAAAACCTGGCTGACGCACGGCGAGCCACAGGCGGCGCAAGCTCTCCAGACAGCGATCAAAGAGAAATTCCAGTGGGACGTCGCCTTGGCGCGTTACCTGGATACGATAGACCTAAACTGAGCGTTGAATCGCGACTGGAAAAAATCTATCTTGGTGCGGAAACCTTTTGATGGCTGTACTCGTCTATAAGACAAGACCACTCGCGGGGTAGGGTGCTAACCACCACAGGGCAACCGACCGTCAGTTCCCTACCCCATTCTAAAATTCGACAAGCTAAGTATTTTCAGCAACTTACAGATTTTGTGAAATTGCTGCGCTCGGCTCTCAGACTGTTGGCGCTGACTTTTCTAAATTTATCTAAGGTTGCTCTAAATTTTGCCCAAGTCACGTGCGCAACTTTGCGAAGCGAGCCTCGGCGGCCGCCAATGTTTCAGGCTTTTTACAAAACGTAAAACGGACCTGCGACGCGCCGTCCTGCGGATCGTTGTAGAAACTGGAGCCCGGCACGCAGGCGACGCCAATCTCTTCGACGAGATACTTCGCAAATGCCACGTCCTTAGTTTCTGACGCGAAGCGCGGGTCGTCGAACGGAAAGTGGAAGTGGGAAATGCTGGTCATGATGTAGTACGCGCCGCGCGGTCTGTAGACGGTAAAGCCCGCTGCTTCCAGAATCTTCATCAAGCGCGCGCGCTTTTCGGAGTAAGTGGCTGCGAGACCGTGGTAATAACTCTGCGGCGAGTGCAGCGCGCTGGCACCCGCCTGTTGCAACGGAGCTGCAGCGCCGACGGTAAGAAAGTCGTGGACTTTGCGGATCGCCTGCGTCGGCTCCGGAGGGGCCAGCGCCCAGCCGACTCGCCATCCCGTAACGCTGTAGGTCTTGGACATGCCGTTGATGACGATGGTGCGATCGCGCATGCCGTCCAGTTGGGCCATTGAAATGTGTTCGGTGCCGTCGTAGAGGATGTGCTCGTAGATTTCGTCGGTAATGCAATAGCAGTTCCAGCGCACGCAAAGCTCGCCGATAAACTCCAGTTCAGCGCGGGTAAAGACTTTGCCGGTAGGATTGTTCGGCGTATTCAGGATGATGGCTTTGGTGTTGGGGCCGAACGCCGCGGCAAGCGCCTCGTGATCAAAAGACCAATCGGGATTCTGGGCCGACGGTGGCTGCATTCGCACGAAACGCGGCGAAGCGCCGGAGAGAATCGCGTCGGGCCCGTAGTTTTCGTAGAACGGCTCGAAGACCACCACTTCGTCGCCTGGATTGATGACGGCCATCATCGCCGACATCATCGCTTCTGTGGAACCGCAGCAGATGGTGATTTCGCGCTCCGGGTCGTAATGCACATTTTGAGTACGCTCGAATTTTTCGACAATTGCGTCGCGCAGCGGCTTCGCGCCCCAGGTGATGGCGTACTGGTTGATGTCGTCGGAAATCGCCTGGCGCGCGGCCTCTTTCACCTCTTGCGGCGCGGCAAAATCGGGGAAACCCTGCGAAAGATTCACGGCGTTGTGCTTCAACGCCAGCCGGGTCATTTCGCGGATGACCGACTCCGTGAACTGCTCCGCCTTCGCGGAAATCATGCGGCGGGTGATTCCCGCCATTTTCGCTTCGGGTGTGCTCATGGTTCTCCGTCCGGGAGATTCATCCTGCCCGCGCCGTGGTTTTAGCGACCTTGTGGGGCGTTGGCCTTCGCAGAACGGAGACTGACAGTCGTTGCTGCTCCAGGGCCCGGTGCGCCGGGAGCATAAATCATCCGGTACAACGTGGCGTTGCGCAACACGATTTGCACGTAGTCGCGGGTTTCGGAAAACGGAATGGATTCGACCAGTTCGGGAACCTCTTCATAGTTGCGTTCCGACTTCCACAACGCGATGCGGTCTTCGCCGGCGTTGTATGCAGCCAAAGCGTATTCGGGAGCGCCAGTCAAGTTGACGAGTCCCTTGAAATAGTAAGTGCCGAGCTCAATGTTGTAATCCGGCTCGAACAGTTTGTTCTTGGCATACTTCAGGCGCTTCTGCTTGGCCAGCAGCTTGGCGGTCTTAGGAAGCAACTGCATCAGCCCGACGGCGTTGGCGTGCGAAACGATGTCCGCCTGGAACGTCGATTCCTGGCGGATCAAGCCCGCGACGACCATCGGGTCCAGATCATTTTTCTGTGATTCGCGGCGAACCGGCGATTCGTAGGGCAGCGGATAAAGCGCCTTCCATACGTTAAGCGGAAGCTCGTTGATCTTGCGGGAATCGAAACTTGGGACAGCCAACCGCGCGTAGGCCATTCCCGCAGCAAAGTGGCCTTGATCGAAAGCGGCCTGCGCGGCCTCGATCATAAAGCGCGGAGAAGCGGTCGCAAAAAACGCGTTCTTGAGTTCCAGCTCGGCGGAAGCATCGAAAGCAATCGTTCGCAGAGCCTGCGAACGCGACCAACGGTCGGTGACCGAAGGCGGAATCGGTTCGTCGAAAGGCCGCAGCGGCGGAGGCGGAGGAATGCGATCCAGATATTCCGCGGGATTCTCTTCGCCTGGACCGAGTTTGGCCAAGCGGTCAGCGGAAGCATAGGCAAAGTAGGTCTGCGGGAAGCGCTGCAAGGCCTTGTTGTAGAAGGTTCGCGCGTGAGCCGGATTACCGGTGCGCTCGGAGAAACGCCCCAGCCAGTACAGCGCGTCCACGGCATTGGCGGAGACCGGATATTTCAACAGAAAGGTTTTCAGCTTTTCGTCGGCATCAGGTTGGCGATTCACGTAAGCGACCCAAGCGACGCGCCATTCCGCGTTGTAGTCGTTCTTGCTGTTTGGAAAAATGTCTAAAACTTTCTGGTAGTAGCTGCCGGCGCGCTCGCGATCCAGCGAAACCCAGAAGTAATTCCCTGCCTGCATGTAGCCTTCTTCGGCCCATTTGGTGCCGGGATATTTCCTGGCGAGGTCCTCAAGCGTAGCGAGCATCGCCGATTCATTTTTCGCGGAGCGCTGGAACTGCGAAAGCGCAAACAAACGCTCGGCATCCACGTCCGAATCTGGCGTCGCTAGCAGAGAGATCTGGGTCAGCGAAGCCTTGAGCTGCACTTTGCATTGGGCCAGCCGCAACTTGGCGCGCTGACCGGCGGGATTCGTCGGTTCTCGCAGCATACTGATGAGTTTTTCAAATTCCGGCCGCGCTTCCCGCCACTTGTGCGCGTCGAAGAATGTTTGGGCGCGTTCTTCCTGCAGTTCCGCGGTGGCGTACGGGAATTCGTTGTGCAGCGTTTTCTGCAACGAGGCCAGCGACGATCCCGCAGGCTTTGCTTCGTCGCTGAGCGGATACTTATAGAAAATCGTCTGATAGTCCTTCGCCGCGCGAACCGTCTGCCCAAGGGCTTGATACGCGTGCGCGCGATCTAGCAGCAGCGTCGGTTTGGAGGCCGTGCCTCCATAACTGTTCAGCGCGTCAATCGCATCCTGCGCGTGGCCTGTTTCGCTGGCCACCACCGCCAGCACGTCAACGACCTGCTCCTTCATCGCGGTATTGGGATAATCCCGCTGGATCGCATTCAAATCGGCCAGTGCGTCGGCGTTTTTCTTCAGCGAGCGCTCGGCTTGTGCCTTCCAGAACAGCGTGTACTCGCGCAGAAGATCGTCCTTCTGTGCCTTGTTGAACCACGCCAGCGCCTGCACCGCGTGAGTCTTTTCATAGTCCTCATAGCCCAGCGCCAAAGCGGCCCGCGCGCCGGACACATCCGGTGCATGCTTTCCTGCAAATGCAGAAAGCTTTTCATACGAACCCGCGACTCCGTTATGCAGATTGCGCGCAAGCACGCCGAGCTCCTTGTTCGCCGCGGCGTCATCGGCGGTCGCAGTCAAAACGTCCGGCGCGGACGTATCCGGCTTGCAGCCCGTGCGGCACGGCGGCGACTTCGGCTTATGCGAGGCCTTCTTTTTGGTTTGTGCAAATCCTGACGAAACACAAAGGAGCAGCAGCAACAAAACGGCACCAGAACGCAACGCAGACCTTCCTTGCCGGGACAGAAATGGCGAATTTTCTGGAGACCTAAAATCGCAAAGACGGGAACACTTACTGGCGGACCGGCACTCCGTACGGATACTCGCCCAGCGCCGTGGCGTCGCCATCCGCCAAAATTTCCACCATCCAGCGGTAAAAATAGTCCACGGGGTGATCCATGATCGGTTTGAAACGGCGGTCGTACTCACGGTGAGCTTTATCAATGTCGTCTTTTAGTCTGATGCAGAGATCTTTATTTTCGCGGCCCAGGCGCACCTTGTCCGGATTCAGCATTTTAATATCTTGCATGGACACTTTGGCCACACGATTTGCGCGCTTGTGTAGTTCTTGTTCCTCAGGAGTCAACCGGTTAACGTCGAACTCTTCGGGATATTCCGGCTCGGGTTCAGGAACCGGTTCAGGCTCGATGACCCGAGCTGCCACCTTGGGTGGGGCTGGAGCGGTTCGAGCAGCGGAGACGGCGGGCGCCGCGGCCACCCTTGAGGCCAATTGGGAGATTTCCCCTTCATAGGGCGCACGAGTTCCCGGCTGCAACGTGGCGGCGATAAACCGGGACAATACTTCGAGGGCGGCCGTCAGCGAGGCCGCACTGGTTTGCGCGCGAAGTAGTGGCGGTAGCGCATTGGTCGGCTTGTTGCTGCTGCAGGCTGCAACGACGTCGCTTACAGCGTGGTGCAGCTCGTCCGCATTGCGCTGCATGCGCTCCAGGTTGTCCCGGAGCGCGCGCACCACGGCCTGTTCAATGGCATTCGGTTCGTTGGACATAAAATGTCGGGCGACCTGGAGCGCAGGCCTCCCAAGTGTCCATTCTGGAAGCGGTTGGCTCACCCGTCAATCATGCTCTCCGCCGGTGTGCCTAAACTGGCGATGAAGAGTACGAATGAGCAGCGCGCCTCAATAGGTCAGGCGCTTGGTCATCAGGAAGCGATGATGTTCAGCAAAGCCCCGGCGGCGATAGAGTTCCATCGCTTTGTTTCCGTGGTTTACCTCCAAGTGCAGTACCTGGGCGCCGAATTCGCGCGACTTAACTTCAGCCAAGTCAAGCAGTTGCGTGCCAATTCCTCGTCCGCGGCGGGCTGCCTTTACGAAAAGTTCGTCCACCCAGGCGCCTTTACCTCTATATTCCAGGCTGTAGTCGAAACAAAGAATCATGTAGCCGACCGGCTGGTCATCCTCCCACCCGGCGAATGCAGCCCCGAAAGTCGGGTTAGCCAGCAAAGTCTCTAAGTCCGCGCGCAAGCGCAGCTCATCAAACGGCTCTTCCCACGGATCTTCCGCTTGCAACTCCTTCATCATTGCGAGCAGGGTTCCCAGGTCGCCTCGCCGCGCTTCACTAAAACGAATTGTCATCCTCGAGTCACCTTCAAGTTCGGAATCATGAGCCGGGCAGGAGTTCCGACGCAAAGGATGATAAAATACATTTCAGGGGGCGACACGGTTTCGACGGAAGTTGTCGCGTCCCGGAGGCATGCCGGGGGCCAACCACCCGCAATCGGCTGGAAACTAGAACTGCCAACAACAACTTGGCACTTGCTGCTTAATTAATTAAGCG
>CAZQOB010000120.1:0-9047 GCA_964594885.1 uncultured Acidobacteriaceae bacterium
TCGGCTTAAGGATTGGGGCATTTCGCGGCAGCGCTATTGGGGCACGCCGATTCCCGTGCTGTATTGCGAGAAGTGCGGGCTGGTGCCGGTCCCGGACAAGGATTTGCCGGTGGTGCTGCCGCCGATGGCGAAATTCAGCGGGCTGGGCGAATCGCCCCTCGCGAGTGTCCCGGAATTTGTGAACGTAAAGTGCCCGAAGTGCGGCGGGGCAGCGCGGCGCGAGACGGACACGATGGACACATTCATCGATTCATCGTGGTACTTCTATCGCTACGCGGACGCCCACAATGACAAGGCGCCGTTTGATCCGGCCCTGGTGCGCTACTGGCTGCCGGTCGATCAATATATCGGCGGGATCGTCCACGCCATCCTGCACCTTCTGTACACGCGTTTTTTCTGCAAAGTGATGCGCGACCTGGGGCTCGTGAACCACGGTGAGCCGGTGACGCGCCTGTTCACGCAAGGGCTGATCCTCAAGGGCGGCACGGCCATGTCGAAGTCGAAAGGCAATGTCGTTGGCGCGGAAGAAATGGCCGACCAATACGGCTGCGACACGGGGCGCCTCTACACGCTATTTGCCGCGCCTCCCGAGAAAGATCTCGAATGGAGCGAGAAGGACATTGAAGGCTGCGTGCGCTTTTTACAGCGAGTGCACCGGCTCGTGTCAGGGCACAGTGAACGGCTGAGGGCGGTGCACGGTGGCGATCCCGCAGCCATGTCGCTCGATTCGGCGACGCCCAAAGAAAGACTCCTGCTGCGAAGGGCGCATCAAGTGCTGCGCCGCGTGACCCATGATTTCGAGTCGCGCTGGCATTTCAATAGCGCCACGGCGCTGCTCATGCAGCTGGTGAATGAAATTCACGAGCAAGAGCCGCTCGCCGAGGGAGTGCGTCCTGAAATCCTGAAGCAAGTGCTGGAGCTTCTGACGCTGATGCTGGGCCCCATGGTCCCGCACCTCGCGGAAGAGCTTTGGGAAATGCTTGGCCATACACAAGAGACGCTGGCGCGGGCCGCTTGGCCGAAGTTTGTTTCTGAGCTCGCGGCGGAAGACGAAGTCGAAATTGTCGTGCAGCTAAACGGGCGAGTAAGGGGAAGGCTGCTCGTGGAAGCTGGTCTTGGCAAGGACGAAGTGCAAAGGCGCGCCATGGCGGACCCCAAAGTGGCGCAACTTCTGGATGGGCAGCGGATACTAAAGGTAGTCGTCGTGCCGGACAAGCTAGTCAATCTAGTTGTTGGATAAGAACATGAGTGAGCGCGGTGGCATCGTTGTTCTCGATTTCGGCGGGCAATACACGCAGTTGATCGCCCGGCGAATCCGCGAGCAGCAAGTTTTCAGTGCGATCCTGCCATGTACCGCTGGCATTGACCAGATTCGGAAACTCGAGCCGGTCGGCATCGTTCTTTCCGGCGGACCGAATTCCGTGTACGACTCTGGTGCGCCGCCTTGCGACACTGCAGTGCTGTCGATGGGGCTGCCTGTCCTCGGCATCT
Organism: uncultured Acidobacteriaceae bacterium; assembly: GCA_964594885.1. Classification (GTDB taxonomy): domain Bacteria; phylum Acidobacteriota; class Terriglobia; order Acidiferrales; family UBA7541; genus Acidiferrum. The sequence goes on from CAZQOB010000120.1 coordinate 1,492, forward strand.
GCTACGGGCTGCAGTGGATGGCGCACACCTTGGGCGGGAGTGTCGAGCGCGCCGACCGGCGGGAGTACGGTCGCGCCGAACTTCTGGTGAAAGACGGCTCAGCGCTGTTCGCGGGCATTCCGAAAAAACTTCGCATCTGGAACAGCCACGGTGATCACGTCCGCGCTCTGCCGGCCGGCTTCCACGTGACTGGCGAGACCGGCAACGCAGTTTCGGCCGCTGAAGACCCTGCACGGAAGCTTTACGCTGTTCAATTTCACCCTGAGGTTCGACACACCGATTGCGGTTCGGAGATCCTTCGCAATTTTGTATTCGACATCTGCCATGCACGGCCCCTTTGGAGCGGCGCCGCTTTCATCGCCGAAACCGTGGAGTCGATCCGCGAGCAGGTCGGTGAAGGCCGCGCCATCTGCGCCCTAAGTGGGGGAGTGGATTCGGCGGTCGCGGCGGTGCTTGTGCACCGCGCGATCGGCGACCGGCTGACGAATGTCTTCGTCGATACGGGTCTCCTCCGGAAGAATGAGTTCAGGGAGACGCTCGAATTGCTGCGGAATCGCATGGGCCTGAAGGTGATCGGCGTTGACGCCTCGAGCCGTTTTCTGGCGCGTCTAAAGGGAGTGGCCGACCCGGAGACCAAGCGCAAACAAATCGGCGCGGAATTCATCGCGGTGTTTGACGAACAAGCGCGCGCGCTAGCGACTGGCCCAGACCGCGCTGGCTTTCTGCTGCAGGGGACTCTTTACCCGGATGTGATTGAATCTGTCGCCGTGCGCGGCCCCTCGCAAACGATCAAGACGCATCACAATGTCGGAGGCCTTCCTGCGGATTTGCCCTTTGCTCTGATCGAGCCCCTTCGCGAGCTCTTTAAAGACGAGGTGCGCCGAATCGGCCGTGACCTCGGCCTGCCGGAAGAAATGCTCACCAAACATCCGTTCCCCGGACCAGGCCTTGCCGTTCGTCTCCTTGGCGAAGTGACCGAAGAGCGCCTCGCCCCGCTGAGGGAGGCGGACGCCATCGTGGTCGAAGAAGTGCGCCGAGCGGGCTTATATGAAAAGGTTTGGCAAGCCTTTGCTGTTTTACTGCCGGTTCGCAGCGTGGGCGTGATGGGAGACGAAAGAAGTTATGGGCTGACCGTAGCCGTGCGAGTCGTGGAATCGGAAGATGCTATGACGGCTGACTGGACGCGGCTACCTGCGGAAGTGCTGGAGCGCATTTCGACTAGAATCGTTAATGAAGTTGCGGGAATCAATCGGGTGGTGTACGACATAAGCTCAAAGCCACCGAGCACAATTGAGTGGGAGTAGGATCGAGGCTTGCGGGGCCGGTCAGAATGTGCCGAAATGAAACAGCAAGGTACATCGAGGTTCGGCTGCGGCCCGGGTAGCATCACTTTGGCAACGATTAAGACCACTCAGAGTGATTCCCGGGCCTGTAAGCCAGTATGCCGGAGAGCGCCTTTGGGCAATCCGCCGGACTTAGCGGTTGGCCATCTTCTGAGCCATGTACAGCAGGAGCCGGCGGTCGTCTTCTTCGATGCGACCCAGCAGCCTGCGAAACTTGTTCAGAAGACGAGCCTCTTTCCCGGTGCTGCCCCAAACGATATCGTCGGCGCTTTTGCGCTTCGGAAGGTTGGGAAGCTCGGGCGGCTCTTCTCCGTCATAGAAGAGTTGGTAAAGGGGGACTTCCAGAGCGCGAGCCATTTTCTCGAGCGTTTCGATGGCCGGAACCGTATGGCCATTCTCGACGCGCGAGATATAGCAGCGAAGCAGTCCAGTGCGCTTTTCGATGTCCCCTTGGGAAAACTTCTTTTCTTCGCGCAAAATGCGAAGTCGGTCGGCGATAATCATGTCGGCATTGTTCCACAGGGTTATAATGGCTGCAAGCGGAAAAGTTGATCTTTAGAGAAGGCGCGCGAAACCGGAAAGCGATGGCAAACGTCACAAACTCAGACGCGGTTGGCGGGGCGACGGTCGCAAAAGAGACTGCAGCCCCGACGGCGGCGGAGATCGAAAAGGGGCTGGTGCGGCGCGCGCAGGGCGGCGACGCCAGCGCGTACGAGGAGTTGGTGCGGATTCATCAGCACCGCGTATTGGCCGTCGTGAATGGAATCCTGCGCGGCAGCGCAGACGTGGAGGATGTGGCGCAGCAGGCGCTGGCCAAGGCTTATTTTTCGATCCAGCGGTTCGACCAGCGATCGGCCTTCGGTACCTGGCTGCACAAGATCGCGGTCAATGAGTGCTGGGACTATCTGAGAAAGAAGAAGGTGCGGCGACTCGTGTACGAAGCGGACCTAAGTGAAGATCAGCTGCGAAAAATAGAATCCGCGCCGGAGCATGGCTACAGCGGGTCGGTGCCGCGGGACGACGCCAGCAACAGGCTCGAGCATCGGCAGCTCATCGAGCGAATGCTTCAACAGCTCGAAGAGAAGGATCAGGTCATGCTGGTGATGAAGGAAGTGGAAGGATTTTCGGTTGAGGAAATCGGGGAGGTTCTGGGCCTGAACGTCAACACGGTCAAAGTGCGGTTGTTTCGGGCTCGAGGACGTCTCGTGGAGCTGTACCGGAAGCGGATGCAAAAGCGCCCCTCGCTACGGGAAGGCCTCAGGCCGAGAAGGAGTGAATGAGGTGTTTAGCAAATCGAATCTTCCGATGCGATGCCGTAAGTTTGAGTCACGCTTTGAGGATTACCTCGGTGGCGCGCTGGACCCAGAACTTGACGCGCACTTGACCGAGTGCGAGGATTGCCACGCGGCTGTCCACGATTTTCGACTGGCGGGCGATCTGCTTCGAGCGGCGTGGGAGCCGGCGAGCGAGCCGAGTCACGCGTTCCTCGCAAAGGTTATGGCGACCATCCGGCGGGAAGAAGTGCGTGCTTCGTCGCCCGCGGCGTTTTGGGCGCCACTCGAATTTCTGGCGTCTCGCTTATCTTTGACGGCTGCGATGCTTTTGCTTGCTTTGTCGGCCTACGTGGTAGGATTTGCGCCGAGCCGCAGCACTCCCGCGCCGGCGGTTCGCACGGAGTTAAGCGCCGGCGATTTTCCACAACCGCCCGGCGACCCCGTGAGCAACGAAGAAGTCCTACAGTCTTTAGCGGAGATGAACTATGGAACCGACTAAAGGAAGCCGCAAAGCTGCCCTTCTCGTATTTCTCGTGTTCGTGCTCGGCATCGCGCTGGGCGGTGTGGGGACGCTGGTAACCTCGCGCGTGCTTGCTGACCGCCCTCGGGCGAGCCTCGCCCACAATCCCGCCGGCACGTTGGCGATGTTTACGAAGGGCCTGGACCTAACGCCGGATCAGCAGAAGCAACTCGAAGCCATCTTCAATGACACACGCGCGCGATACGCGGCGCTGCACCAGAAGCTCGATCCTGAATATGAGCAGGTCCGCCAGCAGGGCCGCGACAAGATCCGGCAGATTCTGACCCCTGAGCAGCGGCCGAAGCTCGAGGAATTGCTCCACCAGATTGACGCGGAACGAGCCCGGCGGCAGGCTGAAGGGCGCTGATCGCCTACTGAAAGCGTCCAGATTGTGCGCTGTCACAAACCTCGCAAGTTGAAACCCGCCGTATTCACAACCGCGCGAAATTAGAAGGGAATGTCTTCGTCAGTGACTTGAGGGCCGGCTTGCTCGTCGCCCGCGGGGGCATGAGGTTCGGCGTCGAAATCTCCTGAGGCAGCCGCCGCGCTACGCGCCGCTTCGCCCATTGAATCCGCGCGAGAACCGAGCATGCGAAAATTGGTTGCGACGATCTCGAAGCTTGTCCTCTTTTGATTTTCTTTGTCCATCCACTCGCGCGACTGGATTCGGCCTTCCAGATAAATCTGCGCGCCCTTCTTGAGGTATTGCTGGGCGATTTCGGCTTGCTTTCCCCACACAACAATCTTGTGCCACTCGGTACGCTTCTGCCGCTCGCCGCTCCGGCTCTTGTAAGTTTCGTCTGTGGCGAGAGAAAAATTACAAACGGCTTGCCCCGAGCCCGTGTAGCGAGTTTCCGGGTCGCGGCCGAGGCGGCCCACCAAGATCACTTTGTTGACCGACATGATTTTTCTCCAATTCTGCGAGGAAGATAGCATGGCCACAAGCGGCGCGCAAATCTTGAGCGGCGGACTTCGGGAGGGAGGCACCGTGTTGCTTAGGCTGAGGCCCGGCATTCTCCGCGAACTCTGTGTTAATTTTTTTCGACAGGAACGGCTCAACACACAGAACGCATAGAAACGGGAGAACGCAACACCTGGGGAGATTTAGGACCTAGCCGGCGGTGGCGCCCATTTCACGGAGCTTCGCGGCGGAGCGCTTGGCCTCGTCCGTGCCGGGATACTGGCGGACGACGGTGCGAAGCTGGCGGATCGCCGCAGCTTTCTGGCCGAGTTCCGCAAGGCAAAAGCCTTTTCTCATCATGGCCGAGGCGGTCTTGAAGCTTTTGGGATAGTTTTCGATGACCTTGTTGTACGCGTCGAGCGCAGGCTGGTACTGGCCTTGAATGAAGGCGATTTCGCCGAGATAAAACTGGGCGTTCGAGGCCAGATCGGTGTCGCCATAGTATTTGATGTAGTCTTGAAATTCCTGGGTCGCGAGGTCGTAGTGTTTGCCGTTGATGTCGCGGAGGCCGTTGGAATACAGGATGTCAGCTGTCGCCGGAGGCTGCGCCGCAGCTGTAGGAGTTATTCCCGGAGCGGAAGGAGGCCCGCTCAGCGCCGCCGGAGGAGCAGCTCCTGTGGGAGCAGCGGCTGGGGCCACAAGCTTTGAATCGACGTTTTGCAAGGTGTTCTGAATGTCGGTCAGCTTTTGATCAACTTTGCCGATCCGCGCCTGCAGGTCCGCCACGTTATCAGAGAGGCCCTGGACCTGAGTGCCCATCGTGTCGAGACGCGCCCCTGAAGCGGCCGAGAAATCCTGCGTGGTCTTCTGGACCGCGGCCATGGAAGTATTCAGCTTATTGACCGCGTCCAGCGACTGCTCGATGAGCGTGCGCTGCACGGCGGCGTTTTGCGTGAGCTGAGTTTGCAAACTCTGCTGGCCTGTGATCAGCTGGTTCACGCCCGTTTGAAGCTCAATGATTTCACGCGCAACGGCGCCCGCCGGCGCGGGTCCGAGCAAGCTGCCGCCGAGCGCTCCGGCAAGCATGGCGGCCCCGAAAAATAGAATCCATCGGATACGCAAGGTGTTCCTCCTCCGAGGCAGGGACTCCTCGTTGGTCCTCAATATTCTATTCCGAGCTTGCCTGCCGCGCGAGCGGCAAGCAAGCTCGGAAAATTCACCTGGCTACTTCCCCATGACGAAGTGCGCGCGCCGATTTTGCTGGTAGCAGGCCTCGTCCGAAGCGGTGCAGAACGGCCGTTCCTTGCCGTAGCTCACCGTTTCCATGCGGTCTGCCGAAATTCCCAGCGAAGTCAGGAACGCCTTAGCCGCGGAGGAACGCCGGTCGCCCAGAGCCAGATTGTACTCCGTCGAACCACGTTCATCGCAATGGCCTTCGATGAGGACCTTGACCTGCGGGTAAGAGCGCAAGAACTGAGCGGTCTGCGAGAGGGCGTCGCGAGCGTCAGTGCGCACGTCCGCTTTGTCGTAGTCGAAGAAAGCGTCCTTCACTTCCTTGTCAAACAGCTCCTGCATCGTAGGCTGCTTCACCGCGGGCGGCGGTGGAGGAGGAACAGTGACCGTAACGTGCACGCTGGAGTCGGCCGTTCCGCCCGGACCGGTGGCGGTCAGCGTGTACGTCGTTGAATCTTGCGGCGTCACCCGCTGCGTGCCTTCCGCCGAGACATTGCCGACACCGGGCGAGAGGCTCAGAGTGGTCGCGTTGGTCGAAGTCCAGGTCAGAGTGACCCCTTCGCCTCTCTGGACCGTATTCGGCGACGCCTGCAAGTTCGCCGTCGGTTTGGCCGGCGGCGGCGCGGGCGCTGGTGGGGGCGGTGGAGGTGGCGCCGGCGCGGGCTTAGGCTTGCAACCCGCACCCAGAGCGGTGATGACGAGCAAACTGCAGAGCAGAGCCCTGGCGTACGAACGAGTCGGCATCTTTTTTATTCTTCCTCCTTTGACAATTTACTGGAGCTTGCTTAGCGAGTGCAAATACCAAGTTAAGCTTTTCAAATTCGTTTGTTCCTAGTTCGCATCGGTCCTACCGCCCCCATCACGGTTCGCGTCCGGTCTTTACTTGGCCGACCAGTTGGGCGACTCATTCTGCCCCTGCGTGGTTAGCTGCCGCGCTCCCGTGCCGTCCGCAAGCATGGACCAAATCTGCCGCGTGCCGGTCCGTGTCGATTCAAAGACCAGGTGACGTCCATCCGGAGCCCAACTGGGCCGCTCGTTGCGCCCAACGTCCCGCGTCAATTCGACGAGCTGATGGCTGACGATTTCCATGATGTAAAGGTCGTAGTTTCCGTTCCGTCGCCGCCAACTAAACGCCAGCAACTGGCCGTTCGGCGACCACGCCGGATCGATCACATAGCCCATATCGGGCAGATCGATCTTGGACTGATCGGAGCCGTCCCCGTTCATGACGAAAAGCTGCGGGATGCCGCCGCGGTCGCTGACAAAAGCGACCTGCTGGCCCGTCTTCGGATTCCAGGACGGAGATGTGTTGGCGCCGTTGGAAAACGTGAGGCGCTTCGGGTGCTGGCCCGATATGTCGGTGACGAACAACTCGGGATTGCCAAACATGCTGGACATGAACATGAGCTGGGAGCCGTCAGGCGACCAGGCGGGCGAGGAATTTGTGCCCTTGAATCGCGGAAACGAAATGAGGCGATTCGCCGCTGTCGAATAGACACAAATCTGGGCCGTCGGGACGGCGGCGCCTCCCGGTTGCATGTAACAGGTGAACGCAACGCGCGAGCCATCCGGCGACCAGCGGGGAGTAAGGGAGATCGTATGGAGCTGCGTCAACTGATGCTGGTTTTCGCCATCGTAGTCCATCGCCCAGATTTCTTTGTTGCCGCTTCGGTTGCTGACATACGCGATTTGCGTACTGGCGATTCCCGGCAGGCCACCCGAAAGTTTTCCGATGATCTCGTCGGCAAATTGGTGCGCGAAGATCCGCACCTGCGCCTCGGTCGCATCCCCGCGATAGACCTTGCCGATTACCGGCGGCAGGGAAGCGTCCCGAACATCGTTCAGCCAGGCCTGAATTTCAACGGCATTGTTGTTGGTCGAAATGTTGCCGAACGCGAGGAGTTGCGCCGAAGCGGGCGCGCCGGACCATCCTTTGTAGTCTACGTCGGCTGGCGTGGCGGGCATCTGCAGCGGATTGTAGCTCTTGCTGACGAGTTCGAGGATGCCGCTGAAGTCGAGGTCCGTGCGCACCACATCGCTGAACAGCACGGCGAGAGGCTGAGAAGGAGTGTCTTTGGATGCGAAATCCGCCACCGCGACGCGAGCTTTTGAAACGCCAAGTCCGGTGCCGGTCTTGAACCAATCCTGCGCGAAGGCCGGCGTCGAGGCGAGAAAAACGGAACCACAGATGAACATGGATAAACACAGATGAAAGCCAAAGAGTTTTTTCGTCGAGCGCCAGTGAGGCGGCTGATTCATTCTCCCTCTCCGTCAGCGAGCATTCT
>CAZQOB010000121.1:0-8989 GCA_964594885.1 uncultured Acidobacteriaceae bacterium
AACCGACGCGTCTTGATGTCGCGCATCGGTGGTTGACCAAAGAAGCGTTTATATTCGCGGTTGAACTGACTCGGGCTTTCATATCCAACTTCAAAGGCTGCACTCGCAGCATCGAGCCCCTCGATCAGCATCCGTTCTCGCGCTGCTACCAAGCGAAGCTGTTTTTGATATTGAAGCGGGCTCATGGCCGTCAGCGCACGGAAATGATGATGCAGGGTTGACATACCCATCCGCGCCACTTCCGCAAGTTCCTCTACACGCAGAGGCTTCGCGTAGTTGGCCCTGAGCCAAGCAATCGCCTTCGCAGTTCTGTGGCTCTGGTCGCCAAGTGTAGCAATGGCGTGGAGGCGTGCTCCTTGCGGACCTCGCAGCAGGCGATACACAATCTCGCGTTGGATCAAACTGCACAGGAACGGAATGTCTTCGGGAGCATCAAGCAGATCCAGAAGGCGAGAACAAGGTTTCAGCAGATCGAGCGTCGTCGTCCCGATTGCGATACCCCGACCCTCAGATGAACCGTGCCGTGTTTGAAATTCGCCGTGATTCAGAATTTCCCTGACCACCGCCATATCGAGTTTGAGCAGCATGGAGAGCAACGGCACTTGCGTGCTTGCTTCGACGATCTGACTCACGACGGGAAGGTCGAGGGAGCTCAGCAGGAACGTTGATCCGTCACACAGATAGGTCGTTCCACCGAGAGTTATACGCTTCCGGCCTTGCACGAAGATGTTGAAACTGGGTTCGTAAGTTGTGGGATAGCAAGGAGTCGTGCTCGTTCGCCGATAGAGCGTCAGGCCCGATATCAAGGTTGCATGTTCGCCTGCGGTTGGAGCGTGAGCGGCAATCTGCTGAGCCAGTTCGGTACGCAATTCGGCAACCCCGCCAATTCCATTCGCGATTGCATTTGGACGCCTTGTCGCCGATTGCGGCATGACGGAATCTTACCGCTTCATTGTCACTTTCTAAACACAAAATCCCGTGTGGCGACAGGATTAGGCAATCAATCGGCAGGATTGTGATACCCGGCTTACAGGTGCCGGGGCTCTAATGTTCAGGTGAGAAGAACTGAAATGAAATCTCTGCTCTTCAGCGCCTTGCTGGTCAGCACAGCGTTGCCAGCACAGCTTGCAGCCGAGGCTCCGCACCGTAACGAGGAAAGTCAGAACCGTCTGGTTGGCGCATGGAAGCTGGTTTCGCTTGAAGAAGCGAGCGCAGACGGACAAGTTCACAAAGCGGACTGCAACGGCATGTTCGTCTTCACGAGTGACGGAAAGGCATCTGTGCAGGTCATGTACCGAAACGCGCAGACTGGCAGTGCCTATGCGCAGGGTGGCTACGAGGCTTCCTACGGCAGCTACCACATCGACGACTCTTCCACTTTTACGTTTCACATCGATGGTGCGCTCGTACGAACGCTCATCGGCAAAGACCTGAAACGCGCCTACGAAATCTCTGGCAATCGGTTAATTGTGAAATCGACGAACCCAAACGAACACTGGAGAGTTGTTTGGGAACGCTACTAAACCAACGTGGAGATCGGAACCATGAAAAAACGCAAGCTCGGACAGGGCGGTCTTGAAGTCTCAGCTCTCGGCCTTGGCTGCATGGGCATGAGCTGGTCCTACGGGCCGCCGAAAGAGAGGCAGGCGATGATCTCGCTGCTTCGCGCTGCCGTCGAACGTGGTGTCACGTTTTTTGACACCGCCGAAGTCTATGGGCCATTGACGAACGAAGAGCTTGTGGGTGAGGCCCTCGCTCCCTTCCACGGGCAAGTGGTGATCGCAACGAAGTTCGGCTGGGCACCTGCTCCCGGTGATCGGGAACGATGGAGCGCCTTGAACAGTCGGCCTGAACACATCAAGCAGGCCGTTGAAGGTTCACTGAAGCGCCTGAAGCTCGAGGCCATTGATCTCTACTACCAGCATCGCGTCGATCCGAACGTCCCGATTGAAGATGTTGCGGGAGCGGTGAAAGACCTCATCCGTGAAGGTAAGATGAAGCACTTCGGACTGTCGGAGGCAAGCGCAGAAACGATTCGCCGTGCCCACGCGGTTCAACCTGTGACCGCACTGCAGAGCGAGTACTCGCTGTGGTTCAGGCGACCGGAGCAGGAGATTTTTCCGACTCTCGAAGAACTGGGCATCGGCTTTGTTCCATATAGCCCGCTTGGCAAGGGATTTCTCACTGGAAAGATCGCGTCGGATACCAAGTTCGACAGCACTGACTTCCGCAGTACGCTTCCGCGCTTCCGTCCGGAGAACATGGATGCAAATCAAGCGATGGTGGCTCTACTCGACAGATTTGCGACGGAGAAGAAAGCGACGCCCGCGCAAATCGCGCTTGCATGGTTGCTGGCGAAGAAGCCGTGGATCGTTCCAATTCCGGGCACAACCAAGCTGGGCCGTCTGGAAGAAAACATTGGAGCCGCCGAGATTGAACTCACGGCAGACGAACTCCGCCAAATTGAACGCGCCGCTTCAAGCATAGATGTGCAAGGGGCGCGATATCCCGAGCACATCGAGAAAATGAGCTATCGCTGAGCAGGAGTAACCAGAATGCCGACACGATCAGATGGAGCCAAGAAACTGATTGGCGACTTTTCTCCCAAGCTGGTTGAACTCACCGATGGAGTGCTATTTGACGACGTATGGGAGCGCAAGGAATTATCTAAACGTGACCGTAGCCTCATCACTGTGGCGGCGCTGATTGCTTTGAATCGTCCTGACCAACTGCGATTCCATCTCGCCAAAGCCGTCGAGAACGGAGTCAAGAAGGAAGAGTTGATCGAGGCCATCACTCATCTGGCGTTCTACTCCGGTTGGCCGAATGCAATGACAGCCGTCTTGCTTGCAAAAGAGCTGTTCGAAAAAGCCCAATAACCACGACCTATGTTCGCGTGACTCCGAATGGAGTCTCGGCACTCTGCCCCTAACTGGCCGTGCGTAAGACGAGAGAGCTGTCTCCGAGACGATATGTGCTCCCTCAGCCCTTACCACCAGAAAAACGAGAGAGTCCGTCTCCGCGTAACATCACTTTTGGACAGCTGTCCAAAAGTTGACTACGGTCCGCAGTAAAGTGGAAGCGCTTTGAAGGAATGTAACCCCGTCTACCGCATCTCCACAGTGTCAACCTACCACGGATAGAAAAGATAACAGCTTAGACCGTATCGAGCCTACTCTCTACACGTCTTTTACCTGTTTCACAGGTAGAGATCACAGGTAGGAATTACAGGTAGCCCTTCCACGACGGCCCGGTGCTACACTGTGCACAATTCTTCCGGGAGACTTCAACATGAGGTCTGTCAGCCGGAAATACATTTTTCCCCTAATGCTGTTCTGTACCGGCGCGGTGCACCCACAGCAAGCAACTCCAGTACAGTCGGTAGCTCAAGCCAGCGCTACATCCGTCCTTGTGGCAACTCTAATGCTTGACGACCCGCTGTCCCCTGATGCTTCATCGCGTTGCAAGGGGCTAACCGCTCTCAAACTGCCCGACACTACGATCACCTTGGCCGAGATGGTGGCTGCCGGCGCGTTCGCGCCGCCAGAGCCTTTTCCGGTGGGACGGCTAGGCGCGCTTGAGTTTGTGGCAGCTAAGGATCTGCCAGAGTTCTGCCGGGTAGTCGCGATCACCAAGCCGTCGAAGGACTCCGAGATTAAGTTTGAGGTTTGGATGCCTTTCCCTTCGAAGTGGAATGGGAAGTTTATGGGCGTAGGCAACGGCGGCTTTTCAGGAGTGGTCAACTACTGGGAAATGGACGCAGCTCTTTCTCGTGGCTACGCGACGGCTTCAACGAATACGGGTCACGACGGTGGACTCGGAGACGCCAGCTTCGCACTCGGTCATCCGGAGAAGGTAATCGACTTCGGGTATCGCGCGGTCCACGAGATGACGCTCAAGGCAAAGCTAACCATCGCAGCTTACTACGGGAAGGCTCCTAAGTTTTCTTACTGGCATGGGTGCTCCACAGGCGGTCGGCAGGGATTGATGGAGGCCCAGCGATTCCCAGCTGACTACGATGGAATTGCCGCAGGTGCCCCCGCCAATTTCCTCACTCACTTGCAGGCGCAAGCCGTATGGGCGAAGCAGGCGATTCAGAGGAACCCCAGTGCTCTAGTTTCGACAGACAAACTCGCAGTTCTCCACAACGCGATACTAGAAGCGTGCGACATTCGGGATGGCCTCAAGGATGGGGTTTTAGAGGACCCCACGCGCTGCGATTTTGACCCCAAAACGCTGGAATGCAAAGGCGACGACCGCGCATCCTGTCTGACTGCCGCACAAGTCCAACTTGTTTTGAAGTTCTACGGCCCCGTCGTCAATCCCCGCACGAAGGAGCAAATCTTCCCCGGCTACGCAATGGGCAGCGAACTGGGCTGGGGTGTACCTGACTGGATTGGCAGGATGCTCACCGAATCTCTTATGGGCAGAGGTCAGTATTTCAAATACGCACTGTTTCAAGACCCGAACTGGGATTACATGACTTTCGATTTCGATTCCGGAATGGAACGCGCGGATCGCCTCGATGGCGGCGTGACCAATGCCATAAATCCGGATCTGCAAGCTTTCTTCCGGCATGGCGGAAAATTGCTGCAATATCACGGCTGGAGCGACCCGGGAATCTCTCCGTTCAATAGCATCGACTATTACAACAGCGTACTGAAATTCATTGGAAGTGCGGATAAGGTAGAGGGTTCCTATCGACTCTTCATGGTTCCCGGAATGGATCATTGCGGGTTTGGGGAGGGGCCGAATACGTTCGATGCGATTGGCGCGATCGAACAATGGGTGGAACAGGGAAAAGCACCCGAGCGCATTATCGCGTCCCGTTTGCTGGGGGGCAAGGTCGACCGAACCCGCCCCCTCTGTCCGTATCCACAGATTGCTAAGTACAAAGGTATGAGGAGCACCGATGATGCCGCCAACTTCGCCTGCGCCTTGCCGTAAACATGGCAATGGGAAGGCAAAACGTCCGGAAGCTCCATCGAAGTTGGTTGCATAGAGGTTGGGATGAAGGTGGGCTCGCAACTGAAACTCGGGTATTGTGACAGACGGTGGTGAACATGGTGCCCATCACTCGTAGAAGATTCGTCCAGCGGACGGCGTTCATCGCGGCGGCGATTTACAGCCGCCCGATGAAGGAGCTTGGTAGGACGCGGTGGATCCTCGAAGTGCGCGAACAGAATGCGACTTCGGTCGACGTTGCAACGATCCGGAAACTGGCATCCGAGGTTAGCGGCCGCGTGATTGCTCCGGATGCATCCGACTATGAATCATCCCGCTTGGTCAACAATCGCGCCTACGATTGGCATCCGGCATTGATTGTGCGCTGCGCCAGCCCGTCCGACGTCGCTCGGACTCTTGATTTCGCCCAAAAAAAGGGTTTGCCTCTGGCGGTGCGTGCGGGAGGACATAGCGCCGCGGGTTATGGGGTATGCGATGGCGGCGTGGTGATTGATCTTTCAGGGATGAGGCGTATTGAAGTTGACGCCGACAAGCGCGTGGTGCGTGCCGGTGCGGGTTGTCTTGTGGGCGATCTGGACGAAGCGACGCAGCGCTTCGGCCTAGCCACCCTTTTGGGCACTTGCCCCACGGTAGGAATTGGCGGCCTGACACTCGGCGGGGGAGAGGGTGCCTTGATGCCGAAATACGGCGTCACCTGCGACAACCTAGTATCGGCGCACGTAGTGACTGTGGACGGAAGGCAGGTTGAGGCCAGTAAGGACTCCAATCCGGACCTCTTCTGGGCGATCCGCGGTGGCGGTGGAAACTTCGGTGTGGTTACTGCTTTCGACTACCGGCTCCACCCGGTGAACGAGGTTCTAGCGGGAGCGTTGATCTATCCCTCTGGACGAATTCGAGAGTTGCTGCAGACCTATGTCAAATTCACTGGGGCGGCGCCGGATGAAGTGTCGGTCGCCGGCATAATATTGCCGTCCGAACAAGGGCCGAGGTTTCAGATGCTGGTCGGTTATTGCGGTCGACCAAGCATAGGGAATGACCTGCTCAGCCCGTTGCGAACACAGCTCAAGCCTCAGGTTGACAGTGTCAAGCCTACGTCTTATCTCGAGGCTCAGCGAAACTGGTTTCCCGCAGCCGGCGAAAAGCCGTCTGGATACTTTGTCGCGAACGTGTTCCTTCCTCAGCTCAACGAGGCCGCTATCGCGGCGATTACGGCAGCAACCCAGGACGCTCCGCGGAGGTTCATGGTGCTGATCGGGAATTTCCGCGGCGCCGTAACACGGGTGCGTCCGACGGAGATGGCTTTTGCATTGAGGCAGCAGGGTTACGAGGTAGATGTTTCGGGTAACTGGAGCGTTCCGGAAGAAAGGCAAGGTGCGGTGCGATGGGTGAGCGCTCTACGCGAAAAGCTGCAACCCTTGTCCCACGGGCTGTACGTCAACGGGTTAAGCGAAACGAGCGATGAGCTTGTCAGGGCTGCCTATGGTCCGAATTATGCCCGCTTGGTGGAGATCAAGAAAAAATACGACCTCAACAACGTCCTGCGTCTCAATCAGAACATCAAGCCGGATTAGACCCATGGTTGGTCAAAGTGTCGCCACTGTGCGAGAAATGGCTGCGAACAGGTTGCGGCAAACCAGACATTGGCCTGACGCTAAGGGGAGGCCATCACTCGGCCGGAAAGGGGCGTCCTCTGGTGTGATCTCAGGGCAAAGCGCCCTTTTAAGAGATGGCGCGTGTGAGCGAAGCCCTATTCGGCAGGAATAAAGGTGAACGGCTGCATCGTCAGCGCTTGGAAGCCGGGCACGTAAACTTGCAGATCGAGGTTGCCTTCACTCTTGGCCTGAAATTCCACGTCGCACGTCGACCCCACGGGAACTCCCATTTCGGCTGTAGAAAACTCCAGTTGTGCCGGCGGCAGATCAGCGCCATCTTTCGCGACGACCTTCCATTGCATAGGAACGTCCTTACGCACCAACCGTACCCGCAAATCCATATCGTTGCGAGTGATATTGATAAAGCGGAACCGATACTGCGTTCCTGTGCGCAGCACCAATGGGTCCGGTTGGGGAGTACCGTTCACCAGCAGCATCAGACCCAAAGGAGCGTATTGACCGGTGCTGAAAACAATTGTCCTGTCATGCTCTGGATCATACTTGTGTCCGGGCTCCAGAACGATTAGCGGCCCATACATGCCGTTCAGCAATTGCGTCTCGTCATGCCAGTGAGTGTGATAGATAAACGTTCCCGCTCGCGGCGGGGTCATGCGGGCTACGAATGAGCTTCCAGGAGCAATGGCTGGCGTCGTTTGCTCTCTTGATCCGGTCCAGCCCGCCACACCGTCGTAGTAACTCTCCAGCTCAATTCCGTGCCAATGAATCGCCGTCGGCTCGCTGGTGAGGTTCTTCACCTCAATCTCGGTTGCTTCCCCGCGAGTGAGCAAGATCGGCGGTCCAAGCAACGGCTGCGGCTCATTCTTGTCCGGATGTGCCGACACCATCGGATCGTTCACCTCAAGTTTGTACAGAGGGATCTTTTCAGGATTTGTGGAGATGACAAGTTGCAACCTACGCGGTGCTTTAGTCGCAGTGGGAGCCGGCAGAGGGGCGGCTACCGGGAGCACTGTAATTCCCAACACCAGCCCACCCATCCCGCCGCTCTGATCGTGTCCCGACGGATACGCCGTGCCTTGAGCCTCTTTGGGATGGAGCTCCTGGGGCTTCGACATATGCGCCAACATGTGGCAATGGAAAAGCCAGTTCCCGGCACGCTGCGGCGTCCATGTCATCTCAAATACGTGCCCGATGCCGATGTGTTCCGTTACTCCCAATCGTCGCTGCGCCTCCGGGTACCGTTCATAGCGCTCGCCGTCCCCCACGCCGTCCACTGTGAAGTAAAAGCCGTGCAGGTGCATCGCATGCTCAGTAAGCGTCGGGTTGATCACACGCCAATGGGCGACTTGTCCCACCTTGTAGGTGAGGTGTTCGGAGTATGGCCAGGACTTGCCGTTAATTGAGGGAATTTGTTGCTCAATTTCCGCCCCGGTGTTCTTCCTCCAGATGCCGAGAACGAAGATACGGTCGTCCGGTTTCGCTCCTCGCGAGTCGATAACAAACGCTCCGAAGAGCATGCTCTCCGCGCCACTGCGGCCTTCGAGGGGCTTGTCGGATGTCGTCGCCCAGTACATGTAGGTGCCCGGTTCGCCTGCCGGAAATTGCAGTTCTCGGGTCTCGTTCGCCGCCAGATTCAGCGCGTCATTCGGATCTCCGGGATGACCGTGCAGTCCGTAGATTTTGGCCGGCGAAGGTAACATGTTGCGAACCGTAGCGTGGATATGGGTTCCTTGCGCCACCCGGATCAGAGGGCCGGAACTTTGAGGCGGCCGGCCTTGCTCTGCGAAGGCGTAAACATCTCGGAATCCAGCCTTTTCGTCCTCCGGGTACCAGCGGGCATTACGGAGTTCGAGCTGCAGGTTCAAGACGCCGTTCGTGAACTGTCCTGCCGGTATACGGTTGTCGTTTGCCACCAGCAGCGGCGGGGACGAGTTCTCAGCAGGTTGCGTAAATGCCAGTACACGCAGGATGAGAAACATCATTCCCAAGCGAGTCAAAAACCGCATAACTCCTCCTCGCTGTAAGGGCATTATCTGCCATTGACCGGTGACGATACTATCTAACGCGTGGGTCTTGGATATCGATTATCGGGGCCTCAATCGCCGTGCCCAGTCAAAGCGTCAGCAGTTCCGACAGATGGCCGCGAGCAGGACGAGAGACCCGTCTCCGGGACGATACGCGTTGCCCCAGCTCCTACCACCAGAAAAAGGAGACGGTCCGCCTCCGCTTTGTATCCCGCGGCAGCTGCCCTGCGCGGCAGAGCTAAACATCACTTTTGGACACTTGTCCAAAAGTCGGGCCACTGGCGGCCACATCTCCACATTGTCAAGCTACCACGGTTCCAAAAGAGAAGGACTTAGACCCTATCGAGCATACCCTCCACACGTCTCTTACACGTTTCACAGGTAGAGATC
>CAZQOB010000122.1:0-8910 GCA_964594885.1 uncultured Acidobacteriaceae bacterium
ACGCGATCAGTGCGCATAGGTCAGGGTGAATTAGCAAACCGTTGCAAATGTGGTGATCTCACAGCACCTGACAGCGTCTTAAATCACGTGAAATCAACACCCGGCAACAGGCGCGACGGTTTGGAAAACCGCAGCCTCTGCCGTGACAGCACGGGTCTAACGTACTTTCAACGACATAGAAGAGCACGGACGGCACTGTAAGTCATCGGAAGTACATCATAGGCAACGCTATTCTGTATCGCGATGGCAAGCGATCTTTCGATCTCATCCTCTAAGGCTTCTGTAAAACAGCGCCGGAGCCGATGGCAATTTCCGGGTTGCTCGTGACACGGCCAGAATGGCGCGTCAATGGATGGAAATGATAGCCGTGAACTCTCAATCGGACGGGGATATCGTCAATCAAGTCGGTCAAGCTCCACGATATGCACGGACAAGTGTCACTATCAAACCAATCAGAACTATTTAGCAGGCTTCTCTGCCCATCGGAACCGCGCTATGATCTCGTTCACCGTGATGACTGGAGGTGTTTTATGCCTCGCACGCTCGGGCCCTTTCTAGCGTTCCTCACCGCCGCGACGATATTGCCTGTGCCCGCCGCAGCCTACTATACCCCGCTCTCCGATGAGGCCGTCCGCGAGGCATATTTCCTCGGAAAGCGAGGCGGCGAATCCGTAGCCCGTCTCCTCAGCAGCTACACCAAATTCCCGGCCCCACCCGCTACAGGACACAAGGGGCCGCACGTCTCCTCGGTCTCGTTCCTTACGCCTTTCGCTCTTATTGTCCAATACTCCAGCCAGCAGTCAGACTACAGTGCCCAGCAGGCCCAAAGGGACCACGATCCGGACAAAGAAGTCGTAAGCATCGATATCCAAATCGCCCCTTCGAAATACGATTGGCCACACGGTGCCAGGTCGGGAGGGGTGCGATCCGGTGGGCCTTACGATTACTATCCCCAGTCCTACGACTTTTGGAAGACTTTCCAGTACCGCGTCTTCAATGGCAAGCAAGAAGTCACTGCCAAGGACATCCTAGTGGAACCTCAATATGATTGCGGTGACAGCTGTGGCCTAGCGGGCATTAGTGTTCGACTCCAGTTTCCCGCAACGGCCTTCACTGCAGACTCTGCGACTATCAAAGTCACTCCGCCAGAAGACGAAACGGTCTCTGTAGACTTCGACCTTTCGGTTCTGCGCTGATTCAGCGCTCCCAAGGTTGTGCGGTTTGTGGACATTGCCAGGGCCCTCGAATAATCGCGTCAACTCCCGAGTTGTCGGCAACCCTTCCTTTACCGGATTATGGAAGGGTTGCCCGTGATCGGAACATAACTCAGAAGACCATTTTCTTGCCACCTCAAATCTGCAAATGACATGAGTTTCAAGGAAGGGGTTGGGTCACGCGGAAGAACTTGCGCCCTTCGCGCGCCAGATACGTTATCGAGCCTTTCTCGTCAAGGCGGAGAGTGCTTCGCACCGCCACCTGACTCCCGGACCCCCACCTGCGGGCGAGAAGCTCCTCGTAGGCCTTGCCCTCATGTCCGTCTACAACGACAAACGATTTGCCCTTATCGGCCTTTTGTACTTCGTACGCGAAGTGTTTGCCATCAGAGCTAAACGTCAAATTGAGCAGCGCGTCTGCGTCGTATTGGTGCCCTTCCTGCCCATCAACGATAGCCTGCCGCTTCGCCCGTGAGAGTTCTTCTCCGCTGAACCAGCGGCCGCCGTGACCCAAAACGAAAGCCAGATGCTGGCTGTCAGGACTGAACGTTAAGTGTTCGACGAAATTCACCTCTTTTGCCGCACCATGAGCAAAGAGTTCTCCCCCGAGGAGGATCGGCCAGGCGAGGGGAAGACCCGCCAGACCGCCAGCAGCCTCATCCCAGGCGGTGAATCTATCTACTGTTGCCTGTTGTCGGATTGGTGTGTAAAGAGGCGCTCCCGCAGGGACCGATAGCTCCCTTACGATCTTTCCGTCAGCAACGACAGTGATTCTCTTAGGATCCCAGCCGATGTAGGCGAGATGCTCGGAGTCAGAACTAAAGAGAGGCCCCGCAACGATGAATGAAAACTCCGGCCCCGCTTCTCGGTCGCGGCTCACGACGAATTTCTGTCCCCGCCGGGCGATATAAGCGAGGTGCTGGCCATTGGGGCTAAAGTTGATCCCTGAAATGCCAGAAATCCATTGGGGAACGTAGGCTCGCAACTGTTTTGACTTAGTCTTGGGATTTGGGACTGCGTCATATTCCGTGTCGGCTTTGTCATCGAAAACGATGAAATCTTTCGCCCCCTCGAGAACTTCATAAGCCAACCTGTTGCCAAAGGGACCAAAGAACGGTCCCTTGACGATCTTTTCGAATTCGTGGCCGCTTTGGCCGTCCAAGACCACGACCCACTTGCCTGAACTGGTTTTCGCTTTGTAAGCCAGATGTTTGCTGTCAGGGCTGAATATCGCGCCCTCGCCCACTTCGTCAAACTCTGGGCCAGGTTTTCCGTCGAGAACCGCAACCCACCCGCGCTGGTCTACTCTTGCCCTGTAGGCTATGTGCTGGCTGTTCGGGCTAAATGCTGGACCGTGCACGCCTAGGAATTCCGGCCCTGCTTTCCCGTCAACCACCATGGCCCACTTGTCCACGTTGCGCAACACGCTGTAGGCCATATGCTGGCTGTCCGGGCTAAAGACGAATTCGCCCAACTCCTGGAACTCCGGTCCCGGCTGGTGATCCAGCACAACAATCTTTTTCCTGGCTGGGGTCAGCGCGACATAGGCGAAGTGTTGACTGTCCGGGCTAAAAACTGGATCGCTCAAGTACGAGAACTCTGGCCCCTCCTCGCCGTCCACCATCATTAACCAATTGTTTGGGCATCGTTTAGCCTGGAAAGCAAAATGCTGGCCGTTCGGACTGAAACTTCTCAGTGGCAGATTGTAGGACCCTTCGGCGCATTCCATTTCGCGCTGCGCCTTGCCATCCAGCATTACCACCCATTTGTTTTCCCCGCTGTGCCCCGAATACGCTGCGTGTTGGCTGTCCGGACTGAATTGGACGAAATAGCCCACGCCCGGTCCTCGCGATTTGTCTGAATAGCGAAATTCCTCGAACTCCGGCCCTACCTTGCCATCAATCACGACCACCCATTTTTTCTTGTCGGTTTGACCAACCTCGGCGAACCTGCGCCCATCCGGGCTCAAACTCAAATTCATGCCGTTGCTCTCGGCTGGCACCTTTATCCCGGCAGGCAATTCACCAAGCAGCTCTTCTCTTGCACAGGGAGACAGCTCCGCGGAGAGCTTCCTGTCGCGTTCCGCCTCTGACTGGGGCGAGCCACCAAATGCTGACTCAAGTTGGCCCAGGATGAGCGCCAATAGGGCCGAGACTAAGAGTTTCATGGCTCCCTCCGTAGTTGTTTGAATTTTGGCCCGGAGTACTGTGAGGGAGGCGATGCAAACAAACTACCGGAGCGTGGGAGGGAAAGTATGCCAGATTGAAAGGACTTGCAACGACTGTGTCAGCAAATGACCATTGTTGCCTGCAAGGCGTTCATGACACCGCCATCCAGACGCTGCACAGACGGGGCTTTTGATTCGCCATAAATGAGCGACATGTCTTATCGGTTTTTAGTTGATTAACGACTTTCTCTGCGGATTGCTTGAGGAGATCGGCTCGACAGTTCTCCCGAGCTGGCGGTCTGTCAGGCCGTTCAGGTGTCGGGTTGTCGGCAACCCTGAAGTTGAGACTCCTCCTGGAGTCAAATTCTCAACGTCCGGTTTGCCCGTAATTACGCATCTCAGTAGTTCCCCTTCAAAGGTTCACCTTGCTTGACTCGCATTCTGATTGTCTTGGCTTGGCCAAAGTCTTCAATCGGATTACCGGCGAGAACTAGAAAAGTTGCTTCGTAACCCTCTTGCAGAGCTCCAATCTTGCGTTGCGGAAAGACCGCTCTTGGTGTTGCTTCCGACCACATCTTCAGCAGTTCAAGATTGGAAAAAACATTAGCGTCTTTTAGAAAATCAATTTCCGTGAGCACGCCGGATCCCGGCTTCGTGTCGCTACCAACGGCAAGTCTGACTCCGCCATCTTTCAGGCGCTGAAGGTTCTGGATCATGATTTTCCGGAAGCGCTTCTCGTTTTCGTTGAGAGCTGTTAAAGGGTTGGGGTTTTCGAAGTTCTCGGCCGAGAGCGCAGCGGCCGTCGTCACCACAGTAATTCCGCGTCTTGCCGCAAGCTCGATATCGGACGCCGAGATCGTGTACCGCTCCTCCCAGTTTCCCTTGTTACGATAAGCCGCCTGCCGGTCCAGTGGATCGGGGAACGCCGGAAGGTGCATGATCATATCGACGCCGGCAGCGACCGCATTGTGGAAGTCCGCCGCGTCCTCGATATGTGCACCCGATCTCAGCCCTGCTGTCTTGGCTCGATGGACAAGTTCCGCCGCAAGTTCGGGTCTTAGCCCCATGCTTTTCTCGCTGCCATCGCTCGACTGATAGAGTTCAGAAAACACGAAGATCAGTTTTACAAAATCTGGTTTCGTGGAAAGAAACTGCGGCCATTCCTGGTCGATGTCGGCAACGGAATCGATCATCCGAAAGTAATGATCCTCCAGTTTCGATTTGGCAAAAGGCACCCCGAACTCGGCACCATGCTCGTTCAGGTATTCCAGATAGGGTTTTGGATGCCCACCGGGGCACGTGAAAACGCTATGCGCGAAGACCACGTCCACAGTGGTTGATTTGCCCAACTTCGAGCGCAAAGGGTTCTCTTTGTCCGCGTCACCGCCGGCATTTAGGACGTAAAACACGCCAGCCTGAAGAAACGCTCGGTTTGCCGTCTCGAAGTTCTGCTCGGTGCTAGGAAAGTGGCTGTGCGCGTCCGCAAAAGCTGGAACTACAAATCCTCCCTGCAAATCGACCGTCTCAATGGTCCCAGTTGGCTTTTGCTTCGTAAGGATACCGTTTACAGCGTAGAACGTCGTACTCTGAAAGTCTTTTCCTGTAAACCACCTGCCGTTTGCGAAGGCTTTTGCCTGAGAACTCGAACCTGGCGACCCAACTTTAGACACTATGATCGGAAACGGGGCCTGAAAGAAAACAAGCAAGAGGAGAAGGCGTTTCATGGATTATTCCTCCTCGGCAAACCGCGAGGAACTTCATTCTATCCATGAAGCAGCTTTCCCGCCTCACACAGTTGCTGTGTTGTCGGCAACTCTTCCCTTACCGGATTATGGAAGGATTGCCCGTCGCTCGCTCTCTGCTGAGAGACTGGGGAATAATGGATATCCTGTGGCGTTCAAGAGAATATGGGAGTTTACTTGGCCGAAGCTACAGCGATCTCATTTTTCGTCTTGTTCATCCCGTACTTTCTTGCCAAAACCCAATTGGCAGCAGCGATCGCCGCCGTAATGCCCATCAATAGCAGCTCGCGGGGGCTCAAGCGGGTCATCAGCAAGAGACAAATTGCAATCCCAAGCGCGGCAAAGACGGGTCCCCAGGAGAGACGGAGCGCGGAGGCATTCGGTTGAATTTTTCGCAATCGAATCAGCGCTGCACACATGGCACCGTATTGAATCGCTACGGCACCTGCTGTTAAAGCCGCCAATAATAGGAATGTTCCGCTCAACGCTAGCAGCCAGGCAATAGAAGAATAGATCACAATCGCCAGGACGGGCGTGTTAAAGCGTGGATGTAGCCGAGTCAGAGAATGCGGAAAGTCTCCGTGGGCCGAGAAAGCATAGGCAAGCCGAGGAGCAAACAAAATGCCAAGGGCAATTGTTCCATAAGTAGAGATCATAGCCGTGACCGCTACGAACGCTGCGCCGCTTCGTCCCGTGAGTACGGTTGCCGCTTGCACCAAAGGACTATCTGTCGACATGCTGCCTATCGTTGAAACTGTTACGAACTGCAGGAGGGAATAAATACTTGCAATTACCAGGAGACCGATCGCCAATGCGAAAGGCACTGTACGTCTTGGATCTTTCACCTCGCCCATGGGAGCGAGTGTATCCTCACAGCCGCTATATGGGAAAAGAAGTAAAAGAAAGGCATTCAACCATGCACTTAGACCCGGAGAGGTGATCTCGGAAACATGGATCATCTCAAAATGTCTGCCGAAGCGGACCAAACCGAGCATGATGAGCAGCGCTAAAGGCAAGAGCTTCGAGAAGGTAAAGAAGTTGCAAAAGTTCGCTCCAGTGCGGACACCGATGCAGTTTGCGATGGCAGGCACCGCAATGACAAATGTAATCACAAGCACGCGTGCCAAACCGTGTGCAACAATAGGAGCAAATTGCGCCAAGTTCGCGACGAAGAGATTCGCGCATGCAGCTGGAGCGCCGATTAATGAAAGCAGCCAGAACCAACCGACTAGAATCCCAGCGAATTGTCCGAAACTAGTTCGAACATAGAGGTAGGATCCTCCCGCATCTGAGAATTGGGAAGATACCTCAGCGATGGCCGCCATGATCACAGCGATGCCGAGCGCGGCAATCACCATCGCCAAAGGACTCGGTCGGCCAAGCAGTCGCGTTAATTCTCCTGTTAGGCCGAAGATGCCTGCTCCAATGACGTTCCCTACGATCAAGCCAGCCATGGACCAGCGATCAATAGCACGGACGAACGGCACGCGCACCCCCGCGTTTCGGGGCAGTCTATCACTTAATTTTGGCCTTCATGCTGTCCGGCCATCCGCCTACTTTTCCCCGGCGGGCGGATCGTCGGCCAACCGGAAGTGATGGCGCAAATCAGGTCTTGTACGGGTCACCTACTTCACAAATCAGTCGGCGGTTGCTTGAGATCCAATCCACCGAAATGCGACTGCTGCACGTAGCCGACGGGAGGCTTCGGCAAGGTTTGGATGCACTTTTCAGAGCACGCGTGCACCAACAGCGGAAGCACGTCCGTCGCAACCCCCAGTGATATCCACGCCTGATGAATTCCCTCTTCCGAAAACGGTCCGCAACATACGCTGCATGTCGTCGGTGCGAGCGCGGCCGAATGCTGCGGCAATCTCGGGAACGGTGGTCTGTACCTATAGTTGCCGTAAAGGCTTCGAGTACTGACGCGACTCCGCTTCAGGTGCTGGCACCGGGTAATCTCGTAGGGGAACCAGTGCAGCCGATACGAGGTGTATGGATCGAACTCTTCTAAGTTGGTCATGTCGCCTATCTCCGGCGGGATTCGCACAAGATGGCTCCCGTACAGGCTCAAAAATTTGACTGACTTAAGGGTCCCAATCGATTTGGGCAACATGAGGATCTGCTCCCACTTTTGCCAACCGATTCCCGACATCGGATCTAGCTCATCGGACCCATTATCACGAACCTTTGCGATATATGCTTCCAGCGAATTCCATGCATCAGAATTCGTGTCCTGAACTTCCGTATGAAACAACAGCTCCTGCCATTCGCGGCGACAAACGCTACGTTCTTCTTCGCCCTCCCCCTCCACTTCATCGTCGTCCTCATCGCGTTCATATTGCGCATCGAGGCAGTGGCAGGACGCGTAGTGTCGGACGGGGTTAGGCCTCAATTGGGCCTGCGGTGTTCCCCATCTTTGGTTAAAGCGGGGGCTAAACAGCTTCACAGGCGGATTTTCTGAGGCGGGCCTTGTCAGCCACTTGCGGCGAAGTATGGTCATCAGGACTCCGATAGCCAAGATGACAAACAAACCAAACTGATACCAGAATTCGGGGATGGCTAAGTAAGATAGCAGTGAGACGTGTGGAGGGCGCATTCTGGACAACAGATTAGACGATTCGCAGTCTTTATTTCTAGACACTTAGACCAGCGTCGCTGGAATCCCTGCGCTAAGTCCGCGCTATCCGTAGAAGTGACCCAGTTTGGTTTCGCGATTCTGAGCCTCCACGCCAAATAGCTCCCGGTTTTTCGGCGATCCGGAAATTACGTTTGAGTGCGCCGTCATCCGCACAAAGCCGCAACTCCCACTCCTAGCGTAAGATAGCCGCATGAACAAGACAGAAGCGTATTTTCGGGAGAGAACGGTGCTCATTACCGGAGCTTCTTCAGGGATTGGGGAGGAGTTGGCATGGCAATTGGGCCAAGCAAGGGCCAAGCTGACTTTGGCGGCACGGCGCACGGAATTGTTGGAGAGTCTCTCGCAAAGGATCCTCGGGAGCGGCAAGATGAGGCCGCTGGTGGTGCAATGTGACGTCACGCGGGATGGAGACTTGGAACGCGCAGTATCGGAGACGGTGCGGCAGTGGGGAAAGCTGGACGTGGTGATTGCGAACGCGGGATTTGGCGTCATCGGGGCGCTCAAAAATCTTTCGGTGGAAGATTACCGGCGCCAGTTTGAGACGAATGTCTTTGGAGTGCTGCGGACGATTTATGCGGCGCTTCCGGAGATTGAGAAGACGAAGGGGAACGTGGTGATCATCGGGAGCGTTTCGGGATGGGCGGCGTCGCCAGGTGCTTCGCCATACGTCATGAGCAAATTCGCGGTGCGCGCGCTGGCAAACTCGATTACGCCGGAGTTACAGCTGGCGGGGATTAAGGTGACGCTGATTAGCGCGGGATTTGTGGTAAGCAACATCCGGCGTGTGGACAATCGGGGAAAGCTGCACGCCGAGGCGAAGGATCCGATTCCAGCCTGGCTTCAGATGAGCACACGCAAAGCAGCGCGGCAGATTCTGCGAGCGGTGGCGCTGGGTAAGCGTGAGGCGATCATTACAGGCCACGGCAAGATTTTGGTGGAGCTGGAAAGATTTATGCCGTGGGCGATTCGAGCCGTGGGAAGAAAAATGGCGGCTGGAAGAGGCGGTTACCGGCCGGAAGTGAAGGTCGATTGAACGGGGAGCAGGCAGAAAAGCGAAGATCTGGGCGAATGGTCGGCAAACCGGAAGTAACCCGTTTCATCCGTCACGCGGCCTGCTGGCGACGAATCTGCCGCTGTTTCCGCGCCGCC
>CAZQOB010000123.1:0-8700 GCA_964594885.1 uncultured Acidobacteriaceae bacterium
TCGCGCGTCCACACCCGCAGGTAAGCTCGATTGGCCATGGAAAGGGAATTATACAGGCCAAACCCCCGGGGATCCGATACCCGGTCGATTACCAGTCTACGAGGTCGCTCACCGCCGCGAATCGGGTGGCACCAGATTGTTGGCTCGGTAGTAGACTACCAGCTGGCCGTAGTGCTCGCCGCTGTGCTCGATGGTGAACATCCAGAGGTTGGAGTTGTGGGCCAACCGCTTGCCAAATTTCGTTGTCTTATCAAGCCCCGCGTCACCCTGCTGCTGAATCACCTTTGCGCCATCGGCAACGGCCTCCTCAACGAACTTCACCACGTCGGCCTTAGTCTTGAACGCCTCACGCTTGGGATTGTCGCCCTCGCCGAAATCCGGCCCGAGGCTCGATCCGGAAACCATGCGCAGGACGACGAAATCCAGCGCCGCGGCGTGCAGCAGATTCTCGGCAAAAGTGCGTTGGTCTTTCTGCAGCTTGTAGTCGTATTTATCTTCGGGGAAATCCTTGGCCATAGCGACTAGCTTGTTGCCGATGTCGTTCCATCGGTCCAGCATCTCGTCGGCCCGGGATTTCGCAGGGCCCGGGGGCTGGTTCTGGGTTTGGGCGTGAGCGGGAACAGCCATTGCGACGGCAGCAAGCAGGACGAGCGAGAATAGCGCGAGAGAAAATCGTCTCATGGGAGTGACTCCTTGTGGATCTAAGTTCGGAGATTCCGTGGCGTTTGGGTGGCGCCACCCCATAAGGTGGCATCCAGGTCCTGTCGGCGAAGTTAGACGCGGCGTTTTTCCCGACGTTTCAGCGGATTTTGCCACCTCGCCACCGATTAGCCCATGATTGGTGCCCAGGACCGGTCATCCAGGTTCACCATCGAGCCAGTAGCCAAGAATCCCACACGCAAAATCGGCGTGTGGGGCACCCTCACCGGCTCTGCTTGATCGCAGCTTGGGGTGCTAGCAAAGAGCTAGGCCGGGTAATATCAGCCCAGAGTCGGAGCATATGACAAAACGAAAATCGAACATGCAACGAAAGAAAGAAAAGTGAACTAGCAGTGGCCCGCGAAGAGTTCACCCTCGTTCAGCATGCTTGAAATGCTAACGATGAATCGACGGATCATGACAGAGGCCGACAAAGTGCGAAAGCCCTTCCGTGAATAGGACCTGGACCATTGTCCGCTGCGGAAGACCTGATTGCGAGTTTCAGCTGTAGGGGAGCGATGATGCGGACGGAATTGCTGCGATTTGACGGCGCGGTCGAGCGGGACCCCGCCATCGATGCGTGGATGAAAAAGCAAAAAGGTGAGCTGGGAGCCATCGCGCGCCAGTGGTTTGAGGTGATGCGGAAATGCGGCGACGAAGTCCGCGAACTTATGCATGACGGCTGCCCGGTCGCATGTTTGGGCGATGCGCCTTTCGGCTACGTCAATGTATTCGCTTCGCATGCAAACGTGGGGTTCTTTCACGGCGCGTCGCTGCCGGATCCGGCCGGCTTGCTGCAAGGTACCGGCAAGCACACGCGCCACGTGAAGCTGACGCGGGAAACGGTCACAAACGCGGCGGCGCTAAACAGGCTGATCGAGACCGCGTATTCGGACATCAAGGCACGCGTCGAAAACGGCTAGTTCAGCAACGCCTTGAGGGTTCAGCCGGGCGCGCGTGGTGCTTACCGTTCCATCCATCCTTTTCCCTCGCCTAAATCCAGCCACTGTCGTTCCGAGGAGCTCCTGACGGTGTTTGTCGGGACGAAGTCGAGGAACCCCTCTTTCTGCCGGGTGCCCCACGCTTTCGGCGTTCGAAAGCGTGGGTCGGCTCCGGCAGCTAGTGCTTCGCTTCCGCGACTTTCGTCTCTGGCGACTTCGTTCCTGGCCATGTCAGGTCCTTCTCGTCCAGGGGCTTGAGCTGCTTGATTTCGTAGCTGGCCTGCTCTTTCATCACGATCATTACGTTCTTGTGGGCCCCGTGAAAGAATCCCTCTTCTCCCCAACTGGCGCGGAAGTAGTAGTTCTGTCCGGGTTCGCTGTTGATCTCGATGCCGCTCTGATCGTCCTTCGGCCTGATGACGTGGTGCCCCGCCGGAACCTGAATCGAGGCCCAGCGGCCATTGACCAGGTTCACCGCCATGGTGCCGTCAACGAACAAGCCGATGCGCACACCGCTTCCACGAGCCAGGCGTGGCCGGTAGAAGTAGAGGGTGCAAGCTTGATCGGTTGCGGACTTCGCAGCGCCTGGCGCGGGCGCAGCCGGTACCTTCTCGGTCGTTTTGTCATCCGCCTTGTCATTGATCTTGTCATTTGCCTTGCCTTCGGGCGCCTTGTCCTGGGCGCTTGCCGTGACGAATGACGCGGAGGCGGTCGCCAACAGAAGCGCCATCATCAAACGAACCAGCACCTTGCAGGGCCCCGGGACTGTTATTTCTCTGAACATGGTTTCCTCCTCTGGGAAGCAGCCGCGCTTTGGGGTGAGCCCTTTTCGGCAGCGGTTCTGCGTTGGACTGCCGCGAGTCTGCCAGGCGCGGAAAAGCCGCACAAGCGACAAGGGGCGTCAGCGAGTGTCAAGCGGCGACAAGTCGCTTTGGTCACGAACAAAAAAAAGAACGGCGCGCCCGGAAGACGCGCCGCACGGAATCCGCCTGATTGGGAGGATGCTCTGGCCGGCCTAGAACAGGTTCCACAGGAACTGGTTGTAGACTTCGTGGTGGAACTGGACTTCCTGGGCTTTCACGATGGTGCCCAGGCTGCGCGGACAGCGGTCGGCGGCGGTGCGCTTGAGCTCCGCGTAACGAGCCTTGACATCGGCACCCAGCAGCTTGGTGGTCCAGTCAGCCTTCTCGAAGTTTTCGATCGCGGTATAGATGTTGTCCGGCAAATAGCGCTTCGCCGAACGAAGGTCCTTGATCTTGGCAGTGTCGCCATCGAGGCCGGTCTTGAAAATCGAATACATCACCATGTAGGGATTCGCATCGGGAGCGACCGCGCGAACTTCCGTGCGCATGCTGCGTTCGTTGCCGATCGGGATGCGCACCATCGCGCCGCGGTTCGTAGGCGACGCGTTGAGCTGGTTGGGGGCTTCGTAGTGCGGGTCGAGCCGGCGATAAGCGTTCACGCTGGAATTGATGAGCAGGCAGATATCGTTGCCGTGCGTCAGAATGCGATCCACAAACTCCCAGCCAAACTTGCTGAGCTTTTCCTCACCTTTGGGATCCCAGAAAATATTCTTGTCGTTCTTGGAAACGGAAACGTTGGTGTGCATGCCGCTGCCGTTTACGCCCACCACCGGCTTGGGAAGGAAGCTGGCGGTGAAACCCATGTTCCGGGCGACCTGGCGGCAAATCAATTTGTACAACTGGATCTGGTCGGCCGCTGCGACGACTTCTCCGTAGCCATAGTTGATTTCGAATTGCGACGGCGCCACTTCCGGATGGTCCTTTTCGTTCTGGAAGCCCATGGCGCGCTGCACTTCGGCCGTGGTGTCAATGAACGTGCGCAGCGGATCGCCCGGGAGCGAGTGGTAGTACCCGCCCGTATTCACGTAATCGAATTTTCCGGTTTCGTGATAGCGACGCTCGGCATCAGGTCCGGCAAACAGAAAGCCTTCAATTTCGTTGGCGGCGTTGAGGGTGTAGCCCTTCTTTTCGTAGAGGCCGTCGGCATATCCCTTGAGCTCGCCGCGGATGTCCGCCCGGTACGGCGTTCCGTCCTTATCAATGACGTGGCCGAACACCAGCACCTTGCCCGAACCAAACACATCCGCCGGCGCCCAATAAAATGCTCCCCAATCCATGCCGAGGCGCAGATCGCTTTCCCGCTGCGCTGTGAATCCGCGAATCGAAGACCCGTCAAAAGTCAAATTGTCCCAGCTCTTTATCAAAAACTTTTTGTCATAGTCCAGCATGTGGAGGCGACCTTCGAGGTCGCTGAACAGGACGGTGACGGCCTTGATGCGCTTTTCGTCGGTGAGATATTTCAGACGGTCTTCCTGGATTTTGTGCGGCGCGACGCGGTTTTTGCGCTGCTCCTTGGCCTTGAGGTTCAGCTGCTCGAGTTCGTCGTAATGCAAAGACAGAAAATCACGCAATTCAGTCGACATGAATCTCCTCGATATGAGTTGGTTTGAATTTGGAAGGTTTGCCGCAGAGCGGACCACACGAAACCATGCCGAAAGAGAGTATCGCGACGTTGGGAAGAGCGTCAATCGAAAGAACAGATTTCCACAATCGAGAAAATTTCTAGCGTCGCCCGGTGTTCACAAACGGCGGCGGACCCCTTCGCTGCCGCTGTGGGTAGTCTCTGTTCGGGTTCGTGACCTGGGCGTACAATCGCCTTGTCATGCCGCATCTGTTGCTCAAACCCGCGCCCCCGCTTTCCCGCTTTGTGGAGCTGCTCTGGTATTACCAGCAGGCGCCGCAGCCGCACAAGAAGGAGCGGCTGATGCCGGACGGCTGCATCAGCCTAGTGATCAATTTGGAAGAGGATCAGACGCGGCTATATGACCCGGACGACGTGCGAAAGGTGAAGACGCTCGGCGGCTGCACCGTGGCGGGTCCGCATACCAAATGTTTCGCGATTGATACCGACGAACAGACTTGTGTGGTTGGAATCTCTTTCCGGGCGGGAGGCGCGGTTCCTTTTCTCGGCTTGCCGAGCGATGAGCTGCACAATCAGCACGTCGATCTTGAGGGTTTGTGGGGGCGGCTTTCGCGCGAACTGCGCGAGCGTACGCTGGCGGCGGGCACGCCCGAAGCCAAGTTGCGCACCGTGGAACTGGGGTTGCTCGAACGGGCGGCGGGCATGTTTGACGGCCAGCCGGTGGTGGAGTACGCAGTAGAGAAGTTCTTGAGGCGCCCGGCGGCGTTAAGGGTCAACGAAGTTGCTGACCGTACAGGCTTCAGCAAGCGGCGGTTCATTGAATTGTTCAAGCAGCACGTGGGGATGACGCCGAAGCTTTTTTGCCGCGTGCGCCGGTTCCAGCAAGTGCTGCGCCGCATCACCAGCGGGAAGCCGGTCAACTGGAGCGACCTGGCGCTCGACGGCGGTTACTTTGATCAAGCGCATTTCATTCACGACTTTCGGGCGTTCTCCGGAGTCAACCCGTCCAAGTATCTCGCCAGTTACAAGGATTTCCCTCGCCACCACAATCACCTGCCGATGGAGTGATGAAAAGCAGCGGCGAGGGTCGCTCGGTATGCCAAGACCAGTCGTTTTTCAAAGCGCTACCGGCCAGGGCTGGATTGGGCTAGTCAAATTTTTACAATACGCGCGGGCTGGGTTGGCGTAGAAAAGGGCAAGACGAAGAGTGGCGCGATCTATCGTGCCCTTACGAAGCGAAGAAAAAATCGAAGCCCGCACGCTTAAAAAGCGAAGGGTGCGGCGGCGACGCCTGGAGGAAAGCATGGTCAAAGCCAAGAGCGCTGTACCGGAGGGCTTTCGGAGCTTGACGCAGTATCTGGTTATTAATGACGCTGGAAAATTTCTTGAATTCATCAAGAATGCATTTGGGGCGCGCGAAAAGTTCCTGATGCCCGATGCGGACAACGTGATCCGGCATGCCGAGGCGCGGCTGGGCGAATCCATCATCGAATTCGCACAAGCGAATGACCAGTGGAAGGCTTTGCCGGCTGGCTTGCATTATTACGTCAAGGACGTGGATGAGGTATACGCGCGGGCGCTGAAAGCGGGAGCAACCTCGTTGCGCGAGCCGACCAACCAGCCCTACGGTGATCGCGAGGGAGACCTGCGGGACCCGGCCGGTAATTTCTGGTTTATCGCCACACACACGGCAGGAAAAAGCTACAAGCCTGAAATTCTGCAAGACCTGAATACGTACTTCAGCGTAAAGGAGTCGGCGCGCTTTCTGGAATTCCTGCAGAGAGCGTTTCACGCGGAGGTCATCGACAAGTATCTTGTTGGCGAAACGATCGGCCACTCCAAGGTTTGCATCGGCAATACCGTAGTGGAGCTGAGCGAAGGACGCGCTCCGTGGGGACCGAGGGCCGTGGCTCATCACTACTACGTTGAAGATTGCGACGAAGTCTTCGCACAAGCGAAGGCCGCGGGCTGCAAGGAGTTGCAGTCCATGGCTGACCAATTCTACGGTGATCGCTCCGGTTCGCTGCTCGATGCCTGGGGAAATCACTGGTATATTGCAAGCCATCGGGAAGACCTGACGACCGAGGAGATTGCCCAGCGCGCAACGGCCGCGGGTCGCCAGTAACGGAAAGCAAGAAACGGAAAGCAAGAAAGGAAAAGCTAATGAACGGACGGAAATGGATCGGGGTGATGTTCATAGCTGCTCTAAGTCTGGCCGCAGCAGGAAGCCTGCGAGCGCAAGACGCCACCGCTGCGGACAAGGAGAAAGCGCTGGCATTGCTAGAAAGCAGCAAGAAGGGCGTGCTCGAAGCGACCAAGGGATTGAGCGCAGCGCAGTGGAACTTCAAGCCCGGGCCAGAGCGCTGGTCCGTCGCCGAATGTATGGAGCACATCGCCGCTGCCGAGGATTTCATTCGCGGCAACATCACCGAAAACGTGATGAAGGCGCCGGCCGTTCCGGACCGTGACATCGCGAAGATTGATGCCGGAATTTTGACCGGCGTTCCCGATCGCACCAACAAAGTGCAAGCGCCCGAGCCGATTCGTCCGACCAATCGCTACGGATCCCCCGAAGGCTCAATTAAACATTTTTTGGAGAGCCGCACCGCCACCGAAGATTTTCTAAAGAAGACAGGCGATTTGCGCGGACACGCAGTTGACAGCCCCATCGGCGGAAAATGGGACGCCTATCAGTGGATTTTGCTGATCGGCGCGCACTCTCAGCGGCACACCAAACAGATTGAAGAAGTGAAGGCCGACCCGAATTTCCCGAAGAGCTGAGGTACACCGGTCAGCTTTCACGCGAACGGACCGGTTGAGATCCTTGCTGCGGCGCGGCCGCACTAAGGATGACAACAAAGAACCCTCGCGATGACAAACAACGGTTTCGCGTACCCGCGCTTCGGTGGCAACGGCGGGAGCCTCGCTCCCGCACTCTAAAACGCTAGTTGCCGCCGCTGACGGATGCGATGATCGCTGAACCGCTCTGCGAGCCAGCGTCGGCGGACGTTCCCGGTACGGTGACGGTCGAATCCATGCGCACTACAAAGCCGGTGTCGGCGGGTAAGTTCACTTCATGGCCTCGGCGTTGTGCAACATAGATCGCGCTGCCGGCCAAACCGATGCCAAATCCCGCGGCGGCGTGGCTGGCGAGCTTGCCGATGAGCGTCGAGCCGCCGGTGCCGATGGTTCCGGCAATCACGTCGCCCTTGATGTCGTGCTTTTGCTGGAGCAACTGGCCTTCCGTCACGTCCACATCCTTACGGCGGCTGCCTTCGCCGTCGGTTGAAGGCTTCAGCACATCCAGAATGCTCATCTGAACGGGAATCAGCCGGCTTTCTATTTCCACCGAGCGGAAGGTCAGATTCAGATAGGCTTCGCCACGGAACAGCGCAAAGCGCTTGGCGCGGCTGATGCTGGTAACGATTCCCCGCACCCTGGTGCCCGCGGGCAAAAGCATCTGATTGCCAAGCATCACCGGTTCAGTCACCACTGCCAGGAAGGCATCGCCATTGCGCGATTCGGACGTGCTGATGTCATTCAACAATTTCAGATGAATTTGTGTGCCCTGCATGATCTGGCGCGGCTCAGCAAAGGAGCCCGCTACAGCCAATGAGAGCACAGCAACAAGCGCTAACACTCGAACTGCGATTTTCATGAATCCTCCTGTTCGCGAAAGCGAACTGGCTCCGTAACGTGGAGCCGCACGGAGGCAAGGCCCCGTCGTGCTAAGCGCTGGCGCGCGGACCCCGGCACTTTCACCTCAGGGTTGCAAGTGCAAACCCCGGTCGGGGAGGATGAGGAGGAAATCCATCCTGGTTTCTAAGCTAGGCGAATGCAGTGCCAATCGCCTGGTACAAGTACGCGAAATGTTTCCAAACGGATACGAGCGCGTTCCAGTACGCCGCCACGACCGGCAGAATTTCCACACCGCTTGGTCTGCTTGCCTACAGAGGCTACAGGGAGTATCTTCGCCGCAAGCATTACTCGATCTTTGCTGGAGGATGCGAATGAAATTTGCTCGACTCGTGGTGGTTCAAGCGACCGCGGTGGCCTTGCTCGTGTTTTGTTGCACCGGATTCGCCCAAGAAAAGAAGGCGGACGATTCGGGGCACGGAATTGTAAGGACTGCGGATCTGAAGTGGACGCCGATCATGAAAGGATGCGAACTGGCTCCGGTAAGCGGCAATCCTGATGCCGAGGGCGCACCGTTCGTGATCCGCCTGAAGTGCGTCGCCGGCACCGTCATTCCGGCGCACTGGCATCCGACCGACGAGAATGTGACGGTGCTGACGGGAACATTTCAGGTAGGCATGGGTGACAAATACGATGCGACAAAATTGGAGACCATGGCCCCCGGAAGTTTTGCCACGGTGCCGAAAGAAGTGCACCACTTCGCGCTGAGCAAAACTTTGTCCATCGTGCAGGTACACGCCATTGGTCCGTTCAAGGTGAACTGGCTTAATCCGGCGGACGTGCAGCCACCGGACGCCAAGCCGGCAGCGAAGAAAGCAAAGCCGTAAGCGGTTCGCTCTCCACGGACACCGCGTGTGTTAAAATTCTTTTGGCAGTTCCGTGTCGGGACTGCCGGAGCGTGGAGCTTCGGGCTCTGTGC
>CAZQOB010000124.1:0-8413 GCA_964594885.1 uncultured Acidobacteriaceae bacterium
GAAGCTCGGAGCAGCGAGAACCTGGGCTAAGAACCTGCTCATTGAAGTGGATGAAACGCCGGTGGGGACCTACGTGGAACTCGAAGGGTCGCCGGAGGCCATCGACCGGGCCGCTGCGGAACTGGGCTACTCGCGCAAAGACTACCTGCTCAAGAACTACTTGACGATTTACGCGGAGGACTGTCGGCGAAAAGGTGTCGCTCCCGGAAACATGCTATTCCCTGCGCGAAAGACCAAAAAGGATGCCGTCTAAGGGCTTGGGCGAGGTGTTTCCCAAAGACCGCGAAAAATTTTCATTTTTCATCACTCTTTTCTTGACTTCATTCCTTGAGCGGCATATCACTACAGGTGGAGTAAATTTTTCGGGACTTTGCCATCTTGGAAGCCCGAAAAACCGGTTTTTTTTGATGAACTCGCCTAAAGAACCAGAACCTGGCTCCGGTCGCCACGCGGTTTTGTTTTGGCCAGGGGCCCTTGCGGGACGGATTTTGAGCCTTACCCGTTTTGCGAGCGCGCGGCCTGCGTGGCAGGGGGCAAAGGAGTTCATCCGCGGCTAGGGCGAACCACCTTGGGTAGTGATGCGCCCGCGGCCGACCGATTCCGGCCAGCGGGCTTTTTTTGTGCCCGCAGAAGTGAGGTTGGCAATGCTGTATGCGACGGAATTGATGGGCGCCAAAACCTACGATTCTCAAGGGAATTACGTTGGCAAAATCAGGGAGTTCTTCATTGAGCCGGCCGACCAGCCCAACCGGATTTCCCACTACCTACTGGGGCGTGGTAGTTTTCAGCCGCTCGTGGCGCGGCACGATCAAGTCGCATCCGTAGCGCCGGGAAATGTTCGCTTGAATGTAAACGAGCGCCTGCTGGAGCCTTACGAACCCAACGAAGCCTTGCTGGCGGTGCAGAAAGACCTGCTTGACCAGCAAATTATTGACACCAGCGGTCGAAAAGTTGTGCGCGTGAACGACGTGGATCTGGCCGAACAACGGACGAATGGCTCGGTCGAGCTACGCGTGACCCAGGTCGATGTCGGTCTGCCTGGAGCCGTACGTCGGCTGTTTCAAGGAATCGCCCCGCAAAAGTTCATCCGCAAAGTACAGAGTCAGTTTCCGCACCGTTCGATCCGGTGGGAGTTCGTGAATTTGGTAGAGTCCGACCCGCTTCGCCGCGTGAAACTACGGATCACTCACGAAAAGCTGGAGGACCTCCATCCCGCCGATTTGGCGGACATCGTCGAGGAACTCTCCGCAGCGGAGCGGCAAGGGATCATCGCCTCGCTCGACGAGGAGACAGCCGCAGCCGTGCTAGCCGAGCTCGACGAGCGTTTGACGACGCAGATCGTCGAAAAGCTCGATCCGGAAAAGGCTGCCGACATTCTGGAAGAGATGGCTCCTGATGCCGCGGCAGACCTGTTGGCCGACCTGCCGAAGGAAACTTCGGAAGAATTGCTGGAAGAGATGCCCGGGCAGGAAGCGGCGGACGTGAGGGAACTGCTGGAGTTTGATCCGGCGACCGCGGGCGGCATGATGAACACCGACTTCGTCTTTGTCGGCGAAGGATCCAAACGCGACGAAGTGCTGGACTGGATGCGGGAGCAGGAGCTGAATCTGGATCAGCTGGACACGATCGTCCTTCTGGATCGGGCGGCGCAGTTTTCGGGCACCGTACCCGTGTCACGGCTGCTGCTCGCAGCCGCGGAACAGACTCTGGCGGAGCTGAAAGTGGAGCCGCTGCTCTCGTTGCCGCCGGACGCAAACGAAAAGGAAGTCTTTGAGATTTTTGACAAATACAATTTGCGCATGTTGACCGTGGTCAACGTAGAGAATCGCCCGATCGGAGCCATTACTGTGGACGACGTAGTGTCGAAGCTCTTGAAGTAGAGCAGGAATTAGAAGCCAGGCGAGCGCGGAGGCGGAGCCAAAAGCGAGATGTTTGACAGGGGAGCGCTGGAAGCCAAGTGGACGGGGTGGACTGAGCGGG
Source organism: uncultured Acidobacteriaceae bacterium (assembly GCA_964594885.1). Lineage (GTDB taxonomy): Bacteria > Acidobacteriota > Terriglobia > Acidiferrales > UBA7541 > Acidiferrum. Next base: position 1,981 of record CAZQOB010000124.1, read on the forward strand.
TCAGCGACGCTCTGTCGTTCGTGCGTCCGTACCGGCGCAGAATCGCTCTGTTTCTGGCCGTCGTGGGGCCGGGCTTGATCGTCTCCAACGTCGATAACGACGCCGGGGGAATTTATACCTACGCGCAGGCCGGCGCCAAGTACGGCAACACCGTCCTGTGGTCGCTGATTCCGATGACCATCGCGCTCTATGTTTCCCTGGAAATGTGTTCGCGCATGGGAGCGGTGACTGGCAAAGGACTCTCGGACCTGATTCGCGAGGAGTTCGGTTTCCGGGTGACGTTCTTTCTTATGGCCAGTATATTAGTAGTAAATCTAGGCAATGTCATGGCCGAATTCACCGGCGTGTTTTGGGCCACAGAAACCTTTGGCGTCAGCCGCTACATTTCGGTTCCGCTGGCTGGTGTAGTAGTTTGGGCGATTGTCGTGGCTGGCACCGCGAAATGGGTGGAACGCGTCTTTCTGACGATCTGCACTGTGTACCTGTGCTACGTCGCTTCGGCTTTTCTAGCCAAGCCGGACTGGTTGCTAGCATTTTTGCATCTGTTCCCCCCCCACTTGATGCGCTACATCCCCTCCGCCACGGTACGGCAAGCCGTGGAAGTGCCGCCGTTTAACGCCCAATACGCAATCATCCTTGCCGGCCTAGTGGGAACGACGATTGCCCCTTGGCAGCACTTTTACCTGCAGGCGGCGGTGGTGGAGAAACGCGTGGGGCCACGCCAATACGCCACCACTCGAAATGACGTTTTGATTGGCAGCATCAGTTGCATGGTGATCGTGTTCTTTATCATCGTGTGCACCGCGTACACGCTGCACATTAACGGCATCCTGGATGTAGATAACGCCGGCACTGCAGCTATTGCGTTGCGACCTCTCGCGGGAAGATTTGCCAGCCTGCTCTTTGCATTGGGCTTGTTGAACGCTTCCTTGTTCGCTGCGTCGATTCTTCCACTTTCTACGTCCTACGTCATTTGCGAAGCGCTGGGCTTTGAGTCCGGCATCGACCACAAATTCGGCGAGGCCAAGATTTTCTATGGTCTGTATACCGCCTTGATCGCCGCGGGTGTCATTTTCGTACTCTTCCTCGGCCGGTTCGCCAACACCATCCTGCTGTGGTCGCAAGTGCTCAACGGCTTTCTGTTGCCGGTGGTCATGATTTTCGTTCTTATCCTGGTCAACCGTCGCGATCTGATGGGCGAGAAGGTTAATCCCCGGGGGTTCAACTGGGTGGCGTGGATCTGTACGATCCTCATGATCGCACTGACCTTTGTCGTGGCCTACTCCTCCATCCGCGAACTGATGAGCCATTCTGCCACCTGACGTTCATAAGCGGATTACCGTTTCGAAATACAGCGGATATACCGTTGCGAGCCTTGCGGAGCGCGTGCTAACTTTGTGGCGTAAAGGAGAGTTGCCTCAATTCCCGTGTCCGACCCGAAATCCCCCAAAACGCTGCACGTAGCCGCCTCGCATCCGCTGGGAGCGGTCACGGCCGAAGAGGCATTCCTGCTTGAAAAGCTGAATCTCAACCGGCTGCCACGGCACCTCGCCGTCATCATGGATGGCAACGGCCGCTGGGCCAAGCGGCGGCATCTGCCGCGCATTGCCGGTCATCGCAAAGGTACGGAAACCGCTCGCATCACCATCGAGACTTGTGCGCGCCTGAAGATTGAAGCCCTAACGCTCTACGCGTTCTCAGTGGAAAACTGGCGGCGGCCCAAGGCCGAGATCGACTTCCTGATGCAGTTGCTGCGCGAATACCTGCGCCAGGAGATGCCGCTGCTCCAGAAAAATAACATTCGGATTCAATTCCTTGGTCGCGGCGACCAACTGCCGGCTGGCGTCCAACGCGACACCCAGGAAGCTATGCAGGCCACGGCCGACAACACCGGCATGGTTCTGTGTGTTGCCCTGAATTACGGCGGCAGAGCCGAGATCGTGGATGCCGCCAACGCGCTCCTTTCGGAACGGCAAGCGACCGGCAAGTCCGAAAAATTGGCCGAAGGCGATTTCGAGCGCCATCTCTATACGGCCGGACTGCCGGATCCCGACCTGCTGATTCGCACCAGCGGGGAAATGCGCATCAGCAATTTCCTGCTCTGGCAGATTGCCTACGCGGAGATTTTCGTCACGGACACGCTGTGGCCGGATTTCAACCGGCCCCGCCTTCTGGAAGCATTCGTGGATTTTCAGAAGCGAAACCGCCGCTACGGCGGCATCGGCGAAAGCGACGAGGGGGAGTCCAGCGTTTCGCAGATCGCGGAGTAAAATCACTCCAATCCGTTTTCTTTTTCTCTTTTCGCGCTTCTCCCGTTAACATGCTTTGTTCGTTGCTGGTACCTGCGACGGGGGAATTCTGCTGCAATGACGTGGAAGCGCGTGGCGACGGCAATGGTCTTGATTCCCCTTGTGGTGGCGCTCGTTGGCTTTGCGCCTACGTCCTGGCTGGCAATAGCCATGACGCTGGTAATCCTGCTGGCGATGTTCGAGTTTTTCGCGCTGGGCGATGCCATCGGACATCGCGCCTATCGTTTTTGGACCGCAAGCTGTGCGGCTATGCTGGTTTTCGTACAGTTCCTGGCGGCTATGGATGTGCAACACGCGCTGGGTAACGGCCTTGTTGTTCATCGTGTTTTGGGCCGCTTTCTCTATCCAACTCCGACGGTTGCGGATGTCTTTTTCATCTTTCTGATTGGAATCACCGTATTGACGCTGGCCACGCGCCGCCCGATGGTCGAGGCGCTCCCGGCTGCGGGAATCAGCTCCAGCGCTTTGCTGCTGATCGCCTTGCCGCTGACGTTTGCCGTGCGGCTGCACGGCACCGCGCTGATTGGGCCGCCCTTGCTCCTTTTTACGCTGGTCATTACCTGGGTAGGGGATACGGCGGCGTACTTCGTAGGCCGGGCTATTGGGAAGCGGCCGTTTGCGCCCCGCCTCAGTCCCAAGAAAACGTGGGAAGGCGCCGTGGCGAGCCTTGCCGGCGCACTGCTGGTGGCCGTTGCGGTGTCCGCAAGCCGCCAGCTCAACATGCCTATGGCGCAGTTGATCGGAATGGCGGCAGCGGGAAACGTCGCTGGCCAGACCGGCGACCTCCTGGAATCCGCGTACAAGCGTAGCGCGGGTGTAAAAGATTCAGGCGCGTTGCTGCCGGGCCATGGCGGCATCCTTGACCGAATCGATGCGCTCATCCTCGCCATTCCGGTAGTTTGGTATTATTGGTTGTGGATCTACTCGCCGCGCGCGTAAGTCCGTTGGGTCTCCGCCTCAAATCCAAATAAGGGAAGAATCCCTTTCGTGAAGCAACTTGCCATCCTGGGTTCGACCGGCTCGATTGGCCGCCAGTGTCTGGCCGTCGTGGACGCGCTGGCGCCGCGCTTCGGAGTTGTTGCACTGGCGGCAGGCAGCAACTTGGAGGAGCTCGCTCGACAGATCGTGCGCTATCAGCCCGAAGTAGTTTCCGTTGGCGACGCCCAGAAAGCTGCCGCGCTTGCGGCGGCCTTAGGTGAAAAGGGAATTGCTAAGCTCCCCAGCATCCATCATGGGCGCGACGGCATGTTGGCGGTGGGCACGCATCCGCAGGCTGACATCGTAGTCTCGGCGGCTGTGGGTGTTGTCGGTCTGGAAGCGACCTACGAAGCGGTGAAGCTTGGCAAGACCATCGCGCTCTCCAACAAGGAGGTGCTGGTTGCGGCTGGCGAGCTCGTGATGGCCGCGGCCCGCCAAGCCGGAAAAGAGCTCCTGCCGGTGGACAGCGAGCACAATGCCGTTCATCAGTGCCTGCGCGGCGGAAGACATTCTGAGGTCCGCAAGCTAGTTTTGACCGCATCCGGCGGGCCGTTTCGGAAGACAGCAATTAAGTCGCTCGAATCGGTCAAGGTAGAGCAGGCGCTTGCGCATCCGAACTGGAAAATGGGCAACCGCATCACTGTGGATTCGGCTACCATGATGAATAAAGGTTTCGAGGTAATCGAAGCGCACTGGCTCTTTGCGATGAAGCCGTCCCAGGTGGATGTGGTGATTCACCCGCAATCCACGGTTCATTCCATGGTGGAGTTTGTGGACGGTTCGATTCTTGCGCAACTCGGTGCAACTGATATGCGCATGCCGATTCAGTATGCGCTAACTTATCCCGAGAGGGTGGCATCTAACCAGGTTGATCTGGATTGGTCGAAGCTGAAGCGCTTGGACTTCCAGCCTGTCTCCACCCGGCGGTATCCCTGCTTGCGTCTGGCTCGCGAGGCATTGAAGAAGGGTGGCACTTTGCCGTGCGCGTTGAACGCGGCGGACGAAGTCGCGGTGGCCGCGTTTCTGGAGCGGCAAATTCCGTTCTTGGGAATTCCGGAGGTCGTGGAAGCTGTGCTCGGCCGTACACGGCGGGTTCGAATTGAGAAGATGGACGATGTGCTCGCTGCGGATACCGAAGCGCGTCGATTAGCAAAGGAAGAAGTAGCCCGGCTGGCCGCCAAGGCCATGGCCGTCAGCAGCAAGTAGAGTTCAGAAAGGTTGCCCGCAATATGGAGTACGTTCTAATCGGTGTGGCCCTGGTACTGGGCGTCATCATTCTGGTGCATGAATGGGGGCACTATATCGTTGCCCGCCTCTGCGGCGTGCGGGTGGATGTTTTTTCGATCGGCTTCGGTCCGCGGCTGTTTGGCTGGAAGCGCGGAGCGACGGACTGGCGCATCAGCGCGTTACCGCTCGGCGGTTACGTTCGCATGGCCGGGCAGGATCTCTCCGAAGTGGACTCGGGCAACGTCGCTCCTACCGGCGCCCCCGATGAATTGATGAGCAAGCCCCGCTGGCAACGGGCGCTGATTGCATTCGGCGGGCCTGCGGTGAACTTTATCTTTCCGTTCCTCTTGTTGGGAGCGTTCTACGGATTAGTAGGCTTGCCGCAATCACGAATTCTGAAAAAGCCGTTGCAGGTCGTCTACTTTTCGACTTCGCAGGAACAGCCGAGTCCACTGAAGGTCGGCGACAAAGTCGCCTGGATCAACGAATTGAAGAATCCCACCTGGGAAACTGCGCTGGGATATTTTGAGCATTTGCAACCCGGAACGACGCTGACCATCACGGCAGAGAATCAGAATGGCCAGCATACGGTGCAAACGACCGCAAAGGATGCTTCGTCATTCTCGGCGACATTCGGCTACATACCGTTTCCCACGGTCATTGACAACGTCAGTCCGCGATCGCCGGCGAAATATGCCGGCCTGAAATCGGACGACCGCATCCTGGAAGTCAACGGGAAACCGGTCACTTACTGGGGAGAGTTTGTGGATGCGATCCACCAGTCGCAGGGGCAGCCGGTTAGCCTGAAGGTGGCGCGCGCCGGCAAGACTCTGGCCTTAAGCGTTACGCCCAAGAAGGGCCTTTCCGACAATTCGGAGAACAATTGGCAGATCGGAGTTGTTAACCAGGACGACGTCTATTACGAGCGCACGACGCTCAAGGCCTCCACCAGCTTCACCATTCGCAGGACCGACGACTTTTTTGCTCAGACTCTGTCGGTGGTCGGCAAACTCTTCAGCGGACGCGCCTCGGTGAAGAATCTGCAGAGTGTTGTGGGCATCGCACAAATTTCCGGCGATGCTGTCCGGCATGGCCCGGCCGAAGTAATCCTGCTGATGGCTTTTATCAGCGTGAACCTGGGCATTCTAAACCTGCTGCCAATTCCTATTTTGGACGGCGGTATGATCCTAATGCTCAGCATTGAAGGTCTCATGCGCCGCGATTTGAGCATGGCCATGAAAGAACGCTTCGTGCAGGTCGGCTTCGTGTTCCTTTTGTTGCTCTTTGCTTACGTCATGTACAATGACGTCGTGGGATTGATTCCCATTCACTCCTGATCCAGCACCAAGCCGGGATTCGCAGAGGAGTTCGACCTTGCCGGCAAGTCCAGCGCGCCGCGCCTCGACGGGCGAGCGCATCAACACTTCACAAACCACCGGAAATCTCACTGCAACCTTGGGTGCGCGCGGCATTCGCCTGACCCGGCAACGCAAGTTAATTCTGCAGGTGATGGACGACGCCGAGCAGCATCTCGACGTGGATCAGATCTTTGCCCGCGCGAGGAAAATCGATTCCGGCGTGCACCTGGTCACGGTCTACCGCACCATCGAGTTGTTGAAGAAGGAGGGCCTGATTGACGAGCTCGACTTGCTGCATCTGCGCGGTGACCGGCACTATTACGAAACCCACGGCCCGCGCGATCACATCCATGTTGCCTGCTTGAAGTGCGGCAAGGTCCGCGAGTTCGAGAGCCGCCTCTACGAGCAGCTGAAGGCGCAAATCGAAAAAGACTTCTGTATGAAGGTCACGATTTCCCGCACTGAAGTCGGCGGCTACTGCGCCGAATGCCTTGCCAACGTTGCATTCTAGCAGGCTGCTGAAAAATCGTGCTGAGCCAGCAATTTCTAGGTTGGTTTGAG
>CAZQOB010000125.1:0-8184 GCA_964594885.1 uncultured Acidobacteriaceae bacterium
CCCCACGCGGAGACAGCTCAGAATCTTCAGGAGGTCGCCACGGTGGTTCGCTCCATCGGCGAAATCCGGCGGCTGTTTACCTATAGCGCGCTAAGAGCCATCGTAGTGCGCGGCACTCCTGAACAGATTGATCTCGCAGAATGGCTGGTTAATGAGTTGGATCAGCCTCCGAATGCGCCGAACACGGTCACCCGGGAATATACCGTTCCAGGGCCAGGCGATCCCGATAACATAGTACGCGTGTTTTCCCTGAAGCATACCGCGACACCGCAACGCCTTCAGGAACTCGCGGTCCAGGTCCGCACCATCACGCAAGTCCGGCGGCTGTTTACCTACAATGCGCCCAGGATCATAACGCTTCGAGGAACGCCGGGGCAAGTCGAGCAAGCCAATCAAATGATCATGGAACGGGACCAGTAAACGCCACGGAGGCTTGTTTGTTACAAGCTCCGCACGCCCATCGTCGTGACATCGTCCACCCGCAGCATCTCCTTCACGACGAACGGCTCACCGTACTTGACGCCGATCAGGTTGCCGTAGAAGCGGGCAATGGCGCTGAGGCGTTCCCGGATTTCCCGCTGCGTTGGGAAAAGGTCCCGCGCGTCGGGAGCTTCGCCATACTGCGAATCGTAGCTAAGAAGAGCCGCCATGCGACGCTCGAAGTGCCCCGTGATGTCAACCACGAATGACGGTGTCACGTTTGCATAGATCGAAGAGTATAGAATCTTGTGCGGGCGATGGGGCTCGGTCGTATCATCCAGCTTTCGCAGTCCCGCCAGGAAACAGGATTCGTAGCCGATCTCGCTGGCGCGATAATGGTCGGGGTGACGGCCCTCCCAATATGGGAGGATCAAAACACGTGGGCGCAGATTACGTAGCTCGCCCCCCAGACTCATGCGGACCCGGACGGTGTTTTGTGCCTTTCCACGCGTTGGCCCGGAAACGGCTCGTTTTCCCGGCGGGCCCGGTCCGGTTCGGTCAGCGTGAACAGGCGCTGATCTGGTTCCGGCGTTTCGTCCTGCGGCAGATCATCGTCTTCGTCGGCCATGGGTCTCCCCTGGGCGCAAACCTGGGGACTGATTTGATGCTAGCTCAAACAGAGCATGCGGTCGAGTGCAGTTCGGGCGAATTTGCGCGTGCGGTCATCCACTGATATCTGGTTGACGATTTTGCCGGCGGCCAGGTTTTCCAGCGCCCACAGCAGATGCACCGGCGTGATGCGGTACATGGTAGTGCACACGCATACGCTGGAATCGAGCGACATGACCATGCGATCGGCCAGCTCCTTGCGCAGACGGTTGACCATATGAATTTCTGTGCCGACGGCCCACTGAGTCCCCGGCGCCGCGGCTTTTACGGACTTTATGATTCCTTCGGTTGAGCCGATTTCGTCCGCGGCTTGCGCGACTTCGAACCGGCATTCCGGATGAACGATCACACGAATTCCCGGGTGCTTGCGGCGCACCGTAGCGACGTGTTCGGGTGTAAACCGCTGATGCACGGAGCAGTAGCCCTTCCACAAAATGACTTTGGCTCTGGCGATCGCTTCCGGTGGGTTTCCGCCGAGTTCTTCGTACGGATTCCAAACGATCATTTCGTCGAGCGGAATGCCCATACGGAAACCGGTATTGCGCCCAAGATGTTCGTCGGGCAGGAACAGAATTTTTTCGCCGCGTTCGAAAGCCCACTTCATGACCTTTGCGGCATTCGAACTGGTGCAGACCGCACCGCCGCTTTCGCCAGTGAAGGACTTGATCGCGGCCGTGGAATTCATGTAAGTGACCGGAATGATCTTCTTGGTATCGGTAACAGCTGCCAGCTCGCTCCAGCAGGCTTCCACCTGGCCGATGTCGGCCATGTCGGCCATGGAGCAGCCAGCACTTAGATCTGGCAGCACGACTACTTGATTGCCGCGGCGCAGAATGTCCGCGCTCTCCGCCATGAAGTGCACGCCGCAAAAGACGATGAATTTGGCTTCAGCTTCGGCGGCCTGTTGGGACAGCTTCAGGGAATCGCCGCGAAAGTCGGCGAACTTCACCACCTCGTCGCGCTGGTAGTGGTGGCCGAGGATCACCACGTCTTGGCCGAGCTTGGCTTTGGCCGCGGCAATGCGCTCGTCCAGAGTGTTGTCCGGAACGAGCAGGTAGTTGTCAAAATCGCAGCCGACGCCTTTTTCCACTTCCGGAGCGCGCAAGGTATCGGGCTGCTCGACTCCGATCAGCGTAGGTGATTTCGAAATTGTAGTGAGGTTGCTCATGCTTTGGCTTTGCCTGGCCTAGCCGCCGATGAAAACCATGGTCCGCGACGGCGGCACAAAATCAGGCTCGTTGATGCGGTGCCCTTTTTCCTTCTCGCTCACAACCGAGCGGATGTAGGTTTGCAAGTCGGCATCATCCGCATTTTCCCTCAGCAGGCCGCGCAAATCGTAGTCGTCCTTGCTGAAAAGGCAGGTGCGCAGTTTGCCGTCGGCAGTCAAACGGATGCGCGAGCAATGCCCGCAGAACGGTTGGGTGACCGGAGCGATTAAGCCGATTTCGCCGGGCGCGCCATCGGCGAAACGATACTTGCGCGCGGTTTCGCTGGCTTCGTGAGGAATCTGCACCAGCGGCCAGAGCGCATGAACCCGCCGGTGGATTTCGGCGGCAGGAACCATCACATCGCGCGACCAGTGGCGATCGGCGTCCAGCGGCATAAATTCGATAAAGCGCATGATGACGCCGCGCTCGCGAGCAAACTGTGCGAAGGCTTCCACTTCGTCGTCGTTGAATCCGCGTACCAGAACCGCGTTGACCTTGGCCGGCCCCAGACGCGAACGCTGCGCCGCATCAATGCCCGCCATCACCGAAGCGAACGTCTTGGTGCGGGTGATTTTCTCGAACTTCACCGGGTCCAGCGAATCAAGGCTGATGTTGATGCGATTCAGCCCGGCGGAAACCAGGCGGTCCACGTGGCCAGCGAGTTGATGGCCGTTGGTGGTCATCGAGAGGTCTCCGAAGCCAAGCCCGGCCATCCGCGCAACAAAATCCTCGATGCCCGGGCGCACCATCGGCTCGCCCCCGGTGATGCGAACTTTGCGAATTCCCAGGCCGTGAAAGACTCTGCCGAGGCGTTCGAGTTCGTCCCAGGAGAGAATTTTATCGTGCGCCTGATAATTTTCTGGATCGGCAGACCGGCAATAGATGCAGCGGAAATTGCACCGGTCGGTCACCGAAAGCCGGAGGTCGGTAATCTGTCTGCCGAATTTGTCACGCAGCGTCATGGGCTTGGCTGGACCATTGGCGACTAAAAAGCAAAAGCCCGATCCGCAAGGAGAATCGGGCGCACACCGGAAACATGGATGCTTCCGGGGATGCGCTCCTTTCCAGACCAGCCATCCTGTACAGAACGTCTGGCGCGATTCGGCGCCTCAGCCGTTTCGCTTGCGGGAGGCTCCGGCGTTTCCGCCTGAACCCTCATCCCGGAACTCCCCGGGAACGCCAGGGTAGCCATGGGATGTCTCCCCGCAGGCCGCCCCGGTCGGAGCTACAGGAGAAGTTTACGCCTCTGCGCTGCCCTGCGCAAATAGACGGTTTTTCGTCCATCTTAGCCCTGCCGAACCGCTTCCGCGGTCTGTGATAAAGTTTGGCGACGCCATGCGCATCTTCATTTTGGGGGCTGGGGCCACGGGCTCCCTTCTGGCACAACTTCTGGAACGGCAGGGTCACCACGTCTGGTGCGGAGACCGTGATCCCGTGCGCGCGCGACGGTTTTTGGGCAAGAAGAGTCCGATCGCGGTTGCCGAAGTGAACGCACGGAACTTGCGCGGAATTGTCAAAGCGGCCAAGGGCTGCCAGCTTCTGATTAACGCCTCGGCCTCCGTTTTCAACGAAATCGTTATTCGAGCAGCGCTGCGGCTGCGTTCGCACTATTTGGACCTAAGCTCGCACCTGACCCGCCATCCGTTTCACGCCGAGCAGTTCAAATACGTCAAGAAATTCGAAGGAAAAAATCGCGCAGCGGTGATCAACGCCGGCGCCGCTCCTGGATTGACCAATCTGCTCGTAAAACGGGCGGCTGACCAGTGCGATGAAGTTGTTTCCGCGCAGATTCGTCTGTTTGAAAGCTCCGAGAGCGACGACCCGATTTCGCAATGGTCGCCGGAGGTCTCTTTCGACGAGGCGGTTTCCCATCCGCGCATTTATCGCGGCGGCAAATTCCAACTGGCCAAGCGTTTTTCAGAAATTGAAAAATTCCGTTTCATGGATCCAGTCGGAGCGGCGAGGGTCGTGCTGGCGGCGCAGGACGAAATCGCCACATTGCCGCGGTTTATTCGGATGCGCGACCTGGATGCCAAAATCGGCGGAAATGAAATCGATCGCCTGCGCCGCTGGCACAAGCAGGGCAAGCTTTCCAAATCGCGCGGCTTGCGGCGGCGTCATTTTCCGGAGACTTCCTCACCGCGAGCCATCGCCAAGCTGATTCGCCAGGGGCTACTGCAGAACGCACGGTTCGCAGCCGCGGTGCTGGTACACGGCATTCAGCACGGAACCAAGGAAGACGTGCATGTGCAGATTCGCAGCGACGTGCTGTTCCCTTCCCTTTACACCATTCGCCGCCAAGGGCGCTTCGCCACGCCGGTTGCGTTTGCCACGGCGCATGTGGCCGCTCAGTTTGTAAAACATTTTCCGCGTAAAGAATCAGGCGTCTTCGCGCCGGAGTCGCTTCCGGATGAGATCCCCCGCGAAATTCTGGCAGGCGTTCGCGCACAAGGGCTGAAAATCCTGCACAAGGTCACAATTCTGAAAACCAGCCTGGATGATGAAGAAGAGCTGTAGCTAAGGCCGCGCTTCAAAAACAAGGTTGAACGGCGTTTCTGTTGCCCGCCGGAAGCGGGTGAAACCGCCTGACGATACCACGTCGCGCAAGCGTTTTTCGCCGGCCTGCGCGCCCAGCGCCAGACCCACTTCCTGGGAGAGAGACGCAGGCGTGCACAGCAAGGTTGATGCGCCGTAAAACGCCCGGCCCACCGGGTTCAAGTTGTCTTCAATCTTGTCGCCGGCGAACGGCTCGACGATCATCCAGGTGCCATCTTTTTTCAGGCTGCCGTGCACATGAGCTGCCGCGCCCGCCGGATCGCCCATATCGTGCAGGCAGTCGAAAAAGGTGACGAAATCGTAGTCCCGTCCGGGGTAGGTCTTGGCCATCGCCACTTCGAAGATGATGCGGTCGGCGACGCCCGCTTCCTGCGCCCGCTGTTTTGCGGTTTCGATGGACTTATCGTGATAATCGAAGCCGACAAACTCCGACTTCGGATAGTGCTTGGCCATCAGGATGGTTGAGGCGCCCAATCCGCAGCCGACGTCCGCGACACGCGCACCGGCTTTCAGTTTTGCGTCCACTTCTTCAAGTGCCGGAATCCACGAAGCAATCAGGTTTGCCGCATAGCCGGGGCGGAAAAACCGTTCCGTGCCGACGAAGACGTTGCTGTTGTGCTCATGCCAGCCCATTCCCTGGCCGGTTTTGAAGCGCTCTTCCAGGAGATCCTTGGCCAGAACCGCACCCAGCGCGACCTGAAACGCTCCCGGCAGGAAGGCCGGGCTGTTGTCGTCGGCCAGCGCAAAAGCCTGTTCTTCGGTCAGCGAGAATTTGCCGGTGGCGGCATCGTAGGTGACGTAGCCTCCGGCAGCCTGGCTGCAAAGCCATTCGCGAACATAACGTTCCGTGGTATTGGTCCTTTTCGCCAGTTCGGCTGAGGTTTGTGGCCCACCGGCTTGCAGTCCTTTGTACAAACCGAGCTTGTCGCCGATGCAGATGAGCGCGGCATGGAATGTCGCCCCGAAGTCGCTGACCCCCTTCCCCAAAAGCTCATGCAGCTTGTCCATGTTGATCGCCATTGTCCCTCCGTCAGACTGCAGCCTGATTCGCGCAGCATTGTAGGACATGGCGTTTAACGGGACAAGAATTTGCGGTGACGGGGGCCACACCCCATTGGAGCGGTTCCAATGGGGATCTTCGAAACCTGGTTTGCCTGCGCCGGAGCGAACTTAGTTGCCCGCAGGCGCGCTCTTGGAGTGTCCCGAGAAATGGATCGTGATCAGGAAGCCGTTGGTTCCCTCATAGGAGAACTTGTGGCCCTTGCCGTCGAACTCTTCGTGCTTGCTCTTCCACATTCTGAATCCGTCGTTGGATTGTGCCGTCCAGTATTTCAGATTCTGCATCACGATCTCGCGACTTGGATCGTCGCCTTTGTCTTTTTCCAGCACAACTTCGCCCTTCCCATTGTCCATCTTGGCGCGGGCGATACCACTTTTTTCGTCAATGTTCCAGGTGAAGCCTTGCGTGTCTACATCGAACTTTTGCCACTGGAACGGATACAGCTGGCCAATGATGTCGTTCATCGCAGCCTTTTGCTCGGCGGTTACCGTCGGGTCGTAGTTGAGAACCGCCCAGGAATCCTTGCCGGTGCTCCAATCGCTTCCGAGGTCGGTCGCGATCCACACTTTCGTGCCGTCGAGTTTGACGTTCTTGTAATGACCCTGGTCAACCTTCATCACCAAGTTGGCGCGGCAGAAATGTTCGTTGCCGTGATGAGTCGAATGCGTGTTGAAGTAGCACGGGCAGAACATATCGCAACTGCAAGCTTCGATGTAGGACGCTTTGATTTCAAAGTCCGGCTTCGCCGTCGTTGCTGCTTTGTCTTGCGCAGCGCTGACCGCGTAGCTGAGGACAACCAACAACGTCAGAACAATGGAGAAAACAAAGAAAAGCGTTCGCCGCATGAGGACCTCCTTCGGCGCTGTTAGGTAGGGGCCCGACCAGAGTTAGGCGGGATTTTAGTCCTGTGTCGGGCCGGGAACAAGAGTTTTGCAGGGCGAGTTGGGCGACGGTGTTAGCGACTTTAGCAGCACCGACTGACGCGGGAGTAGCGCTTCTGGAGTTCTTCCAGGTAAAACTCCTCTCGGCTCAACAGTGCAGCTTCGCAACCACGTCTTTTCTGGGCTCGGGTGTAGCGTTCATAAGCCGCATCGCCGGACCATTCGCGGAGGCCACGCCAGATGCAAACCAGCATCCGCTTGAGGCGATCGTAAACCATCTTCGGTTCACCCGACATCAGTCACCCTCCGCGCCTGCGGCCCAGTGCGTCGCTACATAGGGCGCCTCTTGCAAAACCGGGTTGCGGCGCCCGCTTAGAATGGCGCTCCACTGCACCAGCGCTTCCACCACAAGAACGAGAATCATCGCCGCAAAGATTCCCGTGACCACCGCGTCCAAACGTTGGTTGAAGATCAGCCGCTGAGTGTCTGCAATTTTGCCAGCAGGAATCTTCCCGGCAGCGATCTGCGCGGCCATGGTATTGGCCGCAGACAAGAATCCGATCCGCGGGCTCGAGTCAAATATCTTCTGCCAGCTCGCGGTCATGGTGATAATCAGGAGCCACGCCATCGGCACCAGCGTCACCCAGATCCAGCGCAGCTTTCCCATCTTCATCAGGATCGTCGTCGCGACCACCAGCGCTACCGCCGCGAGAAGCTGGTTGGAAATTCCGAACAGTGGCCAGAGCGAATTGATTCCGCCCAGCGGATCGAGCACGCCTTGATACAGAAAATAGCCCCAACCGCCAACAATCAGCGCGCTCGAGAGTAGTACAGCTGGCATCCATACGGTTCGGCCAAAGGGCTTCCAGACGCGGCCGCCCAGCTCGTGAATCATGAACCTCCCGACGCGGGTCCCGGCGTCCAGCACCGTCAGAATAAACAGCGCTTCGAACATGATCGCAAAGTGGTACCAGATGCTCAGCAGCTTTTCGCCACCGATGGTGTTGGAAAAAATCTGCGCCATGCCGACCGCGAGCGATGGCGCGCCGCCGGTGCGATTGAAGAGCGTCGTCTCACCAACAGCGTGGGCCAAACTCGCCATGGTCGCCGGATCAACCGAATAGCCCCAGCTGGAAATCGTGGCCGTTGCGGCTTCCGGCGTGGCACCTACGACGGCTGGCGGGGAATTGATCGCGAAATAGACACCCGGCGTCATTGCGCAGGCCGCGACCATGGCCATGATTCCAACGAACGATTCCAGCAGCATGGCGCCATAGCCGATAAAACGCGCGTGGCCTTCACGCTGAATCATTTTTGGCGTCGTACCGCTTGAAATCAGCGAATGGAATCCGCTGATCGCGCCGCAGGCGATGGTGATGAAGCAGAACGG
>CAZQOB010000126.1:0-8077 GCA_964594885.1 uncultured Acidobacteriaceae bacterium
GCCTTGGCTTGCTTCAGGATGGGAATGTCGGGGTCGGCGTCTTTCCAGAGGGCGAAGAAGTCCTGGTAGGCGGTGCGGGCTTTGGCTGTGTCGTTCTGGAGGGCGTAGGCGCGGGCGACTTGCAAATGGGCAATTGCGCCCAGCGGATTGTTCAGTACTATGCCAGGATGATTGAGCAGCTTCTGAAACTCGGCCGCGGCTTCGACCGATTTGTGCAGTGCAAGATAGGCTTCACCGCGAAAATAGGGAACGCAACCACCAAAGGAAGCAAACTCGTAGGCTGCGCCTGGCTGTAAGACCTCGACAGCCTTGGCTGGACTGCCCCGGCGCAACTCGATGGACGATTGGACGCAGGGCAGCGTACCCAAGTGAAGGGGCATGCTGGTGGGCCATTTCTGCTGCAGGTCAGCGGTGATTTTTTGCGCACCTGACGCATCTCCGGCACGGGCTAAGAGCAGCGCCGCACGAGACCTGTTACCCAAATCCGAAGCGATCGCAAGAGCGGATGCGACGCCCCTGTCGGCATTGGCGACATTACCAAATTCGACTTCATAGAAAACGGAATTCAAAAGATAGGTCGCGGCACTGCCCATAAAATGATTTTGCTTGGCCGACTCGATGGCACGGGTGGAATACTCGCGAGCGCGGCGAAGGCGACCGTGGAATGCTTCCGTGGCGCTCTGATTATCGAGGAACGGCGCTTCCATGTCCGGCTTCCCGGCGGACCAGTCCAACTGCTGACGCATGAGTCCGTCGTCGCCGGTCCGGAACGCCCAGAAATACAGCGGGAAGCGCGCAACCGCGAAATTATGCGAGAGAGCTTGATCAATCGTGGCTTTGGCCTCATCGGAACGTTCTACGGCAAGGAAGTCGAAAGCCAGGTTGGCATAGCTGACAGCATTTGGGGAAACGCGAATCGCTTCCTGCAGCTGGGGGATAGCCTGATCGAAGTGGCCCAGTTGGGAAAGGTTCCAGCCAGATTCGTGGAGGCCAACGTAATAGTTGGGGTAAGTCTTTGAGAGAATTCCGAACGATTCCAGCGCCTTGTCCAGTTCTCCGGTATCCTCGTAATAATAGCCTTCGATTTGCAGGCGCTCTCGCTCACTAGTTCGATCGCGAAGTTCAAAGGCTTTCTTAATATTCTCGAAGCCACGTTCGCTTTCGCCGAGATTGTCGTAAGCGACGCCCATCAGCGAGTAGGCCAGAGCGAAGTTCGGGTCGAGCTCAATGGCTCTTTTGAAGTAGGAGATTCCTTCCACGTCTTCCCCGCGGTGGGTTGCTTCCCTGGCCAGGGAGAAGTTTTTGAGCGCCTCCAGCGAGGGTGTCGTGGCTTGGGAAAGCGGCACATCGTACTTTTGCACGGTTGTGAGAGACTCGCCGAGCGCGGAGCGCAAACGGCCGGACGCGGTGCTCAGGGCCTTCAAAACGAGTTCCTTGCGTTCCGCAGTTTCTTGTTCGTTCGCGAGCGAATCACCCGACCGGCAATTTACGGCTTTTAGTCCCACAACGTACTGATTCCCCAGGTTGGCGATGGAGCCCTCGATGACCGCTGCGCTGGCGGTGCGCTCGCAAATCTGGCGCGAAAGTTGACTGGTGAGGCGGGCGTTGGCTGGCTGGCCTATGTAGGTGAGCTGTTCGGTGACCTGTTGATCCGAAAGGATGCGAAGAAAGGGAGATTGGTTGAGCTGGGTGGTTAGGCCCTGGCGAAGAGTCCCGTCGAAGACGGGATCACCGGTAGTGTTGGTGAAGTCGGCGAGGACGATGGTGTCTTTGTCGGTGAGTTTGGCGGCGTGGGCGGAGCGCCAGTAGAGAGCGGCGGCGAGAAGGGCGAGGACAAAGGCTGCTGCAAGCGCGGTGAGTGCCTTCGCAGAAATCGAAGAGAGACTCCTGGACTCCGAGCCGGCAGAGGCGGGCGGCTCTCCGCTCGGAATGACAGCTTGAGAAGCGGACACGGGTTTTTGTTTGCTGGTGGATGGGCGTTGTGTAGAGGAAGAGAATGCCGCTTGCGGTTCGACTTCTTCCACGGCAGGGAGGGCGGCGGAGCGGCCGGAGTCGGTGTCGCGTTTGAGGCGCTGGAGTTCGGCGCGCACGTCGGAGGCGTGCTGGTAGCGGAGATTGCGGTCCTTTTCGATGGCGCGATTGATAAGTTGTTCGAGTTCGGGAGGAACGTCGTCGTTGAGGCGGATGGCAGGAATGGGAGCTTTATGCAAGATGGAATCGAATATGGCCGCGGAAGTGTCGCCTTTGAAGGGCAAGCGGCCGGTGGCCATTTCGTAGAGCACCACGCCGAAGGAGAAGAGGTCGGTGCGGGAGTCGAGTTCTTTGCCGAGGGCTTGCTCGGGAGACATGTAGGCTACGGTGCCGAGAGCGGTGCCAGGGCTTGTGAGGTGCGCGGAATCGGTGGCGAGCGTGGCTTGCAGATCGGGATCGCCAACGGATTTGGTGGAGGCGACTTTGGCCAAACCGAAATCGAGAATTTTGGCGTGACCGCGTTTGGTGACGAAGATGTTGGCGGGTTTGATGTCGCGGTGAATGATGTTTTCGGAGTGAGCAGCGTCGAGAGCTTCGGCGACTTGAACGGAGATATTTAGAAGATTTTCGAGCTCGAGTGGGCGGCCGGCGATGAGGTGTTTGAGCGTGGCGCCGTCGAGGAACTCCATGGCGATGAAGGCGCGGCCGTTTTCTTCGCCGATATCGTGGATCGTACAGATGTTGGGGTGGTTCAGGGCGGAGGCGGCTTGAGCTTCACGCTGGAAGCGGATCAACGATTGACGATCTTTGGCGACTTCATCGGGAAGAAATTTGAGCGCGACGAAGCGATGCAGTCGGGAATCTTCAGCTTTGTAGACAACACCCATGCCCCCGCCGCCTAGACGTTCCAGGATGCGGTAGTGAGAGATGGTCGTGCCGATGAGGGAGGCTGGCTCCGGCATTTGCGAGCATCTTAGGTTGCGGGTGCAAGGCAAGTCAACGAATCAGGCACACGAATCAGGCAGATTTCTGGCAGATTTCCAAGCCAAACGAATCGTCAGGCGACGACCGTGCCTGGTAAACGCCCGGCAAATCAGCTCCCAGTACCCAATTGCCTGCTTCGCCGACTTCCGAGGGCGGTGCCGCGCTCAACAGTCCTTCGTTATACTGTCCTCTCTGCCGTGAGCTATCGAAGAATCCCTTGATAGACTCCGTGGAACAA
Organism: uncultured Acidobacteriaceae bacterium; assembly: GCA_964594885.1. Lineage (GTDB taxonomy): Bacteria > Acidobacteriota > Terriglobia > Acidiferrales > UBA7541 > Acidiferrum. The sequence continues at coordinate 3,194 of CAZQOB010000126.1, forward strand.
AGGTGATGAGTTGACAGAAATCGTAAGGGCTACACTCCTCGGCGTCCCGTTGAGGACCCTCGTGGCATCATTGGCAGTTTTTTCGACAGCGTCTGCGGTGCGAGCTGCCACGTGTGAAAGCCTGGGTACACTGGCATTACCAGACACGACCATTGTCATGGCAAAGCTAGAACCGGCAGGCGCGGAGTTACATTTCCCCGGAATCGATTTGAGCAGCTTGCCGGCTTTCTGCCGTGTCACCGGGGAAATCAGGCCGACAAAGGATTCCAACATCAAGTTTGAGGTCTGGATGCCAGCCTCAGGTTGGAACCACAAGCTCATGGGCATCGGGAACGGAGGTTGGTCAGGAAACATCTGGTATGGCGACATGTCGGACGCGCTTCAACGAGGCTATGCCACGGCATCAACGGATACTGGTCACGAAGGCAGCCCAGTCGACGCCAGTTTCGCCCTTGGTCATCCTGAGAAGTTGATCGACTTTGGATATCGGGCGTTCCATGAAACGACCGTCAAAGCAAAAGCCATTCTTTCCGCGTATTACGGAGATGCTCCCAAACATTCGTATTGGAACGGTTGCTCAACGGGCGGCAAACAAGGGCTTACGGAGGCGCAGCGCTATCCTCGCGACTACGACGGAATCATTGCTGGAGCGCCTGCGAATTTCTGGACCCATCTGATGTTTAGTGGCATCTGGATCGGCGAGGCAACTCACGAGAACTCTGTTAGCTATCTTTCCAAAGAAAAATACTCTGTTTTGCACAAAGCTGTGATCGAGGCTTGCGATTCACTGGACGGGGTGAAGGACGGCGTTCTGGAAAATCCGAAGAAGTGCCATTTTGACCCGGCGGTCCTGCAATGCAAGGAGGCGGACGGCCCGCATTGCTTGACGGCAGTGCAAGTGGAGGCCGCGAAAAAGATTTATTCCGGGCCGAAGAACCCGCGGACCGGCGAACAGATTTTTCCCGGCCTGGAGCCTGGGAGCGAAAATGTTTGGGACTTTTTCGCCGAGGGCTCGGAGCCGCCGATTGTCGCCTCGCACTTCAAATATCTGGTATTCCGAGAACCGAAGTGGGATTACCGAACCTTGAACTTCGACGGTGACCTCGCTCTGGCGGACAAACTGGACAAGGGAGTGCTCAACGCAATCGACCCGAATCTAAGGGAATTCTTCGCACAGGGCGGAAAGCTTCTCCTGTATCACGGTTGGAATGACGGGGCCATTGCTCCACAGAGCACCATTAATTATTACAACAGCGTGGTTGCCGCGATGGGCGGCTCGAGCAAGGTGACGAACTCCATACGATTGTTCATGGCCCCCGGCGTGAACCATTGTGATGGCGGCGATGGCCCTTTTGACTTCGACAGTATCGTCGTCCTAGAGCAATGGGTTGAAAAGGGGAAAGTGCCGGACCGCATAGTCGCAGCGCACTTCCCAAGAGGTGCGCAGCCTGCCAAGCCCGACCGCACGCGGCCTCTATGCCCGTATCCTCAGGTAGCCAAGTACACCGGCTCCGGCAGCACGGACGACGCTTCCAATTTTGTCTGCACGAACGAGTAGGGCCTAATTGTATGTATCCAGACAGCGATTTTAGGTCGGCTGCTGCAAGCGATCTGACGCCTGTAGGTGCAAGAGAAGATCGGGGCTTGCACCTTCGTGTTTGGAGAGTTGACTTTAAGCGGGCCTGGTAAACGCTAAACCGGAGAAGTGGGTTTCGGCATGCAGATGGCCGGGTTCGAGCTGTTGATGTCTTAATTGCCCGGGGAGCGTACTAGCTTTTCAAGTGTTGCAGCCAAGTGCTTTTCGCGCGTCACCACAAACAACATGTTCCGGTTCTTGATGAAGTATAGGCGGAAGCTGCTTTCAATTAGATTGGCGGGCCACGGCTGCGGAGGGCCTTTAAAGCGATATGTGTAACCCTGGCCTTTTCTGCCGTTCAATCACTTTTAACTGGTCGAACGTCTTTGGCTGGGGCAGAAAGAGCACTTCAAAATCGCCGTGGTCAGTTCGATATGCCGCAGCGCCCTTTTGGTCCTCAAACGTGCCATCCATGGTCGAGCCCGGGACGCACGTCACCGATATTCCGTGCTTGTTTAGAAATTCCGAAAGCGCGACAGCATCAGGATAAGCTCCCACGCTAGTCGGCAATGACTCATTCAGTTCCTTGGGGTCGCAAGCGGGAGCTTGACCAACTAGAGGACGTGGCGATACCAGCAAAAATGAACCGAGGGACAATGTGAACCAAAATCTTGCTTTGCCGCGCATAGCTTCCGTCGGTCAGCTACTTCGGTAAACCAAAAGTTTAGCTCAAAAACATGAAAACGAGCCCTGATTGATGTCTTAACGACGCCGGCGTCGCAACGGCCCGAGTAGACTGTGTGGTGTTCGCCCTACAGAGCTCGGATCGAAGGAGGCCGAGGTGAAAATTATAGGATGTGATTTGCACGCTCGCCAGCAGACGTTGGCGATGCTAGACACCACCACAGGCGAGGTCGTGAAGACTTGTCTGAAGCACGAAGGAAACATCGTACGGGAGTTTTATTCCAGCCTTCCCCGGCCGGTGCAGGTGGGAATCGAAGCGACCGGATCCGTGCAGTGGTTTGTGAACCTCATGGAAGAACTCGGAGTCGAATGTCTGGTGGGTCATCCCGCGGAGATTCGAGCGGCCGAACCACGAAAGCAAAAACATGATCGGCGAGACGCAGACTTACTTCTGTCCCTACTGGTAGAAGAGCGCTTTCCGACGATCTGGCTGCCTACGAAAGAACTGTTAGACCTGCGGGCCTTGCTGCGGCACCGCCACCAGTGGGTGGGCCTAAGAGTCAAAATACAAAATGCGCTGCAGGCGATGGCCCTAGTCAATGGTCTGCGACGAGGCTCTTCGCTATGGACGCAAGCCGGCCAAGAGGCGATCAGGTCTTTGCGGACGCATATACCGTCAACTTGCGATCCGGTACTCCACTCGTGGCGGTTAGCCAACTTCTCGAGCACAAAATAGGAAATGTGGGCGAGAATTGAATCGCTTGACAGTCTTCGTGTATAGAATAGCCACATGCCCTTGCCAAAAATGGACCCAACAATAGAAATCTCGACGAGTTCCGGAATATTGCGTGTAGTTGTTCATCCTGCGAGGCCTTGGCTGGTCGTCCTTCTTGAACTCGGAGTGCTTACGGGATTTGCTGCTGCTATGTACCACAATTGGGCGAGGATGTCGTCTGCGTTTCGCGGCGCAATTACTTTTGGGCTGGCATCCAGTGTAGCGGGGCTGATACTTCAGTTTTCAGTGACCGAAATCATCGAAATCGATATGAGCAAAATTACGATTAGAAAGGACATTCACGGTTGGGATCGGATTCGTGAATACGAAATTAGAGGGTGCCGTGAACTGGAATGGATGGAAGCCTCGAAGGGCGCGCCGGAGCGGTTACAGTTCAAGATTGGCTGGAGAACAGTCACTCTGGGCAAAGGCCTCACGGAGAATCAGGCTGTTCAAATCCTCACGGCGCTACAGCAGACACTGCCCAATGTAGCTCAGCAACTGTGTTCCTACCCGGAAGGTAAGAAACATTTCATCACGCTGGGGCTGAGTTGATGAAAAAAAGAGGCGTCCGCAAAGGCACCTGGTCGCGGGTCTCGACTCGCATTTGGGTGTGTGTCGCAGTTGCGGTCGTCGGGCTGACGGCGATGCCCGTACACCTTCTTTTGAGCGCCCATGCACAAGCGGCTCAAGCACAACCGGCTCAGGGACGACCGCATCGGGAGGAGCTTTCGGTGGATTCGGTTGCCAAGGTGGGCATGGTCGATTCGCTTGCCACAGTTCACGTTGACGTGACGCCGGAGCACGTTCTGAATACGATCAATCCCGACACGGCGACCGGCGCGTGGATGGACGATCTGAGTAAGACGCAGGTGGACAACTTGAGCAAGCCCGAGATAATTCAAGGCGTCAAAAACCTGGGTTGGGGTTCCATCACTATGCGCAATAACAGCGAGTTGCGCCTTTCAGCATGGCACTGGAACGAAAACGGCACATGGAGCGATCCTGCGACAAAGAGCGGCTATTACACCGGCAGTGCCGACTTGGGCGAACCGATCCACTACGGCTATTCATATTCGTTGCCCCATCGCGACTTTATGACCAGCGGCGATTCGCCTTTGGTGGCTGGTTTTCAGAGCTACTGGAAGAGCAATCCTTACCTGACTAGCCATTTCACGGGAGAGAGCGATGCGCTGCATCCGCAATGGGTGGTGATCGATATGGGCACCAGCCGCGCCGTCAATGCGATCCACATCCAATGGGTGAATCCGTATGCCGTCGTTTATGTGGTGCAGTACTGGGTCGGCGACAACAACGCGATGGACTGGGACATGGGCCCGAACGGCGTGTGGAAGGCTTTCTTATCGGGTGCGGTGCTGAATGGGATCGGCGGCGATGTTCATCTGAAGCTTTCGGATGCGCAAGTCACGACGCGCTTCATCCGCGTTTTGATGTCGAAATCCTCAGGGACCTGCGACACTCACGGGGCGCAGGATATTCGAAACTGCGTCGGATATGCTCTTCAGACGTTGTCCGCCGGTACGATCGATACCGCGGGAAACTATGCGGTTGTCTATCCGCCTAACGGCGTGGAGCCCGGACCCGGGGCGCCGCCGCGCCTCGAGGGCGCTGGAGACCAAGAAGTGGTCGCCGGTTCGCCGGCGGACTTGGCCGGATCGTTTTTCGCTTCTTCCCTCGACCCCTGGCACCAAGCCGACAACCTGATCACCGGCGGCAACGATCAATACAACGGCATGGACAATTTCTTTACCAGTGGATTGACCATGGGGCATCCGGCGCTGGTTGCATGTGCGGCGATTTATGACACTCCCGAAGATTGCGCCAATGA
>CAZQOB010000127.1:0-7998 GCA_964594885.1 uncultured Acidobacteriaceae bacterium
AACTTTTTGTGATTGGAGATGAGCGTGAGTTTCGCCGATTGGGTCAAGAACGGCTGGCTCGTCGCGCATAAGAGCGCCAAGCAGGAGATTGCCGACCTGCTGGGAATCGTGGCGCGCGATCTGAAAGACAGCCAGGCGAAGGACGTTTCGGACGATTGGCGGTTCGCCATCGCCTACAACGCGGCGCTACAGGCTGCGACGGCAGCGCTTGCCGCTGCGGGTTACCGTGCCTCGCGGGAAAGCCATCACTATCGTGTCATCCACTCGCTCGAGTTGACCGTAGGCAAAGACTCGAAATTCATCCGGACTTTTGATGCGTTCCGGAGAAAGCGTAACGTCAGCAACTATGACATTGGCGGTGGGATCTCGCATCGTGAGGTTGAGGAGATGCTTGGGATTGCACAGAATCTGCAGCTAGATGTCGAGCGATGGATACGAACAAATCACGCCTCACTTTTCTAGTGAGATGACGGTTTCCTCCTTGGCAGTCGTCTGAGCTCCATCTTGGCGATCGCGTTCCGGTACTCCATGTATCGATCCAATTCCAACCGGTCCGGCGACGTCGGCGCTTCCGAGTACAAATGAAGGAATGACCTTTTTTCGTAACAAAGTCTCGACCCTGCCAGGTCGGGCGCTGAGATCCTTCACGGCATCCTGGATACCCATGAGGTACGCTGCCCGACTTCGACCACCCTGTTTCAAGGCCACTACGGATTCAGTTCAGTGAACACAATTGGGCTCAAGGCATCCGGTCCGCTCTTCGGGCCGCCGGGTTACGAGATCAATCGGCAGTATATCTCCGGCCTCTTGGCGCTGGGTCTGTCCGAAACAAGTGCGCTATCCATCGACCGGCTGCTCACGCTCGAAAGCTTAGCTGCTCGCCGCACAAACTAAGCGGCACGCGCACCTTTCCCTCACTTCGTTTCACGACGGCGCTTTGCCGCGTAGGCAGCAACCTTAAACCGATTGCCACACAGCCGCATGCTGCACCAACGGCGGTTTGCCTTCTTGCTTGTATCCTCAAAGTGAAGAATGCAGTTTGCGCATTTACGGATGCGTGTGAAATCGGTCTCGGTGAATAGCTGGGCTGCAGCGTAGGCAATGGGAGCAAGCAGATCTTCGGGTCTCTCCGGTCGAAACCACCGCTTTAAAGACCAAGGTCCTTGGCCGCCGTTCTCAAGGCGGTGGAGAACCGGGTGTAATGCCATCAGCCGGTTGACTTCTTTAGCGAAGTCCGGAGGAACCTGATTGTCGTGTTCCAGACTAAGCACGGCACGCCGCAGTTTCTCCCGGAACGCGAGCGCCGTCGCCAACGCATGGGCCGTTTGCGACTCTCTATCGAGATAGCTTAACCTCGCTACATCCGCCGAACTAATGACTTCCGCTGTTTGGAACCATTTGAGCAGAGTCCGAAAGTCCGTCAAGAGTTCGACGGGCTCCCCTTTCGGCGCCGGACGAGTATTGACAAAGTCCAGGGCCCGATGGTTTCCCAGAAAAAGAAAGCCATTCCGCCAATCGGAACCGGTCTGCTTCTGTCGCGCCTTCATGAAAGCTCCATGAATGATACACCAACAATGAAACCTTTTGTCGGTTAGCTCATCTGAAGGGGGTGTGGCGCCAATTTCTTCGGTCTGGGGCGAGCTACGGCCGAGGCCGGTTAGCGCCAGAACTCATCACAGGAGAAACTCTATGGTTCATTACCGTCGGACAGCTGTGGATGGCATCAATCTCTTTTACCGTGAAGCTGGTGCGCCTACCGCACCGGCCATCCTGCTGCTGCATGGCTTTCCAACCTCATCGCACATGTTCCGGAACCTGATCCCAGCTTTGGCGGATCGTTACCACGTCATTGCTCCCGATTTGCCAGGATTTGGTTTTTCGGACGCACCGGATCGCAAGCAATACCGCTACACGTTTGAGCAGTTGGCGAAGACTATTGGCGCCTTCGTCGAAAAGGTTGGGCTCAGCCGTTTTGCACTCTATGTTTTCGACTACGGAGCTCCTGTAGGTTTCCGTATAGCGCTGAAATACCCGGACCGGGTCAGCGCAATCATTTCTCAAAACGGCAATGCCTACGAGGAAGGGTTGAGCGAAGGCTGGAACCCGATTCAGAAGTACTGGAAAGAGCCAAACGAAGCAAACCGTGCGGCATTGCGTGAGTTCCTCAAGCCCGAAGCGACCAAATGGCAATATTCTCATGGCGTGCAGGACCCAACGCTCCTGGCACCGGAGGCCTATGAACTCGACTCCGCATTGTTGGCCCGGCCTGGCAACGACGAGATCCAACTCGACCTTTTCCTGGACTATGCGAGCAACGTAGCGCTGTACCCGAAGTTCCAGGAATATTTCCGAACCAAGCGTCCGCCCACACTCGCGGTCTGGGGTAACAACGATCCCTTCTTCCTTCCCCCTGGAGCCGAAGCATTCAAGCGAGACAATCCGAATGCACAGGTGCAGTTCTTTAACACCGGGCATTTTGCCCTCGAGACTCACAGCAAAGAGATCGGCTCGACCATTAAGGAATTCCTCGGAAACACGGTCGCCACGGCCACGGCCTAAAGCCAGCAGCGAAATGGGAGAGAGAAAATGAAGCAGCCTAATATTACTGCGGTTCTGGTTCACGCCGCGTGGGCCGATAGCTCCAGTTGGAATAAAGTCACGACCAGGCTCGAAGCCGAACGCTTCCGTGTTGTGTCAGCACAGATCCCTTTGACTTCGTTCAGCGATGATGTCGCTGCCCTAAAACGAGTATTGCGTCGGCAGAGTGGCCGAGTCGTCCTAGTGGGCCATTCTTACGGCGGCGCCGTTATAACAGCTGCTGCTGCAGACGATCCAAACGTACATGCTTTGGTCTATGTGGCCGCGATTGTTCCAGACGAGGGCGAGACAATTGGTGAGATCTTCGGGCGCGAAGCCGTACATGCGAAAGCACCTGCTCTACAAGCGGACGAAGATGGATTTTTCTGGTTGGCAGTCGACGCCTTCCGAAGTGCAGTTGCGCCCGATGCCACCGAAGAAGAAACGAGCCTGATGGCAGCGAATCAGAAGCCAATCGCCGTGAAATGCCTCGGTGAGCCGATGGGACGTACGGCTTGGAAGCAAAAGCCCTCCTGGTTTCTGATCGCGGACAACGATCGGATGGTCTCACCGAAGACACAGCGCTTTCTCGCCGAGCGTATGCATTCGACCATTGTTTCGCTGCCAGCGGATCATTTTCCTCTGCTTTCCGCACCCGAGGCTGTTTCCAAGCTCATCCGTGACGCGGCGAAGAGTGTCGCAGAAGATTGCAGCAGGTGCGGGAATTAGCTCCAGATGGTATCGATGCCGTCTTGGAACTGGTGGGCAACAGCACCCTACTTGATTCACTGAAGATGGTTCATCGCGACGGCCGCGTGTGCATGGCTGGTTTTTGGATGGAGGCGACCCGATCTCAACTTCAATCCGTTGCAGCATATGCCCAGCGGAGTCCATCTTAGTTTTTTTGCCAGCGCATTCGCGTTCGGGAACTAGGAATATCCGTTGTCGGAAATCCCCTTCCAGCACTTTGCCGATCTTGCCGCTGCCGGCGCAGGTAAGGCAAAGCCTGCATAAGTGTTTGGATTTAGTGAGATCCAAGAGGCACACCGGTTGATGAAAGCAAATCAGGTCAATGGCAAGCTGGTTGTGCTTTTGTAGGAACTTTATCTGGGTTAATTTTGGCCAAGCTGGTGGTGCGATATGAAATTGATTTCGTTGAATTGTGGTCTTCCTCGCGAGGTGGAGTGGCATGGCAGGACGGTAACCACGGGGATCTTTAAGGAACCGGTTGGAGGCCGTGTCGCGCTTCGCAAACTGAATTTGGATGGAGACCGGCAAGCCGATCTCACCGTACACGGGGGTGAAGCCAAGGCGGTCTACTGCTATCCGTTGGCCCATTATGAGTATTGGAAGACCGAATTGCCGGGTCGTCAGTTAGAGATGGGAATGTTCGGAGAGAATTTTACGACCGAAGGATTATCAGAAACCGATGTCTTCCTCGGCGATCGGTTTTCGATCGGTTCCGCCGAAGTCGTCGTAACTCAGCCCCGTCTTCCCTGCTACAAGTTAGGAATCAGATTTCGATCGGACGAAATGGTGAGGCGGTTTCTTGCCAGTGGCCGCACCGGGTTTTACCTGGCCGTAACGCGCGAGGGCGATGTCGCGGCCGGGGACAAGATTGTTTCGATTGAGCGATACCCAAACTCCGTTCCCGTTTCTGAAGTCACCCGCCTGTACGTCACAAAGCAGTACAGCGACGGGGATGTCGATTCGATGAGGCGAATGCTGCGCATAGCTGCCTTGCCGGGTAGTTGGAAGGACTATTTTCGGGAGCGGTTGCAACGACCACAGGGCTGAGATGGCCAGCAACAAAAACGCCGCAACGGGCCGGGCAATCAAACTCCGCGACCAGGGATGAGCACAACCAGAACTGTGCCTCGCAAAGAATCGCTTGCGACGGCAGTATGGTCCCGCCTCCAGCAGGCGCTTCCGCACGGTCGATTCTTCCTTCTTGAGTTTCGGCGGTACGGCTAGATCGCCCTCGAGAGTTGTCAGCGGAAGGTAGTCAAGCTTCCTCGCACGAGGATCGAGACGATAGAGACGGTGCGCCCATCCTCCGACAAGAGCGACTTCGCCGAGCCAAGGCTCCATCGCGATAATGAATTTCGAAAACGCTTCGAGTACGGAATCTTGGTCGCTCATGGTTCGGACGATTCAAAGGCCGGCGACAGAATTTTTCTCCAGATAAACTCTGCCTGTTCCTTGCTTCGGGACGGATGCTGGCTGACATCCAGCCAGACCTGAAGAATATCGCTCACGGGCACACCGTCTTTCGGGACGACTCCCCGAAAAATACTTTCCCGATTCCCCGGAATGCGCACGTAGAGATTGGCTTCTTCTTCCTCTGCATTCCCCGAAAGCCCGAGGTCGTTCAGCATCGCCGCGTTCAAACGCTCCAGGTAAAGATATGGCTTTACTCCATGCACAAACCCGATGCCCAGTGCCTGCGCTGCCTCGAACAATCCGAGGCACAGGAGCAGCCGCGGTGGAATAGTGAACAGCTTCCAGCGCGGCCTGGGAGAGCAACGGAATCACGCGGTCTTTTCGCCCTTCCGCCGCTCGTTTTAGTTCGACCACGAATTTCTTTCCGCGCCCCGACACCAGAAAATCCGGCGCAACATTCTTCTCTCGAGGCTCTTCGGCGACCGTCCAGCCTTCCTCACGGAGCAGGCTGGCCACGATCCGCCCGAGTTGAGCCTCGCTGTCGACAGACGGGCTTGGATAATGGCCTGGCATAGGTTTACCACGGCCATGGGAATTATCATGGTCAAGGTAATTATCATGGCCATGATATCTCTAAGGGCTGACTGTCAATGGGCAGCCGATTCCGAACATGGAACTAATTCACTTTTACTGCATAGGAAGAACATGAGAACGTGGCTGGCACCTGACCAACGACCTGATGAGACTCAGGCAGGCTCGAGAACCTTAAGGAAAGGGAAACGATGGAAGTCCGTGTCCCGTGTGCAAATCCGGCTGATCCCATGTTCACGCATCAGGATAGCCGTGTGCGCGTCGTGGAGCATATTCCCCGCCAGGTGAGGAATCTCTTTAATAACCTGCTCGGCGACATCGGCATGCCGCTGCGTGGGAACGAGCACGCCGAGCCCCTGGGAGCCGAGCAAAGCCGACACGAAACCCCAAGCTTGCGAGGCGTTCCAAGGGCGCTTCATAACCCGTGGGTGAGTGGTCACGCGCAGGAACTCGTAAAGGATCGGCCATGTGGTGTACCACGCGTCCGGCAGACGTCGTTGACGATCGAGCCATGCCCGCGCTTTGGCATGCCATGGCGAATCCGCGTCGGCAGCGTAGACCAGAATGTTCGTGTCGACGACAAGCACTTGGCTATCGGCCTTCCATGGCTTGGTACAGGGCATCCCGATCCGCGATATCGACCATCGCACCACCGCTATGAAATGCGGGAAGAGGGGAAAGGTCGACGGGTTTTTTCTGGGACCGAAACAGATTGCGCAACGCGGTTTCCACCAACTCGGACATCGTCCGCCCTTGACGGGCTGCTTCGCGCTTTAGCAGGGCCATGACCGTGTCATCGATCTGGAGTGTGGTCTTCATATGGGCAACCATACCGAAAGGATGGGAATATGTCAAGGCGGTCCATCTGGACGGGTCTGTAGCGCGCTTCGTGGGACGAACCCTTTGGCGAGCCTAACGCGGCGACCCCGCGCCAGGCTCGCAGAACTAAAGGTTGCCCAGAGCTATAGCAAAGCGCTCTTCATAACGCCGACGCCGTGGTACATAGGACTTTTGTCTAACCCGGCCGTGAACCAGCGGCCACCTATTCTTGATTAGACGCAATTTTTGCACTTGCATCCAGGAGAGAATCCACTTGAATGCGTGTGTACACGTCTCCCAGCATGATTACCGACGAAATTTTCTTTGTGTTCGCGATATCTTTTAAGGGATCAGCGTCCAGCAGGACAAGATTAGCCTTCATTCCTGATGCGATTCTCCCCTCATCCCTTATGCCAAAAAATTCCGCAGGGTTAACGGTTGCCGTCCGCAACGCTTCTTGTGGCGTTAGTCCGGCTTCAACCAGCAGTCCAAGTTCGTCGTGCAAACTGAATCCCGGATACGTCCAGGGTGCAACCACGTCTGTTCCAGCCAGAAGCTTGACTCCTAATTGTTGGGCAAGTTTCACTCCCTTGAGCGTTTCTGCGTATGCACGCTTCTGATATGCAACATATTTGGGCGTTCGGTACTTCGAGAACATGTCATTCTCTGGCTTCCATGCCGCCAGTTCGGTTCTACTGATGTACCTGTTCCGCGAATCTCGGGTCTTACTGATATCGTCGATGTATGCGCGAGCGTGTTGAACCACCAATGTCGGAGTCAGATAGGTACCGTTTTTCGCGAAAGTTTTATACAACCGCGCTAACCGCTCGGAAGTGAGATGGTCCAGCAGCTCGTTGCCCTTCTTCGCGATGTCCTCGGGGATTAGTGAAAAGTTGCCAGTCTTCTGAGCTTCCTCCATCACGTCTGGGCCAGAGGTTTCCTGTTTGATTGCCTCTTCCTCGTAGGTTGAACCGCCCGACAAGTACGCGCCATGCTCAAGACTGCGCTGTCCAGCCTGCGACGCCTCGACGACGCGGACTGATACCGGGACATGGCCGACAAAAGCCAAGCCGACGAGCTTTGATTCTTCGGCAATTGCGAAGTATGCGTCCCTTGGTACTCCGTCATAGACCTTTATGAAATCGGCGCCCATCGACTTCAACGATCGCACTGCCAGCCTGCCTTCTCCTGCGTTGTGAACAGAAATTGCATGCTCCGGATGCGCGGGATTGGGACCGTCCAGCAGCGGGCCCGCGGCGACAATTCGCGGCCCGAGCATCCTCCCCGAAGCTGTTTCCTCCCTCCATCGGAATACATCCTTGGCAATCCCAGCCATATTGCGGACGCCTAGGACCCCGTTAGCAACAAACATGGGGAAATCGCGTTCCGCATTCTCGGTGTGAACATGCATGTCCCAGAGAGCGGGGATCAGAAATCTGCCCGATGCATTGAGAACCTGAGCCCCTCGTGGGATCTTTACAGCATCACTCGGGCCGACTTCAACGATCCGGCCGTTCGCAATCAGGACTGTTCTATCTGGATGCGGATATGCTTCCGACGGGTCATCGATGGTTACATGAGTTACAGCAAGACGGCGGACTTCCGTTTGCGCTTGGACCACTGAACCGAGCAGCAGGCCGAGTAGAAGTGTTTTCCCAAACGCCCTGCACGTATAAAAGAACATAATTCTTGTTGGACACCACCCACGATTGTTTTGTCGTGCCTCAGCGGGAAATGGAGAAAGCGTTCATCCGTTAAGATAACAGGGAACCCATGAAAAACACCGGAAGCATTACACGCCGGAAGAGAAGGTCGCCATTCTGAGGAGGCATTTGGTGGAAGGAGTGC
>CAZQOB010000128.1:0-7398 GCA_964594885.1 uncultured Acidobacteriaceae bacterium
AGATGGCCGGTTTTGAAGTGACCCTGACTGGCCGGTTTTGAGTGATCCCTGAGGGACATTCTTAGATGGGAAAAAAGGGTGGAAAGGCAGGAGGCAAGAAAGGTGGAAAGGCTCGCATGGCTGCCCTGACGCCAGACGAGAGAAAGGCACTCGCGAGAAAAGCAGTCCAAACCAGATGGGCCAAGGCCAAGAAGAAAAACACAAAGCCTTGAAGTGCTTGAAGTTCGAGGCATAGGTGAAAGCGATTTCTCGGATTCACCCAACTCTTCAGAGGCTCAGTTCCTTCACCCTGATAGAGGCGTTATCATTTCATAGGACTAGCAAAAACCTAAAAGTCATATGTTTTAATACCAATCCGTCAATCAGGCCGTTGCTCCCTGGACAAAGCCCTCGAGGCAGCAGGACTCTTGGACGTTGACTATGGTCGTGGACTATGGTAAAAGACTAAGCGAGAACGAACCCTATGGAAGAAATCGCTATTTCGAAGTTTAAAGCCACATGTCTTGCCATCCTTGAGCGCGTCCGCAAGACCCGTCGGCCAATCCTCGTCACCAAATTTGGTGAGCCGATCGCTGAGGTTGTGCCTCCCGCGTCGAAGCCGAAGACGAAACACTGGCTCGGTTCAATGGAAGGTACGATCCAGATCAAGGGCGACATCGTTGCTCCAGCAAGTGATGAGCACGATTGGGAAGTTTTGAGATCTTGAAACTACTTCTCGACACGCACATTTGGATCTGGAGCGTTGGCGATAAAGCCAGACTCAGGCCCCGAATTCTGAAGGCGCTCGAAAGCTCTGCAAATGAACTTTGGCTGTCCCCCATCAGTGCCTGGGAACTTACGATTTTGGTCGAGAAAGGTCGTGTCGTGCTAAGCGTGGGCGTCGAAGAATGGATCGGTGAGACGCTTAAAGCTGGTCCGTTCAAGGAAGCACCTCTCACGACAGAAGTCGCTCTTGCAACGCGAAGCATAGGGCTGTCGCACCGCGATCCAGCCGACACGCTTCTTGCCGCGACGGCCAAGGTGTTCGGGCTCACTCTGGTGACATCTGATGTTCGGCTGATTGCGGTGAAGGGACTGTCGATACTCGCGAACGACTAACTATCTGGTGGCGCGGGAAGCATAACTTCCGTGCGCAATCCGCCACAATCAGTTACCCAAGAGCCGCGGAGTCGCGAAGACATTCGGTCTCGACCACCGAACGAAAACTGCAAGGCACTTATCCAGTGAATGGACTCCGATTCGGGAACAAGGCGAGGAACAGATTGGGAACAGAACACCACAAAACAGTATGAAACAGCGTAATACCAGCACTACGTAAATCAATGAAAGGCAAAGACGGGTTGGCACTTTTTGTAGCTCATAACCCGAAGGTCGTCAGTTCAAATCTGACCCCCGCAACCATTTCTTAGTTGATTACAAACGGCTTAGGATGCTCCAATCCTGAGCCGTTTTCTTTTTTTGCGTCCATTTGCGTCCAAAATTCCCCAAACTACTTCGCCTAACTGCGCCGCAACTCTCCGCGAATCTTCGCTGGCAACATGAGTATAGATTGCTTGTGTGATGCGCGGATCGCTGTGGCCCAAACGTTCTTGCCGTACTTTCAGCGGTGTGCCGAGTCTGTCCATCATCGTTGCGTTGGCGTGTCGGAAGGCATGGAAACCGTTGCCCTTCGGTATCTGAATGCTCAGTTTTTCGAGCAGCGGTTTGAATTTCCGCTTGAGCAAAAGATTCGCGTCCCAGGGCGTGCCACTCTTCGTAGCAAAGAGCAGCCGCCGTTCGTTCGGTCGCCAAGATTTGAGGAAGAAGGACAAATGCTCGCACGCTGGATTGGAGAGCTCGACGGCCCGTATGGATGTTTCCGGCGGCTCGTCGTTTCGGCCAACTCCTTTTCGAATTTGCGGATGGAGTACTCGATCAACCTTAGACTGCAGGCCCGCCCACAGCTGCCCTTCAAGGAAAAGGGTACGGTACGTGGAAGTGCAATGCGCTGGTGCCGACTGGTTTTATTGAAAATCGCGCCTTATCGCCATCATCGAAAATTTACTTGACCGTAGTTCCCCAATAGAGTACTTACCTTCGCTTAGAATTTCCTAGCGCGAGCCACCCACCCGCGTTGAGTGTTCCTCAACAGCCCGCGAAGCCGATCGGCAGTTACGGCCCCAGGGTCAAGTCTCGGTCGATTCGGTTGCTAGAGGGAGTGTCGCCATGCGCCCGCCCACGGCATGGCCCACAGGAAGCCAGTTTCAAGACGTCCCGGAGCACATCGGGTTCGTCCTGTTTGATGCGGCCAACTGGCCTATCTATTTCAATCGCGAAGCTCTTCGCGTCCTGGCTTATCCACACCGCGTGAAGAGCGCCGACGGTTTAGCCACGATCCTGCCTCTCCAGATCAGGAGCTTGTTGGATGACGGCCATCCGGCGGGCGGTTCCCTCCGATTCCATTCAGGCCGCAGACTCTACGTCTGCCGGGTCTTCCCAGTCACGCACGGCGTCGGCCAGTTTTCGCGGGACATGAAAGGTCTATTGCTCGAGCGTGCCGCACCGCGAGCTCTCGATATTTCCGAAGCCTCTGAACGCTTCCGCCTGACTCCCCGCGAGTGCCAGACAGCGAGATTCCTCATGGAAGGCTTGACCAGCAAGGAAATCGCTTCGCGTATGAGTATCAGCCCGAATACTGTCAAGACTTTTGTACGTATCCTCATGATGAAAATGGAGGTGCCTACTCGTTCGGGCATTGTCGGGAAACTGGCTGGAGCCTGAGTTACACTTGGCTCCCCAGGACGTTCGTATTAATGCCTTTGGATGATAGACCGAACGCTCCCCGCGGCGCATCGTTGTGGTCCGTGAAAAGCGAACGCGAAATTGATCGTCGTCGCGCGGCCCGCTATTCCGCTTCCTTCTGTGTCCTGGCCAGAAAACTCTCCGATAACGAATCGTATGCGGATGAGGTCGTCGAGCTTACGGCCGAATTGCGCGACATCAGCCGCGGCGGCTGCTGCCTTGTCTCGGGGCACGGCTGGAGGTCTCTTTCCGTGCTTCGCTGCGAGATCTTGCTTCCTCAGTTGGCCGTGGGTGTGCCTACGCTAGCGCAGGTACGCTGGCTTCGTTCCGAGGGGCAAGACCAGTTCGTCATGGGCCTCCAATTTCTCATCGAGTAGTCGGCTTCCTCCGCTTCTTTCGCTCTCCCCAGCCGATCTCCTCCATTTGGATTAATCCGAACGAACTGCTGTCTTCGCGGTATTTCGTTTGAGGGATGGACGCACGCCCGGCGCCGGGAGATTATCGCGCCCTTCTCGGGAACGCGAGCCGATGGAGGGGGATATGAATAAGACTGCTGTAGTGTTTTTGCTCTGCTTGTTTGCGCTTGGCGTGGAAAGTAGCCGCGCCTCGCCAGCGCCAAACGCAAATTCTGTGCTTATTCTCGGCAGCACGTCCAACAATGCTGCCTCAAGCATCGAGGCCTACGAGGCCGCTCAGGCTGGTTTCACAGTCGTTGTGGCAAGTGATGCCGACTGGTCGGCTATGACGACAGCGGATTTCGCCAGCTATCGGGCGATCGTCTTCGCGGACGGGATGTGCTCCGGGAACAGCACGCTAAACGCGGCAGTTGCCAACCAAACTGTGTGGGGCCCGGCGGTAACAGGAAACGTCATTTTGATGGGGGACCACCCCGCCACAAGCGGGCTGGTTACTGCATCGGCGCAGTCTTTCATCCAGACCGCCCTTGTCTTTGCGGCAGCAGCCCAGAGCACGGGTGCTTATATTACCTTGGGCTGCTACATGTCGTCCTCGACGACCGAGGTACCGGTTCTGCAACCCTTCGGCCAGTTCTCCGTGGTGCAGCAGAACGGATGCTCGAGTAGCGCTCATCTCGTTGCAACCGATCCAAGCCTGGGCACGCTGACCGACGCCAGCATGACGGGCTGGCAGTGTACGACGGACGCGGAATTTGTCAATTGGGCCGTCGGTTTCGTGCCGCTCGTGGTCGCTACCAATGGTCCAGGCCAGTTCGTGGATCCATCGACAGGCGCGACCGTCTCGCCATACATATTGGTCCGTGGAGCGAATGTCACATCGCTCACAACCCTTCAAACCGCGCCTACGGCCCCAACTGCCACCTCGACGAGCCTCCCCGGAGATCCGACTACCGATCTCTCTATGCCGATGTCGGGGAGCCAGGATTTTTTCAACGCTCCGGTTAACCTCCTTACGAGTGACGGCAAATGGGGCCTGTCCGGGGATGTCAAGGCAACTTTAAGTTGGAACCCGCATTCCGACATCGCCGTCCAGTTCGACTCCAATCTCGTGCAGCAGGGGGCGTCACCGGGCACGACAGATACACTAAATCCGGGCCATGGCAACCTGTGCGCAGGCTTCGATGCGAACCTCAATGCCGTGATCGATGGCAACAGCCTAAGCCTTGGGGGAGTCTCCCAGAGCGTTTGCGGCGACTGTCCTCTTAACCCTGGTGGGTCCGCGTACGCGTGTTCGCTTGGCGAACAGATGATCGAGCTGTTCTGCGGCGGCATTGGTCTCGTCGATGCGTGCATCTGGCTCACCGTGACACCGACCTCGCAACTGATGCCGGGGCCTTTCTCGACAGATCGCACGGTCTTGTATGACGGAACCGCGCAGACCGGCCCTAACACACTGCCGTTTCCTCCGAATCCCGAGGTTGATCCGATCACGGTGAGCTGTGTAGCGCCGGTGGGAACCGATATCGTCTACCAACTCGCGAACCCTCGAGACAGTGCGCCATTTTCGAGCTTCGGCGTCGATCTGGGCGTGGCCGGCGGCTTTGAGGAGTGCGTTCCCGTCCTCGGATGTGCAAAACAAGTCGTTATCAATGAACCTGACCTACTTTCAATACCCCTCCCCATCGGGGGTCTCACGCTGGCTCTGACAGGTCCCACGGGGCAGGTGGACCTTGGCCATGTGCAGAAGGAAATGGCGATTCCCGACCTCACCAACGTGACAGCCTCGTACACCGGCAACGAAGGTTCTGCCATCCAGTTCTCGGCAGCCGGGGCCAAGGACCCTTGCATCGATTTCGCGAACCTAGTCTGGAACTTCTCCGACCACGGCGTGGCCTATGGCTTCAACCCCTTCCATACCTTCCAGGATGCCGCTGTTTTCAGCGGCCAGTTGGCGGTCACAAATATTGGCGGCAACCAGGCAACGAAGGCACTCACGATCACGGTTCACAATGTGCCGCCTGTCGTTGCGGCGGGCCCCGACACAACCGCTCCCTGGGGCTTCCCCGTTGCCTTCAACGGAAGCGCGACGGCTCCTGGTGCAGACGATCAGGCGACGCTGGTCTATTCTTGGTCTTTTGGCGACGGTTCACCCAGTGCCACGGGCGGACCGAGCGTGATGCACGCGTATTCTTTGCCCGGGACCTACATCGCTACCCTGAAGGTGTGCGACGAAGATGGAAGTTGCTCCTCGGCTACCCGTAGCGTCGTAGTCCGCAAGCGCAACGTGAGCCTCGGCTACCTCGGGGATCAGCAGGGCGTATACAACACGCTCACGAACTTGAGTGGCTCTCTGGTGGACGAGCTTGGCTCTTCCGTGGCTGGCCGGACTATCGTTTTTGCAATCGGCACGGAGGCGGGCGGGTCAGCGGCAACCAACTCGGCCGGCATCGCGTCCACAACGCATCTCCTGGGTCTCGGTGCCGGCTCCTACGTCGCGACCGCAACCTTCGGGGGCGACTCCTTCTACAACACCACAGCTCCTAGCGCAGCTGCCTACACTGTTAATAGGAAGCCGACGTCCGTAACTTATACCGGTGCGCTCGCTGGCGGGCCGAATAAAACGATCAGCCTGAGCGCGGTTCTCGTGGATAGCCAGAATCAACCTTTGGCTGGCAGGGTTATTGCTTTCAAGCTTGGCTCTCAGTCAGCCTTGGCAACGACCAACGCGAGTGGCGTCGCTGCGACGACCCTCCAGTTGAACCAAAAGAACGCAAGCTACCCGCTCACCGCGACATTTACGCCGGCAGGCGCAGACGCAAGTCTGTATCTGGGTAGCGTTGCATCAAAAACGTTCAATCTTCAGTCAAAGTAACTATCTGGATTCAAGGTCTCCGTCCAGCGGCGGCGGGTTACTCGCCGCCGCTGGGGCGTGATTGCTTGCAAGTTGTATAGCTCGAATAGCTCGACAAACTGTGAAGGGATGGTGTTATGAGGACCCGAGATTGGAACTTTTTATTGCTGTTGGCTCTAGCCCTACTTCTATTTTCGCAGCCCACGCTAGCACAGCAGACGTCAATGGACGAGCTCAGGCAACAGATCGAAACGCTTAGTCAGAATATGAAGACGATGCAGCAGGACCTGCAGGAAATCAAGGCTCTGCTGCAGAACCGAGTGAGGTTGGCCCCGCCCCAGAACGCCGTCCTCGATCTTGGCAAGCGGCCCTCCCGTGGCGAAAGTACCGCCAGGCTGACTCTGGTGCAATTCTTGGACTACGAATGCCCGTACTGCGGTCGGTTCAGTCGCGAGACGATGCCGCAGATCGATAAGGAGTATGTCCAGACCGGAAAGGTCAGGTACGTGGTCATGAACTTGCCACTGGAGGGGATGCATAAGTCCGCCTTCAAGGCTGCGGAGGCTGCTGCCTGCGCCGGGGAGCAGGGGAAGTTCTGGGAGATGCACGACAGGCTCTTCGCCAATCAGCAGATCATTGATCAGTGGAAATCGCACGCGGAGGCGATTGGGCTCGATGTCGGTAAGTTCCAGGAGTGTCTGGACGGCGGGCGGCAGGCAGCACAGGTTCGTAGCGACATGGCCGAGGCACAGAAGGCGCGCGTTACCGGCACGCCAGCCTTCTTCATCGCGTTTACGGATACAAAGGGCACGACAATTAAGACCGTAACCAGACTTGTCGGCGCCCAGCCTTATGCTGCATTCAAGGCTGCAATTGAGAAACAGCTCGTCGATACAATGGAAGCGGCCAAGGAAGAGGAGGACGGAAAAGTGGCAAGCGCAGCGAAAAAGTAAGACACTTTGGCGGCCGAGCGAGGCTAACGATCACATCAAGAATGGCTGAGAGAAGCGAGAGACAACACACACGCGAGGTCTGGATGTTCGGCGAAAAGCCCGCTCCACCCGGCCATCGTTTGGTGATGTCTACTAGGCTCATAAGTACAGGCCGATTGCGCCCTGTCAGTCATGGCCACCAGTGGCCGCAACCGCTGAAGCGGCTTCTTCCTCACACCCTCACGCGGCAACGTGAGGTCTGCGAAACGGAAGTCACCGCGCGCATAAACCCAGGCCCGCGCACGGCCAGTCGTTGGGTTAAACTTGACCTCCAAAATGCGTCCAAAACTAAGGGGAAACGGTCTCATAACCCGAAGGTCGTCAGTTCAAATCTGACCCCCGCAACCAATTTCTAGTT
>CAZQOB010000129.1:0-7267 GCA_964594885.1 uncultured Acidobacteriaceae bacterium
TCGCTGCTGACGGCGGCGACTCTTCTACAACGAATCTCAATATGCCCCCTCGCAGTTCTCTGTAGTGTCATCGATACATCGAAATCTGTAGGCAAAATCTCGACATAAAGAAAACAATTTGCCGAAACCTCGGTGACAACTCGGATTCCGATGGCGCCTTAGCCTGAGTTCGGAATGCACCCGGCTCTGCGAATCGAGAGAAGGAACACACTCGACTGTCGGCAGTTCGGCGCCTCGACTGGAATCAGGCGCGTGGCGGAATATGGACTCGGGATTTTCGTCGATCGGAAAACAGTCGCTTCGGTGGCGCAGCGTAACAGGACTAGCTCTGGCTTGCTGCGTGATCTTTAGCGCCAGCCGCGCAGCAGCAATTCCCGCGTTCGCTCGAAAGTACAATCTGCCATGTTCGGCATGCCACGAAGCTTGGCCCAAGCTAAACAATTTCGGGCAGGCCTTTCGAGACAATGGCTACCAATTGGGGAACGGCAAAGACGAACCGATTTGGCAAAGCCCCAGCTATTTTCCCATCACCTTCCGGATTACGCCGCAGTGGCATCGGGAGAGTGCGAGTCATCAGCAAGTGGATTCAATTCCTGGCGACCCGGCCAGCCCACCCATCGAGAAGACGCTTACGTCGCACGGATTCGATCTCTCGGGCGTGGACATTTGGACCGCCGGCACACTGTACAAAAACATTTCCTTCTCGGTGTTGCCGTCGTCCGATTCGTCGGGCTCCTTCCATTTCGAAAACGCGTGGGTCCGCTTCGACGACCTGCTTGGCAGCCATTGGGTCAATCTAAAATTCGGAAAATTCGAATTGGACAACTTGATCTCGGAAAAACGCATGCTGTTTCTCTCAGGCAATGGCGGCCTGTATCAGCTCTACCATTTCCTTCCCGCAAGAGAGGCTGGGTTTGTGACCAGCGGAGTCAATCCGCTCAATGCCGGATTCGGTCTTGGTGACAACCAACTCGGGGTTGAGCTGGCCGGGCACTCCGCCAACAGCTACACCCGCTACTCGCTCGCCCTGCTCAGCAGCAATGACGGCAATGTCGGAGTGCCCAATAACACTTACGACGGCTACGCCAGTGTCAGCCAGGCGTTTGAGTTAGGAAAGCTTGGCTTGCAGCGTTTTGGCGCGTTCGCCTATTTGGGCCAGCGGCCAACAAATTTCAATACCACTGCGGGTACGCCGATAAGCGGTTCCGGCTCTAACAACAAATCTTTTTATCGAGCTGGCGTGAACGCCAACCTTTACGCGCAGAACTTCGATTTCTCTCTGTTCTACCTGCACGGCTGGGAAAATGCTTTCCTCGGGACCGGAACAGCGGCGACGACGACTCTTCCTTCCGGTGCTCAGGCGCCTACCTGGAACGGCGGCTTCATCGAAACCCACTACACGCTAAATCCGAAATTCATTCTGGTGCAGCGCAATGAGTTCATTCGCATGTCGCGGCAGGCGCTCGCTTCCGATCCCGCCGATCTCGGGAATCGTACCGCGTATTCTTTCGGATTTCGCTGGTACCCCATCATGTTCAGCAGGGCCGGGCTAGCCTGGCATTCGGAATACGCGATTGTGAAGTCTACAAAGACGTCGCCGGTAAGCGGACAGGATGTGTGGAGCAGCAGCGTGTTTTTCGGATTCGATTTTGCGTTCTAGGAGAAGCGATGAGCAGAGCAACGCAGAACTTGACGTGCCTCGCCGCTTTGGCGCCTCTTCTCGCCGCGGTTGTGGCCACCAGTTCCGCACAGGAAAGTCACATCGGCAGCCTGGCTGGAAGCGCAAAGCGAGGGCAGCAGCTCTACGGGCGCTTCTGCATCGGATGCCACGGCGTGAAGGGCGACGGACGTGGTGAAAACGCGCCTCACGTCGACCCGAAGCCGCGCGATTTTACGATCGGCACCTTTAAATGCCGGTCCACGCCTTCCGGCAGCATTCCACTCGATAAAGATTTGTTTGACACCATTGGCAGAGGACTCTACGCCACGGCCATGCCGCCCTGGCTTCCGCTGACGCGCCAGCAGCGCGCCGATCTGGTCGCCTACGTAAAAAGCTTTTCGTCAAGGTTCACCGAGGAAAAGCCCGGAACGCCCGTGGAAATTCCTAAGGAGACAAGGCCCGACGAGGACAGCGTTGCTCGCGGACGGGAGCTGTATCACAACGTGGCGAAATGTTCGCAGTGTCACGGCAACGAAGGCCGCGGAGACGGTCCATCGGCGGCGACCTTGACCGACGATAAGGGTCGTGCGATCCAGCCCTACGATTTCGCTGCTGGCAGCAGGTTTAAGTGTGGAGAATCCGACGCGGACCTTTACCGGGTTTTGATGACCGGGCTGGATGGCTCGCCGATGCCTTCGTTCTCCAGCTCGCTCAAGCCGGAGCAGGCTTGGGACCTGATCCACTATGTGCGTTCTTTCCGGTCCGACTTGCAGCAAGCAGCGCAAACAACAAATGGGAAAAAGCCTTCAGGTGTGGCCTCAGACGGAACGGCATCGAACAACACTCACCCGTCCGCTCGCTAACTTTGTCAAAGGAGTACAACATGAAGCGAAAAGACCTAAGCATACTGATCGCAGGAGCACTCACGTACACAGCAGTTCTTCTCAACAGCCGCCATTCGACAGTACGAGCCTCGGATGAACGGCGGGTGTCTGGGACGGCTTCGGACGATGTCTCGAACGGAGCAGCGGTAACCGGTAAGGTCACGTTCACTGGTCAGGCGCCGAAAAATCATGCCATCAACATGGCCGCTGATCCGGTTTGTTCAAAATCGCATCCCGGCGCTGCAATGAGTGAAGAGGTGGTGACCGGCCCGGAAAACGTAGTCGCAAATGTGCTGGTCTACGTATCCGAAGGTTTGCCTGGCCGTACTTTCGAAGCAACCAAGCAGCCGGCTATCATTCAACAGAAAGGCTGCCAATATCATCCGCATGTAGTTGCTGTTGAAGCCGGACAGAAACTACTCGTCGAAAACGGCGACCCCACGACGCATAACATTCACCCGGTGCCAAGCAACAATCGCGAATGGAATCAGTCGCAGACACAAGGAGCGGCGCCTCTGGAAACATCGTTTGGCAGAGAGGAAATCGCGATTCCGGTGAAATGCAACATACATCCCTGGATGAAGGGTTATATCGCTGTGTTCAAGCATCCGTTTTTTGCTGTGACCGGCTCGGATGGCAAGTTTGTCTTAAAGGGTCTTCCACCGGGGAATTACACGATTACCGCTTGGCATGAACAGCTCGGAACGACAACCCAAAAGGTGACGATCGCCGCCAACGAGACCAAGAACCTGAACTTCTCTTTCGGGGCTCAGTCGAATCACTAGAAGCCGAGCGCTTGGGAGGCAGCACCCAACAAGAAAACTAGTGCGGACGCGTTTTTGGGACATTGAGATCGAAGATCAGGACCCTTGCGGTTTTGCATAGTGTCCCGGGGGTGGGAAGCTGGCCAGCGCCTGGCTCTCATCCTCAAAAATGGGGATTAATCTTGCTAGGTGCAGGGCCCTGAAAACCTCCAGCGCGTGGTTGCTCGGACGCAGCAGCCTTAGGTCGCCACCCTGGCCACGGAGAGAACGGTAGGCCTTCACAATAACGCTGACGCCGGAGCTGTCGAGTTGCGTCACGTCGGCAAGATTCAGCAGAACCTGTCGCGCTCTGCCGGCAGCCAATTCTCGCAGGCTGTTGTCGAGCATCTCGGTCCCGCCACTATCAATGGTCGCTCTGCCTCCAAGGTCCAGAATGGTGACATCGCCAGATTCCCGAACTGAGATTTGAAGAGCCATGGTGTGCCTTGCAGCAAGTTCCTGTTTGCCGCTGCGGGTCGCTTGCGCGGGATTATAACCCGCAAACGTCCAACTGTCTGTAAGCGAGGCGTCCGCTCCAACGGCTCATTGCACTTTCCCCCGTTCGGGTCGTTCACTTGTTCCGGCCTGCCGGGCCCCGTTCTGATTGCTTCTGACACACGTTGGCAAGCGCTTATGCCCTCCTGTACGATGAACGGCTGCACTATTCGAAGGAGACCGCATGACTCGTCCCGCTGGCACTTACGCCATTTTCGAGACTTCGCTCGGCAACATCGTCATCAAGCTGTTGGAAAAAGAAGCGCCCAAGACTGTTGAGAATTTCGTCGGCCTCGCCGAAGGCAGCAAGGAATTCACCAACGAAAAAACCGGCAAGAAGGAAAAGCGCCCCTTCTACGATGGGCTGATCTTTCACCGCGTGATTCCCGATTTCATGATTCAAGGCGGCTGTCCGCACGGCTCCGGCATGGGCGGCCCCGGCTACAAATTCGCCGACGAGTTTCACGCCACGCTGAAGCACTCCAAGCCCGGCAAACTGTCCATGGCCAATTCCGGGCCCCACACCAACGGCAGCCAGTTTTTTATCACCGTGGCCGCCACGCCCTGGCTCGATAACCGGCACTCTATCTTCGGTGAAATCGTCGAGGGCCAGGATGTTGCCAACAAGATCTCCACCGTGCCGCGCGACCGGAATGATCGGCCGAATACGCCGGTGATAATCAACCACGTGAAGATTGAACGCGTTTCGTGAGCTCTAACCAGTTCTAAGTTGTAAGTAACAAGTTGTAAGCCAGACAAAAATGGCTCTTGCGTACAGGTCCGGTGTGGAGGCGAAGCAGGGCGATCGCGTTCGGCTTCACGGCGAGCCTGGAGTCGTCGAGTTGGTTGCGACCGATGAAGCAAATCCCGACGAAAGCTGGTACGTCACCCCGTACGGGGGCGGAGTCATGATCGCTGAACCGAAGGTTTTTGGCCGGCTGTTTATTTCGGCGAATGAACTCTCAACCTACGAGGACCTGGAGTTCGTATCGCGAGTCGAGGACGAAAACCAAGAGAGCTCCCGCGAAGACCAAACTTAGAACTTAGTACTTAAGACTATTTTCTCCGTGCTACTCACGCCCGACAAATCGTTACGCTTTGCCATCGAAGTGATCTTCGTCTTGCTCGGTGGCATGGTCATCTGGCTCGGCCTTACCGGGCACATCTTCTTTGACCGCCGGAGCATTGGCTGGCTGCTGCTAAGCATTGCGCTGATCGTCTGGGGAGCGCGCGCGCTGTACCAGCCGAGCAAAAACTGGGCGCGCTGGGAAAACTACACGCGAGGTCTGTCGCTGCTGCTGCTGGGGCTCGTTACGCTGGCCATCTCCCGCGTTCCCTTTGCCTGGGTTGGCCGTCTGCTGGCCATGGGCGGCGTACTTCTGCTCTTGCGCGGACTGGCGGGTTCCGTGTTAGTGTTTCGCCCAAAGTAGGCTGCGGCAAGTTGGCCCGGTCAGCGCCGCAAGCAATCTTGTTAGAGCCCGGGATTCAGGGTTTGTACTTACAAACTTCCTCTCAGGCCGCTTTTGCCTGAAACCCTGAACTATAAAGGAGTCTGGTAATGCTGAAAGAGTTTAAAGAATTCGCAATGCGCGGCAACGTGTTGGACCTGGCGGTCGGTGTCGTCATTGGTGCGGCCTTCGGCAAAATCGTGTCGTCATTGGTGGACGACATTCTCATGCCGCCGATCGGCAAAGCATTGGGCCACGTAGATTTCTCCAACCTGTTCATCAATCTCGGCGACACGTCTTACCCCACGATCGCGGCCGCCAAGGCGGCCGGTTCTCCCACGCTGAACTACGGGATTTTCCTCAACGCCATCATTAATTTTCTGATCGTAGCGTTCGCCGTTTTTCTACTGGTACGGACGGTGAATCGCTGGACTGCCAAACCCGCTCCAGCCGCAGCTCCGACGACCAAAGACTGCCCGCAGTGCGCCATGCCCATTCCTATCGCCGCCAAGAAGTGCGGCCACTGCACGTCTGCGGTTTAGCTCATATTCACATTATTTTATATTTTGACTGGCCCAGGCGGGCCTGCATGAGCTGTGAAGAGTCTGTCGCCCTGAATCGCACAAATTATTTGCAAGTCGCACCACGGTGTGATTCACTGGCCGAAATAGCACCCAGTCGCGGCCTAACCAGACTTGGTAATGCAGGCCTACTCAGACTTGGTAATACAATTGATCGGAGGTATAAGTAGTCCGCCCCCAGGGGTTCACATGGCCACAAAGGCAAAATCGCCCGCGCCAAAGAGTGCCGGCCTGGCGGGCAACAGCCAGCGGTTTCTCATTGCCGCGATCGGCGCCTCAGCTGGCGGCATCGAGGCCTTCGCCGAGCTGATGCGGCACTTGCCCACAACCACCGGCATCGCTTTTGTCGTGATCCAGCACCTCGATCCCAAACACCACAGCATCCTGACTGAGCTACTCTCCCGCGTCACCAAAATGCCGGTGCGCGAAGTGACCGACAAAATGAAGGTCGAGCCGAATCATGTTTACGTGATTCCGCCGAACGCCAGCAGGTCTCTGAACGACCACCAACTGGCGCTTGGCCCGCGCGGCGACTTCGGACAAGCGCACATGCCGATCGACCAGTTCATGCGCTCGCTGGCGGAGCAGGAAGGAAACCGCGCGATTGGCGTGATTCTTTCCGGTTCGGGCACCGACGGCACGCTGGGCATGGCAGAAATCCAGGCGCAAGGCGGAGTCACCTTCGCGCAGGATGAACAGACTGCCAAATACGACGGCATGCCGCACAGCGCCGTCGCCGCCGGGTGCGTTGACTACGTACTGGCGCCAAAGGGGATCGCGCTCGAACTTGCGCGCATCGCGAACCATCGTTGCGCCTGCTGGCAGCAGGCGGCGTCGGCAGAATGCCGGCGACGTACAGCAGAGACCGGCGGCGCTACGCGCCCGGCGTTTTCTTCCTGCGGTTGGATTGCAAATGTGCGCGCAGCTTGGCAACCAGCTGCTCTTCCTGCCCTTGATCCAGTTCGCGCTGAACTTCTTCCAGGCTGAAATGCACCACATCGTGGTGGTGCAACTCCTCCGGCGCGACCAAGTCACTGAAACGCAACCACAAGCGGTGAAGCAGATTCACTTCGTTGGCGGTTAGGTTCGGGGCGTGCGGCCCGAGTACTTTGTAAATTTTGTCGCCGTTAGGCAGATGAACTTCCAGGTTGAACTGTGGCTTGGGATCGGGCAGCTTTTCCCACGACTCGCCGATCTGGCGCGCTTGCTCCTCGCTCTGGAACCGGCTCGACGTGCCCACCACAACGGTTGAAGATTGCAGGCTGCTGCCGGCGCGCAGAATACCGTCCCCCAAGTCGTTTGCGGCGACCACCGCCAGCCGGATGGATTTGCCGCCTTTTTCGGCCATGCAAGACGCTTGCGAAAACAATAGCTCCCCGATGCTTCCACAGAGTCG
>CAZQOB010000130.1:0-6779 GCA_964594885.1 uncultured Acidobacteriaceae bacterium
AAACCGCTTTCTTGAAGCACGTTCCTGGCGAAGCTGTTGACGAGCGGGCAGTCTGCGATGATCGTTTCGCGACTGGACTGTGCCAGGAAGTTCCCGAGCAAGTGCCGGGCGGTCGCCTCATCCTTGGCGATCCACGGACCGAGGTGATCGGCAAAAGAGCCTTGCCGGCCAGAGGCGTAGCCCTCGATTCCGCCGGCGTTCCACAGTCCATCGGTGAACTGCGGGCTCGCTTGGTGCAGCGACTGAAGTAATGCGCCGCGGTCGGCGCCAAACGCTTCGCGGTCGGCTCGTAGGAGACGGTCGAACAATGGCGCGGGCATCGTTTCTGCGGCCGTGAACTCCTGTTTGGCACAGGCCTCGGCGGGTCTTCGCAGAATCCGCCGTTCAATTTCGAACTCGGAAATAAAACCCAGACGTTCGTAAATCGGCTTGCCCGCGGGCGTGGCGTCCAGTTTCATGCACGGAACACGCGCTTCGTCCAGATAGGCAATGGCCCTTTCCAGCAGAGCCGTTCCGATACCGCGGCCCCGGTGGGCGGGATCAACCAGAACCATGCCGATCCAGGCGAAGCGGTTCTCGAAGATGATCGTTGTTGCGGTACCTCGCGCCTTGCCATCCACCTCCGCCACGAAGCATCCTTGCCGGCTGGCGCCGAGAAATCGTTGCCAGTCAGCCTCGGTTTGATTCCAGCCGGCGATCTCTTTCAGGCACATTCCAGCGGCAATATCTGAGGCGGTCATGGTGCGAAGCAGCATCAGTTTGTCGTCGCCGCGCAAGATTGTAAGCGCAATCGGCAGCAAATCCTTAGCGAAATCGCGCGAATGCTCTGACTTGAAAGGCAATCAAATGCGCCGCGATCCAGCGCAGTTCAAGTACAATCATTGGCCTACCTGAATGGACTTTGGTGCCGATCTTTGACAACCGTTCTTCCCAATTCGATCGAAAACGTGGAGCAACTGGAATCGCTTTTGAGCGAGCCCTCCCAACAAACAGTTCGGGTGATGAACGAGCTTGACGGCGACATTCTGGTTCTTGGCGTCGGTGGAAAAATGGGCCCGACTCTGGCGCGGATGGCCAAACGCGCTTCGGACGCGGCAATCGTCCCGCGGCGGGTGATTGGCGTAGCGCGATTTTCGTCCGCGAATCTGGAGCGTCGCCTGCAGTCGTGGGGCGTCGAAACCATTCGCGGCGATCTGCTCGATCGCGAAGCGTTGCACCGTTTGCCGGAGGCGCCGAACGTAATCTACATGGCCGGAATGAAATTCGGCTCGACCGGCCAGGAATGGCTGACTTGGGCGATGAACAGTTATTTGCCGGGAATGGTCTCCGAAAGATTCCGCAACAGCCGGATCGCCGCATTCTCGACTGGGAACGTTTACGGGCTCTGTCCGGTTTGCGAAAAAGGGTCTGCCGAGAACAGCGCTCTGCATCCGGTTGGCGAGTACGCAATGAGCTGCCTCGGCCGCGAGCGCATGCTCGAACACTTCAGCCGCACAAACGGGACGAAGGTGTCCATTTTGCGGCTGAACTACGCGACCGAAATGCGCTATGGCGTGCTGGTGGATGTCGCGCAAAAAGTGTTCACCGGTGCGCCGGTGCAGCTTTCTATGGGATACCTCAACGCGATTTGGCAGGGTGATGCAAACAATCTCTCTTTGCAAGCGTTGGCCCATGCTTCTTCCCCGCCATTTGTGATCAACATTGCCGGAGCAGAAGTGCTTAGCGTGCGCAAAGTAGCCAACGCCTTCGCCAAGCGCTTTCAGAAGCCGGTGCAGTTTGAAGGAACCGAAGCAGCCGACGCACTGCTGAGTGATGCGCAAAGGGCATTCAACCTTTTTGGCGAACCGGCCGTCAGCGAAACTCAAATGATTGACTGGATAGCGGATTGGGTGAGCTGCGGCGGAGAGACTCTGGCCAAGCCCACGCACTATGAAAATCGCGCCGGTCGTTTTTAGCGCACGAAACCGGATTCCGACCCACGATGACACAGCGACTTCATCCAGAAGTTCAGGACCTGCTGCAGCGCGGCACAGTGATTCCGGCGCACCCGTTGGCGCTTGATGCCAATCGGAGATTGGACGAGCGCCGGCAGCGCGGCCTAACACGCTACTACATCGCTGCAGGTGCCGGCGGAATCGCGGTGGGCGTCCATACCACCCAGTTTGCCATCCGCGACCCGAAAATCGCTCTGTTCGACCCGGTGCTGCAGCTTGCCCGCGAAGAGATGGATCGCGCGGACGCCGCCAGAACGGAGCCGCTCATTCGAATTGGCGGCATCTGCGGGGCGACGCCACAAGCGGTGAAGGAAGCGCGGCTCCTCGCCGACCTCCGCTACGGCGCCGGTCTGCTGAGTCTTGCCGCACTCAATGATGCGGATGAGGCGGTGTTGCTCGCGCACTGCAAGGAAATTGCGCAGATCCTCCCGGTCGTCGGATTCTACCTGCAGCCCGCGGTCGGCGGACGTGCGCTCTCCTATCGCTTCTGGCGTTCTTTCGCGGAGCTCGACAACGTCGCGGCGATCAAGGTCGCGCCGTTCAACCGTTACCAGACACTCGACGTCGTCCGCGCAGTAGCCGAATCAGGGCGTGACATTGCGCTTTACACCGGCAACGACGACAACATCATGCTTGACCTGGTCACACCTTATACTTTTGACGTTGCTGGGAAACGAATCACAAAGCGTATTGTCGGCGGGCTGCTCGGCCATTGGGCGGTCTGGACGCGGCGGGCGGTCCGGCTGCTTCACGAATGCCACAAGGTTGCTTGCGACGGGCAAGGTTTGCAAGCTCTGCTGCTAAGAAGCGTGGAAGTGACCGACTGCAACGCAGCATTCTTTGACGCCGCAAACGGATTCGCCGGCTGTATTACCGGCCTTCATGAAGTGCTGCGGCGCCAGGGATTGCTCGAAGGCCTATGGTGCCTGGATCCAAACGAATCGCTCAGCCCGGGACAAGCTGAAGAGATTGATCGAGTCTGTGCAGCGTACCCAGATCTGAACGATGATGAATTTGTTCGGGAAAATCTCGACCGATGGCTCACGCCGTGAGACTTCTATGAAACCCGCACCTTTTCCGCTATTTGCGAATTTTTCCGTCGGCTATCAGGCGGTCCAGCCACCGGCGCGCGATCGGTGCGCCTTTGTCATTCGGATGATTCTTCAGAAAAGTCCGCAGGGTCTCAGCCGAATCCTCAAATCTTCCGGTTGCGACCTGCGACTGCGCCAGCAACAGCTCGATGCCGGGCTCCTGTCCATGCGACTGGCTCAGTGCCTGCCGTGATTCCTTGAGCGCTCCGTCGAAATCCTGCTGGTGGTAAAACGTTTTGGCCAAGACCCAGTGGGTTTCCCAGCTTGCCGGATCCAGTTGCGCGGACTGCTGCAACCTTGGAATAGCCAAATCGTACTTCCCTTCATCGGCGAATGCCATTCCCAGCGCAGAGAGCGCGCGCGCGTTCTTGGGATCGAGCTGAATCACTTTCTGCAGAACGTCCTGCGCCTCCGCCCACCGTTTCTGGTGCAAATATAGAACGCCTTGCAGGTACAAGACGTCCGGATGGTTCGGTGCAAGTTTGGCGGCCTCCGCAAGATGTTTCTCGGCCTCTTCAAGCTTGTTGGCGTTCAGCGCTTGCAGGCTCTTGTCAAAAGCTTCCTGGGCCTTTGGCGCAAGAACGGGGGCGCCGGGGCTGCCTTCGACCTCATTCGCAGCCTTCTCGCGACGCAGGCGGACATCCACTTCAAACTTAATGGCCATGGAGACGGTGACATCGCGCTGCGCCGATTTGTAGCCGGCGGCGTCAACAGTCAGGCTGTAATTGCCCAGGGCCCAGAATTGGAAGAAGGCGCGGCCGCGGTTGAGCGGGGCCTGATCTACCATCATGCCCTCACGAAAGAGCTTCACGGATCCGGCCGCGGTAATCGGCTCGCCGGAATCGTCGCGAACGGTAACCGAAATCTCCGCTTTGCTGCCGCGCAGAGTCAAGTCGTCCGCACTGTCCTGTGACCAGGCAACCGGAGGCAATGCTATGAACGTAAGGACTGTCAAGAGCAGCCGTCGTTCTAGAAAGCAGAGCCGTAAATGTGCGGCGGAATCCATAAAACTCAGGCGAGAGCGAACTCCGTCAAGCGTATTCGTGCGCAGGGATGCCGTCAAGAATCATGGTGTCGGATTTAGCGGTGGAGGCCCGCCAGACATTTTTTGCAGGGCGTCGTCGTTGGATTTCTGATGGATGGAGCGGACCTTGGCAAATTCCTGGTTGGCTGCCGCTGTATTCCCCATCAGCTGATACAGGCGCCCTAGTCTGAAATGCGCGTCCGTCTGCTCGGGATCGAGTTTGATCGCCGTGCGATATTCAGCTAGCGCCTCCGGGTAGCGTTTTTGCTGGGCGTAAACGATGCCGAGATCCACGTGGGCGATGCGAATATCGCGATTCAGGTGAACGGCCTTTTGCAAGAAATCCAGCGACTTTTCCGGATTGGCGTTGCGCAGCTCGATGTCGCCAAGATAGGCCAGCGCATGGGCGTGGCTCGGGTCCACTTGCAATTCCCTCTCGAACGCCGCTTTGGCATCGTCATCGTGGCGGAGTTTCCAGTACAAGAATCCGAGTCCAAAGTTGACGTTGGGATCCGAAGGGTTCGACTTGGCCGCGGCTTGAAACTCCGCAACGGCCTCCTGAGTACGTCCGAGGCCGTCCAGAGCCTGCCCGGTCAAAACGTGAGCAGACGCGGAGTCTGGGTTGAGCCGTAGGATGGCCTGAAACTGATCGAGAGCGCAATTGTATTGCTTGGCCCAGAGGCAGCTCTGCGCGAGCACCTGATGGAGTTCGGCATTCGGAGGATCGGCGTCCGCGGCGATTTGCAGTTGTTTAGAGGCTTCGGCAAAGCGATCAGCACCGTAAAAGCTCATGCCCAGCAGTGCACGCGCCTGCTGGCTCTTGGGATCGGCTTTGAGAGCGGCCTGCAGCGGAGCAATCGCCGAAGCAAAACGCCCCTGTTTGAATTCAGCGAGCCCAAGATTCAATTGGATGCCGGGAAGCCGTGGATTCAGGGCCAGCGCTTTCTTGTAGGCGGCTGCAGCCTCGGAATATTTCTGCAAGCGGGAGAGGTCCACGCCGAGGCTGGCAAAGGCTGCGGCGTCGCGTGGATTCTGTTTGGTGACGTCTTGCCAGACCTGAGCGGCACGCTGCCAGTCTGCCTGCTGTTCAAACGCAAGGGCCTGCGCCGGAGTCGGCGCCTGCGCCTCCGCCCGCATGCAGGCGCATGACGCCAACAATGCGGCAGCCATCACGGCGAACCTGGCTCGGAGGGTCACAATAAACCGTGCCACGGCAAGAGAGACCGCTCGTTCCAAAACGGAACGTATTCTTAACCGAGTTGCCACCTATTCCCCCTGCGGTTTCTGTAACTGCAGATAATAAAGGACTTAATTAGCATGGTTCGAGTGGCGCAAGGTCCGGACCGCTACACAGCCAGAGTGGCTGCGCTATCTGCAAATGAAAAGGGCTCGCGGTACGGCGAGTGACAGGATCCATGTGCTTCCGATCACAACGGTGTTAAGTGCAGCGTTTTCAACAGCTTTTGGTCCTCCATATTCACTAGCTGTATTATACCATGGATGTTAACACAGAAAACCGCCCTATTGGCAAAGCGTCCTGCCAATCGACATAGGTAAGCGGTCACCCGCTGTCCCTGTCACATCACCGTACGTACGGGTCCGTATACGGCGATTCGGTGGGTGGAGCTACTAGCGTTGAGTCAGTGCGGGAATCCCGAGCGAGACGAAGTAAGCGTTGGGCAGCGCGATAGCGAGGGCCGGACTGTTCGCCAACTGCCACGGACCATGGGCGCTGCCCGCCGTTTGTGCAGCAAGGTCGTTGCCCACTCCCCGTTGTCGCAGTTCTGCAAATCGTTTCGGTCCATGCTTCCACTGCTTCCAGATCGCCGACCGGAGTCGGCGCCTGATCCATTCCTCAAGGCGTTGCAGCGTGCTCGGCGTTTCGCAGTTCCCGAAGTAGCCGATCCAGCCCCGTAGATAGCGGGCCAGTTCCTCGGCCATCCGCTCGATGCTCACCCCGCGTGTCCGACACGTCAGCTCCCGGGTTCGCTCCTTGAAGCGCAGCACCGCCTTCGGCGCGATCCGCCGCTTCGGTGTTCGCTCCATAGTGAAGCTGAACCCAAGGAACTTCCGTGCCCACGGCCGTGCCACCGCACTTTTCTGTTCGTTCACCTTGAGCTTGGTGGTTATGAATCGCGTGAGGCTCTTCATTACCCGCTCCCCGGCCCGGCGGCTGCGAACGTAAATGTTGCTATCGTCCGCATACCGCGCAAACCGAAGTTTCCGTCGCTCCAGCTCGCGATCGAACTCGTCGAGTACGATGTTACTGAGCAACGGCGACAAAGGACCGCCTTGGGGCGTCCCTTCGTCCACCGGACTCACCAGCCCGTCCTCCATCACTCCAGCTCGCAGAAACGCCCGGATCAGTTTCAGCAACCGCTTGTCGCTGATTCGCTCGGCGATCTTAGCCATCAGTCGATCGTGATTTACCCGGTCGAAGAATTTCTCCAAATCCAGGTCTACCACCAACCGACAGCCTTCAGCGATGTACTGCTGTGCTTGTTCCACCGCCTGATGCGCCGAGCGTCCGGGTCGAAACCCGTAGCTGTGCTGAGAAAACGTCCGATCCCATCTGTGTTGCAGAACTTGCATGATCGCCTGCTGGATAAAACGATCCAGCACCGTCGGGATGCCAAGCTTTCGCACCCCGCCGTCCGGCTTCGGGATTTC
>CAZQOB010000131.1:0-2956 GCA_964594885.1 uncultured Acidobacteriaceae bacterium
AGCCGCTTGTGGACCATGCGACAGTACGCCGGATTCGGCACCGCGGCGGAGTCCAACAAGCGTTACCGCTATCTGCTGAGTAAAGGTCAGAAGGGGCTGTCGGTGGCGTTTGACTTGCCGACGCAGATCGGTATGGACTCCGACCATCCGCTGGCGCTGGGAGAAGTTGGCAAAGTCGGGGTGGCCATCGATTCGGTGGAAGACATGGAAACGCTCTACGGCGGCATCCCGCTGGAAACGGTTTCCACTTCGATGACCATCAACTCCACGGCGGCAATCTTGCTGTGCCTTTATGTTGCTGTCGCAAGAAAGCAGGGCGCGGCACTGGAAAAACTTTCCGGCACGATTCAAAACGACATTTTGAAGGAGTACATCGCGCGCGGCACCTACATCTATCCAGTGCGGCCGGCAATGCGGATCGTTACGGACGTGTTCGCGTGGTGCAAAGAGGAGCTGCCGCGTTGGAACACCATTTCCATCTCGGGCTATCATATTCGCGAAGCTGGTTCGACCGCGGTACAGGAAGTAGCGTTCACTCTTGCTGACGGAATCGCATACGTACAGGCGGCGCTCGACGCCGGACTGGCGGTGGATGATTTTGCTCCGCAGCTTTCTTTCTTTTTCAATGCCCACAATGATCTGCTGGAGGAGATTGCCAAGTTCCGTGCAGCGCGAAGACTGTGGGCGCACACGATGCGCGAGCGATTCGGCGCGAAAGATCCCCGTTCGCTGATGCTGCGCTTCCACGCGCAGACGGCAGGGTCGTCCCTGACCGCGCAACAGCCAGAGAACAATATCGCGCGCGTAGGCATCCAGGCGCTGGCCGCGGTGCTCGGCGGATGCCAGTCGTTGCACACCAATTCGCTGGACGAAGCGCTGGCACTGCCCACAGAAGACTCTGCACTGATCGCGCTGCGCACCCAGCAAATTATCGCGGAGGAAACGGGAGTTGCCAACACTGTTGATCCCGTCGCGGGCTCGTATGCAATTGAAGCTCTGACCAGCAAGATCGAAGATGGTGCGGAGGAGTATCTACACAAAATTGATGCGCTAGGCGGAATGTTGCAAGCCATCGATTCCGGCTTCGTGCAGAGCGAGATTCAGAAGGCGGCATTCGAGTACCAGAAAGCCGTAGAAAGCAAGGAGCAGATCGTAGTCGGAGTGAACGAGTTTCAAGCGGAGGAGGAACGGCCGATCCCGACGCTGCGTGTCGATCCGGCTTCCGAGCGCGAACAGGTCGCCCGGCTGCAAGCGCTGCGGGCCCGGCGTGACGCCGCCAAAATGGCCGCCTCTTTAAAGGAACTGGAGCGTCGAGCGACTGGCGGTGAAAACCTCCTGCCCGCAATCCTAAGCTCTGTAGAAAGCTACGCAACCATCGGCGAAATCTCTGACACGCTGCGCCGCGTTTTTGGCGAATACCAAGAGTCGGTCGTATTGTAGGTATTTTCTTGTGCCGGTTTAGAACCGCGATGGCGCCCAGTCACGGGCCAAAAACACGCTTTGCACCCGGTCTGAGACATAGAAATACCGGATCCATACGAAACACATAAGAAGAGCACCGAGTCGCTCAGGGAGTGCTACGGGAAAGTATTTTAGGTCCACAAGAGCCGTCAGGACGAGTGAGCAAGCGTGGGCCATCAATACGTATCGAAGCCTCACCACACCGTCCCACCTTTGCTGGATCAAAAGCAGTGTCGCCGCAGTTGCCGTCACTGCTCCCGTCCCCAGTGGCGCAAAACGAGCAACCATTAGTGCGGTCCACCGCTCCAACCCGAGCTGGCTAACTGCGACTACATTGGTGCAAATCTGGCTGCAGAAAAACAGCAGCCATCCACCGATAGCGTGCCTACGCAGCGCGTAGCTGACCGCCGCGAGCACCAGAACGACAACCAGAAGTGCGGCCCTAAATAGGCCCGCGGCCAGCAGAAGAGTTTGCGCCCGCATAGCGCTGCAACAGTAAAGTTAGCTATAAGCGATGTCAAACCGTAATGTACCTGGGATGAATCGATAGGAGCGCCGCCGCGGTGCGCTTGTAGTATTCTTCATCCTAGGGTCTCATGAAGTTGATTCTTGCTTCCGCTTCGCCGCGCCGTGCGCAGATCTTGCGCGATGCCGGAATCCCCTTTAGCGTTCTCTCATCAGCTGTGGATGAGACGCCGATCCCCGGAGAAACTCCTGCCCAAATGGTGAGCCGGTTGGCGGCAGCAAAGGCCGAACTGGTCGCAGCGCGGGCCATCGGCCCGGCGATCGTGATTGCAGCCGACACTACGGTCGCGCTGGATGGAGCGATTCTTGGCAAACCGCGCACATCCGACGACGCGCGGCACATGCTCCAACAGCTTTCCGGGCGCACCCATTCGGTGATCACTGGAATCTCGCTGATCCGCCTGCCCGACGCGGAAAAACGTGAATTCGTCGAGATCACGCAAGTTTACTTTCTGGCGCTGTCCGAAGACGAAATCACGCAGTATCTGGCGTCCGGTGAGCCGTTCGACAAAGCCGGGGCCTACGCAATCCAGGGGCTGGCTGGGCGGTTCATCCCGAGAATCGAAGGGTGCTATTTCAATGTCGTTGGCCTGCCGTTAGCGCGGCTGTGCAAGGAGCTCGTGGAGTTGGGTTGGTCTGAAGAATCAGTGGCCCACGTGGCTGTGTAAAAAAAAGGCGCTTCGATACACCCGAAGCGCCCTTCCTCGACTTGAACGATTAAGCTGCTTACTTCTTGGTGCCCGGCTGCGTGCGGGCGTTGTGCTTCTTGTTGTAGATGTTCTTCGAAGCCTGGTTCTGTTCCTTGTTGACCTGGGTCTTTTCGCCGGCCGTCAGCTTGCCGCCGTTGGCTGTGCGATCCGCGCGAACCTGCTGGTTGATGCCGCGCTGTTGATTTTCCAGCTTGGCGGTCTCTCCGGCGGTCAACTGGCCGCTCTTCACGCCCTGGGCGATGCGGTCCTGCTGATTCTCG
>CAZQOB010000131.1:3056-6730 GCA_964594885.1 uncultured Acidobacteriaceae bacterium
CTGGCCGCTCTTCACGCCCTGGGCGATGCGGTCCTGCTGATTCTCGGCGCGCTTGCCGACTTCGCTCTTCGGCTGGGGGTCCGCAGTCTGCGTTTGCTGAGCAAAGGCAGCGGATCCGGCGGCGAGCACAATTGCAGGCAAAAGACTCCACTTCTTCCATTGAAATTTCATGACAGGCTCTCCTCGACTGTTTGAATTGCTTCCCGGGCTACTCCGTCAAACCCAAGTGTCGGGAGAAAGTTCCGCTGCGGCGATAGTACGGAGGGACAGCTGTCCTTACCGATCGAGAACAAGCTTGGACTGGTTGCAGCGGACAGAAGGCCAAGCTGACGACTGTGGCGAAGCGGCCTCAAAACAAAGAGGCGGCATCGCGCCGCCTCGACAACTGCAAACAATATCGTCGATTCTTAGGCTTGCGGTTTTTCTTCGGAGGGCTTGTCGGCGGAAGCGGACTGCGCCGGCGGATTGCTCTTGGGAGCGTTGCCGGACATGCCTTCCTTGAACCCGCGAACGCCTTCGCCGAGGCCGCGCATCAGCTCGGGAATCTTGCGGCCGCCAAATAGAATCAGCACGACGACCAGAATGATCAGCCAGTGCATGGGGAATTCCATAAAGCCTCCTGCTACTCGCGACTGTAGCATGCCCTCTGACCGAGGGCCAAACACGCCAAAACACGCGAAATTGGAGTATAACACGCCGGGTAGCTAGAGTGACTCGAAACGATCTGTCGGCCGGGTGACGGCGCGCCATACACTTTGTCAATCGCCAGCGATTCGCTGTAGGGCCAATAACCAGAGGCCTACGATGCTGCCGAATGGCACAAAATATAAGAGAGAGTAGCCACGGTAAAAGTCCATTCGCTGCAGTATCTTTGCCAGCGGAATGAACATCAGCACTGCCGTAAGAATCACCACAAATGGCAACACCGCAAAACCCTCCGCTAGAGCGTCGGTGCAGCGCGATTATAGGATAATTCGTTCATCGCCTTGGCGACGGGTGACGTGCTCGCGGTCGAGGTATTCGAGCAGCGGAATCGCATATTTTCGGCTGACGCCAGTGAGCTCCTTGAAAACGGGCACAGAGATTCGCTCGCCTTTGGCCTTCTTGTAGGAGCCGAGTTTCGTGCGCAATTCAGCCAATGCGTCGCGGTGAAAAATCAATTCCGGCGTCAGCCGGTGCAGCGCTTTCTCACGCAAAAGCAGTTGCAACAGCTTTTCCGCGCGGCGGGCTTCGACCGGAAGTTTGGCCAGCACCTCCTTGACGGCCGGCACCTCCAGCCCGGCTGAGGCAAAGGCAGCTTCGATCTCTGCTTTGGCCTTCGCCTCTTCCGGAAGCAGCGAGATCTGCGAGCCGGCGGGCTTCACAAGTTCGCCTAGTACGTCGATTTTCTTCTGCTGCGCCAGCTCCTCCAGGACGGCCCGAAACACTTCCGGACGAAAGCGTCGGGCCAGTGCGGAACGCAACTCTTCCCGCGCGATTCCCGGCCGGAGGGGATTCTCCTTGCTAAAGCGCTCAATGCGATCAAACGTTTTCTTGAGCAAATCGTCGAAGGTCGCCGGAGCCAGCAGCAGCGGTGGCTCATCGTGAATCAGCCGAACCCGCTTGGTGGCAACCAACTGTTCAATCGTCAGGGTGATTTCGCCGTCCGTCCAAGCTGTGCGGGCCGGAATTTGCGATTGCGGCAGGCCAAACAAGGATCGCTCAGTTAGTCGTTTCAGCACTTCCGGCTTGTCGTTCTTTTCGACGGCCAGCAGGAAGTCCGGTCGCGGAAGTTCACGGGCCCGTGGGCGCAGGGGCTGTGGATCAAGAACCGTGCCGCCGCCAATGGTCACCAGCGGCGATGACTGGCGGACGATGAACGCGTCGCCGGGAAGAACGAGCGCATTCTTACTGAGGCGCAGTTGTGCGTACGAGGATTCGCCTCCGTCTAGCGAATTCCGTTCAAAGAGGGTCACTGCCGCCATGCATTCAAACGATCCAGTGTGGAAGTGAACCTGGGCGCGATTTTTCAGTGGGCGCGCGTCTCGAAGCAGTCTTAACTTCACGTCAACTCTGCGGGTTACGCGAAAGCGCCCGGATGCGGCCAAGGTCATGCCGCGCTGCAGTTCGCGGTAATCGATCCCAGCAAGATTTACCGCCGTGCGCCGCCCGGCTTCGGCACGACTTACCGCTTTACCTCCAGACTGCAAGCCGCGCACCCGCAACTTCTGGCCCGCCGGGAAAAGTTCGACTTCGTCTGCCGGTGAAATATGGCCGCTGATCAGTGTCCCCGTCACGACACTGCCAAATCCCTTCACGGCGAACGAGCGGTCAATGGGTAGGCGGAAAGCACGCTGCGTATCTTTGCCGGGAACGCCGAGCGCCTGTTGCACCAGCGCCTGTTTCAGCTTGGCCAGTCCTGCACCCGTCTTTGCGCTGACCGCCACAATCGGCGCTCCTTCCAGAAATGAGCTGCGGAGGTAGTCCTCGATTTCCAGGCGCACCAGTTCGAGCGTATCCGGATCCACCAGGTCGGCCTTGGTAAGGGCGACTAGGCCGTGGCGAATTCCCAGCAGGCTGCAAATGTCGAAATGCTCGCGGGTCTGCGGTTTGATGGATTCGTCGGCCGCGATGACCAGTAACACCAGATCAATTCCCGCGGCACCTGCCAGCATGTTCCCGACAAAGCGCTCGTGCCCCGGCACATCTACGAAACCGAATTGCACCCCTCCTTCATCCAGAAACGCGAAGCCAAGGTCGATGGTGATACCGCGGCGTTTTTCTTCTTCCAGCCGATCGGGGTGCGTGCCGGTCAGCGCTTCCACCAAAGCAGACTTGCCGTGGTCAATGTGGCCGGCCGTGCCGACAATGATGTTTTTCGTGAGGCTGGACATGAAGGAAATCAGAGAACCTTGGCATCGTAGAAAAACCAGCGGCGGCGGTCAAACTTCCGTTAAAGACGTCACCTACTTAGCCGAAGCGATTTCGTCGACGATGGCCTGGGCCGCAGCGCGCGGATCTTCCGCGGCGATGATTGGCCGCCCCACAACGATATAATCAGCGCCTGCTTTGATGGCTTGTGCCGGCGTGGCCGTGCGCGCCTGATCGTCCTTTTTTTTGCCGCCGTGTTTCTCCGCTGGCCGCACCCCGGGCGTGACGATCAGAAAATCTCGCCCGCAGGCTTTGCGGATCGCCTTGGCTTCCTGCACCGAGGCTACAACGCCATCCACCCCGCACTTTTTCGCCAGTTTCGCCAGCTTCACCGCGCGGCTCAGCGGGCTGCCGCTGATACCTGCATCGCGCATGGCCTTCTGGTCCATGCTCGTCAGCACGGTAACGGCGATCAGCCGGGTGCGATCCGCGCCCATGGGCACTCCCGCGCTGACGGCATGTGAAGCGGCCTCCAGCATCGCGGGGCCGCCGACGGCATGCACGTTGATGAGTTGCACCCCGCTCATTGCCGCGGCGGATAGCACCGCTCCTGCAACCGTGTTCGGAATATCGTGAAATTTCAGGTCGAGGAAAATCCCGTTGCCGAGCGAAGAGATCTGTTTCACCGCTTCCGGCCCCGCGCTGGTAAAAAGCTGGCTGCCGACCTTGAACATGCCGACAACGTCGGACACGCTTTGGGCGAACTTCATCGCCGTGGACAGAGAGTCGAAGTCCAGCGCGACGATCAGACTGCTGCGGGGATG
>CAZQOB010000132.1:0-6648 GCA_964594885.1 uncultured Acidobacteriaceae bacterium
CCGCGCTGCGCGCAAGGCCAATGTCGGCGGCGAACTGCTTTGCGAGGTTTGGTAGAACTGGTTTTGATAGACAACGAATTTGAAGGGTTGAACTAGAACATGTCACGCATCGGAAACAAGCCAATCCCAGTGCCCAGTGGCGTCAAGGTCGCTGTGGCCGCGGACAAGATTGATGTGCAGGGCCCCAAGGGCAAGCTGAGCGTTGCCGTTCCTCGCGGCGTTTCGTTCGAGCAGAAAGACGGCGTGCTGAACGTCAAGCGCGCTTCGGACGAGCATCGCGCGGTGCATGGCCTGGCGCGCGCGCTGGTCGCCAATGCGGTCCATGGCGTCACCACCGGTTTCAAGAAGGAAATGGACATCGTGGGTGTGGGTTATCGCGCCGAACTCAAGGGCAAAGCGGTCGCTTTCGCGCTTGGCAAATCGCACCCGGTCGAATTCAGGATTCCGGAAGGTATCCAGATCAGCGTGGACAAGCAGACCCACCTGATCATCAGCGGCGCGGACAAGGGCCAGGTCGGCCAGGTGTGCGCGGACATTCGTTCGTTGCGCCCGCCCGACCCGTATAAGCAGAAGGGCATCCGCATCACGGGCGAGCGCCTAAAGAAGAAAGCCGGCAAGGCGGGAGCCAAGGCCGGCGCGGCATAAGAGATTTGAAGGAGAACAACAGTGGCATCTACACCCGTTCGCAGACTATCGAGAGAGGCCAAGCGCCAGCGCGTTCATGACCGTGTGCGCATGACCGTTTCGGGAACCTCCGAGCGTCCGCGTCTGTGCGTCTATCGCTCGCTGGACCACATTTATGCCCAGGTGATTGACGACCGCGCGGGTAAGACTCTGGTTTCGGCCAGCTCCGCGGACAAGGACACCAAGAAAGGTTTGCAGGGCGGCGGCAACGTCGCAGCGGCCAAAGTCGTCGGCAAGGCCATTGCCGATCGCGCCAAGGCTGCCGGAGTCAGCAAAGTTGTGTTCGATCGCGGCGGGTACAAGTATCACGGCCGCGTGAAGGCGCTCGCCGATGCGGCGCGGGAAGCGGGGTTACAGTTCTAAACCTATGTCGAAGCAAACTCTAAAAGACAGTTTGGCGGTGCGGCGCCTGCTTGAAGTCAATCCTTCGGACTTGAAGGACGACGTGATCGCGATCAACCGCGTGACCAAGGTGGTCAAGGGCGGCAAGAACCTCAGCTTCTCGGCGCTGGTCGTCGTCGGAGATCATCACGGGCACGCGGGATTCGGAATGGGCAAGGCCCGCGAAGTGCCGATGGCGATCAAGAAAGGCATCGAGCAGGCCAAGAAGAACCTGGTTCAGCTGAACCTGATCGGTTCCACTATCCCGCATCAGGTGCTCGGCCGTTACGGCTCGGCGGAAGTTCTGCTGAAGCCTGCGCCGGAAGGCACCGGCGTAATTGCCGGCGGCCCAGTGCGCAAGGTGATGCAGGTGGCAGGCATTCACAACGTGCTGACCAAATCCATCGGCACCTCCAATCCGCACAACGTGGTGAAGGCCACATTCTCCGCGCTGCTGGGATTGAAAGACGCCGCTCAGGTTGCCGAAACCCGCAGCAAGACCGTGGAAGAGATTACCGGCCGCGAAAAGAAGGCCGAAAAAGCAGCAGGGGAAGCACAATGACGGCACAGAAGAAATCTGCCGGCAAGGGTACAGTGAAGGTCAAGTGGGTGGTCAGCTTTATTGGTTGCACCGATGACATGCGGCAGACCATTCGCGGGCTAGGCCTGCGCCGCCTGCATCAGGTGGTCGAGCGCCAGGATACGCCGGAAACCCGCGGAATGATTCACAAGGTGCGGCACCTCGTGGAAGTGGTGGACTAATTTCATGGCAAAGAAACAGGCAGAAAAGAGAAAGGTTGGACTCGAGACGCTCGGTCCGCCACGTGGTTCGCGCAAGCGCAAGGTGCGCGTCGGCCGCGGTATGGGCTCGAAACTTGGAAAGACAGCCGGTGCGGGCAATAAGGGACAGAAGTCCCGCCGCGGCTATTCGCGCCGCCGTGGCTTTGAGGGCGGGCAGATGCCGCTGCATCGCCGCATCCCCAAGCGTGGGTTCAGCAATCCCTTCGGCTCTTCGTACACGGTGATCAACCTGGAAGAGCTGAACGTTTTTCCGGCCGGCGAAAC
This sequence comes from uncultured Acidobacteriaceae bacterium, assembly GCA_964594885.1. Classification (GTDB taxonomy): domain Bacteria; phylum Acidobacteriota; class Terriglobia; order Acidiferrales; family UBA7541; genus Acidiferrum. The sequence continues at coordinate 2,131 of CAZQOB010000132.1, forward strand.
GGTTACGCCGGAACTGCTTCGGGCGCACGGTTTTGTCCGCACCCAGCAGCCGGTAAAGATATTGGGCGACGGTGAGTTGAAGAACAAACTCACCGTGCACGCTCACGCGTTTAGCGCTTCGGCCAAGGAGAAAATCACCAAGGCCGGGGGCTCTGCCGAAGTGCTTGCTTAGGTTTGGTAGTGGCCGGTCTTTAGACCGCTGCTTTTGGGTTTTTTGGGATAACGAATGAATCGTCTTTTGCAAGCTGTCGCGAATCTGTTCCGCATCGAGGACCTGCGCAAGCGCGTCTTGTTCACGCTGGCGTTGCTGGCGGTGTATCGCGTCGGAGCGCATATCCCCACGCCGGGGATCAACACCACGGTGCTGGATCAGTATTTCCAGCAGGCCCAGGGCACTGCGCTCGGCATCTTCGATCTGTTTAGCGGAGGCAACTTCCGCCGCTTGACGATCTTCGCGCTGGGCATCATGCCCTACATCACGTCCTCCATCATTCTGCAGCTGATGACCGTCGTGTTTCCGTACCTGGAGCGCCTGCAAAAAGAAGGCGAACTCGGCCGGCGCAAGATTACCCAGTACACGCGCTACATGACCATCGCCTTGAGCATTATCCAGTCGCTTTCGATCGCCGCTACCTTGCGCAACGCGACGCTGAACAACGTTCCGCTGGTGTACAACCCGGGCTGGGGCTTCACGCTGATGACTGTTCTGACCCTGACCACCGGTTCGGCATTCATCATGTGGCTGGGTGAACAGATCAGCGAACGCGGCATCGGCAACGGCATGTCGCTGATCATCTTTGTCGGCATTGTGGTTGGACTGCCCCGCGCCATCGGCGAACTCTGGGAAAAGTTCCGGAGCCAGGCCTGGGGTGTTTTCACTCCCATGGCCATCATCATGCTCCTGATCCTGATGATTGCCGTGGTGGCGTTTATCGTTCTGGTGGAGGGCGGCCAGCGCCGCATTCCGGTGCAGTACGCCAAGCGCGTGGTTGGGCGCCGGGTGATGGGCGGACAGTCTTCCTATTTACCGCTGCGGGTAAACTCCGGCGGCGTTATTCCCCCGATTTTTGCCAGTTCGTTGCTGGCGTTCCCGGCCACGGCTTCGCTGGTTTTTGGCGCCAAGTACGCGTTCGTCAAGACCTTTGCCAGCTATGTTTCCTGGGGCGAGCCGCTGTATACGCTTTTGTTCGTGACCATGATCATTCTTTTCGGCTTTTTCTACGTGGGAATCGTATTCAATCCCACGGAACTTGCCGACAACATGCGCAAGAACGGTGGTTTCATTCCCGGCATTCGCCCGGGGCGCAACACCAGCGAGTATGTAAGCCGGATTCTGAAGCGGCTCACACTCATCGGCGCGATCTATCTGGCGCTGGTTTGCGTGTTGCCGGAATTCCTGATCACCGGTATTCACTTGAACCACCTGTACGGGCCGATCGGCAACTGGTTTGACCACCATTTCCCGCAGGTGATTCTGCGCGGTCTGGGCATCAATTTTTACTTTGGCGGCACGTCGCTGCTGATCGTCGTCGGTGTGGCTATGGACACCGTACAGCAGATGGAAGCGCAGCTGGTCATGCGCAACTACGAGGGATTTGCACGGAAGGGCCGGATTCGCGGCCGGCGGTAACAGGGAGACGACCGAGTGACGGACGTCCGCCCGAATGAAAAGCTGGACCGTGCAGTAATTTTTCTCGGCCCTCCGGGGGCGGGAAAGGGCACCCAGGCGAAAGAGCTGGCGCGCAAGTTTTCCGCGCCGCATCTTTCCACCGGCGACATGCTTCGCGAGCACGTGGCGCAAGGCACGTCGCTCGGGCAGCGCGCGCAGCCGATTATGGCTCTCGGCGAGCTGGTGCCGGACTCGATTGTGCTGCGGATGGTCGCGGATCGCATCGAGCGCCCGGACTGTTCGCGTGGCTTCGTGTTCGACGGTTTTCCGCGGACCGTGGCCCAGGCCCAGTGGCTTGGCGAGCTCTTGAAGCAACATGGGTTCAAGCCGCCGCTGGTTGTGCACTTTGTGATTGATCCGGGCTTGCTGCTTCGCCGCATTACCGGGCGGCGGATGTGCAAGGTGGGCGGGGAGATTTACAACATCTTCGAGCGCCCGACCAAGGTCGAAGGCCGTTGCGATAACGACGGCGGCGAACTGGAGCAGAGGCCGGACGATCGCGCAGAAATTGTAGGGCCCAGGCTCGCGGCGTACGAAAAGCAAACCGCTCCGCTGGCTGCGTATTACCGGCGGCTCGGGAGGCTTCGCAGCGTGGACGCTTCGAAGAGCGTGGACGACGTAGCGGAAAATGTGGTGAAGATCGTTCACGGTGGGCGCTAGGGGTTTTGTAGCGGCGGGTTTATCCCGCTGCGATTTTAAAAGATGGCGATACATCTGCGCAGCGCAGACGAAATTGAAAAGATGCACCGGGCAGGGTTGATCGTGCACCAGGTGCTGACCGCGCTGCGGGGCAGTGTTCGCCCGGGAATGTTCACGATGGACCTCGAGCATCTGGCCGAGGAACAGATCGCGGGCAAGCCCGGACGGCCGGCTTTCAAGGGGTATCGCGGGTATCCCTGCGTGCTCTGCACGTCGGTGAACAGCGAGATCGTTCACGGGATACCTTCGCCCAAGCGCAAGCTGAAAGAGGGCGACATTGTATCCATCGACTTCGGAATGGAAGTGGATGGATACTTCGCGGATTCGGCGGTAACTGTTCCGGTCGGCAAGATTCGCCCGGAGCTGCAGAAGCTGCTGGACGTGACTCGCGACTCGCTCGACCGCGCGATTGACAAGATGCGTGCGGGCAACCGACTGGGCGATGTTGGCCACGCGGTGCAGAGCCTGGTCGAAGAGAACGGATTCTCGGTGGTGCGGGAGTTTGTCGGGCACGGCATCGGCACCAAGATGCACGATGAGCCGAACCTGCCGAACTACGGCGAACCGGGACGCGGCGCGCGGTTACAGGAAGGCATGGTCATCGCGGTGGAACCGATGGTCAATGCCGGGCGGCACGAAGTTCGCATGCGCGATGAGTGGGTGGCGGAAACGGCCGATGGCAGTCCTTCGGCGCATTTCGAGCATACCGTCGCCATCACCGCGAACGGTCCGCGGATTTTGACGCGGCCGGATGATGTGACCGGTCCGTCGTGGTGAGTGTGTGATGGTTATGTAGTGCCGGCAGTTTTTGCGGTTTGTATTGGGAGCCTATGGCCAGACCAGACGACGAAAAGAAAAAGGACGACTCGGGCAACTCGAAAGAGGACGCCATTGAAGTGATGGCGACCGTGATCGAGCCCCTGCCGAACGCGATGTTCCGGGTGGAACTGGAGAACAAGCATCGGGTCCTGGCGCACGTTTCCGGAAAGATGCGCAAGAACTTCATCCGCATCCTGGCCGGAGACAAGGTCGCAGTCGAACTTTCGCCATACGATTTGACGCGTGGCCGAATCGTCTACCGCTACAAATAGCGGCTTGACAGCGCGGACGATGGTTTTGCATTTTGCGGTTACTGCAAAATGAGTTCTGCCTGCGCAGCACGGTGTGGCAGGAATTGATGTAGTGCCGGGCCTTAGCCCGGCGGGTATTGAGGAAACGAGGAATCATGAAGGTTCGAGCGTCAGTAAAAAAGATTTGTGACAAGTGCAAGGTGATCCATCGCCGCGGCGTGGTGCGGGTAATCTGCGTCAACCCGAAGCACAAGCAGCGCCAGGGATAGAAGCAGTAACAGGTCGTTAGTTTTTAGTTCGTAAGTGGTGAAAAAGATTCAGCGTTCTAGGTTTTAGACTGACAACTTAGAGCCGAAGACTGATAACTGGTTTTAGGAGAAGTCATGGCACGTATCGCAGGTGTTGATCTTCCAGTGCAAAAGCGGTTGTGGGTCGGGCTGACCTCGATCTATGGCATCGGGCAGGAGCGCGCGAAGAAGCTCGCGGAAAAGGCCGGTGTGGACCACACCAAGAAGATCCGCGACCTGACCGAAGACGAAGTGAACAAGCTTCGCACCGCCATTGAACAGGAAGGGCGGGTCGAAGGCGATCTCCGTAAGGAGATTCAGATGAACATCCGCCGGCTGATTGAAATTCAGGCCTATCGCGGAATTCGTCACCGCCGCAACCTGCCGGTTCGCGGCCAGCGGACGCACACCAACGCCCGTACCCGCAAGGGTCCGCGCCGCGGCGCGGTCGCTGCCAAGAAGCAGGTCAAGGGCAAGAAGGGCTAGTTTCACAAGCGCAGACCTCTCGTCTCATTTTGCGTTTTAGGCAAAATGAATTCTGTCTGCGAGGCTGGATTGCAATAAGGAACGGAGCGAATCGTGGCAAAAGAGCAGCAGAAAACAGCGCCAGACGGAACAGCGGCACCGGCAAAACCGGCCGCCACTGGAGCCGCGGCCAAGCGCAAGAAAGAGTTCAAGAAGAAGCGCGAGAAGCGCGTTGTGCCGCACGGCGTCGTGCACGTAGCCGCGTCGTTCAACAACACGCAGATCACCATCACCGACACCGAGGGCCGCACGCTGTGCTGGTCTTCGG
>CAZQOB010000133.1:0-2050 GCA_964594885.1 uncultured Acidobacteriaceae bacterium
TCCCAGATGTCGATGTGGCTCGGTCCGCCCTGCAGAAAAACCATGATGACCGACTTGGCAGAATTGAATCCGCGGGCGCCCTCCAGCCGTGAAGCGGCCTGCAAGTTTTGCCACTCGAAAAAATTTGTCAGGTTCAGACCGAATAGACCTACGGAGCCCACGCGCAGCAGTTCGCGCCGGGTCGGCCCGTCACAAAGACTACCTTTTCGACCGGGAATCGTCAGCATAAAACCTCCACTTAGGTGTTGGGTGCTATGGGGCAGGTGTTAGGGAAACCCAAAGCATGGGCAGCACCTTTCTTCATCGGTTATACAAAAACGCTTTGCTGTTCATTAAAGACCACAGCAGATCCTGCGCCCATCCGGTACGGCTCTCGCCGGCTTTCAAGAAACTTACCGCGGTGTCCTGTTCCTTAGGCGTGGGAAAACGGCTCAACGATGCTAAATATAGTTCTTCGACAATGGTGTGATCGGGCGCGCCTGAGAGGATCAGCTTCGCGACGCGTCCCTTAGAATCGGCGATGGTATCTCCAATGGTTCGGCCGTTCATAAGATTGAGCGCCTGGGGCAGGCTGATATCGCTGCGACGCTCGCACTCACACGATGATTCGCGTGCGGGCCGGCCGAAAACGTCGAGGAAGCCGTCTTTGCCGACATGCGGATCGGGAAACTCTTCGGCTTTCGTATCGGGTGGCACCTCCGGAAACTTGGGTCGCGCGCCGGAGGCCTGCGCGATCGCGTCCATCAATTCCTCGGCGCTCAGGCGCCGTGGCATAGCGTGTGAGAAGTTTACTTTGTCGTCTGCATTCCAGACGTTGGTTTGAATGCTCGCCTGGTAAGCGCGGGAATTCACGATGACGCGCATCAGGTGCTTTAAATCGAAGTCGTGATCCGTGAGGTCTTTGGTCAACGCTTCGAGAAGTGGTTCATTCGCCGGCGGATTCGACGCGCGGATGTCATCCACCGGTTCGATAATGCCGCGTCCCAGGAAATAGCTCCAAAAGCGGTTGGCAATCGCGCGCGCAAAGAAGGGGTTTTCTTTGGACGTCAGCCATTCGACCAACGCCTCGCGCCTCTCAGCGTTAGCAGGAATAGGCGGAGCACCCACGCACGCGACCAGGTACTTGGGCGGGACTACGCGGCCGGTCTTGGGATGCTTAACCTCATTGTCTTCGCGCTTGTCGTATATAATTTCGTCGCCGCTCTGAAAACCGGGCTTCAGTCCCACCGACCCGAAGAAAGCGGCCATCTCGTAATATTGGTTCTGCGTCCACTTTTCGAACGGATGGTCGTGACACTGCGTGCACACCAGCCGAACCCCCATGAATAACTGGGTGGTCTTCTCCATCGAAGCTTTGGCGTTGCGCGTAACACGGAAGAAATTGGCGGCGGGATATTCGTAGGCACTCCCGCGCGCGGTCAGAAGCTCGTATACAAACTTGTCGTAGGGTTTGTTTTGGGCGATGGAATCGCGGATCCACTCGCGGAACTCCCACATGCCTTTGTCGCCAAGATAACGGCGGCTGCTTTGCAGCAGGTCACCCCACTTTAGCGTCCAGTTATCCACGTACTCCGGCCGGGCGAGCAACTGATCGATCACGCGGCTCCGCTTGGCTCGGGACTCGCTCTTGTCCGCCACGAACGCGCGAATCTCTTCGGGCGTGGGCGCCAGACCGATGAGATCGAGCGAAACACGCCGCAGGAACTCGGCATCATCGACGGTTGGCGACGGTAGAATCTTCAAACGCTTCAGCTTGGGGTCGATGAGCTGATCGACATAGTTGTATTGCGGCGGATTGTTCCAGGCGAAGCCGGGATTAGGGTTCGCTACCGTCACCGGCACGGCCACGAACTTGCCTTCATAGCGCACCAGCATCGCGGCCTCGCCCTTGCGCTCTCCTTTAACACGGGCCTTGGCGTCGACGTCTGCGATTTCCGGTATGTTGCTTGAAATGTTGACTTCCTGCGTCACGTCGCGAACCGCGCCGTCGGGGTAATGCGCCAGCGCCACTATTTGCTGCGTTTTGTTTGGCCCGTTCATGAAGACTTCG
>CAZQOB010000133.1:2150-6449 GCA_964594885.1 uncultured Acidobacteriaceae bacterium
CCCGAAGTGCAGCCGACTTTGTTCAATATTGGCGCCACGTCCCGGACGAAGCTGATCTGTGGAGGCTTCGTGAGATCAGTTACATGAACCGCGAGCTGCGCCTGTTTCCCGCCCGCCGTCACCGTAACCTTGGTCTCGCCCTGCCGCACGGCATGCAGCAGCCCATCGGACCCGATATCTACGAGCGGTTCAGCCGGCGCGAATTGCGCCGTCGATGTCAGATCGATCTTCTCGCCATCCGCCGTGGTCCCCGTGACGAGCACGTGTACACCTTCATCGGCCGAACGCAACGTGAGTTCAGCGGGCGTGAGCGCGATCTGAGTGATGCTCTGATTACCGTCGGCCGCTATCAGTGGCACGGCCATTACGACAAACCAACCCCAACTCCACATCTTCGTTCTACCTCACTGCCTGTGCGGTGCTGTTCCGCGAAACAATCATTCTTGCCGTCACTGGCGAAATCTTATAAGGCACTTCTCTTTTATCCAGGCCGACAACGATCGACGCCGGCGTCAACTGGAATTCATAATCACCGGGTTTGGCTGAAGCGTCCGCCTGGCACGACAGCCGGTACTCGTTCGCCGAGGCCTTTAACTCCGCGGAATCACAGCTCACATGCGCGGGCAGATAATCGGCCTTGATGCTTACCGGGTGCGCGAACTCGGGCTCACGATGGAAAGCGCCCACCAGTTCTGCCTGCCCTCCGGGCTGCAACGCTAGCGGCTCTTTGGGCGGCAGAAGACTGTAGCCTTGCACGATGTCGAGCGTGATCGCAGGCGTCAAGAGGCCTTCGCCGCCTTCACCTTCCTTCGATTCAGCAAACAGCACCAGGTCGTATTTCTCTGGGGCAGTATGCGTCGTCGTCAGTACGTTGAACTCGCCGTGGTCTGCGTATTTCTCTTCCTTCTTCTCGGTTTTTGCGCGGCGTACCTGGATCTCTGCCGCGGCGGGCGAAGCAATGTCAGCGCCAACATTCTCCGGCGGCCGCGCATCCGGATTTCGAGACTTGAAATTCCACTTCAACTCGTAACCGGTTCCTTGCACCAGCCGGAGCACAAGCGGTGCGCCCGGCTCGATCTTGCCGGATTCTTCCTTGGCGGCGACCACTACCGGTAGATTCAGCCCCAGCCAAGGCGCCACGAACGGATTCTGATTCTCACGGCCTTCCGCATCCGCGATCCCGGTGCCGCCCGCGACCTCTGTAATCATGCTCAGGCACTGCGCCTTGCGCCGCACCACGGCGCCGTCGCCCGTTTTCCCCTCGCCCCAGACAGCCACTTCGCTGAGCTTCCTGGCGGGTGCGCCTGGTTTGGCAGTGATGGTCAGCATTCCGCGACGCGAAATCGAATAGGCATCCTCTTTCCATTCGCCTGGAATGTGCCCGCCTTCCACAATATAACCCTCACCCAGATCCGGAATGCTCAACTGGACCGGCCAGAGAAATCCGTGACGATTGATCGAGACATTCACCATCGCAGTTCCGTTCGCCGGTATGTTCAGATAAGGCTCCAGAACGGTCAATGTGAAATCGGGAGGTTCTTTGCGCGCGACGAGCCGGTAGGCATAGCCTGGTCCGCCACGCTGCAACAAGTCCTCGATGGTCACCACGATATCGTGCACATCTTTGGGAACCTTAAAGTCCAGCCACGGGTCAGAGCTGGTTCTTCCGGCTGAAAGTAGCGAGAAGACATCTTCCCTGGGTGGCTGGTCGCCCGCCGAAGCGAGCTTCTTGCCTTTGGCATCGTAGATCGTCAGCACTGCATTCAGACGCGAAGTACCCAGGCCGCGCGCACGCAAATCGAACTGCCAGTGCTCTTCCGGCGAAACAGACAGCTTGTATTTATCGACCTCACCGTTTTTCGAAATCCTGCCGTTCATCACGGTAGAAGGCTCGAGCGCGACCGCTTCGCCCAGCGCATGGACCGGCTCCATCTTCTCCGGCAGATCACCCACGGCAAACAGCAACGGCAGACTACCCGGCTGTCCCGGAATACTTACCGGCGTGAATTCGAGTTTGGGATTGACTCCTGACAGATCTGCTGAAGTCTTTATCGGAGCGGCCAGATTGCCGCCGAAAAGTTCTACATCTACTTTTTCGCCGCGCTTCCAGCCCAGCGGGTAGAGGCCGTCCGCGTATGAGAAATTGCCCACCTTCAACCGGTAGAAATTCTGCGACTGCACGCTGAAGCGTGCATCGTGGACGATCACGTAATATTCGCTGTCCCGCGGGAAAGTAACATCAATGCGCGAATCCACTCCGAGCGCGGGCGTGTCATCGCTGCGCGCGATTTGCTTTCCGGTAGCGTCCACCATGCGTAGTACCGGATCGATGGCTGAACCGATACGCCGGGCCTCCACTTCGAAAACCAGCCGTTCGCCCTGCTTGGCATGTATCCGGTAATAGTCGCGATCCGGACCTTGCAAAGTTCCATTTACCGTGACGGGCGCATCGATTCGCTGAGCGGTTTCGATCGAATCGTTCGAATGCTCACGCGACTCAGGCTTGGACTCCTCCTCAGTCACCTCCGCAAATGCGCCTACGGTAAATAGGAGGATGTTTGAGATGCCGTCCGGCGTTTGGATGCGAATCGGATAGGCGCCAATCGGGGCGTCGGCTTTCAATTCCACGAGAAACGGGAGCTTGGTTCCAGCCGCCATCTTGTCCTGCGGCGGCGTGAGCGGCGTAAATGCCGCCGGCAAATTCGACAGCAATTGCGCACCTTCGGGCAGTTCTTTGCCGGAAATCGTTAGCGTGAAGGATTTTCCGCGCTGCGCGCCTCGCGGTTCGAGCTCCGTCAGAACCGGAGTCGCCGCGGAAGCAGCGAATACAAATGAAACGACCAGAGCCGCGCTTCTCCACATGGGCATCACCTCACCGAAGCCAGTTGCGTTTCGATCGGCACCGGCACAAAATCGCGAACCAGCTTGCCGGATTTTACTTCACACAACCGCACTTTGCCGTCGAAACCGCCGGACGCCAGCTGTTCTCCATCCGGACTGAATGCTACCGCATATGTTCCCTTTTGCGACTTGCAGGTGGCTGTGCGCTCGCCCGTTTCGGTTTGATAGATCGGAACTTCATCGGATGCTCCCGCCACTGCAATGCGGCTCCCATCTGGCGAGAAGGCCAGGGCGAAAATGACTCCGTCCTGCGTCTCGAACTTGCGGATCAAAGTGGAATCGTCGGCGATCTTCATGGATGCCGACCGGTCCATCGTATAGAGGTACGGAACGCGCTCCGTGCCCCCGATCAAAATGAGGTCGCGCGAGGGATGGCGCGCAATCGCCGCCAATTCGCCTCGCAACGCGTTGACGTTTTCGATGAACTGACCGGTCGACGCGTCGGTCAGCTTAGCGGCTTGGTCGCGGCCCACGGATACCAGCCGTTTTCCGTCCACGCCGAAGATCGTGCCAAGCACCCAGTTTTCGTGATTGGAGATTTTCAACACTTCTTTACCGGCCGCCGTATCGATCAACCGGACGGTGTTGTCCGCGCAGCCCACCGCGACGCGGGAACCATCGGGTGACAGGGCAGCGCCGAACACGGTTTCATTGGTTAGCGTGACCGAGTGCTGCAGCTTGCGAGCCGCGACATCCCACAGCTCGACTTCGCCAAAGCGCGCCGGAGTCCCACCTGCGGCAACGAGTACCTTGCCGTCGCGCGAAAACGTCAGCGCCTGAATGCGGTCCGAAAGCCCAACTAGCCGCCCCGCCAACCCGCTGCCGTCCGCTTTATGGAGCAGCACCTCGCGATAGCCGGATACGGCCAGCAGCGATCCATCGGGCGAGTACGCAAGCGCTGTGATCACGGGCGCACGGTGGTACACGGGTGGTTTATCAAGCGCCGCCGTTTCCCGCGCTTCCGCTGGAGTATCATCTTTCGCGCCTGCGGCGATCCAGCGCCGGAACAATTCGATTTGATCGTCGGGAAGAGCGGGTGAGCCAAACGGCATGCGCGGCTGCTTCTCGCCCTTTAAATACGCGAGCACCACGCTCTCCTGCGGTGCACCGGCCTTAAACCCGGGACCTTTACTCCCGCCCGCGGCGAAGCTTTCGTACCGGGTAAGATCGAGAGCGCCATACTTCATGGCGGGCTGGTGGCAGCCCTGGCAACTCCGCTGGATCACGGGACGGATTTCGCGAAAGTAACTGACGTCCGCGCTGGCTTGTTGCGCATAGAGACCGGCAGCGCTACAGATCGCCGCCAAGCCGAAGCGAAGGCCCGTTATCATCCAGCCCCCTCCATTGGAATCGGGACACAAAGAGTGCGCACATATTTTACCAGTGATGGAGCATCGA
>CAZQOB010000134.1:0-6388 GCA_964594885.1 uncultured Acidobacteriaceae bacterium
AGCGGGGGTGGGGGAGAGGATTTCGGCGGCGGGGAGTTCGAGAATGAAGCGGGAGCCGACCGGCGAGTTGTCTTCGACGCGGATTTCGCCGCCATGTTCGGCGATGATGCGAGCAGCGATGGCCAGGCCGAGGCCTGTACCGCGGTCTTTGGTGGAGAAGTGCGGGAGAAAGAGTTTGTCTTTGTCCAGCGGGGAGATGCCGTGGCCGGTGTCGGTGACCAGGATCTGAACGGAGTCGTGATCGGACTTGGCTCGAGTTTCGACGGTAATTTTGCGGACAGGCGAGGATTCGAGGGCTTCGGCGGCATTGTCAATGATATTGACGATGACGCTTCGCAGGAGGCCGGCGTCAGCCCGAATCGCAGGAGGATGCAGTGCGAACGATTTATTGAGAGTAATGCCGTCGAGGCGGTTGGCGAAGACTTCGATGGCTTCTTCGACGATGTGGTTGACGTCGGCGGATTCAAGTTTGGCGGAAGGGAAGCGGACGAACTGGGAGAATTCGTTGACCAGCGCGGCAAGTGTGCCGACTTCGCGTTCGATCAGGCGCGAAGACTCTTCGACGAGGCGGGTGAGTTCGGGATCGGTGGAAGCGGAGCTTGAGGAGACACTCTCGTTGCGCTTCTCGAGATAACGCGAAAGGCGTTGCGCTGACAGTTGGATGGGAGTGAGGGGATTTTTGATTTCGTGAGCGATGCGGCGGGCGACTTCCTGCCAGGCGGCGGCTTTTTGCGCGCGAAGGAGTTCAGTGAGGTCGTCGAGAACGAGGACAAAGCCGGAGTTGGCGCGGCGCGGGCCGAGTGCGCTGACTGTGACGGCGGCGTGCAGGACGCGGCCTGAAGCGATGATTTCCAGTTCGCGAGAGACGACACCGGTGCGGAGGGCTCGGCGGCAGAGATACCGGATGGCGCGGGCGTCGTCGGGACCGAAGATTTCTTCGATAGTGCGGGCCGTTTTGGCGGAGTCGCCAAAGATTTCAGCGATCGCGGGATTAGTGCGGAGAATGTTGCCGTCGGCGTCGAGAGAGAGGACGCCTGTGGGGATGTTCTCGAGAACGGTCTCCATCAATTGACGGCGGCGTTCGAGTTCCTGCACAGCTTGCTGGAGGTTGCGCGTGAACTGATCGATCTGCGAGCGGGAGTCGCGCAGCTGCGTGGTCATGGAGTTGAAGGAGCGGACAAGGGTCCCCAGCTCGTCGTGGGTTTGCTCAGGGACCTGGTAGTCGAAATTGCCGGAGGAGATTTCGCGAGTGCCTTCGGCGAGAGCTTGAATGGGCCCCGTGACCTGTTTGGCGAGGTACAGGGCGAGCCAAAGGACCGACGAGAGCAAAAGGACAGTGAAGAAAGACAAGATGAGGAGAAGTTGCCGCTTGAGCGCGCGGAGTTGCTGCTTTTCCTGGTCGTAGGCCAGCGACTGCTTTTGGACTTCGTGTAGGCGGGCGAGAAAATCGGCGGCAACAAGATCGGCGGCGAAGGCAGTGCCGCCCAGGGAAGCAATGGATGCGCTTAGGTAGGAGCGGCCGTGGGCCGTCCAGACCTGCGCGCCGCTCGAAAGCATTTCGACGAATTGCGGCGCATCTTCAGGTGCCGGGGCGGGCGCTGAACCGCTGGTACTCCGTCGGCAGTAAACCAGATGCGTAAACGAGCCTGATGGTTCGCGCAGCCAGAAGGCGTCGGCAGAATTGCAGGGATCGAATGTAGCGGAGGCAGCAGAGTTTTTGGGGTTGTCTGCAAGCCGAGCCCAGGCGTGCGCCGATAAGGCCAAGCGGTTTTTCTCTTCTCTCAAAAATTGATCGAGCGTGCGTTGACTTTCTTCGGCGGCGATCTCGATCGGGCGGGGGAACCAGCGCGCGAGCGTGCGGTTGAGGAGCGAATAGCTGACGAAGAACATGAAGAGTACCGGGAGGAGGGAGAGCGCCACGGCACCGACGACCATTTTTACTTTGAACCGGGCGCCGAGTTGGTGACGGCTGCGCTCGGCCCAAAGGCGGAGCAGAGTCCGCGAAACGATGAGGGCGAATACGATGAGCGCGGCGGTAATGAATGACGAGAGCGCGTAAAGGGCGAGAACCTGGTTCCAGGTGCGCGGCTCGAAAGGAGTGTCGAGAGAACCAAGGGTGAAGACGGCGGCGAGGAGCAGAGTGAGGACGACTCCGGCGAGGACGAGGCGTTTGCGTTGGCTGGAAGTAGTGGATGTCATGGGGAGGTGAGTCGTGACTTTTGACTTATGTTTTGTGACTCGCGGTTCGGGGGAAGAAATGGGTTGAGCGGGCAGCGGGAACAGGACGGATTGGATTTGGCGCAGAAGTGTTTGCCGGTGTGGACGATCAGGGCGTGGAATTCATTGAAGAGTTGAGGGTCGTGGGGAAGAGAGGATAGGAAGAGGGCCCGGATTTCGTCATAGCTGGCTTTGTGGTGTGTGAGCTCGTGCCGTTCGAGCATGCGGCGGGTGTAGGCGTCTACGACGAAGACGGGAAGTTTCCCGGCGTAGAGCAGGATTGAGTCTGCGGTTTCGGGGCCGATACCGCGGAGGGCGAGAAGCTGCTGGCGAACGTGAAGTATTGGATCCGAGAAAAGTCGATCCAGCGAGCCGCGATATTTGCGAAAGAGGAAAACGACAAAACCCTTGAGAGTTTTGGTCTTTTGCCGGAAGTAGCCCGACGGGCGAAGGTAGCCGGCGAGCCTGCGGGCGGGAACGTCAAGGATGGCTTTGGGCGCGAGGAGTTTGGCGCGGCGGAGGTTCGAGATGGCGCGCTCGACGTTCGACCAGGAAGTATTTTGGGTGAGGATGGCGCCGACGATTATTTCAAAGCGGGTGTGACCGGGCCACCAGTGTTGCGGACCGTGGGCGGAATATAGAGCATCGAAATAGGCGCGAAGTGGTCCCTCGGTTGCCTTCGGCCGAATTTGGGCAGCTGGCAACACCCGCAGGGCCGCGCCCTGCACTACAAGCTGGGGCTGGACATTCAATGGGTGCACCGATGGCGACGCAGCGGAGGCAGTAGCATTTTGAGACGAAGCGCGGGTGACGGCCATCGTAAGGGCACGATAACCAGGGTGCGGAGGCAAGTCAAGAAAGCGAAACTGCACGCTGGTGCAACGACTGTACGGGCGTACAGGGGTTAGCGCATTCAAAACGAGCGACGAAAAACGAAACGCGGCGAGTGACAACTTTTGTTACTTTTAGCGATGGCTGAGGCCAAGTCTGGAGCAACCGCGGATGTCTGTCCGTTTAGGTGAAATTCTAGTCAAAGAAAGCTTGATCACCCAGGATCAGCTGCAAAAGGCGCTGGAATTTCAACGTGCCAACGGCGGCAAGCTGGGAAGCTGCCTGACCAAGATGGGTTTTATCACAGATGACGACATCACCGGCGTGCTTTCGCGCCAGTACGGCGTTCCCTCCATCAACCTGAAGTATTACGAAATTGATCCGAATGTGATCCGGCTGATTCCGCAGGATACGGCGTTGCGGTATCAAGTGGTGCCGCTGTCGCGCGTGGGTTCGGTACTGACGATTGCGATGACCGACCCCACGAACGTGTTCGCGATGGACGATGTGAAGTTCATGACCGGCTTCAACGTGGAGCCGGTAGTGGCGTCCGAGGCGGCGATTACTGACGCGATTTCGCGCTGCTATGGCGGCGCGCACGCCAACGGCGAAGAACTTACCAACCTCATGCGCGATTTGGTGGACGAGGAGCTGGAACTGGCCGCCGATGAATCCGAACTGGACGCGGCTTCGCTGGAAAAAGCCGCGGAAGAAGCGCCGATCATCAAGCTAGTGAACCTGATTCTGACCGATTCGGTAAAGCGCGGAGCGAGCGACATTCACCTGGAGCCGTACGAGACGGAGTTGCGGGTGCGGTTCCGCATTGACGGCCAGCTGCAGACGGTGATGACGCCTCCGATGAAAGTGAAGGACGCGATCACCAGCCGCATGAAGATCATGGCCAAGCTGGACATTGCAGAAAAGCGCTTGCCGCAAGACGGCCGCATCATGATCAAGTACAAAGCGGACGGGAAGAAGAAAGAGCTGGACTTCCGCGTTTCGACGGTGCCGACGCTGTACGGCGAAAAGATCGTGCTCCGGTTGCTGGACAAAGAGAACCTGCGATTGGACATGACCAAGCTCGGTTTCGAGTCCGAATCGCTGAAGAAATTTGAGCGAAACATTTTGAAGCCGTACGGGATGGTGCTCGTAACCGGGCCGACGGGTTCTGGCAAGACCAACACACTGTATTCGTCGGTGGCGCGGCTGAACCAGGTGGACACCAACATCATGACCGCGGAAGACCCGGTCGAATTTCAGCTGGGCGGCATCAACCAGGTGCAAATGAAAGAGGCCATCGGGCTGAACTTTGCCGCGGCGTTGCGCGCGTTTTTGCGGCAAGACCCGAACATCATTCTCGTCGGCGAAATCCGGGACTTTGAAACCGCGGAAATCGCGGTAAAAGCGGCGTTGACGGGCCACTTGGTTCTCTCCACGCTACACACGAACGACGCGCCTTCGACCATCAGCCGTTTGATGAACATGGGTATTGAGCCGTTCCTGGTGGCGACGTCAGTGAACTTAATCTGCGCGCAGCGCCTGGTGCGGCGCATTTGCGGCAACTGCAAGCAAGAGTTGGAGGTCCCGAAGCAGGTTCTGATTGACGCTGGCTACAGCGAAGAAGAGGCCAAGACCACCAAGATTTATCACGGCAAAGGCTGCAGCATCTGCAACAAGGGCGGTTACAAAGGCCGGACCGGTTTGTACGAGGTGATGGAAATCAACGACGAGCTGCGCGAACTGATCCTGGTGGGCGCGTCGGCGCTGGAATTGAAGAAGAAGGCCATGGAACAAGGAATGATCTCGCTGCGGCGCAGCGGTTTGATCAAAATGGCGGCGGGACACACCAGCATGGAAGAAGTGCTGCGCGAAACGGTTTTGTAGAGATTCGGTAAAGCTGATTCGGAGAGGAACGACGATGTCCGGAATTACGCTGAGCGAATTGCTGAAAAAGATGATTGAGATGGGCGGGAGCGATCTGCACATCACGACCAACAGCGCACCGCGCGTGCGCGTACATGGCCATTTGCGGCCGCTGGAGATGCCGCCGCTTAGCGCAGCGGACACCAAGTCGCTGGCCTACAGCGTGTTGACCGACGCACAGAAGCACCGCTTTGAAGAAAACCTGGAGCTGGACTTTTCGTTCGGCTTGAAGAACCTGGCCCGCTTCCGCGGCAATGTTTTCAATCAGCGCGGCGCGGTAGCAGCGGTCTTCCGTACGATTCCGTGGGAAATCAAGGGATTCGATGCCCTGGGCCTGCCGCCGGTAGTCAAAGGACTGTGCGACAAACCCCGCGGGCTGATTCTGGTGACCGGCCCGACCGGATCGGGCAAGTCCACGACGCTGGCCGCGATGTTGGACAAGATCAACAGCGAGCGCGAAGAGCACATGATCACGATCGAGGACCCGATCGAGTTTTTGCACAACCACAAAAAGTGCCTGGTGAACCAGCGCGAAGTGCACGCGGACACGCATTCGTTTGCGAACTCGCTGCGCGCGGCGTTGCGCGAAGACCCGGACGTAGTGCTGATCGGCGAAATGCGCGACTTGGAAACGATTGAGTCCGCGCTGCGCATTGCGGAAACCGGCCACTTGACGTTCGCAACGCTGCACACCAACTCTGCGGCGTCCACCATCAACCGTATTATCGACGTTTTCCCGGCGCACCAGCAGCCGCAGATTCGCGCGCAGCTTTCCATGGTGCTGGAAGGCGTTCTTTGCCAGGCGCTGCTGCCGCGGGTTGACGGGCGAGGCCGCGCGATGGTGATGGAAATCCTGGTTCCGAACCCCGCCATCCGCAACCTGATCCGGGAAGACAAGATTCACCAAATTTACTCGGCGATGCAGACCGGTACGGGACAGTCGGGTATGCAGACCTTCAACCAGAGTCTGGCGAATACCTACTTTGCCAAACAGATTTCGCTGGAGACGGCGCTGCTGCGCTCCTCCAACGCCGATGAGCTGCAGGACATGATCAACCGCGGAGTGGCCAGCGCGCCGGCGGGGTCGGCAAGAACGCCTCTAGGCGCCCAGAAAACGCCGGTGGGTGTGAAGCGGTAGGCGGGGCGAAACACAAGTTTAGGATTTGACCGAGGAGGGAATCATGCCGGTCTATACATACCGAGGAACCAATCGAGCGGGTGGCGCCGTGACGGGCGAGATGATGGCTGCCAACAAGACGGAGCTGCAGAATCTGCTCAAGCGCCAGCAGATCACCGCCACGAAGATGAGCGAGAAGGGGCGGGAGATCAATCTGCCGACCTTCGGCTCGGGCGTAAAGTCCAAGGAACTGGCGATCTTCACGCGGCAGTTCTCGGTGATGATTGACGCCGGTCTGCC
>CAZQOB010000135.1:0-6380 GCA_964594885.1 uncultured Acidobacteriaceae bacterium
AGACGAGTTCTTCTTATACAAAGTTGCAGGTCAAGTAGAGTTTTTCAACAAACTGCTAGATGTTGTACGCGTTGCCGTTCCTTGGGGCAAGTCTCGTTTCTGAGGCTCTTTGGATTGACTCCGGCCGCGCTTGGTCCCTTCGCGTGGAAGCGGGACGGAGTTATCATACAAAGCCGAGAGCCCCAACTAAAAGGTGCAGCTATGAAAAACAAGTCGGCCGTGACGCGTCGCGATTTTCTCAGGACCAGTGCAAAAACCGGAGCCGGTCTTGCGGCTTTCGGGGGAATCACATTCATCTCGCAGCCGCAGCGGGTCTTTGGCGCGAACGATAGGGTACAAGTCGCCGTCATCGGACTAAATGGACGAGGAGGGGATCACATCGAAGGCTTTTCGCGGCTTGCGAACGCGCAAATTGCGGCCTTGTGCGATGTCGATCCGCGCGTCCTTGCCAAACGCTTGACGCAGATGGACAAGCAGGGTCTGCCGAAGGCTAAGACTTACGCAGACATTCGCAAGCTGCTTGATGACAAATCCATCGATGCCATCTCCATCGCGACTCCCAACCACTGGCACTCCCTCATGGCCATCTGGGGCTGCCAAGCGGGCAAAGACGTTTACGTCGAGAAGCCGTGCTCGCACAATTGGTGGGAGGGCAAGCAGCTTGTCGAAGCTGCGGCTAAATACAACCGCATCGTCCAGCACGGTACACAGAGCCGTTCTGGCAAAGGCGTGATCGAGGGAATCAAGCAAATAAACGGTGGATTGATCGGCGAGGTCTATCTGGCTCGCGGGTTGTGCTACAAGTGGCGCGACACGATCGGCCGCGCTTCGGAAGAGCCGGTCCCATCCGGAGTCGATTACGACCTGTGGACGGGCCCCGCGCCGATGAAGCCATTCACACGAAACCGGTTCCACTATAACTGGCACTGGATTTGGGACACTGGCAACGGCGACGTCGGCAATCAGGGCGTTCATGAGATGGACAAGGCTCGATGGGGACTCGGAGTGAAGTATCCGACGAAGGTTTCAGCCATTGGCGGCCACTTCATGTTTGATGATGACCAACAGACTCCAAATACGTTGAACGCCGCGTTCGAATTTGTCACGCCGGACGGCAAACTTAAGATGCTGGAGTTCGAGGTACGCCACTGGGTTACGAATAGCGAAGCCATGATCGGAACGAAGGCATTCGGCAGCGAAGGCATCCCCGCGGCAGGATTAGCGCTGCCGACTGACACGAAAAGCGCGGCAGCCAAGCCTAAGACCGGATCGGATGCGGGCTCGCACAATGTGATCGGTAATCTCTTCTATGGTTCCAAGGGCTACATGGCCATGAGTGACTACGACTCTTACAAGAGTTGGTTGGGCAAAGAAATGGAACCGGGACCCGGCGGGCATGGCGCCGGCGATCACTATGCCAATTTCATTGATTGCGTGCATAGCCGCAAGAAAGAAGATTTACATGCGCCCATCGAAGAGGGGCACATTTCCTGTACGTGTATTCACCTGGCAAATATCTCTTATCGCCTCGGGCGCACAATTCACTTCAAGCCCGACACCCAGGAAATCAACGGAGATACAGAGGCAATGGAACTGATCCGAGAGGGTGACCGCGGCTATCGCGATCCGTACGTAGTGCCTGAAAAAGTTTAGACTGCAACCCGCCACCACGCACGTTTCGGCGCAGGCTGGGCTAACGTTAGCCGCGTTAGAGACAGGTTATTGGCAAAAATGGGAAATGAGGCGGCAGCCTGTCGGTCACCCAATTGTGCTCAAATTCTGGTTGACCGTGCCAGACCGGAAACTTGATTCCTCGCCTTGGAACAGCTTCGGAACACCCGAGGGAGAAGACGCCTGCCCATTTAACTCTAGAGGGAGGCAGTACGGCGCCGCTGGCGCGGAGCGCGCTCGAGCCGTTCGCGAACTACATCGGATTTCGAGATCCTGCGGCCGCGCGATTCGGACTCAATGTCTGCCAGCAACGGTTCCGGCAACCCGTCGCGTTGGAGTAGGTATCGACGGCCATGCCGTTTCGCCATGGCGAGAACTGAGCGCGGTACAGTTCCTGGTCCATGTCGGGATTGGCGAGGAAGATCTTGGTGGCGCAGCTTTCGAGAATGACGTCGAGAAGCTCCGAGCGCTTGAGCTCATCGAGAGACTGGGTAGACAGGATCATCGCGGCGTTGTGCTTCCGCCAGGTCTTAAGGGCCTCCGTGACGTAACAGCGGATGCTGGGATTCCTCAGAAAGACCCAGGCCTCGTCGATGAAGAACGCCTTGAAACTCGATGCGATGTTGCGGTTGGTGATGACCTCATTTGCGCGATGCAGGATGTAGAACAGCAGCGGCTCGAGCAGTTCCGGGTAGCGGCTCATCTGCTGGAAATCAAAGCACTGAAACCTCGAAATCGAAATCGTGTCGTCGGGGTTGTCGAAGAGAAATCCGAACTGCCCGCCGCGGAGCCACTTGCTCAAGGCTTGGGAAGACTGGCGCGGCAGCGTATTTGCGAGAACGCCCAGAGTGCGAAGAGCCGGATCGAGCGAGTACAGGTTCTCGATCTGCTGGTACAGTTCCCGCTCCGCGGCAGGATTCGACGGGCCCGCGGCGCTCCCGGCAAGGACTTTGACCAGAAGAGTCAAAAAGTCGAGGTTTTCCTTCGTGGGCGGGAGACAGAAGGGATTGATCGTGAAGTCCGCCGCTTCAAGTCCGACCCGCTGGTAGGCCCCGGCAAAAAGCCGCGTAAGGCTCTCAAAACTTCCGCCCAGATCGAAGATAAACGTGAAGGGATGGTATTTCTGGAGGTTGGTGATGAGAAAATTCAAAAGGAAACTTTTCCCGCTTCCCGTTCTCCCCAGAATCATGGAGTGCGCGACGTCCTTGTAGTGCAAGTTCAGAAAGTAGGGAGTGCCGTGATTGGTTTCCAGGAGGGCCAGATACTCGCTGCGGAGCTGGTTGTTTCGGACCGAACCCGAATGGAGCGTAAAGAGGAATGACACATCGGCGTAATTGGTGTTGAGTAGATAGAGATAGCGCAGGTTGAAGGCATAGTTGCCGGGAACCGCCGCCAGAAAGGCGTTCAGGAGGTTGTAGCGCTCGTCGTAAAGTTGCGCGTCATGAACGCTGAAGACTTTGTAGAACTCCGCCGCCGCTCGTTCCACCATCGCAAGGTCGCGGTCGTAAATCACGACCGTCAGTGAGAATTGCCCAAAGTAGTTTCCGCGCAGTTCGATCTCCTCGATGCCTTTCCCGAGTTCACGCACCCGGGACTCTTTGGAGTCGTCGAGCAGGGCATCCTGCCTAGGCGCATCGTTCAGATTGACCTGGCTGAAAAACGACCGTTTCGTGTTGTGGAAATGGCGACGCTTCGCCTGAATGCTCCGACGCGTTGTTCCGGATTCTTCCTTCTTCCACTCGGTCACGACATGAAAATTGGCCCGGACATCGAGAATCGCCTTTAGGAGAAGCGGGAACGTCGCAGCTGGCGGCTCCTTGAGGGTGAGAACCTTCACGTAGTGGTCGTCCACTCGAAGATGCGTGCGGTGACACTCGACGTGCGACTCCGCGAGGTAGTAGTCGAGAAACGTGTCGTGCTTCAATTTCGCAAGTGCGAGCTTGGAAGTGTCGAAATTGAGCGCGCGCTTCAGAACGCAGAAGGCCTCATCCTTGCCGAGGATCCGCGCGCAAGCGAAGTCGCTGATGTGCGAGCAGAAATTGCGGGCCTTTTGGAGCAGGGCGGACTCCGCCCGGGCGATCTCCCGGCTGTTTAAGCGGACGGACGTGCCGGAGGAAAACCTTACGCGTAAGTCAGACAGGGCCTTTCGCGGATTTTCGGGAATCTCAAGCAGCGTGCCCGCCAGAGAACGGCGAGCCGCGAGAGCCGGACACAGCACTACAAAGAACGTCGAAAGTGAGAACACATCATCCGCTTTGGCCTGGAAATACGCGACACGATCGCGGATCGCCGCGTCCACCACAGGCTTTCCGCAAAACGAATAGGGGAAGCTTTGCCTGTTCCGTTTGAAGAGCAACTGATAGACCCGGTAGTTTTCGTCGAACAGCCGCAGAGCGGATTCAAAGCGCTTCGTCAGTCCGTCGATGGCCTGCACATCCAGGCACTCATAGTCCACACCGTCAAATTCCAGGACTAGACCGGTTTCGCCTGTTTTCGTAAGAAACACTTCCGGCCCGATGAATCCGAAAAGATTCACCGCTTCATTCAAGGCGCCGGTCTCGTCGTAGTTTTTGAACACTCGTTTCAGGTTCAGCATGGGTTTTCCCGGACAACCGAGATGCTGGCGAGCTTTGCGGGGTCGTACTGCCGTCGGAATTTGGCGGCGCGCAAAAGGAGTTTGAGGATCTGCGGATCGGTGGCCGTCGCCCAGCGCGCCACGCCATAAAGAAGCAGGAAGATCAGGATGCCCCCAGCGAGACTGTTTAGGAGATTGAATGTCGCCGCGCCCAGGCACATGGCGAAGAAGAACAGTTTGCGCTCCGCGCCGAGGATGGTCAGAGGGCGCGAGAGCGATCGGTACACGGGATTGATTCTTCGCTGTTGGGTCATGGCATTGGTCCAAATTTCAGGATCAGGGAAAGAGCCAGGCCATGAAGTTGACGGCGGCGATGGCCATGCCCACACCGAAGAGAACGCCCGCGAGCACACGCTTCGAACCGCCTTCCCCGAATGCAAATGTGAGGCCCGAGACGACAATCGCCACGAGGGAGAGCCCGCGGGCGATCGTGCTGGTGAACGCCTGCTGCAGAACGTTGACCGCGTTTTCCCACGGCGAGTTGCCGGTGGTCTGCGCAAGTGCCGGTGCGGCCAGAGCCAGGCCGGCTAAAGAGGCAGCCAAGATGCGAGCGGAAGAAATCCAGGCGAGAGCGGCGACCCAGCGTTTTTTCATACCGGTACCTCGGCCTTAGAGTTGCACCGCGGCCAGCGATGCGAGGAAAGTTCGCGCGGACGTCCGCCACACGTCGCGGCCGGAACGCAATGGTCGAGCGACACGCGAGGGGTACCAGAGGCGATACAGGCCCGTTGCGGTCAGGTGCTTCGCAACCAGAAAAGGCGGCAATCTCCGAGCGAACTTCCCTCTTCCTACCCATTCCGTCTTTCCGGAGAAAAATGTGTCAGGAGAAAAAATGACGGGCTCGCACAGGCCTACTTCGCGGCGCGGCGCAGCTTTCCCAGCAAGCGCTTCAGCTTCTGGCGAATGGCGTTCGAGGCGCTGCCGTTTGATCCTTCGGATTCCTCGATTTGACCGCCGTTCAGTTTGAATTCGACGAGCAGATTCAGTTCTTTTTCGGTGAGAACGCCTCTCGTCACGCAGCGATCAAGGAAGTGGCGGAGCTCCGTGAGCCGGTCAAAAGTGACGTGTCCGTTGAGAGAATGTACATGCTCGTTCAGCTCGTCCATCAAGGCTGTGCTGCGGCTTTCGCGGCTGGCCCACCTGAAGATATGGCGCTTGATCTCACGGGAGATGACAAACGCAAAGTGGGAAGTCCGGTGGCGGATCTGGTTTGACCGCGCGAATTCCACGAAGAAACGCAACGCTTCCTGCGCGATGTCCTCCGAGGCCAGGGCGGATTGCCGCTTTGCGACCATGCGCACGGTGCGATGAAGCAGGGGAAGAAAGGCGAGGACGAGAAGGCTCTCCACCAGCGCCGGGTCGCTGGGCCTGAGGGCGATCAGGTCGCGGAGCAGGTGGTCCGATTCTGTGTCCGCGGCGAGGCGCCGAAGGCGCGAGACCAACACTGCCGGCGGACTGTAAGGCAGCAGGGCGGGGTAGGGAGAAAACAATCCTTTCAAGACGGCGCTGTCCAAGACTGCAAACTCGGACTCGAGGCGCACTTCGATAACGCACAGCTGGCATCGGCAATCGAAGATTGGGGGCATGGTCGATCTCCCCAGGACCGAATGAGGAATCAGGTTCGTTCAGAGAGCAGGGACTCGCTCTCGTGAAGTTTCCCGGTTCCCGAAAAACGAACGACGGCTGCGGGGAGAAGCCGGCCTTCGCCGAAGATTTGGGTTGGCGAAGGAGGCGTATCCTCTGCAATTTGCGAAGGCGCCGGCCGGAATTTCTTTTTCTGGCAGGAATTGCGGACATACCCAAAAGACCCTGCGGCCAAAACCGGCGGGCCTTCCCGTGCCACCGTCATAACGGCACGTCTTCTGACGCCTGATCGGAACCGGCAGCCGTGGCGGGCGTTCCGGCTTCCGCGCAGGTCAGCCGCCGGCCGGAGTTCGCGCGTAGGCTCCAGAAGATGGCGAACTTCGCCGCCTTCGCTTTTCTGGGCTTGCCATTCTCCCGCTCGTACGTCGGGCTGCCGAGTGATGTCATAACGAGGCCGGCCTCACGACGGCCCGAGTAGACTGTTGCGGTG
>CAZQOB010000136.1:0-6363 GCA_964594885.1 uncultured Acidobacteriaceae bacterium
CGGCATACCGCCGTTTCGGAGGAAGAGTTCAAGCGAGAGCCGAACCGGAACAAATTCGCCGTGCTTCTGGGTCGGACGGCGCACATGTCGTATCACGTAGGGCAGGCGACGCTCGCGCGACACTGAGCAAGTGAAAACGCAACCGCTCGTTGGTAAGCACTTGGTAAGCGTTCGACTGCAAATGAGAACTTGCAGCGCAACTGAAGAGCTTCTAACGCTAACAAAACAAACCAGAATCGATCAGTGCGAACGGGTCAGGGTGAATTGGCAAGCCGCCGCATTCAGCCACTCTGCCACCTCTCCGGCGTTTGCGTTCAATAGTTTACCACAACCACCTAATTCACCTGGTAAGCAGTTGGTGAGCATTTGCTTACCACGTCCAAAAGCCGCTTCCATCCTTTTCATCACCGCCAGAACGGCGGGATTAAAGGCCTTGACGTAACGTTCTCTGGTTCACGTGTGGTTTCGTGTGTCTCAAGATGCGGGGTCACTTAGCTTGGGCGCACGCGAGCGCAGCGAGCGGGGGAAAGGAACGCCAAATCCGACTACATTAATAAGATGAACCAGGGGCAGCCGGACATTTGCGAGGCCGACGAGAGCAGCGCTGGGATCAGGCAGCTCTCGGACCAGGATCTTGTCGCCGAGGTCCTGCGCAAGGACCGCAAGGCCACGGCTGAGTTTGTGAGCCGCTACGCCGATCACGTTTACGGGTATGTGCGACGAAGGCTGCTTCCGCGGGCTGATCTCGTGGACGATTTAGTTCAGGAAATCTTTGTTGCGGCCTGGGAAAGCTTGGAGAAATTCAGGGGAGATTCTCCGCTTCGCGGCTGGCTGCTCGGGATTGCGCGTCACAAGGTGGAAGACCATTACCGCAAGCGCTTGAGAGAAACTCAGTTTCGGGACGAAGAGGAGAATACGTGGGACGAACCTGCGACCTTTCATGATCTCGAGGAAACGCTAGCGACACGCCGGGATGGGCAGAGGACCCAGGAAATTCTCAAGACCCTTCCGGAAGCGTACAGTGTGATTTTGTTATGGCGGTATTGGGAGAAACGAAGCCTGCGCGACATCGCGGTGCAAATCGGCAAAACGGAAAAAGCTGTCGAACGGATGCTAGCGAGGGCCAGGGAGCAATTTAAAAAGAGGTGGTATGAGCGACAATCTCCAGCACGAGGATAGTTTGTTCGAGCTTTTGGCGCGGCAGGCTGATGAGGCGGGGTCTGAGCGAGCGCCGTCCCGGCTCAAAGCCAAGCTCTACACGTCGCTTGTCCAGAAGCAGCAGGAGTCAGGACGATTGCTCACCCTGGCCGAAACCCGAGCGAACGGTCACGGATTATGTGTGTTTGAGGACCTGTGGTCACACGCGACCTCGGTGGAAGGGGCCCAATCGTTCAATTGTTGCAGCGTCTGCCATGCGCGGGTGCTGGCGGAGAATTGGGAAGCAGCGCCTATTTATTGGAGACACTGCCCTTACGTAGTCTTCGGCAAAAAGTGAAAGGGCTTCAAAGCTTAAAGTAGATCCCAAAGAGGCTTTGGAAGTTTTTAGCGACCCGGTGCTCCGGCGGCGAAAGTTGATCGCCAAAGGTGTTTCGCGTAATGGTTTCCCCGAAGCTATACCGAAAATACCAGGAGCCACCTAAGCGAACGTCGAGGCCGACTGAAGTGCGTACGGCGATCGAAGCATGATCCGAGGAGGGCGGAGGGAGAGCTAGAGCTCCTCCTGTGGTGCCGCCGCCTGAAAGGCGGCTGTGGATGAGAACGCCACCAGCGCCCTCCGATAAGTAAGGCCGGATTCGGCTCTCGGGTTTTCGAAAATAGATCAGCGCACTTCCCAGAAAGGCATTCTGGGTGACCGTTTCCGGGAGCCGATAGAAACTGGATACACCGGAGCTGTTGATAGATGAGGTCAGCACTACGTCATTGCGGTTCCAAATGTAATCGGCTTGAAAACTAAAATAATCGAAAACGTGCGCGCCGATGAACGCGCCAGCCGCCCCCCCGTTGCTCGGATCGTAGGTCGAGGTCGATGCAGCACTCGAGGTGATTACGGCGTTGGCATCACCCGAAAGAGTCGCGATTCCTCCCGTCGCGCCGAGGTAGATCGTCTCTTTGGTTAGCTGTTGTGCCGTCAGGACGGAAGGCATGAGACATCCCAGGAGCAGCACGAACGGCCTGGTTTTCACAAGATCTCCATATCGCTATTCCCCCGACGCTATCGTAACGCACTCTGTATCTTAGAACGTGTGTATCGGGAGAGGTTTTTTGTTGGTGACGACCCTGCTGCACCTGTTCCTGCGGGGGATTCGGCACTAAAGCGCGACTTTGATTTCGTTGGGCAAAAGCGCTGGATTTCACCGAGGCATTGGGGTGTCGCCTGCCATTGTGTCGCCGTCTGAATGAGCCGCGAGACTTTCCAGATCGGGCGGATGCGGCGGTCCAGGCGCTAGAGGGAGACCCGCCTGCGTTTCATCCCTAGCGGTCTAGATAACGAAGTGCACCTTGACGTTTTCTTGCGAATCAAAGCATTCGAGCCCAATGTGCCTTTGGGGCCACAACGATTCTTTGATGCGTATGCGAAAGAGTTGGCGCGCGTCGATCAAGATGGGGACGGCGTCATATCCTTCGAAGAGGCGGACATTGACGGCACTTCCGATGGTCT
This sequence comes from uncultured Acidobacteriaceae bacterium, assembly GCA_964594885.1. Classification (GTDB taxonomy): domain Bacteria; phylum Acidobacteriota; class Terriglobia; order Acidiferrales; family UBA7541; genus Acidiferrum. The sequence goes on from CAZQOB010000136.1 coordinate 2,660, forward strand.
GCCCAACCCACGGCTCTACCTCCCGGCAACGGCCTTCGACCGCTACGCCATGACGCGGGAAATCAACGATGGTTTGTTAGCGCCTCGTTTTGCTCCGGGTCAGCGCGGTTACGTTCAAGCCGGCTTGCACGTTCTGGTAACGCCAGCAGTGCCAGCGTCTGCGGGGCTAGACTCGGATCTCGGGTAATTCTAAGAATCGAGTCGAGGCGTGGGCAGGATCGCCAGGGAGAACCCCGTTCCGGCGATCCTCTTGCGTAGCCCGCACTGCAACCTTTGTGAAACCTTTTCGTCGTGGCTCTATCACATAGCCGGAGCAAATATGAGGATTGCCATTGCGATGCTTTTCTCGATGGGAGTGCTCGCTCTTGCCGGCGGGCAAGAAAAGCCCGTAGCGGCCGATAGTGTGGCTCCAGCGATCGGGTTGGAGATCGGCCAACCGGCGCCCACATTCGCGCTCACAGATCAGTTCGGCAACGAACAGTCCAATCAAACGCTAAAAGGTCCCAAAGGGACGGTCATTCTTTTCTTCCGTTCCGCGGACTGGTGACCGTTTTGCAAAGCGCAGCTCGTGCAGCTGCAAAACACCAAAGCTAAGTTCGAGCAGCAGGGTATCAAACTGGCTGCGATCAGCTACGACAGTAGGGCTATTTTGAAGGACTTTGCCAAACGCCACAACATCGAGTTTTCCTTGGTGGCCGATCCGGATTCCAAAGCCATTCGTAGCTTTAACGTTCTCAACTCAGATGCCAAGGGCATGAACAAAGGAATGGCCCATCCCGGATTTTTCTACATTGACGCTGCTGGAGTCATTCGCGAGAAGTATTTCGAGGCAAAGTACACAGACCGCTTCACGGCGAACAACGTCATCGCGAAGCTCTTCCCGGAACTAACCCAGGAGGTAAGCCCCAGCGTCGAGGCCCCTCACCTCCGGTTCACCCTTTCGCAGTCCGATCGCGCGGTCGTACCCGGTAGTCGGATAACCCTTTTGGTGGATGTTGAACTCCCGTCCGGCGTTCACGTCTACGCTCCTGGAGTCAAGGGCTACAAACCGATTCAGCTTGTGCTGCACCCATCGGGAGGAATCGAAACCGCGCCTGCCATCTATCCGACTTCCGAGATTCTGTACTTGCAAGCCATCAAGGAACAAGTGCCGGTCTTTCAGGGTAAGTTCCGAATCGCGCAAGACGTGACCATACCTGTCTCAAAAGTGGGAGCCGGTCTCCGGGCGGTGCTGCGGTCGGTAACGACGGTTTCAATCGCGGGTGACTTGCAATATCAAGCGTGCGACGCGACGATTTGTTATCCACCTACCTCCGTGCCGGTGAAGTGGGAGGTTAAGGTTGGGCCACTCGATCTCCACCGCTCTCCCAACGATATTCGGCATGAGTAGCTAGCGTGCGCTGCTATCCCGAGAACGGTGCTGGAGGCATATGTGAAATGGCTTATCGTAGTCCTTGCCATTTGGCTGGGGCCAGCGCCACTGCTGCCACAAGCTCAACCTCGTGCCTCAGGGAAAGTTGCCAACTCGCAAGCGTCTCCTGAAGCGGTTCTGGGCGAAAGGGCGGCTCGTGAGTATGGAAAACAGGCAGGACTTGCCAATCAATTGTTCCCTCGGATGCTGAGGCCTTCACGCATAACCCGACCTCCAGGGTCGCTACGGGAGCGGCCACTGTTGCCTTGCTGTATTGGACCTGCTTGAACGCGCTCGTCCATTCGGGAAGGTTCATCGGGTCAGAAATATATCGAAAGGCCTTCTCTCGCGTGGTCTTGATCCGAATTGAATCAACTTTAAACGAATCCATGCCTGTGCTCCTTCTGGTAGCTTTCATGTTTATTTAGAGTCTCTTCGGACAGCGAGTGTGACAGGTCTACCCGCGCACGGTCGCTGCCTCTGCCTAACGCTGGCTCAAAATTCTTTCCCAGGGGGGATTCGCGGAGAAGGCGCGACTCTCATCCTAGGTGCTGGAAACGGAGGTCCTACCTCTAGTTCCAGTACTGTGGGGCGCAAGGGTCTCCCTGCCCGTATCCTCGGCGGCACGGAAGAATGGCGCCTTCAGCTACTCATCTTGGTCTGAGCGGAGGTTTCGAGATGAAACATCGAACTGGCACTTTGCGTTGCGCGGTCGGACTCTTGGCGGTCGCAGCGCTCGCAATCTTCTCAGCGAGCGCTGCACTGGCGCAGGCCGATCGCGGGGCGGTTTATGTCCTCACCAACCAAACACCAAATTCCGTGTTGGTTTTTGCTCGCGCTGCGGACGGAACGTTGTCTTTTTCCGGCAGCTTTGTCACTGGTGGCGCGGGTGGGGGGACAGGTGTAGACCCCCTGGGCTCGCAGGGCTCGTTGGTGCTTGGACGGTGGCATCGACGGATTTTTGCCGTCAACGCCGGCAGCAATGATATCTCGGTTCTCGCCATCGATGGCGTCAGTCTGCGCCTCCTTGACAGGGCTCCGTCTGGGGGAACCATGCCGGTGAGCGTCGCCGTTCATGGAGACTTGGTCTATGTTGTGAATGGTGGCGGCACGCCGAACATCCAGGGCTTCCGTGTTGAACCTTCCAGCGGTCACCTGACCCAGATTCCCGGCTCGTCGCGGCCGCTGCCCGGAGGCGCGACCGCCAGCCCGGGACAGATTGGCATTTCGCCGGATGGCGATGTGCTCCTCGTAACTGAGAAAGGCACAAATCAAATCGACACTTGGACCTTAACCGATGATGGTCTGCCCGTGAACGGAAAGGTGATCGCTTCGCATGGAGCCGTGCCTTTCGGTTTCACCTTCGTCCGCGGCAACGTTGCCCTAATAACGGAAGCAAAACCCAGCGCGGTGTCCTCGTACGAGACGACCGATGAAGGGACACTGGATCTGATTACGGGCACGGTTCCTGACAACGGAGCCGCCAATTGCTGGATCGAGGCGACCAAGAACAATCGTTACGCCTTTGTGACGAACACCGGAACCGGCACCATCTCCAGTTATCTTATTGCCTCAGACGGGTCGATAAGTCTGCTCAATGCCACCGCGGCAGTTACCGGACCAGGAACTGCGCCGATCGACTTCGCACTGAGCGATGACAGTCACTTCCTTTTTGTTCGCCTTGGAACGAAGGGAACGGTCGCTGCTTTTGGCGTAGAAAGTGACGGTAGCCTTACTCCGCTCGGCACCGTAGGGGGAGTGCCCGCAGGCGCGCAAGGGCTGGCAGCGCGCTAAAGGTCAGGGTCCGCTCGAAACTGGGATGACCGCAGGGGCATGCCTGCGCAGGAGAAAGACTGTTGCGGCTTCACTTAGTCGGTAGAGCGCGGACGAATCGAAGACTGCTTTGGATCCAGTTTCTAGATCGCGAGTGTAAGCGAAGGCGTTTGGGGCTTACATAAACGAAGCCCCTCATTGGCCGGCCGGTGAAATCCATGTACGCGGATGCCTAGATTCCAATCCAAGGCCTGGCGGAGGTAGGTCGATCGCGGCCAGCGAGCAATGAGTTCAATACTTGAGAACTGATCAACCTAGCTCAGGCAGAGAATCAATCTGCCCTTTCACGTCAGGGAGATTCGGTGAGTTGCTGGCGAGAGAGGTGCGTCTTGACCCAAGCCTCCACTTCCTTAATCTGCGAGTACGCCACCACAGTGCAGTGGGGATGAGCAACGCCCGTAATCATGCGAGATATCGTCTTCTCAGCATCTCGTCGAAAGAAGAGCACGACTTTCTTTTT
>CAZQOB010000137.1:0-6194 GCA_964594885.1 uncultured Acidobacteriaceae bacterium
CAAGGTAGCCGTAGGAGAACCTGCGGCTGGATCACCTCCTTTCTAAAGATAGTGCTGGCTCAACCCGCTATGGTGTGCGGGCAATGCCAGCCAAGGCAGTGAAACTCTCACGGGCTTTCGCTGCCGCCGTTCGATGTTCCGGTTATCTTTACCGGTTAAACTCACTACCCGCTTCCGGCTTCGGCTGGATCCCGGGCGAACGGATCCTGGCAAATCGCATTCGGTCAAAGAGCTTCAAACCAAACAAGAAAGGCCGCGAATTTGATTCGCGGCCTTTCTTGTTTTCGATGAAGACAGATCGTTCCGAAACTCTGGGTCCAAATCTGCAAACCAGCAGTAGCTACAGATCGTAATTCTGGTGGCCGCCGGTCTTCGCCGTGGTCCCGCTCAGGAAGCGAAAAATTGCCAGGAACACTACCGCCCCCGCGACGCAGGCAGCAATTCCGTTGATGTCGCCCTCCCGGTACCAGCGGTAGCGGTCTCCCAGAAAAGCCGCCAGGAACGAACCCGCTAGGCCTACCATCACCGCCGCCACCAACCCGCCGGGGTTTCTACCAGGCAACGCATAGCGGAATAACCCGCCGAATGCGGCGCCTATCAAAAACTTCCACATCCAGTCCATAATCATCACGGTCCTCCCGCTAGGTCGTAAACGCCGGCTTTGGCGTCCGGGGACCATCGCCGCAGTCTTTGCTCACTTTTTACCGCTCTTTTCCGCCCATGTAAATATTCCGACCCGTCTGAGGCATCGGCTTAGGCAACAAAAACGCGGGCCTGCCGCGCGCCAGGTTGCACTGTCTACAAACGTGAACTTAAGCCGGCAACTCTGACTGGGGAATGAGCGTTAGTTTGGTCTTCGCGTTCCTGTTGGCGCCTGCACCTAGTGAAACTAAAAGTGTTAGTCGGCTTGTACGAAAACGGATGCTGAAGGGCTTTCCCCAAGGCAAGCATCGCGGTGCAGCGGTGTGTCCCCCGCAGGCCCGAGTGTCCCTTTGCTCCTTTCTGGAGGTTAGGTGATTTTCGCTTACATCCTGGTCTTGTGCCCGGCAATCAAATGACTTAGCTGGAAATGGCCACGAGTCTTTGCGCTTAAAAGGGTTGTTTTCGATTGTTTTTTGTGCGGATGAGTTCAGAGGGAACTGAAACTTTGCAGCAAAGCTATCAGGCGAGTCAACGCCGTTCCGGCGGCCGCCCGTCCCATTTGGGAATGCGGGCAGCCCGTACCGCGGTCAGTGCGTGCACTTCGGAAACAGTACTACGAGCACCATCAAATCGGACAAGCTGAACAGCCACTGATCGGCCTGCGCGCCAGCCTTTTCGGCGGCACGGGAAATGAAGCCCAAGTGGCGGCTCTTTGCGAAGTTATGGATGTGCTCGACACAGATTCCGGTGAGGCTGGCGACTTCCGAATCGGTGAAGATTTTCTGGCTGGACTTAACCGTGACCATGGTCTTGCTCCTGGGACCGCGTTCACTCTGCTTCTTGCTGCTACTTGTCTAACACCAGAATTCGATGCTAGTTGCAGACTAAACGCTGCACTTTTTCCCTGCAATAGTCGTTCCGTTCTGTTCCGCCAGAAACCTTTGGGCTAGTACTTTTTCCTTTAACGTAGGAAATAGCCAGTATGGAAGCGGGTTTTGTACATTTGAACTTGTAGTCGCCGCAAGAAACCGGTGCATGCTGGAGTAGGACTAGAACGCTCTAAATCTACTACTTCTGCGAACTTACTACGTGATTTGGAAGGTTGCCGGCGATCTTGGCGAGCTGTTTGGTATGGCGAATCTGATGCGCGGCGATGAATGTAAACCATTCGTAAAAATTCAGCGAGCCGAGGAAAGGATGCGGCCAGCGATAACTGCTTAAGTCGCGGGAGCGCGTCTCGTCGAGGAACGACAGTGTCCTTTCGCGGACACCCCGCAGTTCCGCAATCATCGTTTCCTTACACGCAAGTTCCCCAGGCGCAACGCTGGCGGGAGCCTTCCGCCGGATGATGCGGCTTTCGACTAGCGCGATAGGCACATGGAAACGCTGGAGCAAGGAGACGGGAAGGGCCGTCTTCCGGATGACGCGGTCGGCGTAGCCCAGCGTGTTGCGCTCAACCTGGCAGAGATGGGAAACGACATGGCCGGCGCACCAGCAATGCAGAGCTGGGGGAATGGTCCAGTCCGTGGCGGCGATGGAATCCGCGGCGGCGAGGAAGCCTTGCTGGGCAGCGCGCAGCTTTTCGAGCGTCAACGTCAGGCTGGGCATTGACGGTAGTCTACCGTCAACGGTCAGAAGTTGACAGTTCTCGGGGCCGCACCAGCCAACACTGCTCAAAAGAGCCGCCAGATGGTTGCAAAATTATGAAAAATCGCTGCAGTTGGAACCGAAGAAAGACGCAAACGGCTCGCGAAGCAGAAAAATGGAGAAGCAGTAGAGCAAGGGACTATTTGGACGGAGCAGCAGGCTTCTCCAGCAATGCCATTCTTACGGCAGGCGGCAGGTCTTGCACGCGTTTGATGTAGGAGGCCATAGTCCAAAGATCCTTGTCGGAATTCCATTTGCCATTGGCAAACATTCCGGTGCGGCGGATGCCATGCTTGGCGATCCAGAAGATTTGCGCTTCGGTGTAGCGAGTTCCGACTTTGTGCAGCTGCGGGACGGGCGGGAACAGGGTGTCGCCGTCGTCTTGTGAGCTTCCGAACTCGCCATGGCAACCGGCGCACCCGGCTTTGAACAGTTTGCCGCCGGCGATGAGGTTTTCGTCGGTGGGTGCGATTGGATTCGGCTGTTCAGGGGCTTCGCGGTGCGCGGAGGCGTGGACAGCCTGGGTCATGAGGCGGCTTTCAAAAGAAGAGGGCGCGAGATCGCCGCGCACTTCGGCCAACCCTAAAGCTACATAGATATAGCCGCACACAATGATTAGAAGTGCCCCGGTCAGAATGCCGAGCAAGAAGTTTTTCATCGCGGGCCTCGTGGGATGAGGTATCTGCCGGCTTGGACGCATGGGAGGAGCCTTTGCGAGCAGCGGCAGGCGATCGAATGACGAGTTTCGAATCGGCGTTAAAGGCTGGCGCCGCCGGCTTGTTCGAAGGCCTGAGCGAGGCGAAGAATGGTGCCCTCGCCGAAAGCGGGCCCGAAGAGTTGCAGGCCGACTGGCAGCGTGTTGCAGACCCTGCCGCAGGGGACGGAAATGCCTGGGATACCAGCCATGGAGCCGGTGACGGTGTAGGCGTCAGCGAGATACATCTGGAGGGGATCGCCGGTTTTCTCTCCCAACTTAAATGCCGGAATCGGGGAGGTGGGCGTAACAATCGCGTCGCATTTCTGAAATGCGTCGCCGAAGTCCCTGGCGATGAGCGCGCGGACTTTCTGGCCCTTGAGGTAGTAGGCTTCGTAGTAGCCGGCCGAGAGCACATAGGTGCCGAGGACGATGCGACGTTTGACTTCGGGGCCGAAGCCGGTGCCGCGCGTGCGGCGATACATGCCGAGAAGGGTGGGATCGTCCACGCGCAGGCCGTAGCGCACGCCGTCGTAGCGGGCGAGGTTGGAGCTGGCTTCGGCGGTGGCGATGATGTAATAAGCGGCGATGGCGTAGTCGGTGTGGGGCATGCGGATGTCCACGGGCTCGCAGCCGAGTCTTTTAAGCAGCTCGATGCCTCTTTCGACTTTGTCGCGCACGCCGGAATCGAGCCCTTCGGCGAAGTAGTCGCGCGGGATGCCGATGCGCATACCTTTGACGGGCTTGGTGATTTCGTCGGCGTAGTTGGGCACGGGCGCGGTGGTGGACGTGGAGTCGTTGGGATCGCGGCCGGCGATGATTTGCAGGACAGCGGCGACGTCCTTGACGTTGTGGGCGAAGGGGCCGATGCGATCGAGCGAAGACGCGAAGGCGATGAGGCCGTAGCGCGAGACGCGGCCGTAGCTGCCCATCATAGCGGGAATGCCGCAAAGCGCGCCGGGCTGGCGGATGGAGCCGCCGGTGTCGGTGCCGAGCGAGGCGACGGCGAGATTCGCCGCGACGACTGCCGCCGAACCGCCGCTAGATCCGCCGGGAACGCGATCGAGCGCGACGGGATTCTTCACCGGGCCATAGGCGGAGTTTTCGTTGGAGCTGCCCATGGCGAATTCGTCGCAATTGGTTTTGCCGAGGAGGATGGCGCCGGCTTCTTCGAGGCGGGTGACAGCGGTGGCGTCGTAGGGTGGGACGTAGTTTTCCAGGATTTTCGAGCCACAGGTGGTGACGGTGCCGCGGGTGCTGAGGACATCCTTGATGGCGATGGGCACGCCGCCGAGTGCGGGCAGTGGTTTCCCGGCGGCGATCAGCGCGTCGATCTTGGCGGCTTGGGCGTAGGCACGTTCGGGGGACAGCGCCAGGTAAGCGTTGAGTCCGGGATTGCCGGCGGCGATGCGGTTGTAGAAGTCGGCGGTCAGCTCGCGCGCGGAGATTTTTTTCCCTGCGAGGGCGGATTTGACGTCGTCGATGGTCCAGGTGGTCATATTGTCGCTTATCTCGAACCTGTCATCCCAAGGGCAGCAGGCGGCTGACGTCCCATTTTGTAAACGCGGAGTCGAGAAATCTCTCTTCGCTGCCGGCGCTACGAGCAAATCGTCCGATCGCGTCGAGAAAACCGGGCACGATTTATCGTGCCCCCCCAGCTACCGCTCAATCACCTTGGGCACCCGGAAAAACGGCGGTTCGGGATCGGGCGCCTGCTGCAGAACTTCCATGGCGATGCCGCAGGGGGCGACCGTGTCTTCCCGCAGGGTGGCGTCAGCGGTCTGGTCGTCGGTCAGGACCTGGGCCATCGGTTCGACGTTGGCGGTATCCAGCTCATTCAACTTGCCAATGTATTCCAGGATTTCGTCAATTTGCGCGCGGTAGGTTTCCAGCTCGGTCTCGGTGAGCTCCAGATAGGCGAGGTCGGCGACGCGCAACACATCTTCGCGAGAAATTTTCAAGTGGCAGTCCTCTTGCTTTTCAAACCTAGTACGCCGCAATTCTAACACAGCAGTTTTGGAGGCATTGTGGCGAGCGGTCAGAAAAACGTCGCTTGCGCGCTCCTATATTCTTCAGCACCTTCTTATTTCTATCCGCTCTGGTCCTTTGCATAGTGCCGGATAGCCATGCGCAAACGGCTCAAACTGAGGCGACGATTCTGTGGAAAAAGACGCTCACTGCTGCGGCCAAAGGGCCACAAAGTGCCGTGCCAAAAAGCATCTTCGCGCGAGATTAGTGCGGAGGCCGATCCAGACGAATGTGGGGATCCTTCTGATAAACGGAGGATCAAAGCCGAAGCGTACCGATATCAACGGGGCGCCGTTGCTCTGATAGCCGTCTGGGGGAGAAGTCCGTGCTTTTGCAGTCCTACGGGCAATTGCTCCTTTTGGCTTTATCGATCAGAGCCTGGGCACTTTTTTCGCCTGCTTCAGACGTATATGGTTCGCGAATTCGGATTCCTGAGATCTAAGACTCACGGCCTGCCGGATTTAGTGCCGTCGTCGCACGACTCGGCGCAGACATTTCCTGGAGCGCTCTGGAAGTTTGATGGGTCTGAATATATCGCTGAATGTGGCTGGCAAATCTTGACAACCTACGAAGACGTTCCAGTCGACGTCATTGCCAAACCGATTGACAGCCGCGTTGAGAAAAATACCTGCCAACAGAAGCTCTTGCCGCAACGAGAGCTCTTGCGAAGAAAATAAAGATCGACTCTCTTAACTTTCCACACCGGTCGCGGTCTTGCGGGGGTATTTGGTGCAGACGTAGGTGTCGACGAGGGACTGGAAGGCGGCGGCCAGTTCGTCGTAGGTGCCTTCGAGGGTGACGTCTTTTTTGCCGTCGATGTAAACAGGGCAGCGGGGAGCTTCGCCGGTGCCGGGGAGCGAAATGCCGATGTTGGCGGCTTTGGATTCGCCGGGGCCGTTGACGATGCAGCCCATGACTGCGAGGGTCATGGTTTCCACACCTTCATATTGCGTTTTCCAGGTGGGCATCATTTCGCGGATGTAGGCCTGCGTGCGTTCGGCGAGTTCTTGAAAGGTGGAGCTGGTGGTGCGCCCGCAGCCGGGGCAGGCCGTCACGCTGGGCGAAAACGAGCGCAGGCCTAACGACTGCAGCAGTTCGCAGGCGGCGTAGACCTCTTCGCGGCGATCACCGCCGGGCCGCGGCGTCAGCGAAATTCGAATCGTGTCGCCGATGCCGTCATAGA
>CAZQOB010000138.1:0-6178 GCA_964594885.1 uncultured Acidobacteriaceae bacterium
CTCGTACCAGCGAAGACCAAGAGGGGCAAGGGCCCGCGCATAGCTGACGGCCGTGGTCAGGTCGAATCGGCCGTTCGCATCGACAGCCAATTGGTCGGGAGTATTTAGAATTTTGAGCACACCTTCGATCCGCCGTAAATCCTCCGAGAGCGGCGCGCCACCAATCTTCATTTTCACGGCGGAATAGCCAAGAGCGAGATATCCACGCATTTCGTCCTGCAAGGCGGACAGGTTTTTGTCGGGATAGTAGTAACCGCCAGCGGCGTAGACGAACACTCTGGCGTCGAAGCGTCCTCCACGGTAGCGATTCGCCAGAAGGCGATATAAAGAGAGGCCGGCGATTTTTGCGACGGCGTCCCAGATGGCCATGTCCAGCACGCCCACGGCGACAGACCGCTCGCCGTGGCCGCCAGGCTTTTCGTTGCGCATGACCATAGCCCAGATGCGATGGGGATCGAAGTTTTCGCCTGTTTGGTCCAGTAGCGACTCAGGGGCCGCAGCTTTAAGGCGCGGAATGAAACGGTCGCGCAGCAGCCCGCTCGGCGCATAGCGGCCATTCGAATTAAAGCCGTAGCCTATGACCGACTTGCCGTCGCGCACAACGTCGGTGACGAGCGCGAGAACGCTCACAGTCATCTGACTGAAGTCGATGTAAGCGTTACGAAGGTCCGACTTGATGGGGACAACCGTCTCACGGATATCGATGATACGCACGGAGTATCCTTTAACTGTTCTGTAAGTGCACCAAGGAAAGAAAACTGCTAGCCACGTTGCAACAGGGCCCGAAGCTCGCGAATATCGCTTACACTTTCAAGATGAAACGCTTTTTCAATGAGACTGGAGCATTTCGCTGAACCCAGTACGGGTGTGATCAGGTCAATGGCTTTAGCAATGATTTCGTCCCGGGTCATCGGATTTTCGGGAGTGCCGCGAACATTGTCGACACGCTGGGTGAGGTGAAAGCCATTCGTTAAGGTAAGGTCGACGATGGCTACGCGCAATGGCATGAGACGTTCCAGTTCCGCGTCCGGGATGAGCTGCACTTTGGCCCGTTCGCGAAGCGTCGCAGGATCTTTCAAGCGTTCCCGGTCATGGGCTGAAGCAAAGGTGACCGTTTTGTCGAGAAGCATCAGCGCAACCATATGCTGCAGGCAAATGTCCGGGATTTCGCGATTGTTGACGATGGCGGCTTCATCCGTGGCAAGCCGCACGGATACTTGCCGTACTTGAGCTGCGTCAAACGGATGCTCCCTGCGCAAAAGGACGAGGGCATCGAGCGCTGCCTGGATCGGCGAACCCACGGGCCATTTCTTGATGTTGGTGCGCGTCACTTCATAGCGCTCGCCAAGCTTGTCGATCAGGCCCGCCGGATCGGCGTGGGGATTGTAAGCCGCGAAGAAATTGCCTTTTCCGGAAAGGATATCGTCCACGCCGCTCCAACCTGCCTGCACGAGCAGTGCGGAAGTGACTCCGCTACGCGCGGTCATGCCGCCAAAGTGAAAAGCTTTCTGAATATGCTCCGTGTCGCGATTCCATGCTGCAAGCCCGGAGGATTGATGCGCGGTGTAACCCAGCATCCAACGCATCTGCTGGGCGTTCAAGCTTGCCGCGCAACTTGCCGCTGCCGCGGCCCCAAAAAGTGGAGAAATACTGTGGGTGCTCCAATGGCTCTCTGCTTCAAACCGTTGACCGCCCAGAGTCATGGTAAAGCGTGGACCGATGTTGTAGCCCAGCGCTACGGCACGCAAGAAATGCGTTCCGCTGATACCAAACTGCTCGCCTGCCGCCAGAGCCGCAGGGATGACCGCGCAGCCGGGATGGGATTGCGAAGGCGAGTGTGAATCGTCGGTCTCGTCGGCGTGAGCGAGCACGCCGTTTGTCATCGCCGCCTCGATCGGGCCGCATCGGAAGTTGGAAGCCACCACGGTGGCTACTTCCGGGCCTCCGTAGGAACGAGCGAACCCCAGAGCTGCGCGTCCGGGAGGCAACTCGGAACCCGAAATCATCGCGGCAAGAGTATCGAGCACATGTTGCTCCGTTTTCTCGACGACTTCGTCTGGCAGCGCGCGCGTGCGTGCTTCGCTCATGTAAGTGCTGAGGCGTTCCATGACCAAGCTTGTCTCTTGTTCGGTGGCGGGGCGTACTGGAGCCGCGCTGGCGAACGCCATCTTCAGTGGGAGTGTGGTAGCCGCAATGGCTAGACCTGCGACCTCGAAGAGGTCTCGACGGCTCAAAGACAGGCTGGAGCGCTGGTCTTTGGACTCGTCACGCGGAATCCGCTCCATAATCCTTGTTCTCCTCTTTGTTGGGTCATTTGGCAGCACGTATGACCTAGTTGTGCCGCTCGTCAAGAAGTTACCGGATGCTTCTCGTTTTGCCCTGAAAATAGCATTAATTCATGTTCAGGATGCAGTTGCTTCAGCCAAAGCCGGTTGAGGCCTGGCTAGAACCGCTGCTCCCAGTCCACAGGCAGCCGCAAACGAAAGCCATAAACCGGGAACCGCCCGGTTTCCGGTGACATGAATGAAATAAATGCTGATGGCGGGCGTAAAACCTCCGAACAGGGCGGTCGCCAAGCTATAGGCTAGCGAGAAGCCGGACGTTCTTACGTTAGCCGGTATGATTTCCGTCAAGAAAACCACCATTGCACCGTTGTAACTGCCGAAGATGCACGAAAACCAGAGTTCCACCGCCAGCAATCGGGCAAATGAAGGCGCGCGAACCAACCACAACATCGCCGGATAAGCCGTGACCAGCATAAGTACCGTGAAAAGGAAGAGTAAGGGCCGTCGCCCGACTCTGTCGGAGAGGGCGCCCATTACTGGGAGCCAAAAGAGATTGGAAGCACCGACGCAAAGAGTAACGATCAAGCTTTCCTTGCTGCCAAGACGCAACACGGAGTGGCCGAAAGTCGGCGTATACGCAGTGATCATGTAGAAGGAAACGGTCGTCATCGTCACCAACATCGTCCCGATGACGACAATTCTCCAGCTTCCCGAAAGCGACCGGAGAATCTCTGATGTGCTGGGGTGGTACTTGTGAGCCGCGAACTCATTTGTTTCCTGAAGCGATCGCCGCAGCCGGAACAGGACCGGAATAATCACAGACCCTAGGAGCAGCGGCACGCGCCATCCCCATGCGGTCATTTTCTCCGGCGGAAGGAATGCGCTCAGCATGACACCGACGAGTGCAGCAGACATAACCGCGACCTGCTGGCTTGCAGATTGCCAACTTACGTAAAAGCCTTTGTTGCCCGGAGTGGCAATCTCTGCGAGGTAGACGGAAACGCCTCCGAGCTCCATGCCGGCGGAAAAACCTTGCAGCAACCTGCCCACGAGGACTAACAACGGTGCCAGCAGGCCAAGCGTGGCGTAACCAGGCACGCAGGCGATGGAAATGATTCCGATGGACATTAGGCTGAGCGTCAGCAGGAGTCCGGCTCGGCGGCCGTGTTTGTCGGTATACGCGCCAAGCACTATGGCCCCGAGGGGGCGCATCAAAAAACCCGCGCCGAAAGTCATCAACGACAACATCAACGATACAAACTTATCGCCGGAAGGGAAGAAGGCAGCGCCGATGGCGGAGGCGTAATAGCCAAACACCATGAAGTCGTACATCTCCAGAAAATTCCCGCTGGAGACACGGACCACGGACCAAATTTTGGCCCGGCGATCAGACGGGCTGAGCATGTGTATTCATCGTGGAGAGGACATCTTATTTCTCACCGCGTGTCGAAAAGGCAAGTGGAATTGTGGAAGCGGCGTTTGAGCAGCCTCATGCTCGTGGGAGTAACTCCGCGTGGCTATTTCTCCCGGCTTACCTGCGCGGCAATAGCTGCGCCCACTTCCTTGGTGGACGCAGAGCCTCCAATGTCCGTCGTCCTCATGCTTCCTTGAGCTAACACTGCGGCGATGGCAGTTTCCACGGCGTCGGCGGCCCCCAGCTGGCCCAGGTGCCGAAGCATCATGGCGCCAGACCAAATTTGCCCGATGGGATTGGCGATTCCTTTTCCTGCGATGTCCGGCGCGGAACCATGGACCGGTTCGAACATGGAGGGAAATTCCTTTTCTGGATTCAAATTCGCCGACGGCGCAATACCAATCGATCCAATAACAGCGGGACCGAGGTCGGAGAGAATGTCCCCGAAAAGATTCGAGCCAACAACGACGTCGAACCAGTCGGGGTGGCGGACAAAATGCGCGGTCAGGATGTCGATGTGAAATTGGTCGGTGCGGACATCGGGATACTCAGCGGCCATGGCACGAAAACATTCGTCCCAAAAGGGCATCGTATGAATGATCCCGTTCGATTTTGTCGCCGAAGTTAAATGCTTGTTTCGCTTGCGCGCCAATTCAAACGCGTAGCGCAACACGCGACTGACCCCGCGGCGTGTGAAGACCGTTTGCTGCACCGCCATTTCCTCTTCGGTTCCTTCATAGAGGCGGCCGCCGATGTTGGAGTATTCGCCTTCGTTGTTTTCGCGGACGATGTAAAACTCAATCTGACCGGGCTTCCAGTGTTTGAGCGGGCTCTCGATTCCCTCAAACAACTTCACGGGCCTCAGATTGACGTATTGCCGGAAGCTGCGGCGGATGGGGATCAAAAGCCCCCACAGGGAAATGTGATCGGGAACGTCAGGGTGCCCGACGGCGCCGAGGAAAATCGCGTCAAATGGTCGGAGTTGCTGGATACCATCTGCGGGCATCATTCTCCCGGTCTTGAGATAGGTTTGGCAGCTCCAATCGAAACATTGCCAATTGAAGCGGAATCCAATGCGCTGCGCTGCGGCCTCCAGCACCCGCATGCCCTCCGGCACAACTTCCTTGCCGATGCCGTCTCCGGGAATTACAGCGATGTTGAATGTTTGCATCGACGGAGCGCCCTATCCCTTTTCCAATGACAGCAAGGGTGACAACGCGCTTACATCCGGCACGGTTTCCAAAGTCTTCACGAAATCGATGATCTTTTCCGCCTTGGCTCTTGGCCACTCCGCATATTCGGCGCAACCTCGAAATTTCATTGCAGCTTCTTCGAAGGTCATGGGATCGGAGGGACTGCCTTTTCCAAAGTCGGCGCGGCCCGCGATGACCCGGCCGTCCTTGAGATGAATCTTGAGCAAGGAAGTCATTTTGTCATAACCGGCTCTCTCCGCTTCCGGGTCCACATAAAAATTCACGCGGCGAATTATGTCCTGGACATCCGCTCTTTGCACGACTTGATCCGTGAACTCACCCAAACGGGCTTTGCCACGCAGAAGCAATATCGCCAGGCAAAATTCCATGCTGAACTTGGCCTCGAGTCCAGTTTTGGGCTGGTGGTGGAGCAACGTGGTCGTCATGTTGTGATTCGCTCCAATATCCAATCTTTCGACTTGCGTTGCTTGGATATTGTTCGACGCGATGAGGCGCGCCAATTCCGTCATTGCCGGATGCGTTAGAGAGCCCGATGGATAAGGCTTCAGCGAGATTCCTGGGGAGGAAAAAGTCCACGGTTTCCCCAGCCGATCCGTAATTGCGCTGGCATCAAACGTTCCGCCAAACGCATGAAAAAAACCGCGGTCGGCTTCGAGAATTTGCTGCGCGGCATCCCATCCCAGTGCGACCAGTGCCGCGGACACTACACCGCTTTCAGCGGCGTGGCCGGCCTGAAAGGGTTTGGTCATCGTCCCAAAATTTTCGCGCAGCCCGCCGGACTGACTGGCGGCTAAGCCAAAGCTGTTCAAGGTTTTCGAGAGATCGAATCCCATGAGCTTGGCGCAGGCCGCAGCCGAGCCGAATGGCCCGCACGTGCCTGTGGAATGAAATCCGTCCTGGTAATGGCGGGGAGAAATCGCTTCGGCAATTTTACACTCGACCTCGACGCCGGCGTGGTACGCCAACATGAATTCTTTCCCGGAGACACCTCGTTCTGCCGCGAGGGCAAAGATAGCGGGCAGTACGGGAACGGTAGGGTGCACCAAGAGTCCGTAGACGCGATCCTTCGCGGCCGAGAGTTGCGTATCGTCAAAATCATCCGCGTGAATCGACACACCATTTGTCCAGGCGGCGAAGCGTGGAGAAGTCTTCAGTTCGGAACCGACGACGATAGCTTTTCCGCCGCACACGCCGAGTTGTTCGAGATACTGGCGGCAGATTGCGCCTGATTGTGCCCGAGACCCCGCTAGCGCAAGACCCAGTCC
>CAZQOB010000139.1:0-5891 GCA_964594885.1 uncultured Acidobacteriaceae bacterium
GAAGCTGGGTGCGCGCGGCGCCGACGGGCTCGGCATGCTGGTCGAGCAGGCGGCCGAATCGTTTTACGTGTGGCGTGGCGTGCGGCCCGACGGCGCGCCGGTGCTGGCCGAATTGCGTGCGCTGCTGACGGCGCCGTCACATTGAGGCGGCTTGTCACCTTGCGGCACTCACCGACACGAGGACTGGGAGCACGATGACAGCAGCGCGGCGCGCGAACCGGCCAGGTCTGGGGCGATGGATGGTGTATCTGGTCGCCGTGGTGGCGATTGCGTGGCTCGCGACGCAGGCGTTTTACTTCGCGCAGATCGCGGTGTGGAATTACGTCAATCCGCGGAGTACGGCTTTCATGCGCTCGGACGCGTGGCGGTTGTCGCAGGATCGGCCGGATCTTTCCGTGCAACATACGTGGGTGCCGTATGACCAGATTTCGCGCAACCTGAAGCGCGCGATTATTGCTTCTGAGGATGCGAATTTCGTCAATAACAATGGGTATGAGACGGACGCTATCTTGCAGGCCTGGGAGCGGAATAAGGCTAAGGGCAGGATTGTGCGTGGTGGGTCGACCATTACCCAGCAGTTGGCGCGGAATCTGTTTTTGTCGCGGGAGAAGAGTTATATCCGGAAGGGGCAGGAGCTCATCATTACGTGGATGCTTGAGGCTCTGATGGATAAGCAACGGATCTTTGAGATTTATCTCAACTCCGTTGAGTGGGGGAATGGGGTTTATGGGGCTGAGGCGGCGGCTCGTTATTACTATAAGACTTCGGCTAGTAAGTTGACTGCTGGGCAGTCGGCCCGGTTGGCTGTTATGTTGCCGCAGCCTAAGTACTTTGATGAACATCGAGGGTCTGGGTATCTGGCTCAGCGGTCGAGGGTAATTGCCCGGAGGATGGGGGCGGCGGAATTGCCCGAATAGTAGGCTCTTTTTGCCTGCGCGGCGCTTCTTGGCTGTGGTCTTTGCGGTGTTGGCCTTTCCTTGATTTGTTAGTGGTCCATTAGTGTTGCCCCTGTGCGGGGCGGCACTCACTTTCTTTGCCGCCGCAAAGAAAGTAAGCAAAGAAAGCGGCTTCCCACCGCAAATTCTTAAGCGGGTCCCCTGGCTTGGAGGGGATAGTGGTGCATCTGGAATCCGTGTCCTCGCACACTCCGCGTGAGTGACAAGGCAGTCATTCTTCCGGCGACGCTGCGCGCGCCGTCGCGGTAGTTCTTTAACCAGTGCCGCGTTTCTCTTATTTCGAAATTCCCTCCACGTGGTGGCCCAGATGCTCAAGTGAGTGCTTGGGAATACTTCTTCAAGCAGCGCCAAGCCACCACTCTGTCGAAGTTCACTCCGTGTGGTGGTCTCGATTCGCGAGCGAGTACTTGGGAATACTTCTCTAACCAGCGCCGCGCCCCCTCTCTGTCGAAGTTCACTCCGTGCGGTAGCCCCCATGCCCAAGCGAGCGATTGGGAAATTTCAGAAATGTTGGTTTCGTTTTCGTTTTAGCCTGCTTAGGCGATCACTCGCGAGGCGATACGATTTAAACTCAATTTGTCGTGCATTCCACGACAAACAGGTTTAACAGCCTATTAAGCGTAGTACCCCGTATGTTTGCGCAAGCAGGTGTGCGGCTGCCCTTGCACGTCTATCTTCTATGGGCGGGCCTTTGGTGGGGGAGCCTCGCGGCTCGCCGGTTTCTGGTACTAAGTGTTCAGGGCAAACGGTTTTGAAGTTCGGGCGTTTGAATAAGGATTCCAACTCGAACCCCGTTCTATGGAGCATGAAGTGCATCATCAAGCTGAGCGAAATTGAGAGGCGTACCTTGCAGAAAATGTCCGTGAACCACAGGCATCGAGGCATCCGCACACGTGCTGCGGGCCTGCTGCTGATCGGCAGCGGATTGCATGCACCCAAGGCCGCGGCCGCGCTGGATGTCAGCGCGCAGTCGATCTACAACTGGTCCCGCTTGTGGAGGGAACTAGGCTTGTGTGGTCTGCTGTCCGGTCACGGAGGCGGTCGCCCTCGTGCGTTGTCCGAGGCGATGGAAGTTGCACGCACGGAGTCCATGACGCTCGGGCAAATCCAATTGAGGCTGAGCATGGCGAGCCGATGCCGTGCGTACTGGAAACCTTGTCGGTCGCCCTTCGGCGCAATGGTTTCTCCTTCAAGCGAAACCGCTTCTCGTTGAAAAAGCGCAGCCAGGAAGACTTCGAAATGAAATCGGCGACACTGCACGAGCTGCAATGCGCCGCTCGTGCCAACGCGGTCCGACTCGTCTATCTCGATGAAGCGGGCTTTGCTGTCTCGCCTCCTGTGCAAAGGGCGTGGCCACCGCGCGGCCTTCCTCATTGTGTCGAACCTCGTTTCCATTGTCGGCGCTCGGTGCTCGGCGCGCTCGACTTCAGCGCCAATACACTCGCTTACCATGTCGCGAGTTCGTCGATCAAGGGCGGCGCAGTCATCGAGTTCCTTGGGCAGGTCGCCCGGCAGGGCGATGAACGTCCGACGGTGGTGGTACTCGACAACGCTTCGATCCATCATGGCATCGACCTTGAAGTCCATGAGCGCTGGTTACGCGAGCATCGCATGCAGCTGTTCTACCTGCCGCCGTATAGTCCCGAACTCAACATGATCGAGATCCTCTGGAAGCAGGCCAAATGCCATCGGCGCAACTTCGTTACCTGGACGAAGGAAACCATCGACGATGAAGTTCGCAACCTGCTCGCTGGCTATGGCACCAAATTTCAAATCAGTTTTGCCTGAATACTTAATTTTTCAAAAGCGAATATAGGTCACGAAGAGAAACAAAAATGCTTGGAAAAATATTAATAGCACTTAGCTTATTGTCGGTCTCGACTTTGTCGCTATCCGAGACGCTCACCGCTGATCAGCTCACTGCGCGGAGAACTGAAAGCCGTGCCGTCGAAGCAGTTATCTGGGGCATGCCGGCAGTTAATGCCGATCTGATGCGTCAGGCGGCAGCGAGGGCTGTCGATATTCGGGAAAATCAGATTGTATTCTGGTCCCGGCTGCCAAGCTGGAAAAACCAGACGCTCACGCCCAACCCAGACGCCATCTATCTGATGGCTTTCTTCAACACGAAGGGTGGGCCGATGGTGCTCGACATCCCTCCTGCCAGCAGCGAGGGCTCGATCACCGGAAATATCGACAATATTTGGCAGGTGGCTTTGGAGGACGCTGGCCCGACGGGCGCGGACAAAGGCAAGGGCGCAAAATTTCTGATCCTGCCGCCCGGCTATAAGGACCCCGTTCCGGACGGTTACATTCCCTTGCTATCAACGAATTTTGGCGGCTATGCGTTGCTGCGCTCGATCCTCACTGGTGGCACCGATGCCGATATCGCGAAGGCGGTCGCCTATGGCAAGCGCGTAAAGCTCTATCCACTGGCGCAAGCCTCCGATCCACCCGAGACCCGGTTCGGGGATGCGGTGGACTCCGTCTTCGACAGCACCATTCCCTATGATCTTCGTTTCTTCGAGTCCCTCAACCGCGTGGTCCAGCAGGAACCCTGGATTGAGCGCGACCGGGCGATGATTGATTCACTGAAATCGATCGGCATCGAAAAGGGAAAGCCGTTCGCGCCTGACGCGAAGACGAAGAATCTCCTGGAGCAAGCTGCGCGCGAAGCCAAGGCCTGGTTTGAAATGAAATACGATACTGCCTTCGTTCCCTATAACGAAGGACAGCATTGGGCCGTGCCGGCCTCACCTGCCGCTATCGAAGGACAGGCCACGGACTATGCCAATCCCAACAGTTATCCGATCGACGCACGGGGTCTCACCTACACCTATGGCTTTGTCGGCATCAAGCATCTCGGCGCTGGCCAGTTCTACCTCATGACGATCAAGGACAAGGCCGGGCAGCCATTCGACGGAGCCGCGACCTACCGCCTCACCGTCCCGAAAAACGCACCGGTTTCACAGTATTGGTCGGCGACGGTCTACGACCGCGCGACGCATACGTTCATCCGGGAGCAGAAGCGATTCAGCCGCTCGTCCCAAAATCCGAACCTGAAAGCCAATCCGGATGGCTCGGTCGATATCTATTTCGGCCCGGAAGCGCCAGAAGGCAAAGAAACGAACTGGGTTCCGACTGACCCCAAAGGCCGGTTTGAGGTGCTTTTCCGGTTTTGCGGGCCGCTAAAGCCGTTGTTCGACAAGGCTTGGGTATTGCCCGATATCGAAAAAATCAAAAGAAGGAGTTGAGCACCATGCATATGCATTTTCGAACACTGACGTTTTGTGCGCCTGTTCTGGCATTTGCCTTTGTTGCAGCAGCCTCGGCGCAGGAGAGCGTGCCGGTAACGCCGGACAACTTCGTCCGGGCCGAAACCGACCTCTATTTCAGCACCGGCGCCGCCAAGGGAGGGCTGGGCAAATTCGAACACAACCGGGAAGCTCTGCCGATCGACAAGCAGACGGTTGTTCGCACCAATCGAGATACGTTGTACTCGGCAACCTTGATCGATCTGGACGCCGGCACGGCAACCGTGACGCTGCCCGATGCAGGGAAGCGCTTCATGTCGATGCAGGTCATCGATGAAAACGAGTACACGCCCGAAGTCGTTTACAAGGCGGGAACATATACGTTCACGAAGAAAGAGTTCAGCACGCGCTATATAATGCTGTTCGTTCGCATTCTCGTCGACCCGAACAATGCTGATGACGTGAAAACGGTCCATGCCTTGCAAGATGCGGTTCGTATTGTGCAGCCCGGAGGGCCGGGCAAATACGAAAGTCCCAATTGGGATAAGGTGAGCCAGAAGAAAGTGCGGGACGCGTTGCTGACGCTCGCCGAAACCTTGCCCAACACCAATCGCTCCTTCGGTGTGAAAGGAGAGGTCGACCCAGTGCGACATCTGATCGGTGCTGCCTCCGCTTGGGGTGGAAATCCTGAGAAGGATGCGATCTATTTGAACGTGGTGCCCGCCCACAACGATGGCCAGACGATTTACAAGCTCAAGGTCGGCAAGGTTCCGGTTGATGGCTTCTGGTCGATCAGTCTCTACAATGAAAAGGGTTATTTCGAGCAGAACCCGTACAACGCCTATAACGTCAATAGCGTCGTGGCGCAGAAGAGCAAAGACGGCTCCATCAACGTGCAGTTTGGCGGCTGTGACGGCAAGATTCCAAATTGCCTTCCGATCATGAAGGGATGGAACTACATGGTTCGGCTGTATCGTCCGCGAGCGGAGATCCTGAACGGCAAGTGGAAGTTCCCGGAGGCCTCGCCGGTTCAATGAGAGGCGGCGCCGGAATTTTGGACCAATCGGTGGCAGTATGACTTTCCGTGAGGCAGGGGCTGGCTTGGCGTGGGGAATCAAACGCGGGTTACCCATTGCTCAATCCTCCGTCACTGAAGTTTTACACACTCTCAGTAACGGATACGTTTTTCGAGGGCAAGGTCAGTACCTGCTCGATTCAAAAATGAGAATACTCTTGTTCGGGCAGTTTTTTGCGTTACATTAAAACATCGAACGTTTGCGACGTTTGGTTCAGGCATTCCCTGTAAAGTGTGCGCCACGACAAATTCTTAGAGCAACGACAATTGGTCCGCTGGGCGCACGAGTTCCTGTTTAGTGTGAAGGAGTGCATATCTTTGGCGTGGGCGCCGGTTCGCGTTTTACCCGGTGCCTTATTCCCCAGCGGGATCGAAGCAGCTTAATCGCTGTTGCAAACAGAAATTTCTACATGAAAAAGCGCCTTGTTTCGATTACCTTACCGCTTCTTGGCGCATCGTGTGCATTAGGCTTTGCCTTGCGTGCAACGGCTACTACAGCGGTTGCATCGGTGGTTTCGCCTGCCAAGGTTCGTGTTATCGCGCGCGATGCCTGCATCTACGGTTACCCGCTCGTCGACAACTACCGGATCCAGTATTCGTATTTCGTCG
>CAZQOB010000140.1:0-4051 GCA_964594885.1 uncultured Acidobacteriaceae bacterium
CAGCCAATATTCCGTCACGGAAAGTGTTTTATCAGTGCGACCAGGCAGCATTTTACATAAGGCAAGCTGCGCCGCCGATCCAGCCGACGCGTATGACAGTGGTCTTCGATCGCGCACGACTCTTGCGGGACGCTTTGGAACGCGCCGTGGAGCGGGCCGATCCGTTTGGGAGGGCCTTCCAGATGCGGTCCAGAGCAGTCCTGCGATCGGTGAAGCGTTTGACTGGTGTGACACCGGGAAGGCCATTCCAAAGGCGAACTAGGCGTGCCGCAGGCCACTGGATCGTCAGGCGGTCGAGTTCATCCCGGCTCGTGAAGTGATCTGCATCTTCGGGTTTGAGATCAGCAGTGACTGGGGCCACATGATCATCAGAATCGATGGTAAAGCTTGTCATAGAATCATCTCCTTGCCCGCAGTGGCGCGGGTGATCACATGGATCACTCCAAAGCCGGAAAACTGCAAGTGGATTCTGGCGGCGTCCGCAGTAAAGCTGCCGAACTTCTGTACGGGCTCCGCATCACGTCCCGCTGGCACGGCTACGTAATGTTCTACATTCCTCACATCGATACCCGCCGCATTCGGATTCAGCGGCGGCATAGCTTCCCAATCGGCAGGTCGCTTGCCTCGAAGGGGTTTCTTCTTCCTGTCTTGCGTCGGCACGGGTTCACCTCATCTGGATTCAGACGAGGCTCGGCCCGGTCGTAGTCGGTTTTAAGAAATGTCTCCAACGGGGTCTAGCACGCTGATTGCTCAACGTACCGCCACCACATCACTGATCACCATGTACCGGAGCCACGGTTAACAGCGGGCACTCAAGGCGCCAAAGTGGAGGAGGAATCCACCCATGTCTGATAGGGCGATAAAAAAACTTTGTAAAAACTGGAATTGGTTCCGTGTAATTGATTTTAGAAAGCGAGCGTCACGTCATGCGTTTCCTTCGCACGGGCTATCTCCAGGACAAATACGAGGTTTATGTGGCCCTTGTGCGGCGAACTAAGTGCCCAACTGGAATCGTTCTCCGGATTTCTCGGTGGAACGCGGTGCGCCTCGGCCGGCGGCATTGCACCCGGCCCGGATAGCGTTTCTGCGCTTCTGTGCCGAGCTGCGGTATGGCGAAATCGAGCGTTTGACTATCCAGGACGGATTACCCGTGCTGGCGGAAACAACGAACAAGAAGATTAAGTTTACTGATACCCGAGAATAGCTTCGGCTGACTGAAGTTCTCAGAGGCCGTCGTCGCGGTTGAACCCGCGGCGGCGGCCTTTTTTGTTTCTTGACCCACGAGGCGCACGTGCCATTTAAAGGGAAGTTGTCTTTCGTTCCAACATTTGCATTGACAGCGTTTCTCTGCGGCGGAGTATCGGCGCAAGAAGGAAATTTAGCTGAGTTGACCAAAGCCGGCCAGGAGGCTTTTTTGGCAGGACGTTACAGCGATGCTGAGCGGCTACTCAACAAAGCCCTGACGCAAGCTGAAACGGACTTTCTGCCGGAAGTGCAATTAGCTCGGATATTGAGCGACGTGTGCATTACATACCTTCGGCAGGGGCGAGCGGAGATTGCCCTGACGACGTGCCGTCGAGCTGTCGAGATACAGAAAACTGAGAAGCTCCCGGCCGTGTACGCCGCCACCTTGAATAATCTGGCCGAAGTCTATCGGTTCATGGGCCACTCGCGGGATGCGGAGAAGTTATACCGGAGCGCTATGGATGTTTATCAATCGAGTTTTGGCAAACAAGACCTCCGTGCCACTGAGGTGCTCGGCAACCTGGCTCTTGCTTATTCGGATCTGGGCGATAACGCTCACTCTGAGGCTGCACTGCGAGAGTGCGTCGCGACGCTTGAAAAGGCCCGACCGCCAGCTACGAGGGAATTGTCCAACGCGCTCGATCAGTTGGGGACGCTGTTGCGTATTGAGAGGCGTTATGGTCCGGCGCTTCCGTTATTGGAGCGCGGCCTAGCACTGCGCGTGCAGGCCCTAGGACCGGAGCACCCTTTGGTTGCGGAAAGTCTGAACCACCTCGGCACACTTTGGTACGGCCGCGGGCGGCCGCAAGAGGCTTTGCCGTTGTTCGAACGCGCGTTGTCCATCAACGAGAAAGTATTCGGGGGTAATTCAACCCGGCTCTGCGCATCGCTAGTCAATTTGGCGGGAGCGTCCAGGACCCAGCGCCAATATGCGCGGGCCGAAGCGCTCTGCCAGCGTGCTATTGGCATTCTGCAACAGGCGCCTTGGAAAGACCCCGTCACAGTGAAAGCGGTCCTCGAGCAATACGAGCCCGTGTTGATCAAAACCAGAGGCCGCAGTGAGGCTGCGGCCGTGCTTGCCAAGACCCGTCTGACACTCTTCCCGAAGAACCCGGATCCCCAGAATTAAACTTGGAGCAGCCGAAAAACGCAGTGTTGAACTCACTCCCGGCACCCAGGGTCAGCCGGTAAGGAAGGAGAATGCCGTGGCTGCGTATCATGGCCAAACGCATCCCGCCAGAAGGGCTCGAATACCTACGCAAGTTGAGGAAGGCGTACGGCAGCCAGGGCGGGAAGACGGCGGCGAAGAACATGACGGCTGAGGAGCGCAAGGCGCGCGCGAAGAAGGCATCCGACGCTGCAGCACAAAAACGCGCCGCTGCACGTCTGGCACGCGAACGGAGCGAACGCGCGAAGAAATCCCCTAAACACTCAGGCCGCTGGAGTTGTCCCGGAGTGGTGGGGCCGTGGGCGAACCCTTTCTGGAGGGATCGCAACGGAATTTTTTTAATTTAGCATTTGTTTTTGTAATTTGGCGTTTTCTGTTGTGGCTGCCAACAGCATCCGGAACACATCACTCGCTTTGTGAGAGATCCCAATCATCGGCCGCTTCTCTCTGGCAGGCGGCACTCCCTATGTTGCCGACGAGCCCGAAATGGTCCGTGATCTCGGACTTTTGTTCAAGCTGCCCGACGGTGAAGAATGGCGCACCGCCATGATCAACACGCCGGTATTTGCTGTCAATACCCCACAGGCTTTTTACGACAGATTACTCGCGGCGCAGCCGGTCAGGTAAGCGATCAGCACCGAACCCGGCGCGGCAGGGTTGGTCGAGTCGTTCAGAGTGTAGGCTGGGTAATTCTGCGTGATGGCACGGTTCTGGCCGAATTGGAAAATCCCAGGCGCTGCGGATGCAACATTTCCTTTCGCCGCGGGCGAATCTCCTCCTGACGTGCCTATCACCACCGTGGATTGTTCAGGCAGGGTGTTCGTGGGTGCCTGCGCATTCACCAGCCCTGGACTGACGTAGAGCAGCGGCACCGGTGTGCCATTCGCGAAAACCTGGGTTCCAGCGAGGTTAGTGGGTAACGGCACTGCAAGGGCCTGCTGGGGCGCAAGCGCCAAGTTTAAGCCGAAGATGGAAAACAAAATCCCAGGTGCGATGACTGTTTGGAAACTCGCTGAATTAACAATGCCGGATGCGGCGATCTTGGGCATCACCGGCCGCCAAACGACAACGCCCGCTGGAAACGCAGCGGAATTCGTATTCTGAAACGCCACCCACAGCGTTCCATCCAATCCATATACCGTTGCGGGAAAGTTGACGCTCATTGCCGGATTGGGGCCGCCTGCAGGGCTGCACGTGCCCCAGTGAACGAGATCAGAGGAGATGGAAAGCTTGGGTTGGCCACACTGCTCGCTCGCAGGTGCTGGCCGCAACAACTCAGAAACGACTGCTGTCTGCTGCCCGCCTGGCGCTAGAGCCATCGAGATGCGATTACCCATGCTCGCAACTCCATCATTTGGAAGAGCGATGGGCTTCGTCCAAGTAAGACCTCCATCGCGAGAATACGTGCTCCACGCTTGGTGCTCACCGTTCGCGAATTGGTCATCTCTGGCTGATGGCGCCTTCCCCCACCCACAACCTCAGAATACAGGGATAGGTACCCTAATCCGTGAAGTTGTGGGGACGTTTTTGTGGCATTTTTGTCCGTGACCGCGGGGCGCGGTGGGCTACCTCGTCGAAAAAATCGCCGCTGCCTCTTCAGGCGACACCGGCGGGAATGCTTCTCGAAGCCGGAACAGT
>CAZQOB010000140.1:4151-5734 GCA_964594885.1 uncultured Acidobacteriaceae bacterium
GGCAACATTGACGTTGCTGCTGGCGAGCGTGACCACAGCGCCGCCGGCCGGAGCGGCCGAGCTGAGGGTCACGGTGGCGGTGCTGGTTCCTCCTCCCGTCACGGTCGTGGGATTAAGCAGGAGCGAAGCCAGCGGCGGATTCAGTACCAGGGTGGCGGTCTTCGATGCGCTGTTATAGGCGGCGGTGATAGTGACACGAGTCGCGGCCGTCACGAGTTTGGTCGAAATGGTAAAGGTGCCCCTGGCGACACCGGCGGGAATGGTTATCGAAGCCGGAACAGTGGCAACATTGACGTTGCTGCTGGCGAGCGTGACCACAGCGCCGCCGGCCGGAGCGACCGAGCTGAGAGTTACAGTGGCGGTGCTGGTTCCGCCTCCCGTCACGGTCGTGGGATTGAGCAGGAGCGAAGCCAGGGACGGATTCACCGCCAGGGTGAAGCGGGCCAGCGCGAAATCGCTGTTCCCGGTAAAATTGGCTCCTCCGGCCGCGACAAGTTTCCCGTCCAGCTGTACGGCAATGGAAGATACAGCTTCATTGGCGGCCGCGAAAATGTTGGTCACGCTACCGCCTGTGCCGAAGGTGGTGTCGAGCATGCCATCTCTGTTGTAGCGCGCCAGTGCGGAGTGGAAGTTTCCGTCGCTTAGGGTAACGGTCCGTCCCGCCACGACAATCTTTCCGTCCTGCTGGACGGCAACCGAAAACGCTTGGTCATAGGAGGGCGAGATACTTGTGGTCACTTCACCGCCTGTACCGAAGCTGGTATCGAGTGTGCCGTTACTGTTGTACCGCGCCAGTGCGATGTCGAAGGCTGCAAGACCGGCCGCGACGATCTTCCCGTCCGGCTGGACGGCAACGGATTCCGCCGAGGCATTATCAAAAGACGGGTTCGGAGTCGAAAAAGGGGTCGTCACTTTTCCACCGGTGCCGAAGCCGGTGTCGAGCGTGCCGTTGCTGTTATAGCGCACCAGCGCGAAGTTGCGGACGCTGTTGAGAAGGGCCGTCCCTGCCAGCACAATCTTCCCGTCTTGCTGTAGGGCAATGGAATTCGCCTGGGCATACGAAAAGCCCTGGGTTGAGAGGCCGAAATCGGTGGTCACTTTGCCACCTGTACCAAAGCTGGTGTCGAGCGTGCCATCGCTGTTGTAGCGCACCACCTCGAAATTGTCACCACCGTTGATATTGGCAAACCCCGCCACCACTATCTTCCCGTCCGGCTGCACGGCAACGGAATCAGCCTGGGCACTGACCCCGAAATCGGTGAGCACTTTCCCACCCGTCCCGAAGCTCGTATCGAGCGTGCCGTCACTGTTGAATCGCACCAGTGCGAAGTCGTTGAAGAGGCCGTTAACGGTACCTCCCGCCACGACAATCTTCCCGTCACCTTGCAGGGCACCCGCATGGGCAAACGCAAAGCGGCCCCCGACACCGGCCGTAGCTTTGCCGCCTGTGCCGAAGCTGGCGTCGAGCGTGCCATTGCTGTTGTAGCGTGCCACCGCGAAGTCGAAGTTTGAGGAAACGTTATTATAAGAGTTTACCGCCGCGACAAGCTTGCCGTCAGTCTCTACGTCAATGGCGGCGACCC
>CAZQOB010000141.1:0-5549 GCA_964594885.1 uncultured Acidobacteriaceae bacterium
GGCGGCGCGGAAACAGCGGCAGATTCGTCGCCAGCAGGCCGCGTGACGGATGAAAACGGGTTACTTCCGGTTTGCCGACCAACCGTCAGTTGACACGAATTAAAGGAGTTCAGCGGCGACCGTGAGGCTTAAATATGATAAGTGTCACCTGCTGTTACGAGATGACGTGCTTGGGTGAGGAGGAAAGCCTATGGCTCACGAAATGAGGGCACCCGTGACGCGAGACGCAGTCGCTAAGTTTGTGGTCGCTATCATACTTCTGGTTCCGAGGATTGCACTCTCCCAGAATCTCGCTCCACTCTCTATTGCGCGGGAAGGATATGTCTACGCGGGAGGAAAATACTCGACTGTCAATGGTCGGCAGGTGATGAGTGGGCAGCTTTATGCCGAATACCAAATACCGACTCTTCTACTCCACCCGTATCCGGTTGTTATGGTGCCTGGAGCCGGGAGTTCAGGGGCTATTTTTATGGGTACACCTGACGGGCGCGAAGGCTGGGCACAGCACTTCTTGCGGCAGGGCTATGCAGTCTATGTCATCGATCAACCCGGACGTGGTAGGGCGGCATACGTTTCAGAGGTCTACGGGCCTCTATCTCCGCTGGAGGGCCCTGAAGGGGTTCAACAGCGGATTACACGCACTGAAGACTACAATTTGTGGCCGCAAGCGCGTTTGCATACGCAGTGGCCAGGAGCGGGAAAGCCAGGCGACAGCACTTTCGACACATTAATGGCGGCGCGGCTACCAGTCATATCTGATTTCACATTGGCACAAATCTTGAACAGGGACGCGATCATCGCACTGCTGACCAAGATCGGTCCTGCAATCTTGCTAACACACTCGCAATCAGGAGCATTCGGTTGGCCTGTCGCTGATGCTAGACCGGACTTGGTGAAGGCAATAGTAGCGGTAGAGCCGAGCGGCCCACCTTTTTACGACATCCAGCTCGTTGGTGCACCGGAATGGTTCCGATACCGTGCAACACTTGCGCGGCCGTGGGGGATCAACTCCGACCCTCTCGCCTATTCTCCGCCAGCACAAAATGCGTCTGACCTGCAGATCGTGGAAGAGGACGGGCCTGACTCTCCAGAGCATTGCAGATGCTGGCTTCAGAAAAGCCCGGCGAGACAACTTCCCAATCTTAAGGAGATTCCAATTCTGCTCGTGACCTCGGAGGCCTCCTACCACGCAGCTTACGACCATTGCACGGTGCAGTTTCTCGAGCAGGCTGGACTCCATCCCACATGGATCAAACTGCCCGAGATTGGCATCCATGGAAATGGGCACGCCATGATGATCGAGAAAAACAACATGGAAATTGGAACAGCATTGTCCCAGTGGCTCGCAAAAACAGTCTCGGGCCAAGGCGATCAGCACAAGGCGTCACCCTAAGGCCGGATCGCCGACC
Organism: uncultured Acidobacteriaceae bacterium; assembly: GCA_964594885.1. Lineage (GTDB taxonomy): Bacteria > Acidobacteriota > Terriglobia > Acidiferrales > UBA7541 > Acidiferrum. Next base: position 1,410 of record CAZQOB010000141.1, read on the forward strand.
ATCGGGGAGTTATCGCGTGGTGCTTCGAACCGAAATGCCAGGTACGGGCCACGTTTACAGATAGCGCGCGGAGTGGTTCGGTCTCGGCGATTCAAGTACAATTCCGACTATTCCGGGGTGAAATGAGAGCCGAGCTTTCTTTCTTACTTATCGCGTTTGAGAAGGAGAGGTAGAAACCATGGAAACTCTACTCCGAAGAAGTGGATGGCTGACTCTTGCCGCAGTTCTGCTGGCCTCCCCGGCTTGGGGCCAGAGTCGTGGCACGTCCGAGGATGAGTCTAAGATTAAGGCCCTTGTCGAAGTAGATCAACGCCGCGTCCTCGGTCAGGGACAAGGAAATCTGGCAGAGGTGTTTGCAGCTGACATAGATTGGACGAATGCCTGGGGTAGACGCCTGCACGGCCTAGAAGAGCTTTCGCGGTTCTGGGAGCAAGCACGTCACAACCAGGGTTACCTTGCTGGCAAGGTCACACCTGAATCTGTAAAGACAGAAGTGCGCTTTGTGCGTCCGGATGTTGCGGTGGTTCACACTTACAACGAACGGGTAGGGCAGATTGAAGAGGGAAAAGTCATTCCGACGCGAAAGGTTCATTCGCAGATCGTCGTGTCGAAAGAAGATGGCAAATGGCTCATCCAGAGCGTACTAATCATGGATGAAAAACAACTCTGCAACTAAACCGGCTCCGCATTGAGTTGTAGATTCGTCTGGTCACTCTGGTGATTGTGGGTGGATGAGGCCACACGGAAGTTGGCGACCAGTCTGATCTCAGTTTCCGGTTTGCCGACGATCCGCTAACTGGTTGCGATCGCGATTTATCGTTAAGTGCGCCCCAGGTTACACTTTCCCCGTGACAAAGGAACGCTGGGCTCAGATAGGAATCACGACTGAATTTCTTATCGTCGCCAGGACTCTAGGTGAGTTCTTTCGGTTAAGGCACGTCCATAGCACGAGCTTCTCGACCGCAGTCGCTGCGCTCTATGTCGGTGGCGCTTTGATCGCCGCCTGCTCGTGCTGGGCGGGCGTGACCTTCTACTTCTCCCGACGCTATGCGCTGTCCGCCTGGATCACGCTAGCGACCGTACCCGTTCTGCTGGTGTACAAAATTGCGGTGATCGCCTGGTAGTGGCAGCTTGCTCTGATGAGAAGTCGAAAATCGCCAGACTGCTTCCGGTCAATTGAGTGCAAACGGGGATTTAGCACTAATTGAGACGGCTCCCGTATGAGCCCATGGCCGCGTTATCGATTCACGCGGTCGTATGATGTCAATCTCAGTTGCTCAGCGAAGAAAACGTAAGCAATGCGCAGACGCATCAAACCTACGAAAACATGCGTTTGCGCTCACGATCTGAAGTGGCAAATTCAGGATGGTTGATGGCCAAACCTTCCGCGGTGCGGTTACGGAAGAGTTGCCGACCATCCACGCAGGGCCTTGTCTTTCGCTTGAATGATGCGACGTTCCTTTGAACTCGCAGAGGTGCGCCTATTTGGGCTCTGGCACGGTGAACGACTTGCTCACTAAGGCGGTGGAATCAAATGCGGGGAAATAATTCAGTGGCATCAAGTCTGGGGTTCTTGGCTTGCTGTGGAATCCAGGGACATCGGGTAGACCGATCGTTTGATCCGTAACCGTAATTTGTGGCCTCTGGGAAGGATTGAACCAGATGGCCAGTTCAATTCCCTCCATTGGAGGAGCGGCATAATAGAAACCCCAGAGCTTGTCAGGCGGCTCAACCATCTTCGAGGGAGCTTTCTTGCCATCAATCGTTGCCCGCAGGATGGTCGCATTCTGAACCGAGACCCACAGCGTTACAGGCCTCCGCGAGGAGGTGAGGCGCAAACGTAGCAGTCTCTTGGCGGTTTCGGGCGCATCCTCCAATAATGTGATTTGTGGCGCTGGCAACAGAACAGGCGGTGCCTCGGACTTGAGTACCCTTTCCCCTGGGCTGACGAGAAAACTCAGCTTGTCGCTTTCGATCCGGCCTGTCAGGAACTGTGAAGTCCAGCTATCGAGCCTTTCATCCAGGCTAATCCAGGACGCCTTTCCCGTGTCAGCGTTCAGCCAATATGCGATCGTATCCGGGCGAGGGTGCTTGTTGTCATGCCCGCTGTGGAATGCCCCCCAACCGAACAAAACAACGCCCACTAGAGCAAACGCTGCGGAAATTCGTAAATTCCCTCCGATCATAGGGTCAAGTTGGGGAGCGAGAAGCGCAAGAAGAATAGTGGTGAGAATGACGGAGACCACGAGACTCGGCATAGGATCTCCCGCCAAAGTAGTATCTATGGCGGCAATAAGGAGAGTGAAAAGGAAAATGGCGGGAACCGCAAAGAGCAGGCGCAGAATGCCTGAGAGCATGCTCGAGTGTCTCCATCGAAATGAAATCGCCAGAGAAAGCAAACCAAACCCCAGCGGCAACCCAAAAAGAACGCTGGCCCCGGGGGTAAACCAGTTCGAAAGAACCGTCAGTACCAGATACCAGAAGAGTCCGCCCAGGGCGAGATTCTCGGCACTCATTTTCCTCTGGGAGAGGCCGTATAGCCCTAATCCCGCCGCAATTGTTAAACAAACGAAAGCAAGTGCGTATGTTCTGGCGTTGTAAGCGGAAGAGTAGGAAAAATTCACTAGCTCCAGCGTTTTGAGCGTCCGCCAGAGCAGAGCGGCCATTAGAGCGTACACCAACGTGGATCCCAACCAGAGAAGAATTCCGATCCCCAGGCCGCGGAGGTTTATTCGCGCGCGCCGGAAGCCAAGCACGAGAAGGATTGCGAAGAGAATGACGAGGAGCAAGGTCAAGGGCCGTACGAGCGCCAAGGGATAAGAGACGATGCGTCCTGGAATAACGAAATAAGCGCTATCCGGCAGTGCTGGAATTTCTCTCAAATTGGAATTTCCCCAGTCGCGCGTGACGGGAAGGGTGTAAATTCCAAGATGCTGCACACTGCGTAGGTCAATATTCTCCAAGTCATCTTTTGCCGTATGGTACCTGAACTGGCAGCCGCCGTAGCTCACGTCGGCAATTGTCAGCTTCTTGCGATCAAAAACCAATGTGTCGTCTCCGCCCGGTGGCCCGAGTTTCGCGAGTTCTGCGCCGATCGAGCTTGTAAGAGGATGCGGAACTACATTTTGGATTTCCCGGAGAGCCCATCCGTCGGAAATGTTGATATCAGCTGGTCCGCAACTACCGCCGCTGTCCAAATTCCAAACCACGGATACTTCTTTTGCCCACGGATGCTCGTCCACAAAGCCTTGAGACCCAACCTCAGCGAGTTCTTCACCATCGGTGAAGAGAAAAATGACGTCGTTCCGGAGCGGCGGCCCGCTCTTTAGAGCGCGCAGAGTTTCAAGCAACGTGACAACTCCCGAACCATCATCTGTGGCTCCCGGGGCTGTAGCGACTGAGTCGTAGTGCGCCATCAGCAGCACCGCTCCGGTGCTCGCGGTACCTCTTAAACGCGCCATCACGTTCTCCACGGTGCCCGCCCCATATGGACCGGCGTAGATTTCTAGCAGATTCGTAATGCCAGTCCTTTGAACTTGAGTTTCCACGCCCAGTTGCTGCAACTCCTGAATCAAGTAATCGCGGACACGGGCATTTGCAGAAGAACCTGTGGCGTGCGGCTCGCGTGCTATCACTTTCAGGTGCTCAAAGGCTCGAGAGGCAGAGAATTCCGTCAGTGGTGCGGTGCTTGGTACGACTCGTGGAGGAACAAGGCAATAGAAAGCCGCGCCGACTGCGACCGCAAGGATGAGAAGGCTAAGGAGAGCGCAGGCTGGAGTACTGGTTTCTGAGGCCGTGTGATCGGGCATTTGGTCCTCAATCACCAGCGAAGTCTAACGTGTTGTCTAGAAGAATGCGACTCTGAGAAATTGCGTTCACTCTTATTTTCGGAGCTCTATTTACGCGAGTCATCACACAAGGCTCTATGACCTCAATTGACGGAAGCCGGAACTGGCAACTTTGATCGGGGATTGCGGGCGGATAACTGAGACCGGCCTGTTCGTTAACTTCCGGATTGCCGACCAACCGGACAGAACCCATTACGAACGGAATGCGCGCGTGGGCCCCTAGCGTTAGGGAGGGTTACAGACTACCAGCCAGTTCGGTTAGAGTTTGGGTTCTCATTGCGAGCACGCAAAG
>CAZQOB010000142.1:0-5365 GCA_964594885.1 uncultured Acidobacteriaceae bacterium
GCAATGATGAGATGTTGCTGGCCTCCGTCCGCCGCGGTTGGGATCAAACTCGCAGCCAGATTGTGTCCGAAGTGCGCAATCATCGCGATGAAAAGATTGCCGTTGGTGTTGTTGTACATCCAGGCATAAATCACCGCCGTTGAAGTTAGGCGTATGTAGGTCGCTACTGCATCAATTCCGCCAACATTTGACAACCCACCTGGCAATACCACATACCACAAGTGCCAAGTGCTCCAGAGAAGTCCGATGAAGACACTCGTCGCAAGCGCTCCGTAGCGCACTTGCAGTCTCGGTTGTGCAAAGCCACGCCAGCCGGGTTCCTCCGCGACCAGCGAACCGAAAATGATGAAGGCCAAACCGCGAGGACCGGAGAACGAAGGCAGAACCATCCATTGAGTGGGCACGGTGCCGAGTTGCGCCGCATTCACCGCTTTTGCCGTCAGCAAAAGAAGCACAGGCCCGATCACCGCGATTACGTACCAAATTGCAGGCACACGCCACCTGCCTAACTGCTGGAAAACGGAACGCAATCCTCCAGCCCCCGGATAGATCAGCACAACGAAAAGCGCAGCTAGAGTCGGGGAGCAGGAAGTCACCAGCATGCCCATCAAGACGAGCGGCAAATGCGGCGTGGACTGAGAAACTCCGGCGAGATTCAGGCCCTGGAGTAGCAACGGCAGTGCGCCAATGACAGTAAGGGTACACAGGAGCACCACCCAGGCGATGATCTGGCCGACATACGAGCCAGGCACAGGACTGGTTTGCGAACGGGCAACGTCTGTCGTCATTCAAAGGCCCTCGCTACCAAAGCAGGCAGATGATAATGTCCGAACTAGTTGCTGGGCAAGCTTAGGGGGCGGGCTCGGCAAAGCTCTAAGGGTGAGGCCAGGTGGAGCGGGCGGGCCTGAAAGGTATTTCTGTGTCCGGATTTGGCGGGCAGACCGATTATCGCCGTGTGGGCTACTCGGAAACTGACCCTCCACCGAGATTTCACACCATTTGACACCAATTGGAAGAAGGGCAGCGGAGCTACGCCTTTGACAATTCAGGACTTGTGAAATTGGATTGCAATTTCGATCCCCACCGCCCCTACCAACGTATCTTGTTGACAAGTCATAGGTTGAATGTCGAAAAGCAGGGGTCGTGGGAAACTTGCCCACCGTCCGCGACAAATTGGCGTTAAGGGACTCCGGCCTCAGCAATGGTAATAGCCGCATGGCTGCGTGTGACTATACGCGTCACGGAGGCAAGCGCCGTCCAAGTGACCGCCGCCACGGCGATGCCCGGCGGGGGCTTCGGGCACAGGCTTCCGTCAGCGGTACAATTCAAATCTCCCCAAGGACTGGAGACCGTCTTGGGGAGCTTTGCCAACGTTTATTTCATTTTGCGAGCTACTGACAGTCGTTATGCAGCGCCGGAAACGCATACTGCATAGGAGCCGGAAGATCGCTCGGCTGCGCCGGACCTTCGATGCATGGAATTGTCTTCAGGAATTCGTAAATGGCCTCGATCTGATGATTCGTCATGTTATGAAACACCGGCCAGGGCATCACCTGCAGCACGTCCCCGTTCACGGGAGACGGGATGCAGTTTGCCGGGCTCGGCACTGGCACGGCAGTTGTGCAGGTCGGATGCAGATGGTCGAAATCTTTCCCAGTCCGCAGGATGGCCCTGAACTGCTCGAGGGTATTTCCTCCTTCGGGCACCCCTGCCTTATTCGGAGTCAGATTGCGAGCAATGATGTCTGGACCAACGTAACTTCCGAATTCCGGCGGTGGATAGGAGTCAGGTATAGAACCCGGCGGAAATCCACCCACCGCGACGCTCGGCGGCACTGCCACTCCGAAGTCCGCTCCTCCCCCCAGGTAAGTCGAAGGATCCTGGTGCCCAGGCGCTTTCACGCCGAGGAAATAAGGATTCTGCCCATTGGCGTAATTGAAGTTTGGCGGTCCGCCGCTGTTGTGGCAGCCGTTGCAGTCGGAATGGCCATTCACGATAAAGCTTCCCAATCCCACCAGAGCGCAATTCTTTCCCTCCAGGTTGAGCGGCACCGGCGCGATCTCAAAACCGATTCGGACTTCGGAATTTGCGTCTTGGCTCGCCAAGAAAGCTCCGCAAGGACCGTTCGGATCAAGATTGTTGAACTGCAACGCGCCGCGCGGCGCCGCATGAACTGCACCTGCGGTCGCAATTGCCCGCCGAGACCGCTCTTTTTGCGCCGAGTTTCCAGGGAGTGACATAGACGCTACTGCCATACACGCCAGAAGCCCCACCAGGCCTGCAAGAACTACAACCGGGGTCTGTCTTTTCATGATGTGTTACCTCACACTCTCTTCCTGCCATCTTGGGGATTTCGTTCTGTTTCCAGCTGTCAGGCATGCGCCGTGAAGCGCACTTTTCCTGAGAAACCGGGACAGGCGGCTTTTTTTGGGGAACCTACCTGGAGTGCCAAACAGTGCCGCGGAGCATAGCACTTGGTGAAGGCTGCGGCCAGCACGAATTCGGACGGCCCGAATTCAAGTTGTCCGCTGACCTGGTTTCCTATCTCGAAAATACGGATGTCAACTGGCGGATCGTCGCCGTACATGTGCCTCTATAAAGGTTCGTCAGGAATTCTTGTATTCTGCACGGACGACGCGCAACCTGGAAATAACCCGCTTGGACGTATAACGGGCTTACTGGAGAGTGACCGCAACGTTCCTGCGATTCGCACGGCCTAGCCTTGCAACAACAACCAGGCGTCTGTTTCCATCTCGCAAGTCTGCCGTAGAACTCCAAAGGACAACTTTCCGATCTTGGTTTCCGCCCTCTCATCGCCCTGGGCGCGAAGTTCGATTACCAAGCGGAAATCGAGGAAGTCGAAATTCAAGATACTAGCAACTCCAGCGGAAAGGACTCGAGTTTTTTCTCGCCCTTTTAGCCTGCTGTGAGCTGGTGTACGATGATTTGGAAGGAGGTCTTTCATGTCAGCACTCGATTGGTCCAAATGCCCCTCGGTCGAAAGCATACCCGGAAAGGTGAGCGGTGCTTGGGTCTTCCGTGGCACGCGCATGCCGGTCGCTGCGGTCTTCGAAAATCTCGAAGCAGGAGCCAGCATCGAGGACATTATGGAATGGTTCGACCTGACGCGGGAACAAGTCACAACAGTCTTGGATTTTGCTGCACGCAGTCTTGAAGCTCCTGCTCGCCGATAGATGCTCATTCTCTTTGACCACGGCACGCCAGCTCCTCTCCGGTCGTTCCTCAAGGAGCACACAGTCAAAAAGACCAAAGATCTTGGTTGGGATACGCTCAGCAACGGCGAACTGTTGCGAGCGGCGGAAGAGGCGACTTTCGAAGTATTTCTGATAACCGACAAGAACATCCGCTATCAACAGAATCTCGCGGAGCGTGTCATTGCGATTGTGGTCTTGGGCAATTCGCGATGGCCTGTCGTGCAACGGTACGTTGATAGGGTCGTGGCGGCTGTGAGCGCTGCAAAGCCCGGCACTTATTCTGAAGTTGAGATTCCCGATCGATGACGTCCAACGAGCACAAAAATCGCGCCTTTCCTTAAAGTTATCGAAATTCAAGGCCCTCCGATCGCTCGGGTCGCGCCTGGAGAGTCTCAGCGCGCGAAGTCGTGGGCAAGCACCCCACGACCCCGGGCCCGAAAGGAGAAAAATGAATCGGCGGGCGAAAAGCTGTGGAAAAGACGGGCCACGAACGCCCTTGGAAATCGCTTCGCGATTTCCACTTTTCGCACAGCTTCAACAACAACAAAGCCATGACCTGAACTATGGGAGACCTTGAGAAAACCCCGCTACGGCGATCTAAAAGAGATTTCTAGAGCCGTGCATCAATAAAACTTGACGATCGTGATCACTTTCTGGAAAATCCATTCGCCAGCGTCGCTTCGCTCCGACGACTGATCACGTTGATCCCGGAACCCTGATCACGATCAGATCGGAATGCCGATTACCTTCATCGGAATCCGCAGGCTTTCCGATGTTCAATCTATTCAAGCGGCCTCAAGCGCGATTTGCGTCTGTATTCGTTCTGCACTACAATGTAGTTCATGAAGACAGAAGTCTATAGTTGGCGCTTGACCGACGAACTAAAGTCCGACCTTGAGCGTGAAGCACGTCTGCGCAAGATGTCAATTTCCTCCGTCCTCGATCTGGCGGTCCGTGAATGGCTCAAGAAAAGTGCGTTGGATGTAGCTGGGGACGCGGCGCAGCGCGAGCTGCACAAAGTTGCGGACGGGTGTCTTGGAATGCTCGCTGGACGCAACCGGCACCGAGCGGCGACCGCTCGGGAGGCGGTGCGCAGACGGTTACGCCGCCGCCATGCTGGCTAGTGCGGTAGCTGACACCGGTGCGATTCTCGCGCTCCTCGACCGCAACGATCGGTGGCATGAACCCTGTAAGAACGCGTTTCGTCAGATGCGCCTGCCCCTCCTTACCTCGCAAGCGGTTCTGACGGAATTATTCCATCTAGTTGGCGATAGCCGCACAGAGGTGGATTCGGCATGGAAGTTTGTTCGGTCCGGAGCGTTCATACTGGGAACGATTGAAGATGCGGAATTGCCGCACCTCCGGACATTGATGTCTCGATATTGGGACCGGCCGATGGATTTTGCTGACGCGACGCTAGTTCATCTCGCCAATCGAGAGTCATTGAGCGTAATTCTCACAGTAGACCAAGACGATTTTGCGACGTACCGCCTAGAGGGAAAACGACGATTCCGGGTGTTGCCAGTGGAACGGCCGTAGTCATTAGCGGTCATCTGCAGCCCGTGTACCCGCCGTGTACCTGACTTCTGCGTTTCAGGCGATTTTGGCCGATTTAGCCGAACGCAGAATGAATAAGTTGCGTGTTTGCAGCAGGCTTGATGGTGACGAGACGAGGGCCGTCAGAGGCAGGCAACGAGGCACTGCCGAATCGAATGCGGCTGATTCGATTATTCCCCCGCTCCGAAGCTGCAAAGATACGTGCGCACCGGCGAATCGCAAACGTTTGCGAAGAGCATCGCGACAGTCGCAAGTCGCCAAACCGGAAGTGTCACTGTGCGAGTCATGTTTGCTAGCATCGTGACGGTCGCTTTCTAACAGTTTTTAACAGTTGGATTGGGGAGCGGCCGGTAATGCGCTCAATCGGTGAGACTTAGAAGTGGTGGAATGCAGTTTCGATCCCCACCGCCCCTACCAAGACTCACGCTGTTCGGTATTGACGATTCTGAAATCGAGATCGAATCGGCAGACGATTCAGCAATGCTCGTTTCGAAGTGGTCAATCAGGAGAGTTTTGACATGTTTGTCGACTCCAATCCGTCATCGCAGACCATGAACGATTCACCGTTGCGTGAGATCTACGTCAGCACGGAT
>CAZQOB010000143.1:0-5290 GCA_964594885.1 uncultured Acidobacteriaceae bacterium
TGTCACTTCACCCATAGTTTTGCCAGATTGGAAGCATACTCTTGCCGCAGACTCATCTCACCCAGCGTCTGAAGGGGAGTCCGCCGTGGGCTGAGGTAGGACAGCGCCACAAGACCGGGTTGACGTCAAGGCTGTCCAGCGCTGCTTCTTTTTCCGGGACCGTCGATCTTCACCAACGGGCTGGTTCGGTTTCGTTGACTCGCGGCAAAGGTACCGAGGTCAGTTTCGCCTGAACGGAGAAACTCCAGGAAATCCAAGCCGGAGTACTTGCACGTCTGGCAAACACTTAAGAGGATAAGGTATTCTTCTATTCCTTTTGGCGTCGAGAGACCGTCGATGGCACGGCGGAGCCGGGCAAAAGCCTTGATCGCGTGTTCGGCGTTGTTGTTGTTCCAGGGAACCCCGTCGTGGTTTAGAAAGGTGAACAGCTTGTCTCGGTCTTTATGCAATCGATCTGTCCATTTCAGCGCGACTGGGCTTTTCTCTCCCGTCTTTGGAATTTGCCTGTAAAAGCGGGCCACGTCGACCAGATGTTTCCGCAGGAACAGGCTTTTGAGACCCCACCGGTCGATGGTCTGCACGATCTCCCTGAGAAGTTCCGCAAAAGCTGTCGCGATTCCCTTTATGCTGTCGTCGTAAGGGTTGTCCAGAACGGCATCATTGAGGTCACGGACCAAGTGGAGCAAGCACTTCTGCTGGGCGCATGGCAGCGAGTCGTAGGCAGAATAGAAATCGGACACCAGAACACCCTTGAACCCATCCAAAGCGGTTTGGACCAGGCTTCCTTCGCGGGTTTCCGAGTAGAAGTAGACTACGTCGCGGAACGTGGTAAAGACCCAGACGTAGCCGACCTTGCCGTGCAGCCGAATTCGTGTTTCATCTGCATGAATTACGTTGCCCTCTACCATTGCAGTGAGGATCTTCTTTCGGGTTTCCCGGTAGTATTCGGCCCCGCGCTCCTTGAATCGACGCACAACAATCTCGTCCATTTGGAATCCGAAGAGTCTATTCAGGGTTTCAGTGACAGAACGCTGCGAGACGCACAGCTCGATGATTTCAAAGATGGAAAACGCGGCTAGATTGCGGCCATAGGTTGTTCGTTCCCAGAATTCCGACGGCCAAGGCGTGAACGCCCTGCACGCTGGGCACCAGAAGACTTGAAACTGATACTTCACTATCCATCCGGTCACCCCGGATCGGCCAAATCTGAGGTCGTGGAGACGCTTCGTTATCGTCCTAAACGTCTGGGTTCCTTTTCTTTGGCAGCGTGGGCAGGCAGGCAACGGTTCGCAAACCACTACTTTGCTGATGTGTACCGCTGTCTTGACGTGGTCTTTCTTTTTCCGCCTGGCCTTTTTCAATTCAGCGTCGGTTCGAATATAGATACGGTCGCGCTGGTAATCCCAGCGGGCGGCCTTATTGATGGCCTCGAAATCTTGAATGGAGGTGCTGAACTTAGGCCACATGGTCACTTTAGAATCCAGTTTGTCCGCGACCACCACTTCAAGACGTCCGACTGTTTCTGAACCTGATCCGACGCACTTCTGGCAGGCTTGGGCGACGGCATGCGCAACCAGTTCCAACGCAGCACAATCCTCCTGGTTATATGTGATGAGTTTCGCTTTAATGGACGGGTTTTTGGACTGCTGCCACTCATCGCGCCATGCGATGGACTGCAGACCAGTAGACTCCGGGGCCGACCATCTGAACCCCAACCAGCCAGCAATCTCCTTCAAGCCGTTTGAATATGTTGGGAAGTAGATCTGCGCAAAGATGACGGAAAGAAGGTTGACAGAAGATTCGAGCGCCTTCGCCGCGACAGAGTCCGTCGGCGGCCCACCATGTTTCTCGCACATCTGCTTCAGGAAAACGCTCTCGAAGCTGCCGTAGTGGATCAAGACCGGGTTATCGATGGCTATCAACTTGGACAGGAACTCCTGCCAAATTCGGCCTTCCTCCGAGGGGCCATCGGCCCAAAAACTGTTCTGAACGACGGAGTCACCGGCTTTGGTTCGGATCCCAACCAAATAATAGAAGCCTCGGTCAGGTAATCCTTCCACATCCAAATAAACAGGGGTGCCTTCTACCTTGAATTCCGGGCTTCCAACGATGTGGAGCTTTTTCTCACGGATTGCCAGCGCCTTCAATGCGTAATGGTGTCTCTCTCGCTTGTCCTTCAGCGCTCTTGGCCGGCGGCGCGGTCGGAACGTGAATGACAACTGGGTAACTGTGAAGATTCCCTTGCTGTTGAACTCCTTGCGCTCCTTTTCAGTCATACCGACGAGTAAACTGAGGTCGTCCTTGTCGACGACCTTTTGGCGGCATCGGTTTTGAAATTCGCACTCGGGACAGTGCCGGTTCAGGACCAACTCGGGAGGCGAAGGGCTGGAAATCAAACGGCCAACTCTATCGGCGGCCTTTTCCACCTCGTCTGCCAGGGCCGAGACCTTCACATTCAGGGTGACGTGGTCGTCCCCGTAGACGATCCTGCCGAGGGTTACCTCACGGCCAAGCACCTTCGATATTACGAGGGCCTCAAATGCCAGTAGAAGTTTATCGTGCCGAGTGGGCCTGCTGCTGAATACGAACCGAATCGGGACTAACTGCGCGGCTCGACTTCGTTCTGAGGATGGAATCCGTTCCACCGCGTGACATGAAATGCGCAGGTTCTCGTTCTGTGCAAAGAAATCTGCTGCCGACTGGAACTGAGCCAACCTGCCGCCTTTTATGCCTTCCGTACCGAGCTTGGCGTCTGCCAGCAAGCGCCTAATCCCTTCGCCGCGGAAGACATCGCTCTTTGTGCGAACCCAGTCTGCGTAGGCGTTTCCCGTTTCAGGCTCCCCACGCGCGCGAAGGAAGCATTTGGTGGGGCACTTGAGGAAAGCCTCCAAAAGATCGACAGTAACAGCCATATTCACCAGCCAACAAACTTGCGGCCCTGACGGCCTTGCGCGCCTGGGCTACCGACGATTTAGTCGATCGCGCTCATGTGACTGTGCCGGGTCTCCGCCTCCCGACCTCCTATTCGACAGAATTTCGTGCTTAATCTCGGCCAGGAGTGCGCATGCGATGCGATGTTCCAAACTTTTTGGCACGGACATCCGCGTGAGCACGCGGTTCACAAGCAGCTCTACCCCTTGCTCGTGCAACTGGTACGCGATCTGGCGGAACTCCGCAATCTTGTTGGCGTGTCGTTCTCGGACGACGGCTGCAGCATATTCTTGAAACCGTTTCTGGATCGCTCTGCATCGGTCCGGAAAGTGTTTGTGCAGGGTCGCATAGTGATACCCGTTTCGGTTCTGGAAGGCTTCAAGAGAGCAAGGCGGGAACTCCTTCAATGCCAGATCCATTTGTTGCGCGGTTTTGAGCCTGTCAAAGCCCGAGCGTTGCCGGGCCCAGAGGTTGCGCCAGTGCGGCACGCCCGCGAGATTCAGCGAATCAATTTCGTCTGGCGATACTCTTCCCGTGAGAAGACTGACCAAAGTCACGTCAAGCACGCGCGCCAGGCGTAGGTAGACCGGCAGCATTGGATGTCTGTTACCCATTCGCCAGTGACCGACCGAAGCCACGCTGACCCCCAGGATCCGGGCGAAACCTGACATGCCCTCCAAATCAGTTCCGACCTGTACCAGCTGCGACAACTGTGCCGTGGTCAGCAACGGCGGGTTGTGAAACCCTACCTCGAGCAGATCCGCAATTTGGTGCGCCACCCAAATTTCCCAGTCCGGCGTTTCCTGGCGGAGAATCGAAAAGCGTTCTGCGTCGTCGTTCCCCGAGTCCGCACCGAGCCAGCGCTTACAGCGGGTACAGAAACCCACCCACGAGCACTGGCCGAGTAGCGGTTGCGGAAGGCTGCAGTGCGGGCAGGTAAGTCGCAGCGCGCGCCGGTGAAACGGGCAGAACTTGACTACTTCCAACGTCCAAAGCAAAGGTACGTAGACCGGCTTACCGGCTTGTTCCCAACTGGTCAGACAAACGGGACACCACGCGGCCACGCCTCGCATCAACAGGGGCGATGGCAAGAGCGGCTTCCAAAAGAGCATGGTGAGATATTGAAGATCGTTTCTCGCGGTCATCTTCCCGATCGCCGAAACAAAGTCGGCGGCAACGCCGCCTGTAGCATTGATGCCGCAAGTGAAGGAACGCGATCGAGCTTTAATTCCACAGCCGAACATGTTTCGGCGGGTTGGGCCGTACTTCATCACCTCACGGTGGTGGAGTACGCCGGGAGTGACCGAATGTGCCTGGGCGAGTCTGGAGACATAGCTCGTCAGGCACTCGACCATGGAAGTGCCGAACCCGGCCGGACTGAGATTAAAAAACCGGCTACGAGGCGGGACGACGGCAGCCGTCATATCCCACCTTTCATATGTGGCAAGATCGTTATCGCGCATTCACGCCTCCCTGGTTACTCCCACAAGATCCCGAACTGGTTTGCGCTGGCCAACACGCGTACGCGCGTGCGGAGACGGCGGATTCACGCGAGCCGGTGCTGGCGCCGTCGCCGAAGTCATGGTTTCCAACTGCAAGAGCTGTTTCAAACGATCTCGCTTCTGACTCTTTTCGGAGGCCTCGCTTTCGCCGTCGACCGCCTCCCTCGCCATTCTCTCGGACTGGTCCAGCGACCACGCCGTTCTTTCGAGCATCCTGAGGGTCACCGCGGGAGCGCCCTGGTTCATGGCAAGCGCCAACGCTCTTGTCAACCAGTCTTTAACCAGCCCTACACAGCCGATGGAACGCTCATAACAGTACTCCACGTGAGGCAGAAGGTCGGACTCGCCGGCCAGAGGCAGATGACGCTGGAGGGTGAAGACAGCGTTCCGAAAGGCCGTGTAATCCTCGGTTCTCTCGGCATGGTACCGGGGGAAGTGAATGTCAATGCTACGCCGGCTCAACTGAGCACTAAGGTTGCGGAAGGGGAGCAACTCGTAGGTCCCCACCAACACATGAACCGTATTGGCGAGGCTGGCCAGGGATTTAATTGAGTCGAGCTGGTCCTGCAGTTTACGGCCGCTTTTCATCTTTGCCAGATGCTGGGCCTCGTCGATGAAGAACGCCGCTGGCCGGCGGTGGATCAGCGCGCTCTCCAGGGCCATGCGTAGCTCAAGCCCTGGCGCACGAGGATCGGTAAGCGCCCTGCCGCAGGTGTCGCGGAATGAGTTGCGGACCTGGTGAGTCAGCTTCCGCTCGATCAGCGGTTCGTCCAGGGCGATGAGAGCCCTTCGGTAGTAGTCTTTCCAACTGAACTGGCTGGAATCCGGCGCCGCCGCTTCCATGCTGACCACCGGAA
>CAZQOB010000144.1:0-5227 GCA_964594885.1 uncultured Acidobacteriaceae bacterium
GGGAAGCGAGGGGCGTGCATGCAGGACAGAGGAGGCAGACTCCTACTGAGCAGTGTCTGGCGTGACAGCAGGTTCGGAAGCCTTTTTGACGGGAGGCTTGGCTGGCGAGGGCGGCAAGTATTTGGTAAGAATGAATCACGACCCCAGAAGAATTATGAAGGAGAGCGCAAATGCCGCTACGAGCAGCAGTTCAATGGATATTTCTTTATCTGCCATTGGGAACGAAGTAGCTGTTGCAAAACCTCTGGCGGACCTTGTAAGGGCACGAACTTTAGTCGTGCCGATATAACCCGGTCAGTAGCGGGCTTTAGCCCCTGAGGTGGTTCGATGGCTCTCAGCGGCTGAAGCCGCCTGTTCTCCGCGGCCTTTCGGCACGGTTAAAAACCGTGCCCTTCCGGGACCTCAGAAAAATAGGTTCTGCAACAATTTCGAATCTGTTTGCGAAGGTTTCGCTCGGCCCTCGCGTGCCTCGAAACGGTTTCGCCGCAGTCGCAGCGCATCCGGCGCTCTAAACCACCGGATCGAATCCACCCTGATGAAACGGCCGGCAGCGCAAGATGCGCTTCGTGGCCATCCATAGCCCGCGCCGCACGCCGTAAGTTTCCACGGCTTCTGCGGCATACATGGAGCAGGTCGGATGATACTTGCACATCCCCGGAATGGCCGGCGAGATCGCCGCTTTATAAAAACCGATCAGCGCCAGCACAAACGTTTTCAACATCTCCATGCTCCGCTTGTTGCCATGCTAGGCCGCCCGATGCCGCGCGCAGTTGCGAAAGTATTTCGCGACGGTCTCATCGAGCACGGAAAAATCCACGCCCTTCGCGTTCTGCCGCACGTTCAGGACAATGTCCCAGCCTGCGCCCAACTCGGCGAGGCGCTTGCGCACCGATTCGCGCAGCCGCCGCTTCATTCGGTTGCGCTCCACGGCGCATCCCACGGCTCGCGGAACGGTCAGCCCGATGCGGCTGTGCGGCTGCCCGTTTTCCAGCGCGAAGGCCACCAGAAAATCCAGGCTGCTCCGCCTCCCCTGGTCGTAGACTTTGCGGAATTCCGCGTTGCGCAGCAAACGCGCCCGCTTGGGAAAGCCCGTAATGCTGCTTCCGCTGCTGGCCGCGCTGCGCTGTCTCAAGGCAGTCCTTCTATTCGTCCGATACGGTGAGGCGATGGCGTCCGCGCGCGCGTCTCCGGGCCAGAACGGCTCGCCCGTTCTTGCTGCTCATCCTCTCGCGGAAGCCGTGCGTTTTGGCTCGCTTTCTTTTATTCGGCTGGAAGGTTCGTTTGGGCATGCTTTCCCGCTATCGTTCGACAACGGCTCCTAATCCTATGAAATGTCAAATTTTGATGATAAAGGCCCGCCGCAGGGCTGTCAAGGACGCGCCGGGAATGGAAGAGGAACGGTACATCGTATCCCCCCTGTGGGGTTGAAGTGTGTAAGCAGTAGGAGAAGAAAAGAGCTGTATGGCTTGCTGGGGCAAGCTGCCAAAGAAAGACCCCTGCCGCGCAAAGTAGCCGCCGCTGAAATCTTCTTCCAGCCCTTGACGAAATTCTTGGATTATAGGATAACTTGCCACACTCGCGGTGCTGGTCGCAGACAGTTCCGCCAATTCGCACGAAAGAATAAAGGAGACTTCATGGCGCGTGTTCTGCTGCTAGGTTTGGATCCGGAGACCGTAGATTTTTCCGACCCTGCATTGCCTCCGGGTATGAATGTTGAAAAAGTTCACGCCGGCATCAAGGTTGCGTTGCAGCAGTTTACCGATCGCGGTTGGGAATCCGATGTTGGTTATATTCGTCCGGACGATACCGCCGGGCCGGCGGTGGCGCGTTTGTTAGCCTCCAAGAGCTACGATTGTGTGGTTATCGGCGCCGGCGTGCGCCTGCCGCCCCGGAACCTTGCATTATTTGAAGTCGTCATCAACGCTGTTAGAAAGGCTGCCCCAGGCGCGGCGATTGCCTTCAATACACGGCCCGATGATAGCGCCGATGCTGCCGCCCGATGGGTGGCGGCTGGAAGCCGCGCTGTTTAGTCCGGCGTCCAACAAAACCAGGACGCCCAGGCTCAAGCTAACCGTCGTCGAGAAGTGGATACGTCCTGAGTGACGGCGCAATCCTTCCACTATCCGTTTCTGACGTGACGGGCGTTTCACAAGACTGATCCGAATTGTTGGACGGAGCGCTGTGGCTGTTTATCGCCGGAAATCCCGGCGCAGTGAACCGGTGCGGCTCAGACCAATACGACACTAACCCGGTTCAGGTCCGATTCCATCCGAACCTTGTTTTGACTCCGGCGTGAACCCTCTCTTGCGGCTAATTTTGTCCTTCGTTGTGGTCGGTAGGACCATGGCTTACTCGAAGCGCAAGGCAACCACCGGGTCGACTTTCGTAGCGCGACGCGCGGGCAGGTAAGCCGCGCCAGCAGCAACCACGCACATCAGGAGTGCGGCGCCAACAATAGTAGATGGATCGGCTGGTCCCACGCCATAAAGCAGACTCCTGACCCATTGCGCCAGCGCGACGACAGCCGGCACGCCAACCGCAAGGCCCACCACTACCGGCGCGAGGACATCGCGCAGAGCCATCCAGATGAGGTCCCGGCGGCCAGCGCCGAGTGCCACGCGGATGCCAATCTCCCGCGTCCGGCGCGCCATGGACCACGCAACCACCCCGTACAAACCGATGGCGGCCAGCAACGCTGCGATGCCCGCGAGGATCCCCGTAAGTCCGGCCAGCAACCGCTCCTGCAACTTACTGCAGATTAAACGAGACACCAATAGACGGAATGGTCTGGGTGAGGTCGATCATCGTTGCGACGTAGTTAAATCCGGCTGGCATATTCGTGGTCTTTACCTGGAGCTGCCAGGTATTGCCGCTCAGGATGAAAAGCGGAATTCCACCCGAGCCGCCTGACACAATCACCGGAATATTCACGGGTGCCGGAGCTATTCCGGTGATGGAATCGGGCGGTTGCGTTTGCGTGATCAGCATTAGTGGCAACAAGTTAGTCGGAGTCAGGTTATTCTGGCAGCTCCCGGAAGTGTTGGTGGGAGAGACCTTGAACTTAAAGGAAATTGCCGATGTCTGGTTCTTGACGAAATCCTGCCCCTGTGACGGCTGCGAGAAGCCGCCACCACAGATGAAGTCTGCCGCGCTAGACGCCTGCTGGTTGGCAGAGAAGACGGACTTGCACGTGCTGCAGGACGTACTCCTTAATGGGTAGTTGATGACACCGTCTGTGAAGTCCTCATCAAAGTCTCTGAGCATCCTCAGGTTGGGAGTCGTTTCGATCAACGCGGCTGGTTTGTCGAGTTGGAGGTTCTCAATCGTGAAGCCAGTGTTCGGATTTGTCTCAAACTCGAATATCTCACAAGCGTTAGGGATGGGAGAGACATGCTTGCTCGTAAGCGTTGTATCGCACGGCATATTCGTTTCTTGCGCAATGCCCTGGGCACCTTTAGACCCTGGGATCAATGTGAAGACAGTTTGGTCGGATTGAGCAACCGAGGGATCCACCAGCGAGTCACGCAACGTGGCCGTAAGGTTGTTCTGAAGATCGGCCAGCGTAAGCGTAAACTTGGCCCCGGTAAAGGGGCTTGTGAAGAAGACCGTATTGACTACAGGGGTAAGGGCGAAAGTTTGCGTGGCAGGTGCCGGGAAAGCGTTAATCTGCCCGGCGCTGAATCCGCCTTCCACGCAGATGCCACCCAGCGTGGCCGCCGCCCCCGTGGACAGCGTCACGTCTGGTTTGCTCTTGGTGATGTTGAAATGAAGGGCATCCCCGGTCGTGTGATCTCCCACCCAAAAGGTCGTCGAGGGGCTGGTGGGATCCAGACTCAGAGCCTCCAAATCAGTTTCGCCTGTGAACTTGAACATCTGGACGGATTGCACCGTACATCCGGCGGCGGTGCACGTAGATTTCACGAGCTTGACGTTCGCCTGGTCCGCAACAAAGACACCAGCCGAGCCGGGTACAGCGCCTGCGCTTGGGACAACCCGAATGGCAAAAAGCTTACCGCTGCTGATACTGCCTCCTAACAGCGACAGGTCGGCGTAGACAAGCGATCCGGCACCGGGATTCATAGTATCGAACATGAAGATCTTCCGGCCTTTAGAAGTGTAGAAGACGGTGTGGCCGTCCTGGGCCACATCGAGCCAATCCACGCCGCCATTCTCTGCCGTCGGCGTGAAGGAACCTTTCAGC
The DNA here is from genome assembly GCA_964594885.1 of uncultured Acidobacteriaceae bacterium. Classification (GTDB taxonomy): domain Bacteria; phylum Acidobacteriota; class Terriglobia; order Acidiferrales; family UBA7541; genus Acidiferrum. Next base: position 4,202 of record CAZQOB010000144.1, read on the forward strand.
GTCGTTCCGGCGTGGTCATATTTCTCAAGGCCGCCGCCGGTAAGCGAGGCAGTGGTACCTGCATAACCGACATAAAAATTGCCTTGGCCGTCAAACGCCGTAGATTCACTGTACTTGAAGTTCGTGGTTGCGCCGCCGGGGATGCTTTGGGCGATCCCGTGCGCGTTATCGATCGTGAATCTGACAATGTCTGTGTTTGTGAAATTCGTGCTAAACAGACGATAGCCGGTGTCAAACGCGCAGCCGGACGTTACGCCGCCTAATCCGTCATTGATCGACTGGATGTTAGTGTAGACCGGATTCTTGGCCGTGGGATTTATGCTGTGAAAGATCTGGTAGCTGCCATTTCCCGTCGCTACAAAAACATCTCCAACTGTCCAATCTACGGAACCTTGCGCGAAGGCAACTGCCGGTAGCATCAGCAGAACTACCCAGGCAGCTCGAACGGCTGTTCGCGAAAAAGTGGTCAGTGGCGCTCTAGCGCCCCCAGTCCTTCGTTGTGCATGTTTCTTCACACTTTCTGAATTTTTTTTCATAGCTGGGCCCTTCCCGAGCCGGGTGCTGGATTGCTGATGTTGATGTTTGGTCCCTGGCTTTGCGCCCAGCCGCTCCAGCTAAGAGTAGCGAACGCGACTACGAGGACCGACAGAACACGAATTGGCGCGATTTTCACTACAGCCTCCAACCATCGGCCAGTGTGGCTCATTCCCCTGCGCATACCTGGTGGCCGGAACACCCAGGTCACTCGGCGCGAAGGTCTGAAGGTGCGCAGTCATGATGAGCTCTTGCACACGACGACCCCCACCGTAACAATTCTCGATCAGCTCGGAAAGAACATACATTTATCTTTTGGCTATTTTCTTCAAACTCGTCTCGAGTAGCCCGGGAAGAAGCCAGCGCGCTAGCGTCGTCCCTCTTTTCACAAGTCTGGCCGGTTTTTCCGCGACGGCGCACATACCGCCCCAAGGTTTGACGGCTGATCAGGCGTGGCGTCATGCCTGTCGAAAACGGCTGGAACGGATGGTT
>CAZQOB010000145.1:0-5206 GCA_964594885.1 uncultured Acidobacteriaceae bacterium
AGATCAGTGTCGAGCGAGTGGACGCTGGCGAGGGATGGAAGCGGATCAAGGCGCTACCGAAACTGAACTGGAACCGTTGAGTGGCGGGCCTACTGACGTTCGAACATCCTCTCTACACGTGTCATACCCGTTTCACAGGTAGAGATCACAGGTAGGAATCACAGGTTTGGCGAATTGTTGTGCACTCTGGACTGTCCAAATACCCTGTGCTCATCACTGGCGTTTTGTCGCCGCTTGCGGCCCCCTTTTTGTATGTGCTTGTCTACTCGATCCTGAAGCTAGTCAGTTCTAACCTTGAAAGGGATTGGCTTCCTCGTCTTTTGCTGTCTACCCTCGCGATGATCTTGCCGTTTCTGGTTACTCTTTTTCTCGCCATAAAGGACCGTCGCCAACACACGCTTTCGTTATCCGGAAAGATCGGTTTTGCAATCGCGATTCTCTCGCTGGGTCTCGTTTGGCAGCCTGTGAGCGACGGAATTCTGCGCTGGAAACAAGCACGGAACATGGCGCTACGGGGCGTGGCCGCACCGCCCTTCGACACGGTAGATATTCTCGGGAACGCGGAGCGCCTGAGCGACCAGACGGGCAAAGTTGTCCTTGTCAACATCTGGGCGACTTGGTGCGAGCCATGCCGCAATGAGATGCCTAAGCTCGATCACCTATACCGAGAGCGAAAGGACCGGGGGTTCATTGTGTTTGGGCTGTCGGACGAGGATGTCGGTGTACAAAAGAAATATCTACAACAAGTCCCGGTGAGCTACCCGCTGCTGACGCTCAGTGGTAGAGTGCCCAGCCTCTACCGCGACATCTCGCGTTACCCGGCGATTTTTCTGATTGACCGCAGCGGACGATTGCAGCCTGCGCCGGGGCCAGACCAGCCTTTCGAGAAACTTGAGGCAGCCGTGGATGCCCTCCTGAGCAGCGGATCTTAGGCTGAGCATAGGATAGTCGGCGCTTGTCGCACCGAGGTTCGAGTCCTCCCGGGCCCCCCATTTTTTTCAATCAATTAGCTGGCGCTTTTGCGATCCCCGTTTCATTCCTCTACTTGTTCTACCTGCGATTCCTACCCGTGTTCTCTATGCATTTCCGCACGGTAGTACGTTGCCACTGTGGAGATGCGTTAGCCCCCTGCATTGCTTCAGAGGGATTCCTCCTTCCGGAGAAGGACGGTCTCCTTTTTCTGGTGGTAAAGTGGGGCAGCCCATATCGTCCGCGAGACGGCGCTCTCGCGCTACTCTACGCCATCCTCGCGGTGGACGCTTCCTCACACAAATCGAAGATTGCTATGATTGGTTGCCATTGGGGTTCCCGCTAGCAACAAGGAGCCGCCATGAAACGACTTCCCTTCACTTCCATGCTGCTAGTTGCTGCCGTTTGTACTGGGGTGGCACCAGCTCTTGCCCAACATGAGCATACTGTGGGCGATCCGGGAAGGCTCGGCAAAGTCAATTTCCCGGTTTCCTGCGATCCAACGGTCCAGCGCCAGTTCAGCAGCGCAGTCGCGATGCTGCATTCGTTCTGGTACGAGAAAGCCAGCGATACCTTTGCTGATGTGGCCGCGAAAGACCCCACCTGCGGCATCGCTTATTGGGGAGTCGCTATGACGCATTACCATCAAATCTGGTCCCCGCCAGGTCCGGCGGACCTCAAGGCGGGTGTGGTCTCGCTTGAAAAGGCCAAAGCCGCTGGAGCCAAAACACAGCGCGAACGGGACTACATCGCTGCAATCGACATCTTTTACAAGGACAGCGACAAGCTTGACAACCGCACCCGAGTTCTGGCGTACGAACGTGCCATGCAGCGGGTGTACGAGGCGTACCCGCAAGACCGTGAGGCGGCCACCTTCTACGCCTTAGCGTTGCTGGCAACTTCACTCAACACAGTGCCCCAAGACAAGACTTATGCCAGGGAGAAAAAAGCTGGCGCAATCCTGGAGAGTATTTTTGCGGAACAGCCGGAACACCCCGGGGTAGCACACTACATCATCCACGCTTACGATTACCCACCGCTAGCGGAAAGCGCCTTGGATGCTGCGCGCCGCTACGCAAAGATCGCGCCCGACTCCCCGCACGCAATCCACATGCCCTCGCACATTTTCACCCGGCTTGGCCTTTGGCAGGAGTCCATTGACTCTAACTTGGCTTCAGCGGCCTCAGCCGCAAAAAACAATGCGCCAGGCAACGAGTTGCACGCGAAGGATTATCTCATCTATGCCTATCTTCAGGGCGCACAAGATCAGCAGGCGAAGAAAGCTTTGCAGGCGCCACCTCCAGGCCGACCAGACGATCCGCAGTACATGAACTGGCTCTACGCCACGGGCGCTTCGCCCGCCCGCTACGCTGTCGAAAGACATAGCTGGGCCGAAGCAGCTGCTCTGCCCGTGCCAGCGAACACTTTTCCTCGCGAACGATTTTCTTGGACGGAAGCAAATCTGCATTTCGCTCGTGCTCTTGGCGCGTCACACATTGGTGACACGGAGACTGCACGCAAGGATTTGCAACAGCTGGCATCGATTCAGGAAAACCTGGCTCAAGAGAAGAACGCATATTGGGCAGATCAAGTGGAGATCCAGCGTGAGATCGCAGCCGCGTGGATAACTCTAGCGGAGGGCAAGCGCGACGAGGCTGTGCAGCAGATGCGTTCTGCCGCCGAGCACGAAGACAAGACGGACAAGCACAACGTCACCCCAGGAGTAATCTTGCCTGCTCGTGAGCTGCTTGGGGAGATGCTGCTAGAAACGAAACAACCGGCACAGGCGCTCGTGGAGTTCGAAGCGACGTTGCGCACGGCCCCAAATCGCTTCAACGCGCTGGCTGGCGCCGCCCGCGCTGCCAAGCTTTCCGGCGACAACGATAAGGCCAGAACGTATTATGCGAAGCTGCTATCTCTCTGCGACCGGGCCGACGGAGACCGCCCGGAGCTTCAAGAGGCCAAGTCTCTGATGGCGCAGAAGTGATTTCCGCTGCATTCTTTACCTGCATTTCCTACCTGCGATCTCTACCTGTGGAACCTGTAAAAGACGCGTGGAGAGTATGCTCGATACGGTCTAAGTCGTTCTCTTTTGTAAGCGTGGTAGGTTGACACTGTGGAGATGGGCGGGGCTACATTGCTTCAGAGCGCCAAAGAGGCTCAAGGCACGGCGTATCCGTCGGGACCTGATCAGAGCGGCTGGATGGGTGGGCTGGTGTTGGGAATTACAGTGCTCCCGGTAGCAGCCCCCTGGTGCCGGCAGAACTTTTTGTCAGACTTCTGGAGATGCGCCATGCTGAAACTTAGGTTCGTTGTTTTCGGCCTCGCCGTCATGATTTGTTCAGGCGCATTCGCGCAGACCTACGACGTTATCATCCGAGGAGGCCACGTCATTGATGGCGCCGGAAATCCGTGGATGAAAGCGGATGTTGGAATCCGCGCAGGACAAATCGTCCGGATCGGGCGTCTCGATAGCGGGCAGGCCTTGCGGGTAATTGATGCGACGGGCCAAGTCGTCACTCCTGGCTTCATCGATATGCATACTCACTCCGAGTACTCGCTGCTCTACGACGGAAATGCACAGAGCAAGATTCGACAGGGTGTCACGACGGAAGTGGTTGGCGAAGCCACGTCGCCCGGCCCGATCGAAGGACCTGCCGTTGGGCAGGCGAAGGAGATGCTCCGGCGATACAACGTCGACCTGACGTGGAATACTCTGGACGGGTATTTCAAGCGACTCTCGAAATCCGGAACCTCGGTCAACGTGGCCTCCTACGTTTCCTCATGCCAGGTTCGCTACGACGTGGTCGGGCACGAGAACCGGTCCCCAAGTGGAGAAGAGTTGGAAAAGATGCGTCAGTTGATCGGGTCAACTATGGAGCAAGGAGCCTTCGGCCTGACAAACGCGATCGAAGCAACATGCGGATACGCAAAAACGGACGAGCTGATTGAGCTGGCTAAAGTAGTTTCACGGTATGGCGGTATTTACGCTACACACGTGCGCGGTGAAGGTGACACGATACTGGACTCTGTTCGCGAGGCCATCGAAATCGGAGAGAAGGCCAACGTTCCCGTCGAGATATTTCACCTCAAAGTGGCCGGAAAGAATAACTGGGGTCGCATGCCGGAGGTTGTCGGGCTTATTGAAGCTGCGCGAGCCCGCGGCGTGGATATTAACGCCAATCAATACCCTTACATCGCTGCGAATCACCCAATGCTTCCACTGCTGCCGCCTTGGGCCTTAGAAGGCGGCGTCGACAAGACAATGGAGCGCTTGAGAGACCCACAGCTTCGCAGCCGCATGAAGCGGGACATTGAGAACGGGATGCATGGTTGGGACGATAACAAAGTTCAGCAATCAGGCGGATGGCGGGGCGTCGTCATTGGGGGAATGCAGACGGAAAAAAACGCAGCGCTCGCAGGGAAGACGCTCGAAGAACTCGGGACGATCCGGGGCAAGGATCCAGCCGATGCGTTTTTTGATTTGCTCCTCGAAGAGCACGGGCAAGTGATGTGCATACTCTTCATGATGAATGAAAAGGACGTGCAGACGGCCTTGCGCGAGCCTTGGCTGGACATTGCTTCAGACGGTTCATCACTAAGCACTGAGGGACTGCTCGCGGCAGGCCATCCCCATCCGCGCAATTACGGTACATTTCCGAGAATCCTGGGCCATTACGTTCGCGACGAAAAAGTGCTGACGCTTGAAGACGCAGTGCGCCGTATGACCTCACTCTCTGCCCAACGGCTGGGTCTTAAGGATCGTGGACTCCTCCGCGAAGGCTACTGGGCCGACGTCGTCGTGTTCGATCCAAATCGCATCATCGACAGGGCTACTTTCTCGAGTCCCAAGCAATACCCCGACGGGATCAATTATGTGCTGGTAAACGGCCATGTCGTTATCGACCGGGGCAATCATACGGGCGAGCGGCCTGGCGTGGTGCTACGAGGGCCAGGGTTCAAAGGACCACAGTAGATCGGATCAACCTCGCAAACTCCATGTGCGGCTGTGCGGCGAGCCCAGCCAGCGTTAGTCGTTTTTCGTCACCAGAGCAACAGACTGAGCTTGAAAAGTGGTCGGAAGCTCATGTGAGCTACCAGCATTTCCTACCCGTGATCTCTACCTGTGAAACGTGTATAAAGCGTGTGAAGATTATGCTCGGAACGGTCTAAGTTGTTCTGTTTTGTATGCGTGGTAGGTTGACACGGAAGAGGTCAGAGGTTCGAGTCCTCCCGG
>CAZQOB010000146.1:0-4836 GCA_964594885.1 uncultured Acidobacteriaceae bacterium
AGTGGCTCTGGTCTTCTTTTCGACATGTTGAAATTGTGGTCGGGGCCGGTCTCATTTTCAGCATGAACGCATCGCAATCTTCTCATAGGCACCGTTCCGTCGCCTCCCGACTAGAGTTCGGCACTCTCGTTGTTGCCGCACTTGCTAGGAGTCGAGCGAAGGGCGTCGGGCCGGAACCGATTCACGCCCTCGTCTCCTACTTGATACTTATCGCTTGGCGATGATACAAGCTACGCCGATATCGCGGTCGGTTCGTCATCCTTGAAAGACGATGGCTCTGGCCTGACTCCACATGGGGGAGGTGCCGTGTCTCGTTCGCGGCTTATCGCCACTCTTCTTCTTCTGTTTTCTGTCGCCTTGTCTGTCACTGTGGCCGAGCGACAAACCGTCCAGCAAGCCGTTCAAGTGCCCACGGCGGCGAGGCGATCAAAAATCTAAGTGCCCTATCTGGTGTCGCTTACAAGAAATTGGGAGCCATTTTTCCTTCTTTAGCTGCACCCAATCCTGCACCCAAGCGGATCGGTCTCTCACGGGGGGAAGTTCATGCGGCGCAGGAGGTCCTGGAAGCGCGGGTCGGAACGGAGAGGATCCCAAGCTATGAATACCTTGACCGACTGCAAGGAACTCTCGTGCTCCGCATAGGCCTTCTCAAGCCAAACCAAGGCTCGATCGTTGTTACCCAAGACTCCATAGATGTATGCCATCAGGACCCTAGGAACGTACCGCTGCTTCGCCCGCGCCTCGCAGGCCTTTGCCCATTCCCGCAAAGCGCCTGGATAACCGTTCTTCGCGAAACCGCGGCCGATCGCTTCGGCAGACTCTAGATAGCCGAGTCGGATCTCCAGGTCTTGCCAAACGTCAGTAGCTTCTTTGTACCGGCTCGCCTTCCATAACAAAAGACCGAGATTCCAGTAACGCTCTTCTGTAGCATTGTGCGTCTCGATAAATTTCCTCTCACGTTCGATGCGCGATTCGAGAGGAATGAGAGGTGATTGCAGCTCACAGTCCAGGTCAGGATTGAGTTGAAGTTGCATTTCTTGCTCTTTAAGGCCCTCGTCGAATCGTCCCATGGAATCGAGGTAGTCAGCGTAGGAACAATGCACTTCGGCAGAGTTCGCATCGAGCTCAAGCGCACGCTTGTATTCTCCTTCCGCGCCGACCCAGTTCCAGTCAGAATAGAAGAAGAGGTTGCCTAGGGCTAGGTGGGCCTTGGGCAGTGTGTCGTCGAGCGCCAATGCCTTCATCAGCGCGGTTCTTCCTTTGTCCAGAATTGTGGCTGGCGCAGGAGAAAGCATCACGGAGTCTTGAAAGAAGTGCACTGAATTGTAATATCCCAAATAGGCTGGGGAATAGTTCGGATCTCGCCGAATCGCCTCCTCGAAATACGCAATGGCTTGACGGAACCTTTCTTCTTGGCTCAATCTTTCCTGCTCGTTGGCCAGCCCCATATTCCGGGTCAGAGAAGATAAGTAATATTGACCTTTCCAATAAGCCTGCAGAGCTTCGAGATTCACCGTTCTCGGCTTTGTTAGGCGCACGGTCTCGCTTGGGGTCATATTGACTCGAATCTCATCGGCGATCTCTTTTGCCGTTGTACTCTGCACAGCCAGCACGTCGCGTAGATCGCGATCGTAGGTCCGGGCCCAAACACTCGTATCTCCAGGTGCGTAGATCAACTGTGCAGTAATGCGCACGCGATTGCCCGAGCGCTGCACCGTTCCTTCCACGATGCCGTCCACATGCAGTTCCTGCGCGATCTGGGGAGCAGGCTTGTCTGTTTTCTTATAGCCCATGATCGTGGTACGGGAGACGACGCGCAGTGCGCTAATTTGAGAAAGATCAGTAATCAACGCGTCGGTCATGCCCTCGGCGAAGTAGTCTTGGGCAGAATCGTTAGACAAGTTTGTAAGCGGCAGGACAGCCAGAGATCGAATCTTGGTTGATGTGGTTCTGTTCAAGAATCTCCCGCGCAGTCCGCCAACGTTGAACCCAGCCAGAATCGCCACCACGCCTCCCGCGACTACCACTACTCTGGTCCAGGTCTTGCGCCACGCTTTGCCCTTCAAAGGAGCGGGTTTCGAGTCCCCGTGTTCCCAACCCGCGCTGACCGCTGTTCCAGCCCCTTTCTCAATTGGAGCAACCAGCCGGTAACCCCGCCTGGAGATGGTCTGAATAAAGCGTGATTCTTTGGCGCCGTCGCCAAAAACCCGGCGCAGCTCAAAGATGCAACGGGTCAACACGTCATCGGTGACGAACGTGTCCGGCCAAACGGCTTCGAGCAGTGTCTCCTTCGAGAGAGTTTCGCCCGCGTGACGAGCCAGGCACACCAAGACTTCCATCATCTTCGGCTCGATGTGAAAGGTCTTGCCGCTTTGCGAGACCGTGTTCAGGCTGGGCTGCACCAGCCAGGATCCGATTCGGAAGTCATCGCCCACGACTTCCTCCACCAAAAACATTGAGCAGATTATATCGCCACTACTGGTACTTGGACACGATGGGCCCTCTTCCAATACTCATCTAAACCTCACCGCTCCCTCAGGACTTCCTTCCGCCGGCGTCGGTAAATTTGCCCCAGCACACAAAAACAAGATCCACCAGGGATACCAAACTCGGCACCCTGGCAATTCCATTGCTTTGCTGACTTACGCGACCGCCGACTCCTTGTTTGAGGAGGACACAACCATTAGTAGTCAACTCGGAAAAACAGGCATCTTCGTGTGGGTCGCCCCTTTGTCTTTGACCCTAGCGCTCGCGGCTGACCGGAGCGTCGCAGCAACTGTCACATGAGATTCCCGCCGGATTGACGTTCTCCCGTAGCTGGCGCACAGATAGCGGCATGGTTTGGCCTGGTGCGCGAAGCAAGGATTTTCAGGTCCGTGGGAAAGAAAAATGCGCCGAAGCTTCGAGTCCGGAAAAGCAAGAGGTAGGACACCATGACAAGGAATCGCGTAATTTTCATTCTAGTGTTTGTTTTGGGCACAGCTTGTTCAGTCGGTGCTGAAGAGGACTCTGTCGTGATGACTGAGCAAGGACAAGTCGTGGGGACCGTGACGCCTACGCTTCGCAAGTTCCTCGGTATTCCGTACGCGGCCCCTCCCGTAGGAGATCTTCGTTGGACGCCGCCCCAAGCTCATGCTCCTTGGGACACGCCACTTGACGCAACCCAGTTCCGCAGCCACTGCCCTCAGGTTGCGTCCGTTTTTGGCGCAGCAAGCGTGAGCGAGGACTGTCTCTTCTTGAACATCTTCACACCCAACGAGGAGGCTACTGAGAAGAATGGCCCTCACGGGTCCCCCGTAATGGTATGGATCCACGGCGGTGCACTAACTGTTGGGGAAAGCGACGACTACATTCCGACGAAGCTCGTTCAGCAAGGTCACGTAATAGTCGTCACGATCAATTATCGTCTTGGCGCTTTGGGGTTCCTGGCCCATCCCGCATTGAGTGCGGAGTCCCCCGACCACATCTCAGGCAACTATGGCCTCATGGACCAGCAGTTCGCGCTCAATTGGCTGCAGCGGAACATCGCAGCATTCGGTGGAGACCCACGAAATGTAACCATATTTGGCCAATCAGGCGGTGGACTCAGCGTCTTTTCCAACTTGGCCTCTCCACTGGCCGCAGGATTGTTCCATCGGGCAATCGTCCAGAGCGGAGCGTACGAGCTTAGTTTGCCCACACTGGCAGATGAGGAATTGCATGGCCTAGCCTTTGCCGTTAGCGTTGGATGCAAAGACCAAAGCGCGCCGTGTTTGCGCTCGAAATCTGTCAAAAAGATACTGGCGAACTGGGGCTTGTTCGACAGCAATCCGAATGTAGACGGCAAGCTACTTCGCCAGTCACTAGATACGGCTGTCGCCACCGGTCAGTTCAATCATGTGCCCGTGATGCAGGGGACGAATCACGACGATTGGAGGTTTTTCGTGGCGCTGGACGAATTGTCCGGAGCGCCCATCCCCGCCGCAGCGTACCCCTCGGCAGTCGTCGATCTCGTTGGACCGGATGCAGCCCCGCTGGTCCTAGCCGAGTACCCGCTCGACAACTTCGCTAGCCCCGGCTTGGCAGTGGGTACTCTGGGTACCGACCTCATTTTCGCTTGCCCGGCCCGGGGAGCCGACCAAGTGCTTTCAACTCAAGTGCCAACATTCGCCTATGAATTCAACGACAGCAATGCTCCGGAGGTCTTCTTGCCTCCAGTCAGTTTTCCGTACGGCGCCACTCACGCGTCCGAGCTTTTGTACCTCTTTAAACTATCACGGCCCGGCGAGCTGGACACCCAACAACAAATTCTCTCGGATAACATGGTTCGCTATTGGGTGCAGTTTGCCAGGTCCGGCAACCCCAACGCACCAGGGCTGCCTTTCTGGCCTCGCTACGACAACATCGTTGATAAATTCCAGTCTCTGGTGCCGGCGACGCCGGTGACCGAGTCCGGGTTTGCCACGGACCACAAATGTGATTTCTGGGCAGCGCTCTTTGCTGCTCGTGCCGGCAACAAATAGAGAACAGACGCTGACATAACCGCTTGGACGCAATCCGCTTTCTGAGCCATACACGATTCTCCATTGTAAAGTGGCCGCGCGTTCACAAGCGGTACGCATTCATGCACCCATTGCACCCAACCAAAAATTCACGACGCTGCCGACAAGTGTCGCGTATGCTATTAAAAGGGAAGCGGATCACACGCAGAGGTGATTGGCCGTGGACAACCGACCCTTCGGCTGGCAACCGAATGTTAATCAGTCAAAATTCTCGATTTGCAAGAACTCCGATTATTGAAAACGAAGGATTTGGCTCCCCGGGCTAGATTCGAACTAGCAACCCTTCGGTTAACAG
>CAZQOB010000147.1:0-4677 GCA_964594885.1 uncultured Acidobacteriaceae bacterium
CTGGATCTCCGGCAGGGCATGCTGGCGATTCTGGACGGAGGCGGCGCCGTGCGTGCTTCGATCCGCAGGTACTGCGGGGACAAGGTTCTGGTGCAGCGCTGCCTCCAACATAAGCAGCGCAACATCTGCGAACACTTTGCCGAAGACCAGCGAGCATATTGGGAAAACAAGTTAGCCGACGCCTACGATCGGATCGGCTACCAGGAAGCCAAGCGAGCTCTAGATCAAATCCATCGTGAGTTGATGGGTGTGAATCCCAGCGCCGCCCGAAGTCTGGAGGAGGGACTCGAAGAAACTCTCACTCTGCACCAACTGAACGTGCCGGCGCTCCTGCGCAAAACGCTGCGTACCACCAACCCGATCGAATCCGTGTTCGATACTGTTCGTACCGTGTGCCGTAACGTGAAGCGATGGAGACCCGGCGACCAGCGGGAGCGTTGGATCTGCTCAGGCTTGCATTTCGCCGAAAACAAATTTCGGCGCATCGATGCTTACCGCGAGCTCCCCAGGTTCATTGACATCCTCGATGCACGGTTTGGCTCCTCGAAGGTGATGAGGAAAACCGCATGATCTAAACTACTGTCGGAGAGCCGCCGTCACCAACAAAGAATAGGACAACCCCGCAGTACTTGCAGTTAGCGGCAAAGTTGACTGTGAAATCAGGTGCAGATCAGGAACCGCTTTGCCCGCGACCAACGGTTCCAGCTCCTGTCCGCCGTTGCCACTCATACACCCCAACCCGGCTTGATCTTCGCCTGTTTTCAGATCGACCAGTTCGGCCTAAGTTGGTTGGGGATCACCGTCCAGTTGTCGTGTCGTTAGGGACGGATCGAGGCCCGCCGGCCGAGAGCGCCCGGGTCGATGCGCTAACGGTTGGTGGATACTAGGACTGTTTCTAACAGCTATCGCTAAGGCTTGTTGCCGGGTATTCTGCCATGGGCCGATGGTATAACGGCGACCTTTCCCTCAACCTGGATTGCATGCGCTGGGCCTGCTCTGTACTGAAAGTCAGTGATCGGCCTTTTTCGGCCTGCCGGAAGTCGTTCACACGCAGATCTTCCTTCATGATTCCGCTTTCCGAATGGCCACCTTCTCCCAGCAATAGATGACCGAGCTCATGCGCGATGATATGGCCCAGAACCACAGGTTCCGAGAGAGCCTTGTCGTTCGACAAGAGCTGCACGCGGTGGTAAAAAACGAAGGAGGCATGGTGTTGGATAGTCACGCCCAAATTGGTAATGGGTAGAGCGTACCCGGCGGCCATGGATTCGGGGAGGATTTTGAGGGTCAGGGCCTGACGATCCTTTCTCATTTGTGTACAAACGGGAAATTTTTCAATCTCCTCTCGGGAAACAGGGCAATCAACCCACGCTAATTTGATGCCCGCCAGGCGAAAGATCCCCGCGGTTTGTTGCTCGGCTTGCGCCAGGATGCCGGCCGGCACTTGGGCGTAGTTGTAGACCCGCACCGTCAGTTTCGCCTTCGGTTCAGGTGTCTCGGCGCACGATTGGGGAATATCGAGCCCACCTACAACTAAAACAATGCTTAGAATCACGTACGATTGAAATGTCCTTCTCATGTGCCCTCCGGCTGTGCCGGGGAAGGCGTGAATTGAGCGGAAAAACCGGAAAGGTTTCTGAGGTTTTTTGACCGGTGTTATACTCGGTGGACAAACATCGGGGCCGGCAAGAGAAGGATGCGGTGTCTGCGGCAGACCAGGACGTAACAGCATTGCTCCTGGCATGGGGCCAAGGGAATCAGTCCGCTCTGGAACGCCTCATCCCTCTGGTAAACCAGGAGCTGCGACGACTGGCCCGCCGGTACATGGCCGGCGAACGCCCCGGTCATACGCTGCAGACGACAGCGCTGGTGAACGAAGCCTACCTTCGACTGGTGGACTCGCAACGTGTACGGTGGCAAGATCGCGCTCATTTCTTCGCGGTTTCCGCACAGTTAATGCGCCGCGTCCTGGTGGATTACGCTCGATCACACCGCTACCTGAAGCGAGGCGGGGGAATGCGTCAAGTCTCACTGGATGAAAACGCGGTGCTTACAACCGGAAGAAGCCCGAACCTAGTGAAGTTGGACGATGCGCTGAACGCGCTGGCCGCGGTGGATCCGAGGAAGAGCGAAGTTGTGGAGCTGAAGTTTTTCGGCGGTCTGAAGGCCGAGGAAATCGCCGAGGTGCTCAATGTGTCTCCGGATACTGTGCTGCGAGATTGGAAGCTCTCCAGAGCCTGGCTGTTGCGCCAAATGAGGGGAACAAAACGCCATGACGCCTCCTCGCTGGCAGCGTATTGAACAGCTTTATCATTCCGCTTTGCAACACGCCGAAAGCGACCGGTCCGCCTACCTGAGCGAAGCTTGTCCCAACGACCGAGAGCTGCGTGAGGAAGTTGAACAGCTGCTTCATTACCACGAGACTTCGGAGAGCTTTCTGGACGCTACGGCCTTGGAAGCTGCGGCTAAAGATCTTGTTTCGGGTCACGTCGAGTCCAGAGTTGGGCAGACTTTAGGGCGTTACGCGATTGCGTCGTTGGTAGCTAGGGGCGGTATGGGCGAGGTCTACCATGCCCGGGATACACGGCTGGACCGCGACGTTGCAATAAAGATCCTGCCTCCGGATCTTGCGGCCAGCCCGGCGGCCTTGGTGCGATTCGAGCGGGAGGCCAAGGCAGTGGCGGCGCTCTCTCACCCTAATATTCTTGCCATCTATGATCTCGGTACAGACAAGGGCGTCAGTTATGCAGTGACGGAGCTGCTGGAAGGCGAGACCTTGCGCAAGTATTTGGCACGTGGTCCGCTCGGATGGTGTCGGGCCGTGGAGATCGGTCTTGAGATCGCCGAAGGTCTGGCGGCGGCGCACGGTAAGCGGATCATTCACCGCGACGTGAAGCCGGAAAATATCTTCCTGACCTCGGACGGTCGGGTCAAGATCTTGGATTTTGGCCTAGCGCGGGTGGTTGGGCTTTCGTCAGTTGAACAAGGCTCCTCGACACCGAAGTCCACCCTTACTGGTCCCGGCGTAGCGATTGGCACCGTGGGCTACATGTCACCGGAGCAAGTGCGCGGCGAACCAGCCGGAGCTGCGAGCGACGTGTTCTCTGTTGGCTGCGTGCTTTACGAAATGCTGACTGGGAGGCGGCCATTCAAGCGCGAGACAACGGCAGAAACTTTGGTCGCTATCTTGAAAGATAATCCACCGCCGGTGGCAGCCGACCAGGAGACGCCGAGGGCACTTGAGCGGGCGCTGACACGCTGCCTCGCCAAAGAACCGGACGAGCGGTTTCCGTCGGGAAGTGAGCTGGCGGCCGAATTACGGAGCGTGTTGGCTGGAGCTGACCCGCAGGAGATGCTGCGGGATTCAGCTGACACGTCTGTCGGCCGCGAAAAACAAGTCATGCGTCACGCAATTGGTCAGCAACGTCTGCGCCTTAAACGTCTGGCAATTGCCGCGGGGTTCATTGGAGTCGCATTTAGTGTGTACCAGTGGTTTCGTCCAGTCGGGCGTGCCGACCCGTTTCAAAAATTTGAGATGAGCAGGATTACCACAAGTGGCAATGCCTTTCGTGCTGCCATTTCGCCTGATGGGAGGTATGCCGTTTACGCACTCGCCGAAGGCGGAAAACAGAGCCTTTGGATGCAGCAGGTTGCCACATCTAGTGCAGTGCAAATTCTTCCGCCGGCCCAAGTTCAGTATTGGGGGTTAACTTTTTCACGCGACGGAAATTTCATCTATTACGTCAGTTTGGACAAGGGTCTTCACCAGGACCTGTTCAGCATACCTGCTTTCGGTGGGGCTCCGAAGAAATTAGCTGACGCGGTTCATAGCCCGGTTACAATTTCGCCAGATGGCAAGCGGCTCGCTTTTGTCCACGGTTTTTCGCTACTTACGGTCGATACCGAAGGGAAAAACGAACGCAAGCTGCTCGAACTAAATCCACCGGATGGCCTGAACCGGCCAGCATGGTCCCCAGATGGAAAGACGGTGGCCTGCACCGCCATGCATTTCGATTCCGCAGGTTTCAACTATGATGTGCTGGCGGTGCCCGTTGCAGGAGGTGATGTTCGGCCGATCACATCGAAATGGGCCGATGGTTTCAACGTGCAGTGGCTTTCTGTTGGTAAAGGACTCATGGTGAACGTCGCCGAGAGGCGAACTGATCCATTGCAGATATGGCATGTACCATATCCCAAAGGCAAACCGCGTCGCATTACAAACGACTTGAGCCACTATTTAGACCTGAGCTTGACAGCCGACTCCCGCATCCTCTTAGCCATTCAGTCCGACCGGCGCTCGAATATTTGGGTTATGCCGAATCTAAGGAGAGCGGCTGCAAAGCAGATCACGCCTCCTTCGAGCAAAATCGACAGCCTGGCTTGGACGCCGGATAGAAGAGTGGTATATCAGTCCGGCGCGACATACTCGGCCGCGACTGGTGCCACGGATCTTTGGATCATGCAAGCCGATGGCAGCCGAGCCAGGCAACTAACAACAAACGCGGGAATCAATGGATGGCCGAGAGTTACACGAGACGGCCGCTACATCGTTTTCCAATCCGACCGGACGGGCAACCCCCAAATATGGAGAATGGATCTGGATGGCGGTAACCCGAAACAGCTAACAAGCGGCACGGCGGCGGAGTTGATCGCGGACTGTTCCCCTGACGGAAAATG
>CAZQOB010000148.1:0-4589 GCA_964594885.1 uncultured Acidobacteriaceae bacterium
TTCGCGAAGGCGGCCACACCGTCGGAGCCGGCGCCGTCACGGAGATCATTGAGTAACGAATATGAGACAAGGCGACAAAATCCGAATTCGTTTGAAAGCGTTTGATCACCGCATCCTGGACCAATCCACGCGAGAGATCGTGGAAACAGCGAAGCGCACCGGCGCGGATGTAGCCGGCCCGATTCCCCTGCCCACGACCGTGAACCGCTGGACCGTGCTGCGTTCGCCGCACGTCGACAAGAAGTCGCGCGAGCAGTTTGAGATGCGCACGCACAAGCGTCTGATCGACATTCTGGAGCCGACACCGGACACGGTGGATGCTCTGATGAAGCTCGACCTGCCGCCGGGCGTGGATGTGGAGATCAAGGCCTTCGGGCACGCCGCGAAGTGAAGCAGTAGCAAGTGGTTAGTCTTAAGTTGTAGGCCCGGCCCGACAAATTGAGAGCCGTGACTTGAGATGAGGATTGCTTCGGTTTCTGGTCCGCCGTTCTTATTTAGAACTTAGGACTTGAGTCTTTAGAACTGAATTTCAGCAGTACGCAGCCAATACCAGAAACAAAGGCAAGCTGCGAAAGAGAGAAGAGAGAATGGCGGTTGACGGAATTATCGGAATCAAGCTGGGGATGACCCAGGTGTTTGCTGAAGACGGCAACCTGGTCGGTTGCACCGTATTGCAGGCCGGCCCGTGCGTGGTCGTGCAGCGCCGGACGAAAGAGAAAGACGGCTACGAAGCGGCACAGTTAGGGCTAGTCGAGTTCGTCAAGCCGCAGCGCGTGAACAAGGCTATGACCGGTCACTTCCAGAAAGCCGGTGTGGCGCCAATGAAGGTGCTGCAGGAAGTGCGGATTGAAGAGTCGAAAGACGAAACCAAGGTTGGCGACCGGGTGCTGGTGGAAAGCTTCAAGGCTGGCGAACTGGTGGACGTCAGCGGCGTCAGCAAGGGCAAGGGTTTTCAAGGCGGCGTAAAGCGCTGGCACTACGCGGGCGGTGACGCGACGCATGGTTCGATGTTCCATCGCGCACCGGGGGGCATCGGCGGCAGTTCGTTTCCGTCGCGCGTGTGGAAGAACCAGCACTTTCCGGGTCACATGGGAAATCAGAGGGTGACCGCAAAGAATTTGAAGGTGATCAAGGTGGACACCGATGAAAACCTGTTGCTGGTGCGGGGATCAGTGCCCGGGCCGAGCGGACGGTACATTTTCATCAAGAAGGCGCGCAAGGCGAAGTAAGAGTTTTCCGAGCGAGAAGGAACCGAGATTATGCCAGTCGTGGAAGTAGTGAACCTGAGCGGAAAGAAGGTCGGCGAAGTGGAACTGGCCGACGCGGTGTTTGGCGCCAAGATCAACGCGCACCTGCTGCATGAAGCTTCGCGCTGGTATTTGAACAGCCTGCGCCGCGGCACGCACAAGGTGAAGGAAAAGAGCGAAGTTTCCGGTGCTGGCCGCAAACTGTGGAAGCAGAAGGGAACCGGCCGGGCTCGCGTGGGCTCGGTGCGTTCGCCGCTGTGGCGGCATGGCGGTACGGTGCATGGACCGCGCCCGCGCAGGTATGAATACGCGCTGCCGAAGAAAATGCTACTCGGCGCTCTGCGCTCAGCGCTTTCCGCGAAACTGGCGGACCAGAAGCTGACCGTAGTGGACGGCTGGCAGCTCGACTCGCACAAGACCCAGGCGCTGGCTTCGACGCTGGAAAAGCTGAGCTTCAGCAAGTCGGCCTTGCTCGTTTCGCACGGCGAAAACCGCAACCTGGAACTGGCCAGCCGCAATCTGGAGAACGTGAAGCTTGCGGCTCCCAACGCGCTGCAGGCGTATGACGTGCTGAAACACGACCGGGTGCTGCTTTCGAAAGATGCCGTGGCCCGCCTGGTGCGCTCGCTCGATCCGGAGAAAAAGCCGGTGGAAGTTCCGGACGTGGAAGCGATTGCCGCGGCTCCGGTCAAGAAGGAAGCCGCCAAGAAACCCGCGGCCGACAAGGCCAAAGGGGCCAAAGGGGCCAAGCCGGCAGCCAAGAAGGGGAAAGGATAAGCGATGTCAACCCCTCACTATCAGATTATTCGCCGCCCCATCATCACCGAAAAGGGTTTGGGGGTGAAGGAAGTTCAGGGCACGGTGGTGTTTGAAGTTTCTTCGAAAGCCACCAAGACCCAAATCAAGGAAGCGGTTCAGCAGATTTTTAAGGTGAAGGTTTCCGACGTGCGCACCGCAAATTTTACGGGCAAGATGCGCCGGCGCGGGCAGAACGAAGGCTACCGCCGCGACTGGAAAAAAGCCTACGTGAAGCTGGCGGCGGGCGAGAAGATGATCGAGTTTGCCGAGAATTTATAGCAGAGAACCTGAAGTCGCGGACAGTCTGGAAGTCGGGGCAGAACAGAAAGCAGCAAGGCGCGGATGGTGCAAGCCGCAGAGAGATTGAGCAGCAAGAGGCAGAGATGGGACTGAAGAGCTTTAATCCATATACGGCGTCGCGGCGGTTTATGACCGTTCTCGACAAGAGCCACATCACCAAGGACACTCCGGAGAAAGGCCTGCTGGAGCCGAAAAAGCGTTCCGGCGGGCGTAACAATCACGGTGAAGTGGTGGTCTGGCACCGCGGCGGCGGCGCCAAGAAGCAGTACCGCAAAATCGATTTCCGCCGGGACAAAGCGGGAGTTCCGGCCAAGGTCGAAGCGATTGAGTACGACCCGAACCGCAGCGCCAATATCGCGCTGCTGCACTATGCCGATGGCGACAAGCGCTACATCTTGCATCCGGTGGGGCTGGAAGTCGGCGCAACGGTAAGCACCGGCGAGAATGCTGACATTCTGCCCGGCAATGCGCTGAAGTTCCGGCACATTCCTCCGGGCACCATGGTGCACAACATCGAGCTGTACCCGGGTCGCGGCGGCCAGCTGGTGCGCACCGCAGGCGCATCCGCGCAGCTTCTGAGCAAGGAAGGCGAAATCGCGTTGATCAAGCTGCCTTCCGGCGAAGTTCGCAAGTTCGCGGTCGATTGCATGGCCACTGTCGGACAGGTTGGCAATCTGGATCACGAAAACGAAACCTACGGCAAGGCCGGACGCACTCGCTGGAAGGGAGTGCGCCCGACGGTTCGCGGTGTGGCCATGAACCCGGTCGATCACCCGCACGGCGGCGGTGAGGGCCGCGTCAAGGGCAATCACCCGATGACGCCGTGGGCCTTCCCGACGTTGGGAAAAAAGACCCGGCACAACAAGCGTACCGACAAGCACATTGTCGAACGGCGGAAGTAGCGGGCTCAAGGAAGTTGGGTAAAGGGTTTTCGAGGACTGAGGGAGAGCATTCGCGGGGAAAGCAAACTCGCGGATGACGAGCAGAAGCGATGCGAGGGACACGGACAAGCCGTACAGCAGGACGCCGGTCAGCGGTCAGGGGCGGCGCGAAGCGGTCGAGCAAGCGTGCAGCCAAGCGAGCAGCTCACCGGCCGGCAGCCAAGACCGCCGCGAAGGTGGCGGTGGTGGTGAAGAAGCAGGCGGTTCCGCTGGAGCCGGTGCTGTACAAGCTGTGCAAGGCGGGATGGTCGGTGATCGTGGATCGCACGCCGAATGCGCTGGGCACGCGGTTTATCTGCCCGTTCTGCCCGAAATCGCATCGTGTTCCGGGTCCGGTGCGCGGATTTAAGAAGATGCGGCACGCCCAGTGGGGCCGTTTGCGCCGCGTCGAGGAATAGGAGAGAGATGGCACGCTCACTGAAGAAGGGCCCGTTCGTGGACGGGCACCTGCGCGAAAAGGTCGAAGGACTGAACACGCGCAACGAAAAGAAAGTGGTGAAGACCTGGTCGCGGCGCTCGACGATTGTGCCGGACTTTATCGGCCACACCATCGCCGTGCACAACGGCAAGAAGTTTATTCCGGTCTATGTTACCGAACAGATGATTGGACACAAGCTGGGCGAATTCGCGCCAACGCGCACCTTCAAGGGCCACGCGGTGAAGGCGGCTTTGGAGAAGGCGGCGGCTGCGGCCCCGGCAGCGGGAGGCGGCGCACCGGCGGCAGCTCCGGCGCCGAAGGCATAAGCGATGGCTGACGTTCAGACACTAACTCCGCAAATCGAAGCGCACGCACTCGGGCGCCACATCCGCATGTCGCCGCAGAAGGCGCGACTGGTAATTGACTTGATCCGCGGGCAGCGGGTGCAGGACGCGCTGCAGACGCTGCGCTACACGCCAAAGCGCGCGGCCAAGCCCATTGAAAAGCTGCTGCGCAGCGCGGTGGCCAATGCCGAGCGCAAAGCCGACGATGCCGGTGCTCCGCTCGATGTGGATCAGCTGTTTGTTTCGAAGTGCTTTGTGAATGAAGGTGCGCGCTGGAAGCGGCTGCGTCCCGCGCCGATGGGTCGGGCATTCCGGTACCAGAAACGCACCGCACACATCACCGTGGCAGTGGCCGAGCATCACGTGGCAGCAGCGGAGCGCCATGCCACCAACGTGGCCGAGGCGGAAGCCAACAAGGGCGTTCGCGGCACCGCGCGGCGGGTTCGCAAGGCTTTGACCGGAAAACAGCAGGCCGCGAAGAAGGGCAAGAAGGGTTAACGATGGGACAGAAAACGCATCCATATGGATTTCGCCTCGGCTA
>CAZQOB010000149.1:0-4492 GCA_964594885.1 uncultured Acidobacteriaceae bacterium
GAAACCAGAAACAGCATATTCCAAACTGGCTGGTGCCTCCGGCCCCATTTTCCCCCAGCGCAGGATAGTAAATGGCCGGGAGTTCCTTCAGGTAGGATGTGTACCAAGGGTTGTTGGGCCAAAACTGGGCCAGGTCACTCTCCTTCAGCTTGAGCGGGGAATCAAAGGAATCATGAATGGAAACGTAAGCGCCGCGGACGTTGAAGACCGTTCGGGGATTGATGGTCCACACTGCGTCACCGGAGATATGGAAGGAGTGACTCACGAAACCATTCAGCGGTTGCGCCGGCGAGTGGGTGACGTTATTCTGTTGCAGGTTGGTGCGAAATTGGCTGTACCGGAAGAACGTCTTCCACTTGTCACTGATATTCACATCGGTCCGGCTGGTGACATTCCAAAATGTGATCACCAACGGTTGGGTGTATCTGTAATTGTTCACGGCAGTGATATCATCACCCGGATTGTTCGGCTTCCAAACGTCCTTCATGAAGCGAACTGCGGTGGGGTCCAGGCGCGAGGATGGAATGGTGTTGTTGGGGAATGGGGTCCGGGTCGCTGTGTCCGTGGTAGGATCGAACTTTGTGCTCCAGGGATCGTAGATCTGGCGAAGGCCACCATCGATATTTAAAGACTTGGAGAAGTCGCCCTGGCGTTCCAGATCCGTCGGCAAGGTATACGTATCGGTATTTGGCTCTTTGTTCTTCCAGCGCTCGTAAGCGGTAAAGTTGAAAATCCTGTTCTTCTTGATAGGGCCCCCCACGGTGGCGCCGAAGATGTGATTCCGCACCAGGTTCGGCGTGTGATCGATGGAGTTGGCTACCGCATTCAGCGCCGGATTGCGGCCCAAATAGTAAGCGGTACCGTGAATTTCGTTGGTTCCCGACTTCATCTGCAAGCTGATGATGCCGCCCGCGCTGTGTCCGAACTCCGCGTCCACACTGTTCTGCTGCACGTTCAGTTCGGACACCGCGTCCATTGGAGGAACATAGGACGACTTGTTGGCCACTAAATTGGGCACGCCGTCCACCAATAGATCGTTCTTGGTGGAAGTGTTGCCTCCCACATCCAACTGGCTGGGCGCCCACAAGTGGTAGGCGGCCTGCTCGGTGTCGGAGCGGACAACGACTGCCGGGTCCAGACTGGCCAAGAGAAACGGGTTGCGGGTGATGATCGGCAGATCATTGGCCATCTTGGTGTCAATCGTCAACTGCATCGTGCTGTTGTTGAACTGCACGGAGACGGGCGCTTCGACAACCCTTACAGTTTCCGCCACAGTTCCGACCTTCAGGGACACATTGACCGTCACATCCCCGCGGGTCTCCACCAAGATGTTTTCCTGCACAAACCTGCCAAATCCCTCCATTTCCACTGAGAGGCTGTAGGTACCTGGACTGACGAAATCAAACAAGTATTGACCTGCTTGGTTAGTTTCCTTACTGGTCTCGATCGCGGTGTTCACATTTCGTAATGTGACCTTGGCACCAACCACCACTGCCTCGCTGGGGTCCGTAATCGCGCCTTGCACCCTGCCGCGAAGCTCCTGTGCGGTCGAAATCCCCGTGAAAAGAGTTGCCAGTGCCAGATAGGCCACTGACAGAAGAGCGATTGCACTTCGCTTGGTTTTCATCGGTCACCCCCTTTTTCCCGGTTCTTGCCGCGGGATGTCGCAGCATTGAGGGTGTGAGCCCGCATTGAGCGGCACACGGGCGTACAAGAATCTACGCGATTCTATGCGCGGTCTCGTCCGGTGTCAAGGCAAAATCGCAACAGGCAAGATCACCGAGCTTCTCGCAGGGAGCCAGGTTCACGGATGACGCCTCACAGAATCTCAAGGCGCCGGTGGACGTCAGCTTTGGTCCGCTGGTGAAGTTCGCCCATTTCGTTTTCAGAGAACTAACAGAGTGTTTTTGTTGCAGTACTTGCAGTTAGCCGGAAGGTTGACTGTGGGATGATTGAACGCTTCCACAGCCTGTTTGCGGCAGCCGCGATGCCCGCGATCTCTACCTTGCGCGTCGACAACTCGATGAAGAACAGTACGATGAACCGCTGGAGCCCCCGCCGGGTCCACACTTCCACGGTGAAGAAATCCGCGGCCACAGCCAGTTCCCAATGCCGGCTCAGAAACTCCTTCCAGGTCGTCTTCCGACTGCGCTCCGGTGCCGGCTCGATCCCGTGCCGTTCCAGAATCTCGGCGATCGTGCTGCGCGCAATTTCGTGCCCCGTTCCCTTCGAAATGTCCAATTGCTTTTACTTGCAACGGGACGACAGTCGGGTGCAAATAGAGCCAGTGTTGTGGTGGAGTGCCGCGCACTCATGAACTGGAGATATATCCGTGGCTGCGTCAGATAGCTTCGAAGTGCGGGGGCACGTGAGCCGCGGTTTTGTCATAACTCCTGAAGCCCGAAATCTACAGGAATCTCGGCGGACCGAGGTTATGGAACTACTGCTGCACCCGCCTCGGCTACTGCATGGTCCTGCTCGCCCGACCCGCCGCTGACACCGATCGCTCCCAGCACCCACTCGCCTGTAAAACAGGGGAATAACAGAAGGTCTTTGTTGCAGCACTTGCACTTAGATTGGAAATGATGTCCTGTAAACAGGCGAAGATTAGAGCTCGAACAGCAAGCATCGGGGTCTGAGCAGGCTTGGCTACCTTAGCCTTGATAATGAAAACCTGATCTTCTCCTGTTTTCAGACCACGCTTTTACGCCTAAGTTCAACGGCTGCAACAAAACCGTTCTGTTATTTTCCTGTTTTACAGGCACCTCTCGGCTGTTTTGGAAATGTGTCTTTCATCTCAGTTCGGGGCAGGTCAGCTAACCAAAGGAAGCTTGAGCATAACTCCACACGGACTACAATCGCTGGAACGGCCCAAGGAACCGACGGTTTGATTTCCGGCTGTCCGGTAGATGCGAATCTTTTGTCCTGCGTGACGCACTATGCTCCTGAACTGATGTTGCTTGCTGCGCTGGCGCTGGTTGGAATCGCGGGTGTAGCAATGCGTCCAAAGCTTCGGTAGGTCAGCCAACCTCGTTTCTCAGCATCGGTGCCAGCAACCTGTTTCCGCATGAATGCGTCATGGACCATCGAACGCGCGACTTCGACTTTTACGACGTTTTGTGCATCAGACCCGCCAGGAAGGAAGCCGTAGTCCCCCCTGCTCAGCGGCCTTGCGGTACCAATTCACCGCCTCTACATGGTTCTGGAATCCGGCCGTGTACCGGCGTCGATGCCGATCAGTTCTCGCCCATCCTCCGATACGACGAAATAGTACTCGGTGAACTCGAAGCCGGTCAACACGTACACGCGACCCGGCACAATCGCAGCGATGCGCCGTGGAGCGCAAGTATGTCCGCTGCCGCGTGAGGCGTCCGCAACACCGAATTGAGAGCTTCGCCAGCCGCCGAAAATCCCTCGCGTTGAGTGTCCCTACAGATTCGCAGTGCTTCGCGAGTACTACTCTGCTGCGCCTACCGCCTTGCCAGCAGAAGTAAATGTAAACTTTTCCATCGTAGAAGAGCTTCTGATAGCTGGCCGAATCAAGCGTGCAGCGAACGCGGGCATGCAAACTGAGTACGAACCGGCTTAATTAAATTTTCAAACTGAACCACTACACGGGATCTTAGCCGGAGGGCGGGTGGGAATCGACGTAAGAGGCGCAACACTCCACTGTTATCAACCGGATCCAAGTTTACGAGGTCCACAATCGATCTCATAAGTCTCCTTGTCGTCGTAATCACCTTGTTCATTCTCTGTTAGCTCGTAATAGGCTTTTGCCTGATGTGCCGAGAGTGTCTCTGAGTTCGGGGAGATCGCGAGCCACGAAGTAGGGTGTGAAATCTGCGTTAACGGCAGGGTGGCCCGATTTGTCCGGGTCCCCGGGCGGAAACTATCTTGAACGGGGAGAATAGGATGGAGAGAAATTGAAAGGAATTGAAAGCTTTTGAAAGGTTTTTCGAGGTTGAAAACGACCTCGGAACGACGTAAATTTGGCTGCCGGTCTGGCGGCATCCCTTTGAATAATTTAGGTTTAGCGTCGCGCAGAACCACTCCGCCCTAGTGCTTTCAGTCGCTTCTCACCCCAAAAAGTCTTTCATTTCTGAACTTGCCTTTTTCTCCCCCAAGAGCGTCCATGGGAACGGCCCTGGTCCAGCCGAGAGCCTGTGTTTAAAGGGCTTCGGCGGGCGGGCCGCTGAGACAAATGGAGAGTTCATGGCCTTCAAAAGCGAATCTGAAATGTTAGCGATTTCGTCGGAAATCGACGATTTGCGGCACAAAACCGTCGCCGAATTGCAAAATCGGTACCTGGAAGTCTTTGGGGAACCCTCCCGATCCAATCACAAGCAGTTCCTGATCCGGCGGATTGCCTGGCGGCTACAAGCGCTTGCCGAAGGGGACCTGTCGGAGCGGGCGCGCGAGCGAGCCCTCAGCCTGGCACAGGATGCCGACCTTCGGCTACGAGCGCCGCAATCGTCAGGCTGGCAACCGGGCA
>CAZQOB010000150.1:0-4382 GCA_964594885.1 uncultured Acidobacteriaceae bacterium
ACACGAAGAGCCCGAGTATCGCGGTACAACGCTTGTACCGATGGTGGTGGAGCAGACCAGCCGCGGCGAGCGCGCCTATGACATCTACTCCCGGCTGCTGAAAGAGCACATCATCTTCATTGGCACGCCGATTGATGATCATGTCGCGAACCTGGCCACGGCGCAGATGCTTTTCCTGCAGGCGGAAGATCCGGAAAAAGACATTCAGCTGTATATCAACTCGCCAGGCGGCTCGATTACCGCGGGCTTTGCGATTTACGACACCATGCAGTTTGTGAAGCCGGACGTGGTGACTACGTGTGTAGGGCAGGCGGCCTCGATTGCGGCGGTGCTGCTGGCGGGCGGCGCGCCAAAGAAACGTTTTGCGCTGCCCAATGCGCGGGTTCTGATTCACCAGCCGTGGATGTCCGGACTCGGCGGTCAGGCGACCGATATTGATCTGCACGCGAAAGAGATTTTGCGCATGCGGACGACCATCAACCAGATTCTGGCAAAGCACAGCGGACAGCCGATCGACCGGATTGAGAAGGACGTCGAGCGCGACTACATCATGAATCCCGAACAAGCCAAGGAGTACGGGATGATTGACGAGATTATTTTCAAGCACCGCTAAGGCGGCGATGCGTTCCAAAAAGTTAGTAGTGACCACGGATAATCTTTTTGGCGTGGAGGCAAATTCGGCCTAGAATGATGCTTAAGAGCTCCACCTCGAGCCCGGCGGAGCGGAGGCCCTCGCACCCGTGAAACAAAAGTTCAATCCGGATGAGCCGCTCAGGTGTTCCTTCTGCCATAAGACCCAGGAGCAGGTGGAGAAACTGATCAGTTCGCCGTCCGATTATCCGCGGGCGTATATCTGTAACGAGTGTGTGAGCGTCTGCGAAACGATTCTGGAAGACGAAAAGCGCGAACAGGCTGCCGCTCCGGCAAAACGGCTTCCCCGCCCTCCCGAAATCAAGCAGTTCCTCGACGGCTATGTGATCGGACAGGATCGAACGAAGAAGAAACTGGCGGTCGCGGTTTATAACCACTACAAGCGGATTTTCCTGAACAAGCAGCCCGGCGACGTGGAACTGGCCAAGTCCAACATTTTGCTGATCGGACCGACCGGAACGGGCAAGACGCTGCTGGCGCAAACGTTGTCGCGAATGCTGGAAGTGCCGTTCGCGATCGTGGATGCGACCACGCTGACCGAAGCGGGCTACGTTGGCGAGGACGTCGAGAACATTATCTTAAAGCTGTTGCAGGCGGCCGACGGCGACGTGCAGAAGGCCCAGCAAGGCATCATCTATATCGACGAGATCGATAAAATCGCGAAGAAGGATGAGAACCCGTCAATCACCCGCGATGTGAGCGGCGAAGGCGTGCAGCAGGCGCTGCTGAAGATTCTGGAAGGCACAGTAGCCAATGTCCCGCCGCAAGGCGGGCGCAAGCATCCACACCAGGAATTCACGCCGGTCGATACGACGAACATTTTGTTTATTTGCGGTGGAGCGTTCGTAGGCCTGGAAAAGATTATCGAGAAGCGCGCGGGAACCCGTTCATTGGGGTTCCACACGGATACGGCTCCCGCAACGATACAGCGCCGCAATACGGAACTGCTGGAACAAGTGCAGCCCGGCGACCTGATCCGCTACGGCCTGATTCCGGAGTTTGTCGGACGCTTGCCGGTTGCCGGCGTGATGAACGACCTGGACAAGGCCGCGCTGATGACGATTTTAACCGAACCCAAGAACGCGCTGCTGAAGCAATACCAGAGGCTGTTTGAGTTTGAGAACGTCCGCCTGCGGTTTACGGACGACGCGCTGGAGACGGTGGCGGAGTTAGCACTTCAGCGCAAGGTCGGCGCGCGGGGCTTGCGAATGATTCTGGAAGACCTCATGCTGGAGTTGATGTACCACCTGCCGATGCAGCGGAAGATCCGCGACTTTGTGGTGACCGCCGACATGGTTCGCGGT
This sequence comes from uncultured Acidobacteriaceae bacterium, assembly GCA_964594885.1. Lineage (GTDB taxonomy): Bacteria > Acidobacteriota > Terriglobia > Acidiferrales > UBA7541 > Acidiferrum. Next base: position 1,956 of record CAZQOB010000150.1, read on the forward strand.
CATGAAATTAACTGGAGTCTGCTGGAAAAGGCGGGATAATCCTCGCGCACGAGCGCGCACCTCAGAAGGCCGGCGGCGCATCCGATCTTAGAATTAGGGTCTTTTCAGCCAGCCTGAAGCTGGTTTCAGGGGAAGGTTCAGGGGCCTGAATGTTTAGTCGCGAAAAACAGGAAATGAAGCGCGTACCGATGATGCCGGTGCGGGACATGGTGATCTTCCCGCAGCAGATGACACCCTTCATCGTCGGACGCGAAGCCAGCGTACGTGCGCTGGAAGAAGCGCTGGCGGGCGACAAGAAGATCTTCCTTTCCACCCAGCATGATGCTTCGGTGGACGACCCTAAGCCGGAAGAGATCTACGCAGTCGGCACGCTGGCGAATATCGTGCAGAGCGTAAAACTACCCGACGGCAATATCAAAGTGCTGGTCGAGGGTGTTGAGCGCGCGCGAGCACTTTCGATTTCCGGTGAAGAAGGATTCTTCCGCGCTAACGTGCGGTTGCTGGGCGCGAAAGTCGAGCCTTCGCCCGCAGTTGATCAGATCGTGCAAAAGGTTACCGGCCTGTACGAGCAGTTCATCAAGCTGTCCCAGAGCCTGAACTACGACACGATGATTGCGGCGGCGCGGGTGGATGATCCGGCGCGGCTTTCCGACACCATCGCGGCGAACCTGCAGCTCCCCGTGGATGAAAAGCAGGATTTGCTGGAAACCGTCGACCCGGTCGAACGGCTCACCCGGATTTCCGATATTCTCGAAATCGAGCTGGAAAAGTTGAATGTCGATCGCAACATCAATACCCGCGTAAAGCGCCAGATGGAACGCGCGCAAAAAGAGTATTACCTGAACGAAAAGCTCAAGGCGATTCAGAAAGAGCTGGGGCGCGGCGAAAAAAGCGAGCTTGACGAACTGAAGAAGAAGATTGAGACCGCGGGCATGCCGGCGGACGTCCAGGAGAAAGCGCTGACCGAGCTGAAACGGCTGGAGCTGATGCCGCCGATGTCCGCGGAATCAACGGTGAGCCGCAACTATCTGGACTGGCTGATCGCCGTGCCATGGAAGAAACGGTCCAAAGAGATTCGCGACATCAAGGCGGCGGAAGAGATTTTGAACAAGGAACATTACGGCCTGGAAAAGATCAAGGACCGTATACTGGAGTTCCTTGCGGTGCGGCAACTGGTCAAGAATCCCAAGGGGTCGATTCTGTGCTTTGTCGGACCGCCGGGCGTGGGAAAGACTTCGCTGGCGATGTCTATTGGCCATGCGACTGGCCGCAAGTTTGTGCGTGTGTCCCTGGGTGGCGTTCGCGACGAGGCGGAGATCCGCGGGCACCGGCGCACTTACATCGGCGCACTTCCCGGCCAAATCATCCAGATGATGAAGAAGGCCGGCACGGTGAATCCGATCTTTGTGCTGGATGAAGTGGACAAGATGTCCACCGACTTCCGGGGCGACCCCTCAGCGGCGCTGATGGAAGTGCTCGATCCGGAATTGAACCACGCCTTCACCGACCATTACCTGGACGTGGAATACGATCTTTCCAAAGTCATGTTTGTGTGCACGGCGAACGTGCTGCACACGATCCCCCAGCCGCTGCAGGACCGCATGGAAATCCTGCGGTTGGCGGGCTACACCGAACGCGAAAAGATGGAGATCGCGAAGAGATTCCTAGTAAAGCGGGCGCGCGAGGCGACGGGCTTGACCGAAGAGAACCTTTCCTTTCAGGACGAAGGCCTGTTGCACATCATCCGGCACTACACGCACGAATCAGGCGTGCGCAATCTGGAGCGCGAGATTCAAAACGTGGCGCGCAAAGTTGCGCGCAAGGTTGTTACCGATGGCGAGGGCGTTAAGGTCGAAGTCACCGCGGCGAACGCCGGCGAGTACCTGGGCATTCTGAAGTACCGCGAAATCTGGCTGGAAAAGCACAACGAAATTGGCCTTACCACGGGTTTGGCCTGGACCGAGGTCGGCGGCACGGTGTTGGCCACCGAAGCGACGCTGATGGAAGGCAAGGGCCGGCTGACGCTCACCGGCAAACTCGGCGATGTGATGCAGGAATCAGCCCAAGCGGCGATGAGCTACATTCGCTCGCGGTCCGCTACGCTGGGGCTGCCGAAAGACTTCTACCGCAACCTCGATATTCACTTGCACGTGCCGGAGGGCGCGATTCCGAAGGACGGTCCCTCAGCGGGCATCACCATCTGCACGTCTATCGTCAGCGCGCTGACCCGTATTCCAGTGCGGTGCGACGTGGCCATGACCGGCGAAATCACGCTTCGCGGCAAAGTGTTGCCAATCGGCGGCGTGAAGGAAAAACTTCTGGCTGCCCACCGAATGGGCTTGCGCACCATCCTGATTCCGAAGGATAATGAAAAGGACCTGCCGGACATCCCGCAGGAGATCCTCGCAAGCCTGACAGTGCACCCGG
>CAZQOB010000151.1:0-4102 GCA_964594885.1 uncultured Acidobacteriaceae bacterium
ACACAACCCAACCCATGTTCTGGCCGACATACAAGCCAGGAAAAGGACCGTGTTCCGAAAGGGAATCTTCTGTCGTCAATCAAAGGCCCTCGCTACCAAAGCAGGCAGATGATAGTGTCCGAACTAACTGCTGGGCAAGCTTTGGGGTCGGGCTCGGCAAAGCTCTAAGGGTGAGGCCAGGCAGAGCGGGCGAGCCTGAATGGTATTTCTGCGTCCGGATTTGGCGGGCAAACCGATTATCGCCGTGTCGACGGCTACTCGGAAACTGACCCGCCACCGAGATTTGACACCATTTGGGCAAAAGGGGCAAATATAACCCCGATGATCCCGGTTCGTGCGCGAATTCTCAGCGGCAAGAGTGACACCCGATCCTCGCGCCTGGGATAAGATGCCGCAATCCTCGCGTGACCACACGCTGCAGAAACGCTCACGAGTGGGACGTGATGATGACCACCGGAAATTTGTTTCCGGCTATCACGCGGCAGGAGGTTCAAAGAATCTCAGCGCCAGTGCTGATTCTCATAGGCGCGAAGTCGTATCCGTTCCTGGGAGTGATTGGGCGTGAGCTGGCGCGGATGCCCCCTAAGAGCAAGACAGTCGTCTTTTCGGATGCCGGACATCAGATGTAGTTGCAGGATCCCGAGGCGTGTCGCAATGACGTCGAAAAGTTTCTAGCGGATTTCGGGATACGGTAAGCAAGTCAATGGGAGAGGGTTGACCTACCCAATGGGTAGGCGGATTGTTAGCAGCACTCGCAGCGGCAGGACTCGAACACTTCGTGGATCGAAGGCGGCGTTCGCGTTGGTCATTCTGACGCGTTTTGATGGAGAATATCGGCTCAAGAAGGGGAGAGACGATCGCTGTTTATGCATTCTGCACCCCAAGCCTCACATGGAGCGACCGAAATAGTCCTTACAGTAGCCGTGTTCATCGTTGCGGTGTGGGCTGCCGTACAGTCTCAGCTTCCTCCTGCCGTGGTGTCTGCGTCGGCTCCGACCAGCGAATTTTCGGCGGAGCGCGCCATGACACACTTGAAGGTCATCGCCCGGAACCCTCATCCCATCGGCACAACAGAGAATGCGCGAGTGCGTGAATATGTGCTCCAGCAACTTCGATTGTTGAACCTCACACCTGAGACACAAACCGCTACCGGCACCGATTTGCAATCATTTTGGGGTCCACCTTACTGGACCGGGCGGCCGCAAAACATCTTGGCACGGCTAAACGGAAGGGACAGTACGGGGGCACTCTTATTGATGGCGCATTACGACTCGGTTCCCACAGGCCCCGGCGCGGCCGATGATGGATCAGGCGTTGTGGCACTGCTCGAAATTGTGCGAGCACTGCACTCGACACCACCGCTCAGAAACGACGTCTTGCTGGTATTCACGGATGGCGAAGAGGCCGGGCTCCTGGGTGCACAGGCATTTGTGGATGACCATCCCTGGTTCCGTGAAGCGCGCGTGGCGCTGGCCCTCGATAGTGGCGGAGCCTGCGGAGTGGCCACGATGCACGGCGGCAGCCATCCGAACGGATGGTATGTTCCCGAGCTAGCCAGAGTGGCTCCGAGCGTGGTCGCGAGCTCTCTTCTTGACGTCTTTGTTGGCAGTTCGGTGCCCGGGGACCAATGGCCCGCCGAACAGGCAGGGATTCCTGCATTTGCTGTTGGTTTCGAAGGTTGTCACGCTTTCTATCACACGCAGCGAGACTCTCCGGAGGACGTGAATTTGCGGAGTTTGCAGCACCTGGGCACTGTAGCGTTGGCGCTGGCTCGGGACTTTGGGAATGTAAACCTCGGGGAAACAAACAGGAAAGAACTCATCTACTTCAAATTTCTTGGCTCCATGCTCTATTACCCTGTTAGCTGGGTTCGGCCCCTGCTTGTCGTCAGCGTGCTCGCTCTCATCGCTGTGTTTGGGCTCGGCCTGCGGAAGAAGCGTTTGAACGTCGGTGGTGCGGCGTTGGGGCTTGTATTTTGGATTTTGACCTCTCTCGCGGCCTGGATTGTGGGTGCCACTATCTCCTGGACGATGTCCAAAGCCGGAATCACCAAGGCGATTTTTTTGTCCGTTTACAACCAGGAAACTTACGCCTTCGGACTGAAACTCCTCGTGATCGCACTCGTGCTAGCCCTTTTCGTGGGGTTCCGGGGAAGGCTCTCCATCGAGCATCTGACTTCGGGCGGCCTGTTGCTTTGCGCGCTGTTCCTGATTCCGACTAGTATTTTGGTGCCGGAAGCGAGCTTTGTATTTATGTGGCCTCTCTGGTGCAGCACGATCGCGCTGGCCACATCGCTTATAACTCGCCCCGAAACGCGGACAGCGAGAATTGGCGGACTCCTATTGTCCGTTCCAGTCATCGTCTTGCTGATGGGGCCGATAGTCTATGTTGACAGGATCGACGGTCTCTCTGTTGCCGCCTTGACAATCGCGCTCGGGTTGTTCGTGTCGTTGGTTGCTCCCGGACTCGATATTCTGACCAGTCGTTACCCCTGGGCGATCCCACTTGTGGCTGGCCTATCTGGTTTGATCGTGCTCGTCCTTGCTGCTCGCGGCGGAGGTTATAGCGCCAGGCACCCGCGCGCCGACAGTGTCTGTTACTGGCTCGATGCCGATAACGGGAAGGCACATTGGTTGAGTTTTGATGAGAGTCCTGACGCCTGGACGTCACAATTCCTCAGGGGAACCGTGGAGCGGGGAAGGTTTGGACGGCTGGGTTCTCTCGCCGACCGCCCCACCTTACGAGCGCAAGCCTCCGTCGTGAAGCTGCCTGCTCCAGAAGTGTCGGTGCTTAAGGATTCCGCAGAGGGCCAAAGCCGGTCGTTGCTGCTGCACATCGTTTCTCACCGGCAGGCACGCGTGGTTTGGGTAGCGGTTGAAAAAGTGGGTGTGTTGCGCGCCACGGTCAATGGCAAGAGGATTCCAGTGCGCGATATCGACACGCGCGCCAGGTCGTGGTCTTTCTCCTACCATGGTTTGTCCGCGGAAGGGATTGATCTCGATCTTGTGATTGAACGCTCGGGCAGCCCCCAGATCACTTTAATGGACCAGAGCGACGCCTTGCCTGAACCCGAGGGGAACAGAGTCCGGACTCGCCCACCTGATCTGATGTCCGCTCCATGGCCTCCGTTTGATTCCACACTCGTCGTGAGCCGAAGCACTAACCTAGCAGTCCCGGCTCAGTAGTGATCTTCCCAATCTGATTGGTGCAGGTTGGTGTCCCTTCCAGCACTCCGCGCAATCTCGCGCGGGCTGGTGACTCGGTCGGCCAAGGAACCGACGCTGTCCTCTGTTCATACTTTTCGTATGGGGCCGGGATACCCCGCAAGCTTGCGGTCGTTCGTGAGTAGGGTGATTCCTTCGACCGCTGCCTGGGCGATGAGAATTCGGTCGAAAGGGTCTTTGTGGATCGGCGGCAGTAGATCAATCGAAACGGCATGCTCGCTGGTCAAGCGGAGTTCTACGTAACCGTTGTCGAGCAGCGCGCGGCGCAACATGCGAGCGTCGGTGCGGAAGGCGGGCCGGTCGAGGCTAGACTTAATCCCTGCTTCCCAAATGCTAATCGCACTGAAGACGAGTTCATTCTGCGGATCTGAGATGAGCTTACGGGCCATAGCAGGAAGGCGCTCGGGTTCCCGGGCAGCCCAAAGAAGCAAATGGGTATCGAGCAGGAGCTTCACTTTGCCTCGTCCTCATCGAACCCGAAGAGTTCCGCAATCTCCTTGTCGAACATTTCGTTGAAGTTGTCCGGAATGGCTGTGCCAATGCCCTTCATAAATCCCATGCGGCGCATCTTCTTGGGCTCGGGCGCCGCTAGGGCCATCACTTTGACCATGGGCTTTCCGGCCTTGGCAATGATGAAGGAATCGCCGCTCGCGGCTTCCTCCACCAGCCTCGAAAGATGCGTTTTCGCTTCGTGAATATTGACGGTCTTCATAGCGACTCACTCCATCGCAGTAGACTAGGTTAGCTTAGTCTAGTCCATCAAGTCGCCGCTGTCAAGAACTGCCAGAGGAACACCATCGAGGCGAAGGGTTTGCAGGTGAACTGTGGATTCCGGGTGAAGCCGATCACCATTCCAGGGTGATTCCGATCACGATTCC
>CAZQOB010000152.1:0-4070 GCA_964594885.1 uncultured Acidobacteriaceae bacterium
CGGCACTAGCTTCGGCATGCGCCGCTTCGCCAGCTTGAGCCGCGCCTTCACAGACAAATCCGTGCCGCGCCGCGACAACGCAATTGAAAATACCGACAAAAGTCCGCCCACCATGAGCCAGTAGGTTGTGATCCAGAACAGGGCCTGCTTGAAGTGGCCGTAGCCATTCATGTCCGAGTAGGTGTAAGGCGTGACTTCGCCGTACATGTAGAGGCGGTTTTCGAAACCGTAACTGTAGAGCGTCGGAATGAGAATGAAAAATCCGACTACCACGCCGTGGGCGATAAATTTGTTGCTGAAAATGGTCTGCAGGAAGAGCGCCAGTAGAATCACCATTAAAAGCTGCGGCAGGTAAATTAGATAGAGCTCTACGAAATAATGCAGCAACTCAAACCGGAAGAATCCGCCCAGGACCTGCGACAACAGACCGCACACCAACACGATGGTGGTCAGCAACGCCAGCACCAGGCTCAACCCGAGAAACTTGCTGACAAGGTCCGTCCAATCGCGCAGCGGCAGCGAATCGTGGATCTGATCGAACCGCACATCGCGCTCGCGCCAAGTCAGCTCGCCCGCATATAGCGCGCCGATGATGATCAGGAACAATCCCGCTTGCCCAGAGACCGCTTGCAACATCAAGTAAGTCACTGGCCACACGATCACGCCATTAGATTCCCCGGCGAAGTGGCCCTCCACCATCACGAACACCAGCATGATCAGCCCGATAGCCCAGAAAGGAACTTCCTTAACGATGTTGAAAAAGCGCAGCTTGGTCAGCGACCACACCTGGTTCCAGACTGCGCTCGTCCCAAACGACTGCGTCACGGCGGGCAAGTCGGTCGAAGTGCGGATTTTCCCCCTGCTTGCCAGCTCCTCTTCCTCGCGCGCCTGTAGTGCTCGCTTCGAGGAGCGGCGCGAACCTAGCACTTCAGCCGACATCGGGAAAAATACAAACGCCATAACCAGCGCAAGCAGGCCGACGCCAATCCACAGCAGGCGGTTGTAGAGAAAAATGCCGGTCCAGTGCAATACCAGCGAATTGCGCTCGGCCACAGTCCAATAGCGCGTCAGGCTGCGCACTAAAATCAGTCCCAGCGGGTCGGCGAGGGCCGCCCCCCTCTGGTCTAGTTTGTTCGCAGCTTCCACGCTGATGTACCCGATCAGGTAAATCGCAAACAGAGCCACACCCTGCAAATAGACCACGACGATTCGTCGCGTCAGTGCCGCTACACAAAAGAACAGGCAGCCTAGGAAAAACACCTGTACCGCGGTCAGTCCGAAAAACGTGTGCCAGTACATGGCAAAGTCGTTGCGCATCAGCCGTGTTTTGTCCGCCCAAGGCATCAGCGTGCCCAGCGCCGCCCCGCAAATGGTTCCGGTGAAGACCACCAGCATGGTCACCAGCGAGCCAGCCCAGCGTCCGCCGAGATACGCTATCTTCGAGACCGGCTTCGTGAATAGCAGCTGATACGTGTCCTGCTGAAAATCCCTTAGGATCGCCGGACCAAACACTGCGGCCATCAAAATCGCACCGTAAGCGCTGACGAACGTACTGATCAGCAGAAACGCGTACGGCCCGTTCAGAAATACTTTGCCATTCGGAATCGGTCCGAAGTCGCGCACCGACACCGAGAAAAACGGAAGCGCCGCTACCATCACAAAAAATATGCATGTCGAAATGCTTTTCAGTCGCAGCTTCAGCTCAAAAAGGAAAAAATGCCAGAACATACTCAGCCTCTCTCGCTCGACTCTTGCCTAATTCTTCTCGTGCTGGCCAAATGATAGAAATAAACATCCTGGAGATCTTCTTCCGCCGGCACGAACCCGTCACCCGGCGACGCTTCCGAATACACACGCACTTCGTGCAATCCGCCGATCAGGTGCGTCGAAATCACATTGAAGTTTTTCTCGATAGCCTCGCGTTCGGTTTCCGTAGCCACCACCTTGCTCCAGATTCGCCCCTTCAGAGAATCAATAGTCGAAGCCGGCGCGCCTTCCAGCAGCAGTTGCCCGTCGCTGATTATCGCCATCTTGGAGCACAGTTCCCGCACGTCTTCCACAATGTGCGTGGACAGAATCACCACCACGTTGCGCCCGATGGAACTCAGTAAATTCAAAAACCGGTTGCGCTCCGCCGGATCCAGCCCTGCTGTTGGCTCATCCACGATCACTAGCTTGGGATTAGCTAGCAGTGCCTGTGCAATTCCAAACCGTTGCTTCATGCCACCGGAAAATCCGCCCAAAGCCTTTTTCCGCACGTCCCACAGATTCGTCTGCTGCAGCAGCGCCCCCACCGTTTCCTTGCGCTCGCTTGCTTTCACGATCCCCTTCATTACCGCCAGGTGATTCAGTAAGTCGGTTGCCGACATCTTCGGGTACACGCCAAACTCTTGCGGCAAATAGCCCAGCATCCGCCGCGTCGAGTCCTTCTCCGCGATCAGGTCCAGCCCGTCCAGCGTCGCGGTCCCACTGTCCGGATCCAGCAGCGTCGCCAGAATTTTCATCAGCGTGGATTTACCCGCGCCGTTTGGCCCGAGCAGTCCGAACATTCCAGGCGGAATATCCAGTGTCACTCCGCGCAGAGCCCTGACACCGCCCGAATAAGTCTTCGTCAGATCGCGTATTGCAAGCACCGCTCACCCCCGCATTTTCCAGGCTTGGTCTAACCGCAACTCAACCGCTAACGTCGTCGTTAATGCCACGGCGGCCGCAGCAATATACATCGAAACGCAACCGCTTCCTACGGTTTGGCGGCCGCAAGAGCCTCAAATTAAGGGCATGCCGCCAGTCTCAAAGTAGCGCCTGATTGTCGTTACCGACAGATTGGGTACTAGAGCCGAGGGTTCCAAAAACCTCGAAAGCTGGGCACCTGCAAGTCGCGGATTCTTCGTGCGGGTTTAACTGGCTTACAATGGGAGGTTTTGCAGGGTGATTTCTGGGCTTCGACTCCGACAAAGGCAGTCGAATCATCAAGACTTTGGCGGAAGCGTGTGGGAGTCGAACTCAAGCTCCCCACTTCTAACTCTCGGCGACTCATGACGTTGCGGCTTCCGCCTGGTTCCAATTGGAGTCAATTGGAGTCAGCATGAATCTACAAACAAAGGCATCCAAGCCAGTTTCACTCGGTCGCCACAGACGGAATTGCACAGTGTGCGTGCACGAACGATGTACGGAGATCGAGACGGACTTTGTGCGCTGGAAAAGCCCTGCGTTGATTGCACAGGAATATAGTCTGGCAGACCGCACAAGCGTCTATCGTCACGCCCACGCACTTGGCCTGTTCGAGAAACGCAAACGAAACGTGCGCGCTGCATTAGAGCGGATCATCGAGAAGGCCGGTGAAGTGGAAGTCACATCCTCAGCGGTTGTGGCCGCCGTCCAAGCCTACGCCAAGATCAATGCACAGGGCCAGTGGATTGACCGCAGCGAGCACATTGACCTCAATGCGCTGTTCGAGCGCATGACACTGGAAGAGAAGGAAGCCTACGCGAGAGATGGCGCACTCCCCAACTGGTTCACGCAAACAGTGGGAGTTTCAAGCGCAACAGCGCAAGACAGTGCTGAAGAAAGGGAACCTGCGTAAACACAAAGGGAGTAGCACTCTTACTCGCAACAGGTGAAGGCAGCCACAGTGTTCGTACCTAAGCCAAAGGCCGGAGATTTTCCATTACGCTCGCTCGACTCACGCATGGCGATGCGTGCGGAAGTGGAGCGCATCAAGCGGAAGCCGAAGCCGATGTTCAGGACATTCGAGAATGGCGTGCTTACAACCGAGTACGAGTGTGAAGGCTTGAAGGAAGACTTCATCTGGCATATTGAACACATCGGCGCAGAGGACGCGGAGTGAGGCCGATGCCGACAATCGAGACGGAATGAAACAGGCAGCCATTGCGCGGTCGAGGAAGGGGGAAGCTAGAAGTTTCACTTGTCTGGCGGCCTGGCCGTTCCGGTTTGGGGCTTGGGACTGAACCTAGTGTCGAAGGTCAGTTCCCAACCCTTGTTCTTCGACCTTCCGGCGGGCTGCCCAGCAGTATTGCCGCCCCACTTTCGCCCATCAACGTGGTGGGGGG
>CAZQOB010000153.1:0-3790 GCA_964594885.1 uncultured Acidobacteriaceae bacterium
GAAAGCGCGGCGCGCCGGAAATAAAATACCCGGACGCGCCGCGAAAACGTAGAAGATTACTTCAGGGTAATCTCGCGCATGAGCTTCGTCCCGAGGATTTCGCGCAGCTCGACACGCTTGGTCGCCGTTGCGACCTGTTGATCCGGCGTGCCCTCGATTTTCCTGGCGATCGGATCGAACTTCTCGCGTGCGTTATCGAAGGACGCCATGTTCTTTTGTTCGACCATCAGCAGGATGTCGAAATCATGCGGATCGGCGGAATCGCCGAGCAGGATTTTGTAATCCATAACGAGGTTCTGTTTCTTCGCTTCATCAAGGGTCCCTTTAAAGGTCTTAGCCAGACCCTTTAGGTACTCGTCGCCCATTCCGTATTTGGCTTTTACCATGGTTACGGCCCAGACCGACCCTTCAGTATAAGGCGCGTCGCTCTGCGCCCGGCAAAGGTCGGTGAAGGCGGCGGATAACGCGATAGCGATGGTTAGAATTAACGGCTTGCTCATATGAGTATGTTTCTATGGTTGATTGTTTAATGCTTTTTGCTTGCCCCAATTACCCAAGGGGTTCGCAATGATGTCGGCGACACGAAGCCGCGTCAACAAATACGCGACCAGGACAAGAAAACCGAACGGTCACCTTGTTTTTCGGCAAGCCGATCGAGCGTTTTGCCGAGCGCTGCTTCAAGCATCGCCACGACACGGCTCCTGGTCACGAATAACAATCGAGTGATTAACAGTCTGGGCGAAAATTGTTCCGTCCTCATGGCAACGAGCGCGCATTCGGTCTAACGAGAAAAAGATAAGCCACGGCAGGCGATGGCGCGATCTGTTTTGATTTCAACCTTCATCATTCATCCTTCGACCTTGCCGCGCAGCGGCCTGCCGTTGGCTCCAGCGCATGGTTAGACGTTTACTCTGACCTTACCACAGATATTTCTTAAAAATCTGATCCAAGATCAACACAACGATGCCGAGCACAATAAGCACTACGACCTTCAAGGTGCTAGGAGGGACTTCTCCGCGTTGCACACGCCGCACTGCAAACCAACCGATGCCGACGATCACCAGAAATGGCAGCGCGGCCGAAAAAATCTGGAATGCGAAAGACATTTGCGAGTGGACAACCACTGGATAGGCAATCGTGATGGCCGCAGCAAAAGCGACAAGGTACCAAAACGCTCGTGTCTTGTGAGGTGGAACGTCTGGATCGAGCGGCATGCCGTCTAACGAGAAAGAGATAAGCCACCCCGCCACTTGAAGCAAAAGTGTGAAGTTCGCAGCAGGCGCACCACAAGTGGCGGGGTTGGCTTCATCGATTGGTTAGGCGCTTCGGGATTCGGTGGACATCAAACGCCGGCGCATCACCACCAGCGCTAGCACTCCGATGAGTGTGAAAATGGCCGTCCGAAAGCTGCTCCACAGCATGAGTCGGGCGTAGTAGTCCTTAGAGAAGCCCTCGTTCAACATGTGGCCTTGGGCGATCGCAGCGGGAGGCGTGACTGCCACAAACGCGACGCAAAGACCGACAATCACCCATACAAGTCGCCTCGGTACATTGCGCAACGGAACCCACAGGAGCGTTGCCCAAGTCAGACACATCAATCCAACCGGCCAGATGGCCGTGGGAAACCGAGAAAGATAGCCCTGACTGTAGGCATGAAAGGCTTGCGGACCGTATTCGCTCATGTCCGGATAGATGGGATAGCATACCAAGTGCAAAACCCAGCCTCCGCCAAGATTGTACCAGGAGATCGCCACGGCAAGCAGCAAGAGGGAATCAGCCCAGCGTGAGGAAACGGATGAGTGTCCGACGCCGGGCTTCGTCGCCCCCGTCGGGCGGGCACGCAGCCAAATTGTTCGGGCGGCGGCGGCGATGGCCAGCAGCAGCGAAGCAGCCACCATGAGGGTCATTGCGTCAAAGAAGGCGTGGGGGAGCGTGTCGAACATCTTCCAACTCCAATGGATTGCGACGACTAGAGAACGCATAGGCCTAACGAGACTCAAGATCAGCCACGGCTGGCGAGAGCGCGCGTGGCTGCGGAGAAGAGGTTGTAGCTATCATAAGCTAGATATCGGAGCGGCCACCCGTTCGCTGCATCGCCTGGTTAGGCCTTTTGTCGCACTCACTTCTTCCGAGGATCGTCGGCGGGATTAATGAAGGTCACTCCGCCGGGCCCAATGAAACTTACCTGCAGAACAGCCTCTGCATCTTCCGTCCACGTATAGTGTGGGTGTCCGGCTGGAAGCACGAACACACTTCCTGGAGGTAGCTCTACTCCTTTACTTTTATCAAAACTCTCGCCGAAAGAATTCCAGTAATTCCCGCTTAACACCGTCACTACTTCCGTATACGGATGCGTGTGCGGTGGTACTCTATAGTGCGGAGGAAATTTTGTCCGCTGCACTATCATTTCAGTCTTCGTCGGGTCCCCGACTAGGATTACCGTTTGGGCTCCCGTGAACACCGGATGCTCGGTCCAGACCAGGTCGTCCACCTTTACCATCTTCATCTCCTGGCCGAATCCACTCCCTACTAGCCAGAGCAGTGTTAAACTAATGAGTATCCGTTTCATTTTGTTTTGTTCATCTGTCACAGCCTATCCGATTCTTGAGAAAACGCTCAAATTGATTGCCTTAAAGCCTAACGAGAACAAGATGAGCTGCTGCGACCAGGAGCGCGCTCGGCGGCGGGTGAAAGGGTGGAAGTGATGGAAAACGAGGTCGTACGCCGGGTCGCAGTCAGCTCCATCGCTCGGTTAGCCTCCGTTCGAGCGAGTACATCGCTCATTTTGTCGAGGGGCGTCGATAAAAACGCATGTTATGTGTCGCTTCATAGTCCTTAAGGCGCTCTTCAGCCACCCGGAATGGCTCGAGAAAGGTGTCCGACGGCACGAGAAGCCGAAGAGTCCTGGAGGGGATGTCGAACTCGCCAACAAAATACTCCATACCGATATAGAGTTTCTGCTCGTCGGGAGACAGAACAGCTGATGTCGGACGATACCACCATGGATCTCGCAGCAAGGTAGTGACTCTCCGGTCGCGACCGACCGCAACGATGCAATCTGGAGAAGTGATGAACATAGTTCCATCGCGACGCGTCGAAACGGTGCACGGGTCGCTCGGTAACTTCACTACTGTCGATGCCTGCCAGCGCCCGCCGGGCTCTGCCGGAGCGATCCGGATAACGGACCCGCTGGAATCGCCCATATGCCCCAAGCCTTCGATAGCATAGATGCCATCCAGACCTGAGAAAAAATCGACCACTTGGTGGTCAGAAATCTTGTAATGCTGCTGCCCGTCGCGGCTGAACCAATAAAGCGCTGCTCCAAACTCGCCGTCATTGAAGCCGGTAAGCCAACCGTCGGTCACGCGCATAAACGCCGTCGTGGGTCGGGTGGAAAATTGCCCGGCTTTTGGAGAGAACTTTGGGCAATCGCGGTGGCTAGGCTGCGGTTCAGACGAGAGCTGCGCACAGACTTGGTCATGTTCTACAAAGACACGCCATTCCCAGGACTTGGAGAAGAATGAAGCAGCCTGGAACCATGCCGTCATGCGGTATTCATCGTCTTTCGGAGGAAGGCTAGCCTCCTGCCACTGCCGAACCTCTCGCGGATACTCTGGGAACTCGGCCCCAATCGCAGTGATTGCGACGCCTAAGAAGCTAATCACCAGAGAAGGCCGACGCATGGGAGGCTAACGAGACAGAGATAAGCCACTGCAGGGCGTCGTGGCAAATTCACTGAGGTTTTCTTGCAAAGGGCGCGTTGGCTGAGTCGTCATTAATTTGGGGTTTG
>CAZQOB010000154.1:0-3773 GCA_964594885.1 uncultured Acidobacteriaceae bacterium
TGGTCTCCACGGTCAAAGCCGAGCAACGCGAGCTGATCGACCGGCTGAACCTGGCCGGCACGATCACACCCTACGAGCAGGTCACGCTTTACGCCAAAGTGGCCGGTTACCTGCGTTCCATCAAATTCGACATCGGAGATCATGTGCACAAAGGTGAACTGCTTGCGGAGATCGATGTGCCGGAGCTGAATACATCCCTGGCCGAAAAACAGGCGGCGGTGCTCAAGAGCGAAGCCGCTGTGGATCAGGCCAATGCGGGTCTCGAACAAAGCCGGGCCGAAATGGAGTTCGCAGACATCAATTACAGCCGCTTGAAGGGCATTCATGACCGCGATGCGGATGTGTTGCCTCAACAGGAGGTGGATCAGGCGCGTGCGAACGACAGCGTGGCGCGGGCCAAACGGAAAAGCGGCGAGACTCAGGTGAAGGTCGCGGAGGCCGCTCTGGCTGGCGCCAGAGCGGAGTTGGCAACGCTTCAGACCATGATCCAGTACGCGAGAATCGAGGCGCCCATGACAGGCGTAGTTTCCGAGCGCTTTGTCGACCCCGGCGCGCTGATTCAGATGGCGTCCAGCTCGCGCACACAGGCGGCGCCGGTGATTTCAATCGCACGGCTCGACCGGCTGCGCGTGATCGTCGACGTTCCCGAGCCCAGCTCGGCCTTCGTGCGACTAGGCACAGCGGCTACCCTCGAAGTGGCCAGCATTCCGGGTCAGCGGTTCGCCGCCAGTGTAAGCCGTTCTGGAGGAGTTCTCAGTCCGGCGAGCCGCACCATGCGGGTCGAAATTGACTTGCCCAATCCAGGCGAACGACTGCGGCCCGGAATGACCGCCCAGGTTTCTTTGGTTCTCACGACGATGGCCAACGCCGTCAGCGTGCCGGTAGCCGCATTGCACGTCGAGGGGTCCGAGCGCGCAGTTTTTGTTGTGGAAGGAGGCAGGACAAGGTTGGCCAAGGTCAAGACGGGTATAGAAACCCCGGAGTTCGTACAGATTGTGGATGGCTTGCGAGGTGGCGAGCAGGTGGTGATCGCCGCCGCCGGCGCCCTGAGAGACGGCGAAGCTGTGAGTGTCAAGCCATGAGACTTCCTGGACTCGTGATTTTCGCGGCGTCCGCCTTCGGTCAGGAGACGGTCCATTTGAACTTGAAGGAAGCTGTCGAGACGGCACTGCGACAAAACCCCGCAGTGAAGGCAGCCCGGCAGGCGCTCGAGGAAGCAGACGCTCGCATTAAGGAAGCCCGGGCCGACTATTTCCCACAACTTGGTTTCAACGGAATCGCTAAAGCCGGCCTCTCTGGCGCTACGAATGCGCTCGGCCTGGTGGGCCTGCCGAATTCACCGTTCTACCGGAATTTCGCGGACTCGCTGAACATTTATCAGAACGCGCTAGATTTCGGACGTAGAGAACACCGCGTGGCATTCGAGCGCCGGCGCAGGGAGGTGGCTGAGGCGGAACTACATGAAACTGAAGCCTTCGTCATCCGTAAAACGGAGCGAGCTTATTACGACTTGCTGCGCGCTCAGCGTCTTCAAGAAGTTGCTGCAGACGTCGTGCGCAGCCACGAATCCGTCATGCGCCAAGCCCAGGCATTCTACGAGGGGCAGATCCGCTCTCGCGTGGATGTCGAACTCGCACGCGCGGGCCTTGCCCGCGCATGGCTGGAGTTGCTTAAAGCGGAAAACAACGTTCGCACCTCAATTGCAGAACTGGGTCGGGCAATTGGCGGATCACAGGACGCGCGCTACGAGCTTGAGCTTCCCGATCTGACATTGCCGCAAACTGAACCATTGCCCTCTCTGATCGAGGAGGCGCACCGGACGCGTCCAGAACTGCTGGCTGCGCAAGCCGAGCTCAGAATGGCCGATGAAGCCGTGGAGTTCGCCCGGAGCCAAAAACGGCCATTGCTGGCTTTTGCTTTCAGCGGAGGCTACGCTCGTTTCCGGGATGTTCTGGCGCAGCAGTTGCTTTCTGGGGGAGCGGGGCTTATTCTTCCCCTGTTTAGCGGAGGCAAGCTCGAAGGACAGATTGATGAGGCCCAGGCACGATTGCAGATCGCCGAAAGCCGGCAGGAAGATACCCGGCAGCAGGTCGCCCTCGAGGTCCGCAACGCGTACGTCAAGCTCCAGAACGCGCTGGAGTCTATTCCGATGCTGCGCCAGCAGGCGGAGGCGTCGCGCCAAGCATTGCGCCTAGCTTCAGAAAGGTATCGCGAACGGCTGGGCACCGCGATCGAGCTGAATCAAGCACAAGCCAGCCTCGCCGACGCAGTGGCGGGCGAGGCGACAGGTCTGTACGACGTTAAGGTGGCCGAATCGGAACTGCGGTTTGCAGTCGGTGGTCGCTAAATCTGACATCTATGCAGACAGTAGCGCGCTCCCTGCCTGCCGCATCCTGGCCCTTCAAGCCGGCCACGACCTAAAGCAAAGTGGTACTCATCGGCACGGACCTCGTCCTCTTGGCGCAACTCCGCAGCCGGTCGAAAAGAAACCGTTTTGATACACGGCGGTCCGGGGGCGTTCCGCAGAATCGGCAGGCTGCCGCAGCTTCCTGTCGCAGGCCCGATTTGCCTCAGATTAGTAGCGTGAACGCTGCACTCATGATTAGGGCTACAGCCCAAATCAGATGCAGATTGATCCAGGCCTTTCGAAGTAGTGCCAAACCCAGCTTGCTGTAGACCACCCAGGCAACGAGGCCGGTGACGGCCAGATACCCCATCGTATGGACGGCGGTTGCTATTAGCCCAGCCATCGGGGTCATCAGAGAATGTAGCCCCACCCCACTTCCTGCATGGGCGCTGTGCGCGGCTTCTGCGGAAGAGCCGAGCAGCACTGGCAACAGCATGAAGCCGGCACCGTGTGCGGACGCCATGAAGAATGACCAACTAGCGAGATCGCGGAAGCCAACCCGCATTCCTCCGCCGCGAGGATGACGTTGCCGAAAAAGGCAGTATACTCCGAACCCAAGCAGAATTAGAGCGACCGTTACCTTGAGGTAGCTGAGTGGAATCACGGTCCCGAGGAAAACGGCGAACAAGACCACCACCCCGATCGCCAAGCCATGCCCCAGCGCGATGGGCAGGAGAGAGCGGCCGACCGCAGAGCTGCTGCGCTCCTGAATTCCGAGAGCCACGGCGAACAGCCAACCCATCCCGGGATTGATCCCGTGGTAGGCGCCAAATAGAAGCATCACGAACAGCGCCGTCGTGCCGAGCGACCCGGTGCCACTCACGAGTAGCAGTAAGAGTCCGACGAAGCGTCCCCGCCGTCCAACCGGATTTGGTGACCGCGAAGATCGCCAAACTCCACAAAGAAGTCCGAGTCAACCTCCAATCCTCCCTGCGGCGCAACGTTCAACTTTACCATCCAGCTTCGAACGCCATCCGGGTAAAACTGCTCGTCCCAGGGCGAATACAGTGAGTTCGTGAAGTAGACGCGCTGGCCGTCACGGCTCACCTCCACCATTTGCGGTCCGCCGTTGAGGGGCGCCTTGGGCTGCTTCGGGTGAGCTGGTCGTCGCACAATCCCTCCCATGTGAACCGATCCCGTGAGCTTGGCGTTGAAGGGGTTAGAGCCATCGTACTGCCGAAATTCTCCCGTTCCCCAACACGAAACATAGAGAAAGCGGTCGTCCAGGGAGAGGTTGATGTCGGTGATCAATGGCGGCACCGCCTTGAACCCCTGGAGAAGTGGTGGCAGCCTCTCGGGCTCGGCAGGCTGTGACGTGGCGGTACACCCGTATCAACTCTTGAAGGAGGGAGAAACAAATGTGTGA
>CAZQOB010000155.1:0-3705 GCA_964594885.1 uncultured Acidobacteriaceae bacterium
AGGCATCTGCTGACAACGTACCGCTGCCTTCCTCAAGGCGAGCCTTCAATGGCTTAACGGCAGCTTTTTGTCCCAATATTCCCAATACGACGGCAATGTTTTGGCCGGTTGGGTAGGGGTTCCAGTATGCTGGGTCTTGTAACAACTTTAACAAGGTCTTCGTAGAGGCCGGTCCAAGCGCTAGCGCGGCATCATACGGCACCCCATGCGAATACGTCGCTTTAACAAACGCGATGATTTCGGCGTCACTGGCTTGCGCGCTCAAACTTGCATTCGCAAAGGCCACAAATCCAAACGCGAACACAATCATCATAAAGCGGTGCATTAGTCACTCCCTAGGAATCGTTTATGGTTGTCGATATATGTTGCACTCATCATTCGTAAGACCTTTTGTCGTCGTCAAAATTGTAGGATTCATTAACGCTTGCGAATCACTGCGGTGCTGTAGACCCTTCGTGTGACCATATTCATGTGCCCACAACTGCCCCTCAAAAGAAGCGCTGATTCTTACGATGACCATGCACGTGCCGGGGGTATTGGCGCAGCCAACAATATTGGAGCTGGCTGATCCGCAGAAGTTGATTTGCTGGACGACATACGCTCGGCGCACTCCAGGGGTTGTTGCCTCGTCTGGTTTTCCAGCCGCCGTCGGAATGGGAATATTGCAGACTGCGTCGAAATCGGCCTGGGAATTGATGACCGCTGGGGCGGGGAAAGGCTGACCGAGTTTGGAGCGATAGAGAGTCGCCGGACATGCGACATCTCCAGGAAAATCGGAAGTGCGAAGCACTGTTGTGCTGTCCCCGAGGATTGAATCCATTGCAGTTTCATCCAACACTACCGTTTGTTGCTGGGCGGCCATTATAGGAAAAGCGCTCGGAACCGCCGCTTTCTCTTGAGCCTGTCGACTTGAGCACGCACCTATCAAGAGACAGACTAGCAACAAAAATCTTTCAACTATTCGCATGCTATCTCCATGAAATACGACAAGTAGAATCGGTACAAGATCGGAGCGCTCGGCCGCTCAGCGGCGCAGAGATCCTTTCGTATTCAGAACCGAAAATAGGCGAATGCAGACGACCCGAATCTTGGTCGATAGGTATTCGCACGGAAGTCTCTCCGGCGGACAGTTAAAAAGCTCCTAATGAATCAGCGGGTGTGACTTGTCCCAGGGAAGACGTGAATTGTAACACGTGTTGTCAAGTCAACCTTTTTAGCAGTCTGGACGAAACTCACAAAGAGTCTTTCTCACTCGGAATTATGGGCTGTGATGACCTGCCCCCTTCTTTCGCGCACGAGATCATACGACAGCTTCTGCCTCCGGGTTTGCGGCTGAGGACGGCGGAGCCAGCAAAGCAGAGCCGGCCTCAGCCGCCCTCATCGATGTAGCAAATTCCTTCGGTGTTAAATAGCCCAAGCTGCTGTGAGGCCGTTGTTCGTTGTACTCGATCCGCCACGCTGCAATCTTCTGCCGCGCATCGAATAGATTCTGAAATCAGCTCACCGCCAAACACTCTTCCCGCAGCCGTCCGTGAAAGCTTTCGACGTGCGCGTTCTGGGTTGGCTTTCCCGGCTGGATGTGCACCGGCTCGATCTGCCGGTCCACGCACCAGGCCAGAAAATGCCGGCTCGTCAGTTCCGGCCCGTTGTCGCAGCGGATCGCTTGCGGTTGTCCCCGTTCGGCCACAATCTGCTCCAGCACTCGCGTGACTCTCCGGCTAGCAAAACTGGTATCCACTTCCAAGGCCAAACACTCCCGGGTGTACGCATCCACCACGCTCAACACCCGGATCGCTCGTCCGCACGCTACCGCATCGTGCGCAAAATCCAGCGCCCACTCCTGATTCGCTGCTGTCCAGGTCCGCAACGGTTGCCCGACTCGCACACAATGCTTGCGCTTCTTCCGCCGGATCATCAGTCCCGCCTCGCGGTAGATCCGATGCAGTCTCTTGTGGTTCACTCGTTCTCCGCTTCGTCGTAGCAGCACATGCAATCGCCGATAGCCGAAGCGCGGCTTCTCTCGCGCTAACGCCACCAGTTTGGTGCGCAATGGTTCGTCCGATCGCTTGGTCTCGTAGCGATAAGTCGAGACCGCCAGCATCACCAGACCGCAAGCTCGCCGCTCACTGAAGGCATACTCTGCTCGCATCTGCCCGATAGCGGCCTTCAGCGCTACGAGCTCCAGCCGTTTTTTCGAATCACCGACTGCAGCGCTTCTTTGTCCAGACTCAGATCCGCCACCAGCTTCCGCAGTCGCGTGTTCTCATCACGCAACTGCTTCGCTTCCTGCGCCTGGCTCACATCCATGCCGCCGTACTTCGCCTTCCAGCCGTAGATCGTGTGCTTCGATACCCCCACCTCTCGTGCCACATCCTCCACTGCTCGCCCCGCCTCTACCTGTTTCAAGGCGGCGATCATCTGCGCTTCCGTGTGCCTGCTCCGAGACATGCTTGTTCCCTTTCGTTTGAGCGGCACCCCGATTTCTGACACACAGTGAGGGTTAGTTTCCGGCAAAATCTAGTACCCGAGAAGGGGGAGGTTTGCCGTGAAGAGGAAGCGCTTTTCTGTGGAGCAAATCGTGGCGGTGCTGAAGCAAGCGGAAGTGGGCGTGCCGGTGGCGGAGCTGATCCGGCAGGTGGGGATCACGGAACAGACTCTGTATCGCTGGAAGAAGCAGTACAAGGGGCTGGAGACCGACCAGGTTCGTCAGCTGAAGCAGTTGCAGGATGAGAACGCACGCTTGAAGCGGCTAGTGGCGGAACTGACGCTGGACAAAACGATGTTGCAGGATGTGCTGTCAAAAAAGTTGTGACGCCCTCGCGGCGCCGCCCGGTGGTGAGCTATCTGCATGACACCTACCGGGTGAGCGAGCGGCGTGCGTGCCGGGTGGCGCGAATGGCGGTATCGACGTTCCGATATGAGAGCCGGCTGGAGCCGAGAACGGCATTGCGCTTGCGGATTCGTGAGATCGCGCAGACCCGCGTGCGTTATGGCTACCGAAAGATCCGGGTGCTGCTGAACCGCGAGGGCTGGAAGGTAGGCAAAAAGCTGGTGTATCGGCTGTACCGGGAAGAAGGCCTGACGTTGCGCTACAAGGCTCGCCGGAAGCGACGGGCTGCGCTGCATCGCCGCGAGCGCGTCCGGCCCACAGCGCCTAACCAGGTGTGGAGTTTGGATTTTGTGGCCGACCAGTTGGCGGACGGCAGGCGATTCCGGGCCTTGACGATCATGGACGTGTTCACGCGGGAGAGCTTGGCCATCGAAGTGGGACAGAGGTTGAAGGGTGAGGACGTGGTTTCGACTCTGAATCAGATTCGGCAAAAGCGCGGAGTTCCGAAGTTCTTGTACTGTGACAACGGCTCCGAGTTCACCAGTCAGATCATGGACCTGTGGGCGTATCACAACCAGGTGAGGATCGACTTCTCCCGGCCTGGCAAGCCGACCGACAATGCGCATGTCGAATCGTTCAACGGCACGCTGCGGGCGGAGTGTTTGGACGTGCACTGGTTCGGGACGTTGGTGGAAGCCAAGCAAATCATCGAATCGTGGAGGTGCGAATACAATGAGAGTCGCCCTCACCGAGCTTTGGGAGAACGAACACCGAGTGAGTTCGCCTGTGAGATCGCTCTGAATGGCGATCTGACAGGCTCACAAGCTGTCGGAAACTCACCCTAGAAGCGTTACAGAAAAAGGGGACCGCTCAAA
>CAZQOB010000156.1:0-3673 GCA_964594885.1 uncultured Acidobacteriaceae bacterium
CTCAAACCAACCTAGAAATTGCTGGCTCAGCACGATTTTTCAGCAGCCTGCTAGAGATGCCTAGTCCACGAGGATAGGAGAGTGGACACAGTTCTTTGTGTCCACGGAGGGAACCGTGGACACACTTACTGAGACAGGCCCGGGGTTGAAGAGCAAGATCCGGCGCCGCAGTGTCAAAGAGCGTCGGGAGATCGTCGAGGAGACGCTAGTAGCCGGCGCTTCGGTGGCCTGGGTAGCGCGGCGCCACGATGTGAATGCGAACCAGGTGTTCTACTGGCGCAAGCTGTATCGCGAAGGGCGGCTGGGCGGCAGTTCCGGGCAGCTCTTGCCAGTGAGGGTCAGCCCCGATGCGACGGAGAAGCTGAACCTGGCGATGGCGTCAGGGACGATGGAAGTCAAAGTTGGAAAAGGGATGATACGGGTTGCTGGCGCGGTGGATGTCGAAGCGTTGCGCGCGGTGCTGGAGTGCTTGGCAAGATGATCGGGCTGCCGGCAGGAAATTGGTTGTCGTGTCCAGCCGCCCCTCCTGATAAAGCTTCCGCCAGTGAAACACCTGATTGGCATTCACGTCGTGCCGTCGTGCCACTCTCGAGACCGAGGCTCCCGGCACCAGCGTCTCTTCCACAATCGCCCGCCGTTCGGCTTTCGACCGCCACACGCGCTTTCTTCCCGGCTCCTCAACTTGCTGTGAATGTGTGAGTGTGCCCACGATTTCCCCTTTGTGGACACGATCATCTCGGTCCACACACCCATATTTCTCATTCACATAGTCGATGTATACACGATGCGTTCCGGACGCTTACAATCTGTCCTAGCGTTGCTGCCTGCACTGAAGCGCATTGGTATGAGCTTGTGAAGTATCGTGTGAGCCCCGCCGTTTTCCATCATTTTCCAATTAGGGCCGTCGCAAGAATTTGTAAGTGCCGCCGTTCCAGCGCCTTAGATGAATTCGCCTCAACCTTGCCAAAGTTCAGTTCTTCAGCGACCACCGCGAAACTGCGTCCGCCAATCGATGAAATGGCTCGCCGTCCTCCAATAGGGCGAGGCTATGGAAGGCATTCTTCAAAGTATTAGACCTCTTAAATAGCACTCTTTACATTCACGCTTGCTTAGACGAATCGGTTTCTGAGCGCCTGGAGTCGTCCTATGAGCACGAGCTGGACAGGTGTGCCTGATCCTTTTTCCACAGTGGGCGGAATTGATGCTCCGCGCTGCGATACGAATCTTGGTAGACTGGCGAACCAGAGGCCAGTTGGGTCATCGGGAAAAGAGAACTCGATGGCCCGGAAGCGTTACCAACGTGGAGGTGTGTTTCTCAAAGGCAAGCTGAAAGAGAAGTGGGTCGGTCGATTTAGGGAAGACGTCGTGGCCCTGGACGGCAAGGTATCACGCGTTCGGCGAACGGTGATTCTGGGCAGCAAGCGCGAGCTGCCCACGAAGCGTTTGGCTGAGCGTCAGATGGATACTATCCTTGCTCGCATCAATGGTCTCGACTACCGCCCAGGTCGCGCCGCTACTTTCTCGGAGTTCATAGACCGATGGAAAACCGAAGTGTTGACAACACAAAAGCCATCTTCCGCACGAGCAGTCCGCTCGCATCTAAGGTGCTACATCATTCCGGAGATTGGCAAACTTCGTCTTGATCAGTTTGGCGTTGAGAGCCAACAGAGGTTTATTACGCGGATGCCGGGGAGAGCGACGAACAAAGCCGTGAGCCGTAAGACAGTTCTCAATGTCCTCGCTACGATTTCCACAATCCTAACCAGTGCCCGAGATTGGGGCTACACCTGCGAACAAATCAACGTTAAGAAATTGCGCCTGCCGCAGCGCGGGGCTACCTACGAAGCTCCTCATTTCACAATCGATCAGGTCCAGAAGATCCTTGGAGTAGGAGAGGAACCGTGGCGGACCCTGTTTTGCGTTTTGACGCTGGACGGGTTACGTGCCGGTGAAGCATTGGGCCTGAAATGGGGCGACATCGACTTTGAGCGCCGACTGCTACACGTTCGGCGGTCCGCCTGGTATGGGAAAGTTCAGACTGCCAAGAGTCGCGAAAGCGAAGCAACCCTACCAATCCCTCAAGCCCTAGCAAAGGTGCTTGAGAGTTATCGGAGACAGTGGGAAACAAATCCCGAGGGTTTCTTGTTTGTCACACGAAACCAACGACCACCCTCATCCAACAAAGTCGTGGAGTACCGGTTATGGCCGATTCTTGACGCGCTCGGAATCCCACGCTGCGGTCTGCACGCATTTCGTCACACACATACGGCACTCCTGCTTGATTCAGGAGCTACGCCGAAAGTGGTACAACGACAACTTCGTCATGCCGATGCGCGGACAACTCTACAGATTTATGGCCACGTGGTAGGGGACGCACATCGCGATGCGGTCGAAAAAGTGGCCACGATTGTGGACCCCAGTGGACCCCAATCGAGCAGTAACAGCAAATGGATTCAATAGGTTAGCCGTGTGTGGAGTTGGGTTCGATTCCCATCGCCCGCTCACTGATTCAAATGGCCTTACCTGGCTAAGTTGGCTGAATCCAGAATAAAAATGGTCTGTTTTGGACCGTAGTTGGACTGAACTCCGGTCAATTGGACGGAACAAAAGGACGGCCAGCGGGAACACTAAATTTCCGTCCGGCGCTTTTCCATTTGTTTTGTCGGAAACTTGCAGCCCGCTGCCTCTGCCGTAACACTCCACTTTCTTTGCTAGCTGATTGAAGCAATGCGGTTACGGATGGCCACCTAAACCGCGATTTGGAACCGTCAGTAACAAGAATTGGACTACGAATGGACCAAAAAATCGACCCTACCGCCCGGACCTCAATCGCGCAAAAGTAATCGACTACAAGCACGCCTCTCTCCCTTAATGCTATAAATCAGTGCGGCCATGCCCGACCAGGAACAACGCCTTGAAATGCACACGGATGCCAGACGTGTGCCCCGAGCACACCCAAGCGAGGTTGGAACCGAATGGAGTACATGGCGGCCGCTGCACCTGCCTATGTTCCGGAATCTGTTGGTTGCCGACCTCGTCTCAGATGTGGGCACGTTTATGCAAGGTGTTGGTGCCGCATGGCTGATGGTTTCGCAAGGGGCTGGGCCGCTGCTTGTCGCGCTGACACAAACTGCCTCCGCATTTCCATTTTTTCTGCTCGCGCTGCCTGCAGGAGCTTTGGGCGACATCTTTGATCGGCGGAAACTGATACTGACGACGGAAGTATGGATGTTTTCTGTAGCGGTGCTACTCGTTGTTCTGACGGTGTTGCATTTAATTACGCCCTGGGCGCTGCTCGTTTTGACACTTTCTCTGTCGATCGGAGATGCGCTCGAAGCGCCGACCTGGCGAGCGGTCCTTCCAGAAGTCGTGCCGCAAGAAGGATTGATGCCAGCCATTGCTCTAAACGGCATTGAGTTTAATTTGGCCCGCGCGATCGGTCCAGCACTGGGTGGATTTCTCATTGCGGTGTCTGGAATCACCACAGTGTTTTCGCTAAATGCCATATCGTATCTTGGCGTGCTATGGGTAATAACGCGATGGAAACGACCCTCACAGCAGGCGGGCTCCCTGCAGGAGACCGTGTCGGGTGCGATCCGCGCGGCGGTTCGGTATACGAGAAACGCGCCTGAGATTCTGACCGTTCTCGGGCGAATCGGCTCCATTATGTTTT
>CAZQOB010000157.1:0-3639 GCA_964594885.1 uncultured Acidobacteriaceae bacterium
CAGTTTTTTGCCATGGCCGCACAGATGATGCGGCGCATCCTGGTGGACGCCGCACGCGCACGTGGCGCAGACAAGCGCGGTGGCCGCGCCCTTAAAGTGAACCTCGATGAAACGGCCTTTCTGCCGAGCGCACCGGACCGATCTATTCTGGTCCTGGATGAGGCTCTCACGGTCTTTTCGAAGGTTGCTCCACGACAGGCGAAGGTCGTCGAATTGCGTTATTTTGGCGGATTGACCGAGGAGGAAATCGTGGCCGTTCTGAAGACCTCGCCTCGTACGGTCAGGCGCGACTGGGATCTCGCCCGGGCTTGGCTACTGCGGGAGCTAAGCCATAAGCGGAAAACCAACGGCACATGACCCCCGAGCGTTTCCAACAAATTGAAGAGCTTTACCATGCGGCGCGAGAGAGAACCTCGGAGGAGCGCGCGGCGTTGCTGGCCGAAGTCGATCCCGAAGTGCGTCGCGAAGTGGAGTCATTGCTGGCACAGACAGATAGCGACTTTTTGAATCGGCCCGCGGTCCAGAACGCGCCACAACTCATTGGGGACTCGACGCTCACGGCATTGACCGCTGGGGCATGTCTGGGGCCTTATTGCATCGAGAGCAAACTCGGTGAAGGCGGGATGGGCGAAGTCTATCGCGCGGTAGACACGCGCTTGGGACGGGCCGTCGCCGTTAAGATCGCGCAGAAGCAATTCATTGAGCGCTTCGAGCGGGAAGCCCGCGCCATTTCCGCCCTGAATCATCCGCACATCTGTACGCTCTATGATATTGGACCGAACTATCTCGTGATGGAGCTGGTCGACGGCGAAACGATAGCGGCGCGGTTGAAAAGTGGACCCATTCCGGTCAGGACAGCACTTCTGTACGCCTCGGAGATCCTGGCTGCGCTCGTGGAGGCGCACGAAAAGAGCATCGTCCACCGCGATCTGAAGCCCAGTAACATCATGATCGCGAAATCCGGAGTCAAGGTTTTGGATTTCGGCCTGGCGAAATCGGGCCGGGATGAAACGGTTACCGCCAGCGGCATGGTGATGGGAACGCCTGCCTACATGGCGCCCGAGCAGAGGGAAGGAAAGCCGGCCGACGCCCGCTCGGATATCTATTCTTTTGGTTGCGTCCTTTATGAAATGTTGATTGGCGCGCGAGTCACTTTTCAGCGGAGGCGCATCCCTTCGCGGAGGGTGGAAAGAATCGTGAGCCGCTGTTTGGAAGAGGACCCTGTGCGCCGATGGCAATCCGCCGCCGAACTGAAGCGGGAACTCGCGGGCGTCAGCGTTACCGGAAGCCGCGGGAATCGTTATGCTACGGCCGTCGCTTCGCTTCCCGCAGATTATTCTTATTCTCATCGAACGTCCAAACTCGCGGAAAAGAGCACGATTGTTCTGGCAGATTTCACAAATGCCACTGGCGACGCAGATTTCGACAGCGCCCTGCGTCATATTCTGGCAGTGCAATTAGGGAATTCCGCTCGTTTGTCTCTACTTCCCGACGCGCGCGTGAGCCAAACGCTCGGCCTAATGGGCCGGCCCGCGAATGCGAAGCTCACCCCGGATGTTGCGGCTGAAATCTGCGAGCGGACGACCAGCGCCGCGGTCGTGGAAGGTTCGATCACCAGCCTGGGAAGCAAGTACATGTTGAGCTTGCGTGCAAGGAATTGCTTATCCGGCGAAGTTCTGGACCAAATGCAGGCTAGCGCAAAGAAAAAGGAGGATATCTCCCAGGCGTTAGCCCATATGGCAAAGCGATTCGGGACCCGAGCCGGGGAATCGCTTCCACTCGTGGAAAAGGAACCCAGCCTGCCGGCCGAAGTAACGGCACCCTCATTGGAGGCCTGGAGGTCCTACAGCGCGGCAATGAAGGCTAGCCAGAGTAGGGCCCAGTCGGCGGAAATCGTCTCGCTCCTGAAGCGGGCCATCGAGATCGACCCGAAATTTGCGATGGCCTATGCCATGCTCGGCCGCGTGAATGCCGACCTCGGCGAGACCGAAACCGCAGCGCAGAGTGTAGCCAAGGCATTTGAATTACGGGACTCGGTCAGCGATCGCGAAAATTACTTCATTACTTTTACCTACCACCGGCAGTTAACAAGAAACCTGGAACTCTGTCGACAGACCTTGGAATCGTGGACGCAAAAGTACCCGAATGATTTCTTTCCACGTGGGTTCTTGTCGGGCTTCACCTCGCCGGGGACTGGTCATTACGACAGAGCCGTGGAAGAAGGTCAAAAGGCGATCGGCGTCGATCCGTATTTCGCCATCGGCTACGAAAATATGGCTTTTGCCTATCTTTACCTGAACCGCTTGCCAGAGGCCGAGGCGCTGCTTCACAAGGCGTCGGAACGGAAGATAGAGGTCGTGCAGTTCTCGCTGCTCCGGTACTTCATCGCTTTTCTCAGGAACGACCAGGCGGCAATGGAAAAGGAAATGACCGAACGGCGGGTTAGACTGGAAGCCCAAGGATGGTTCGAGCACCAGGAAGCTATGACGTTGGCGTATCAAGGTCGACTGAAAGATGCCGATCGGTTATCGGAGCGCGCGGTACTTTTGACTCGCCAGGGAGGTCTGGTGGGGCGAGGCGCCGTGTTTCAAGGGGCTAGGGCAGTGTGGAATGCAATGCTCGGGAACCGGGCGGAGGCACAACGAAGCGCGGCAGCGGCGTTTTCGCTTTTCCGAGGCCGGGATGCTGACTATGGACCAGCTTTAGCGCTTGCGCTTCTAGGCGATTCCGCGCAAGCCCTTAAGATTATGGCGGAACTGGAAAGGCGCTACCCGGAAGATACGTCCGTCCAGTTCAGTTACCTGCCTGTGCTGCGAGCGCTTGTGGCTCTCAACCAGAATGACCCGGGGAAAGCGCTTGAAATGACGCAAGCCGCCGAACCATACGACCTTGCCGTTCCGGGCACTGCCTACTTCACTGGCGCCTCCTTCTTCGGAGCTCTCTATCCAGTTTACGTGCGTGGTCTGGCTTATTTCCAGTTGGGCCGCTACGGCGAAGCCGCCTGCGAATTTCAAAGAATTCTCGATCATCCGGGACTAACGTTGAACGATCCCATTGGACCCATGGCGCGTCTCCAGCTGGCCAGAGCGTTGTCCGCTTCCGGAGATTGCGCAAAATCAGCAGTCGTCTACAAGGGTGTCCTCGCCCTATGGGAAGACGCTGACCTAGATGTTCCGGTCTTGAAGCAAGCGAAGTCTGAATACGCCGCACTGCAGTGAACGAAAAATAGCGGGCCCTGCGGGATCGATCCCACTTTGGCGGCGAGTCTTTTTTCCATGGAACTATAGCAAATTGGAAACAACGCGAGACCTGCTGCTATTCGAACTGGTGAACCCTAGATTGTCGAGTGGTCGCGCCAACGGCAAGGCGGTCTGTGCGTTGACGTGCAGGGCGTGTTCAAAACGCAGCCACCTGATCCTGCCTTAGCAAGTAGATATTGAGCCGAAGCTTCGTCACCCCACGTCCGCCTTAGGTTGACGCTGACATGCTATTCCCTCAATACCCTGTCCCCAGCAAGCTGGGCAGCTGCGGTATGGGCCGACATTTAGCAGCCGTGAGCGGCTGGTTAGGCGCGGAAGTTGGCCTTAAGCATGTTGCAGAAGAGTTGTCCTTGCTCGATGGCATCGTCGAGCGCCACAT
>CAZQOB010000158.1:0-3571 GCA_964594885.1 uncultured Acidobacteriaceae bacterium
TATTCGGCGAGGGCTAGATGGCGGTGGTCGCCGGTGATGCGGTAGAGCTCGACGAGGGCGAGTTCCATTTCCGGATGGCCGGACATGAGCGGCCTTTTGTCCGCTGCCGGACCGTAGGTTGGGAGCAGAAAGTCCGAGACGAACTTCAGGCCGGCGCTGAGCAGAGTTTGATCGCCGGTGGCGCGATAGTAGGCGATGGAACCCTGAATCATGTGGCCGGTGTTGTAGAGTTCGTGGCCCCATTGCTGGGTCCTGTCGGTCATGCTCTGCGCGGCTTTGTCTTGAATGTAGTAGGTGTTCAGATAGCCGCTGGGCTGCTGTACCGCGACGACTTCCTTGATTGTGGAGTCTGCGAGAGCGCGGAGCTGCGGACGATCTTCGGATTGCAGCGCGAAGCCGATGGCTTCGAGCCACTTGTAAATGTCGGAGTCGGAATAGACGGGTCCGCGCTGTGGAGCGTCGCTTTTGCCGACGAGTCGGCGGAAGTTGTCCATGCGACCGTTAACTTCGAGTAGTTTGCCCATGGTGGGGATGCTCGTTTCCACATTGGCTTTGCGGCGCGAATACCAAAAGCCTTCCTGAATGGTGACCGCGTGGACTGGAATGTTTTTTAGTTTGGCGTACGGGGAGTGGGCGAGGTAGAGGATGCCCTGGTCGTGCCAATTGTCGGCGGGCGAGGGAGGAGCTGCGAATCTGGCGAATGATTTCGTAGGGAAGAATGCTGCGGAGGTGGCGGCAGTGGCTGCGGTTGAGACGAACTGACGGCGCGGGATGCGGGTAGTCATAGCGGGAGGCTCCTCAACAAATCTGCGGGGAGATGTTACCGGTATGGGCGGGATTAGGAAATAGGCGGACGAAAGAGTGGTCGACGCGATCGAGCCGTGGCCGAAAGACCAAGCGGCGTTGAGCTGCCGCAGTCCAAAAAAGGAGCCAGCCAATCTCAGGTGTGGTCGATGAGGCGGTGGTGAATGGCGTAGAGCGCGAGCTCGAGGCGATCGGAAACGCCGAGCTTGTCGAAGATGTTGTGCAGGTGGTTCTTGACGGTTTGTTCGGAGATGAAGAGCTTTTCGCCGATTTCTTTGTTGCGGAAGCCCTGCGCGACGAGCTGAACAATTTCTTTTTCGCGGTCCGAGAGCAGCGGCTTTTCGCGGCGCGGCCCGGATTCGGAGGATTTCGAGAACGCCTTCATCACTTCGGCGGTCATGCGATTGTCGAGCCAGATTTCGCCGGCGGAAACGCGCTGGATGCTCTTGACCAGAAGGTCGGTAGCGGACTGTTTCAGCACCACGCCGCGCGCGCCGAGGCGCATGGCGCGGACTACGTCGCGATCATCTTCGGCAGCGGTCAGCACAATAACCCGCGTCGGGAGTTGGTCGAAATTGACTTCTTCGAGGACCGCCAGACCGTCCTTTTCCGGCATGCGCAAATCGAGCAAGAGAATATCCGGCTTGAGCTTTGCGAGCATCTTGATACATTCGGCGCCGTTCTGGGCTTCGCCGACGATCACAATTTCGTCATCGCCGTCGAGAAGTTTGCGCAAACCGTCGCGGAAGATGGCGTGATCATCCGCCATGAGAACCCGAATCTGTTGTTTGGTCTTAGCCATAAACTTTCTAGCAGTACTCAACCTAATGGTACTTCGATCGTAAGACGCGCCCCATGCCCCGGATTCGACTCCACAGTCAAATCCCCGTTGACGGTACGCGTGCGCTCCTTGATGGAAATCGGCCCCAGTCGCAGACGGTCCAGCTCGTCACCGGTGAATCTTCCAGCAAAGCTAAAGCCTTCGCCGTTGTCGTCCACCACCAGCATCAGGCGGCTGTCATCCTGTGAAAGTTTTACCACGACATGTGTGGCCTTAGCATGCTTTTTTATGTTGTTGAGTGCTTCTCGGTAAATCTGGAAGACCTCGCGGCAGACGCGGTCGGGAGCGCGCAGTTCGGCCGAATCGAGCAGCAAATCAAGGGCCAGGTTGGACTCGTTGCGGAAGCGTTCGGCAAAACCACGCATGAGGTCCACCAGGTCGGCGGACTGCACACGGACCGGGCGCAGGTCGGTCACGAAATGGCGGAGCTCGGCGGATTCGTTCTTGACGGTGCTTTGCAGGCTGGCCAGCGCGGATTCGGCGTGCTCCGGCGAGTGTATGAGGCGGCGGCGGAGGACGTCGAGCTGGATTTCGATGCTGAGGAGAGTCTGCAGAATACCGTCATGCAGATCGCGGGAGATGCGCGAGCGCTCGGCTTCAATAGCCCGGGCGCGGAGATGGCGAAGCAGGAAAATGTTTTCAAGGGACGGGCCGATATGAATGGCCACGCGCTCCAGCCAGGCCAGGTCCTGCTTGTGGAAAGGGCCGTTCGGCTTTCTGCCGTTGACCAGAAAGAGGCGGCCGGCGGGCTTCTCGTTCTGATCGAAAGCCACGGTCATGAAGTTGTGGATACGGAATTCGTTTTGCGTGGTTCCCGGCAGGCGGGGAAGGTTTTTGATGGCGCGGCCGTTGCGGCGATCCCATCCGAAGCCGGCGCCGGCACCATCGAGCGAGTTCCAGCACATACTGGCGTCCATGTCGTCGAGAAGAAAACCGTCGGCGCGGGCGATGGAATAGCTCTCGGGCGTGAGGCGCTCGCTTTCGCCGCTCTTTAAGCGCCACACAAAGATGCGTTCAAGGTCACGGTCACGGAATACGAGCAAAGCCTGCTCGGCTTGAAAGGATTGCGCGAGTTCTTCGAGAAAGAGGCGAAGACACTCCGCGAGGCCTTGTTCGACCTGCATGGTGGCTGTGACCGTAGAGAGAAAACGATTTTGTGCGGCGAACTGGCGGCTGCGATCGCCGAGAAACGCCAGCCCGGCTCCGGAGGCGAAAATCGCGACAACGATAACGATCCAAGCGATTAGGTGGAAGCCTCGCGCTTCGCGTTCGACGACGTTGACGAAGGTGATGAACAGGGCCAGTGCTGCGGCCAGAGGCACGGCCGTGCGCAGTCCCCAGCGGCTGCCGGCGGCGTAGGAGAAAAAGAGAAAAGGAAACCAGATGGGGACGGCGAAAGGGCTGAGATAGATCAGAACAACAATGAGGGCGAGATCGATAACCAAGGGCGAGTACCAGTCACGCTCGACCAGGAGAAGTTCCAGCACGATGACCGCGACGCTGTAGAGAAGGTATCCGTACAGAAAATAGAGGCAGCGATGGGCGTCTGCGGAAACCGGCCATTCGAGAATGGCCAAAATGGAAAGTAAAAGGATGATGGGGCGGGCAAAGAGGATTTGCCGCTCGAAGTGCCGGCGATCGGAATCGTGCGGAGTCATTGGAGGCTCATGCGCGGGGACGCAACCCTGCAGCGATTTTAACAAGCGGGTCTAAGCGGCAAGACCGAGATGCGCGTCGGAGTTGCGAGATTGCCAAGAGAGTGGCGTTTTGAGCAAAAAAACAGGTGCAGGCGCAAGAGGCGGGCGAGTGTTCGGGACCACGGAATGTCGTGGTAAACTGGGTGGGTACGGTGGGAGTAGCTCAGCTGGTAGAGCGTCGGACTGTGGCTCCGAATGTCGCGGGTTCAAATCCCGTCTCCCACCCCAA
>CAZQOB010000159.1:0-3459 GCA_964594885.1 uncultured Acidobacteriaceae bacterium
CACCTGGTCACTATCGGTGAACACGCGCCGGATGTTCCCTGCACGATCTACTTCATCATGCCGACTCCTTGATTATGCCGAATCGTCGCTCGTGTATTCATCCGAATCAAGGCCGGTCCGTCGTTCTCCGGGATTACTGATTCATTGAAGTCGGCATAATCCGGCGGTCTTCTCTTAGCTGGCAATCACGCCATAGAAGGAGGAGACCCGATGAGGAACCACATTGTTGAAGGGCTCGAAACGAGTGAACGCTGGAGAGACAATCCGCTGGCCCTGCACATCCGGCCATTTGCGATACAACTGATAGATGATGGCTACGCCAAGAACACTATCCAGGCGAAGCTATGGTCGCTGAGGGACTTCGGGAAATGGTTAAGACGACGCCGACTCCCCGTCACCAATATTGATGAAGCACTCATCCGCAGATTTTTCAAGGACGGACCAGAAAAACCCGGCAGAGGCGATGTAAAAACCCTCGCACAATTTCTGGATGATCTTCGAAGACGCCAGATTGTTCCGAAACCAAAGCCGATTATTGACAAATCCGCATTGGGAAAGATTCTGCGTCAGTATGAAGAGTACCTACAGTCAGAGCGCGGACTCAGCAGCTCAACTGTCATCAATTATCAGCCGTTTATCCGTAAATTTCTCGGTGAGCGCTTCGGCGACGGACCATTCCTTTTCAAAGCATTGAAAGCGACGAACATTTCCAGCTTTATTCTGAGCCACGCTCACACGATGAGCCCGAAAAGAGCACAGGGGATGACGAGTGCGCTCCGCTCGTTCTTTCGTTTCCTTTTTGGAAAAGGAAAACTGCGTGCCGACTTGGCGTTATCTGTACCTACTGTCGCCAGTTGGCGCCTATCCACGGTTCCCAAATATCTGGTTCCCGAAGAAGTCCAACGGCTGCTTGGGGCCTGCGACCGAAAAACGCCGGCCGGAAGACGCAATTACGCCATCCTTGTTCTGCTTGCCCGTCTGGGTCTTCGCGCTGGCGAGGTAGTGTCGCTGAAGCTGGAGGATATCGACTGGAGAGCCGGCGAGATCATCGTCCGAGGCAAAGGGTTGTTTCATGATCGAATGCCTCTGCCTCCGGATGTCGGCGAGGCGATTGCATGTTACCTGCGCGCCGATCGTCCTGGATGCCAAAGCCGGCAGGTCTTCATTTGTATGAAAGCGCCGCACCGTGGCTTTGCTGGACCGTCCACGCTGACGACCGTTGTCCGCCGCGCTCTGGCTTATGCGGACTTACACCCACCTTTTAAAGGAGCGCACTTACTACGACACAGCCTTGCGACGTCGATGCTTCGATCTGGCGCAACCATGAGTGAGATTGGAGAAGTTCTTCGACACCGAGAGCCGAATACGACAGAAATTTACGCGAAGGTTGACTTCAATGGCTTGCGCTCGCTGGCTCACCCATGGCCGATCGGAGGTGTACGGTGAACGACCTCCAACAGGCGTTGAGCGATTACATTGCCATCCGGCGTGGCCTCGGCTTTCAATTCCGGCTGCCCGCCGCTTGCCTGCGTAACTTTGTCACATTTTTGCAGACTGAGGGCGCGTCCTACATCACGACCGAACTGGCGCTTCGATGGGCCACACAGCCGGAGAAGGCGCAACCGTCAACCTGGGTTTGGCGTTTGGGTATGGTGCGGCGGTTCGCCAAGTGGCATCACGCCGTGGATCCGCGGACACAGGTTCCGCCTGAAGGTATTCTCTGCCATCGGTATCAACGAAAGACGCCACATATCTATAGCGACGAAGAAATTACCCGTCTTCTTCGGCGAGCCGAACAACTTCCATCTTCAAATGGACTTCGAGCCCACACGTATACGGCTCTTTTCGGTCTTCTGGCGGTGAGCGGAATGCGGGTGAACGAAGCTCTCGGTTTGGAGAGACAGGATGTGGACCTTCATCACGAGATTCTGACGATACGGCGGACGAAGTTTGGAAAGTCGCGGCATGTGCCCGTTCATCCATCAACTGCGCTGGTACTGAGAAAATACGCCGACAACAGAGATCGCATCTTTCCAACGCCACGTACTCCCGCGTTTTTCATTTCCGACCGCGGCACTCGAATCAGCGATTGCATGGCACGCTACACTTTCGCAAAGATCTCGCAACAACTGGGTCTCCGCGCAAAGGCCACGGGGCATGGCCGCGGCCCCCGGCTTCTGGACATGCGCCATCGGTTCGCCGCCCGCACGTTGATCAACTGGTATCGTGCCGGACTCGATGTTGAACGCGAACTTCCTAAACTTGCCACTTATCTCGGACATGTCCACATCAACGAGACCTACTGGTATCTGGAGGCCGTGCCCGAATTGCTTCAGCTGGCAACCAAGCGGCTCATCCGTAGTCCGGAGGTTCACCAATGATCTCCGCCGGCCTACAATCCCTTGTTCAATCCTTCTTTACGGATCGTCTCCTTCGACAACGGCAAGCCAGCCCACACACCATATCGGGATATCGGGATTCCTTCCGACTACTCTTGCAGTTTGCTAAACAACGACTCGGCAAAATGCCATCCAAACTGACCATCGAAGATCTCGACCCGCCTTTTATTGGACTCTTCCTCGAACACCTGGAAAAGGTCCGCAAAAACACCACGCGAACTCGGAATGCCCGGCTGGCAGCTATCCACTCCTTCTTCCAATACGTCGCTTTAGAGGAGCCCGCCTACTCCTTGCATTGTCAGCGCGTGCTTGCGATGCCGAACAAACGGCATGAACGCCGGCCGATCGAGTTTCTCAACCGGGATGAGATCGATGCTCTGCTGGCTGTCCCAAATCTGTCAAATTGGGTTGGCCGTCGTGATCGGACGCTGCTGCTCGTCGCCGTTCAGACCGGTCTACGCGTTTCGGAAATGGTTGGACTGAACTGTCAGGATGTCGTGCTCGGAACCGGAGCCCACGTTCGTTGCCTGGGAAAAGGCAGAAAAACACGCTGCACGCCGCTGCGCCCGGAGACGAAACGAACGATGAAGGACTGGTTACGAGAACGGCACGGTCTACCCGAACAGCCAGTCTTTCCCAGCATCCGCGGCGGAAGACTCAGCCGGGACGCGATCGAACGCCTCATCGCTAAATATACAAATCTCGCCCAGCACACTTGCCTGTCACTCAAACGTAAGAAAGTGAGTCCGCATGTCCTTCGACACGCGGCGGCCATGGACCTTCTTCATCATGGAGTCGATCGTACCGTGATTGCGCTCTGGCTCGGTCACGAATCTGTAGAAACTACTCAAATGTACTTGCATGCGGACATCCGTCTGAAAGAGAAAGCCCTGTCTCGTACTACTCCGTTCGGCGTCAAACACGGACGGTACCGACCTGATGACAAGCTGTTGGCTTTTCTCGAAAGCCTCTGATTATGCCGAATCTCAAAGCCACACGAGCCCCGCCAGCAATACTTTCATGCAAGGAGTCGGCATAATCAAGGAGTCGGCATGATGCC
>CAZQOB010000160.1:0-3226 GCA_964594885.1 uncultured Acidobacteriaceae bacterium
GATCAAAGAAATAGGATTGCACGGCGCGCATTCCCGCCAGACCAAGCTCAATCACTGTGCTCAGCGAACTCCCAGTGGAATGAAAGGAATTGCCGATGCCGGTCGCCACTTCGTCCAGATTTGCGAAAAGCAGGAGCAAGCCGAGAGCCAGGAGGATTGCGCCCACCGTGGCGTTGAAGCTTTTGGAGGATTTTTTAGCTTTTGCCATGCTGACCTCTTGCGGGCCGGTTCTCTGGCCGCACGAGGAGAATAGGGACCGGCCAGACGGTATGCACGCGGGATTCGGCTAGGAGGAGGGAATTACCGGCGAACGGTGGCATGGGGTCGGGGAGTAGCGACTGGCGCACGGAGATGCCAAGGTGTTATGGGGTTGTCGGGAGCGCAAGAGTGATGGTACCGATCCTGCCTGTGAGGTTGTCCCGCACGATGACGCGGCCAAAATAGGGACTCCCCAGCGGTGCTTGAAATTCGGCACTGTAACTCAAACCTTTCTCAGAAACCTGCGCAAGCGCGGCTTGGGGGACCGTGCCCCGTAATCGTGTTCCCATCGGAGATTGCGACCTCCCATCCGGATCGCGGACCAATACCGCAATTGTCAAATCGTACGGCGCACCTTGGCCCGAGGGCGTTCCAATGACTGTGCCGGGCAGCGTCACAGAAAACGGGAAGCGCCTGATGCCCGGGCCGTCATTGGGCTTTTCCAGGGCCAACTGCACGGCCACGGAGGTTAGATCAATCGGAGACACAGCCGCTTCCAGCAAATCGCGATCGATTTCAGAGTCCTTGGAAATCAGGGTCTGCGGACGGCTGACATAGCCGCGGCGCGCCAGAACCTGCACGCCGTGGCGGTCAACGCTTACTTTAATCTTGTGATACGCCGGCGAGCTGTTCTCTGCCAACCTCTCCGGCACGAACGCTATCACGTAGTAACTCGACCACAACTTGTGCGCGCGGCCCAGCAGATCTTCGATATTGTTGCTGCCGGCGAGGACCGTGCCCCCGGTTTCCCCCGCCACAGCGCTCATGGCAAGTCGAGAGTTTGCCGCTTCTCCCTCGCGCTGGTCGGTCGCGCTAGCGTACGAAGTCATATCATCCGGCTGGCTGGCGCGGACCGTCTGATTGAATTGATCGTAGGTTAGCTCCTCTCCGGCGGAATGGATTCCCGAGTTGGCAATTCCGCGGATATCTACGGGGAAAATCGAAATGCCAGCGGCGTTTAAGGCCTCATACGTCCTCGCCATTTCCCACCACGGCGTCGGCACAGTCTCCGCTGACTGGTCGTTCACCAGGATGCGGTAGAGCAGCGAGGGATTCAGGGGCGATGCATCGCCAGTCAGCCAAATCACAGTTTTCCTTCCCGGTATCCCGCCAAACGAGCCGGCCATTTCGCGAAAGGCCTCGAGAGTCCGCTGCGCGCGGTGAAGCTGGTCCAGATTGAATTCTTTACGTGCGTTGAGCGCCTCGAGAAATTCACGCCCCGAACCTACGCTATTCGCCTTAGCGTAGGTGGCCAGATCCATTCCAGGCTTGTCGAGCGGCTTGTTCTCGATCGATTCATGCGGCTGCCCTTTCTGCCTCAATAAGTCCTTGGCGACGGCGATCAATGCTGAGGGGTCGCGGGTGAAGGGTTGGAGCAGGACCAGCCTGTAAGTCAGGCCATAGGCGGCGATTTCCTGATCCGGCTTCAGCTTCGTCGCCAGAAACTTCAGCATGCCTTCGCGCAGTCCCATACGATCGATCAGCCGCGTATTCAAGTAATCGACGAAGAGAATGACCAGGTTCGGCTGGCTGGCAGAAGACTCGGTGATGTTGCGGAACGTATTTGGCGGCGATGGCCCGCTCGGTGCTGGACTTCCCGCGGACGGCGGCAAACCTTCGCTTGTTGCATCAAAACTCGCTATCTCAACGGGCTTGCCATCGACAACAATATGGAACTCGCGCATGCTAAGCCCGGAAATAGGATGCCCCAACTTGTCCACCACGCCCACAGGAACCAAGACCAGGGAGGAGGAAGTACGAATGGTAGGTTGTTGCTGTTCGGTTCTCGCCGGTGCGAACAGGGCTGCGGAAACAAGAATGCATCCGAGCCCTGGAACCGCCCAACGGAGAGAGACGCTCACTTGCATAGCTTCTCCCAGTTTGAAAATAGTCCGACATCGCTGCGCTGAAAGCAAGCGTTCTTGAGCGACGCTCGCTTAAAGGAGATTCTTACGGTTGCCAAGGCAATTTGAAGAACCGGAGTTACCTGCCAGCCATCAGTATGGAGAGCGAACCTGCCATTCAGTGGAACGTCAGCGAAGCGGCCGCGTGTCGGGGAACGGCGGCTGGGAGGCCGCCTATTGTCCAGCCGCGTTGCAGCCGGTTTGTTTCACCGCAGCGAGCAACCGATCCACCAAATCCTTCGACGCGGCGGCGTCCTTGAGGATTTCCCATCCGGTGAACGTTGCGATCAGCTTCTCTTGTGGAAAAACCACTAGCCGCTGCCCGCCGAATCCTCTCCCCATCCAGACAAATTTTCCATTATGCGGATACAACCACCATTTGAAGCCGTACTGAAAGTTGTCGCTTACACTGATAGAAGGAGTGAGAGACTTCTCAACCCAATCTTTTGACACGATCTGTTTCCCATTCCACATCCCGTCCTGCAAATAGAGGTAGCCAATTTTTGCCAGGTCGCCGCCGTTTAGATAGAGACCGCCTTCGGTATCGACAACACCAAGGTACGTGCGTTTCCAGTGGTGCTTGATTCCCAGCGGGACGAAAAGATATTTCTCCCCGTAGGCATCAATATCCCGTCCGGTTTCTTTCAGGAAGATGTAGGCAAGCAGCTCCGTTGCTCCACTGCTGTAATTGAAGACTTTTCCAGGCTCTTCCGCCATTGGCCTGTCGATCGTGTATTGCACCCAATCGTCCAGCGCCTCCATGATGCTCGAATCGTTTCTCGGGTCGTTGTAAGGCAGATCCTCATGCCATTCCAGGCCAGTGGTCATGGTCAAGACATGCTTCAGCGTCATTCGCCGCTTCCGCTCGTCCACATTTTTTACCTTCGCGACATCGAAGAACTTCAACACGGGTGTGTCCAAACTAGCCTTGAAATCGCCCCGCGTGATGGCCACGCCATAAATCACGGACGTCACCGTTTTGCTGATCGATTGCATAGTATGCAGGTCTGTCCCGTGATAGTAGGGGTGCCACGCGGGATCAAAATAATTGTACGGACCAGTCA
>CAZQOB010000161.1:0-3214 GCA_964594885.1 uncultured Acidobacteriaceae bacterium
CATCGCAGCAGGGCGCACGTCGCGCTCGATATCGGAAGCCGCGCCGGAGCGCCGGGACACTTCCAGGTCGAAAAAGTTCTGCAGATTAAGCCAGAACTCAGGATTCGTTTGAAAATAGCGCGACAGGCGCAACGCGGTGTCCGCGGTAATGCGGCGGCGCTGGTGCACGATTTCACCAATACGAGTGGCGGGCACTCGCAGTTCGAGCGCAAGCTTGTTAATGCTTAATCCGAGCGGCTTCATGAAATCCTCGCGAAGGATTTCGCCGGGGTGGACGGGGGACATTAATTTTTCTTGCTTGCGCATGGCTATTTCTCCCTAATGAGAATCGGCGATTTCCACGTTGTAGGCGTTCCCTCCGCGCCAAACGAAGCAGATTCTCCACTGATCGTTGATTCGTATCGCGTGCTGCCCTTTTCGATCTCCTCGCAAAGCCTCCAACTGGTTCCCCGGCGGTGAAGCAAGAACGCGCAATTCCGTAGCTGCATGAAGCTGAAGTAGCTTCCGGAGCGCAATCCGCTCGAAGTTGCCGAACCTCTTGCTGTGACAGTAATGAAAAAGCTCTTCCGTATCTCTCGAGCGAAAGCTCTGAATCTCGCTTCAATGATACAACGTATCGCGTTGTACGTATAGCGTTTGACCAACTCCTTATAACTCCAGCGCCTCGTGTTGGAATCTTGCCTTCACTCCGGCCTTTGCTAGCGCGGCGTTAACGATCCGCGCCACAAACGCCAGCATCGCGAAGCATTCCAGCGCGAACACGGGAAATCCCAAATAGCCCGGCAGCGGCATGGCGAAGACCTTCCAGTTCTGGAAGATCGGAAAAACGTAGACCCAGCGCGCGTGCGCCCAATAATTCCAGAACTCCCAAAAGATGCCGCAGACCATGCCCGCGCCCAGCAGTGCGAATAGACGCGATCTGTCGCCGCGCTCCAGGTCGTTCCAAAGCGACTCGCCACGCATCCCACGATTGATGGGTTCCAGCAAAAAGATGAATCCGAGCCAGACCGCGCCGAAGAGATATTCGCGAATGCCCGAAGGCAGCAGCACGGGAACGATCAGCAGAGTCGCGCCGAACACGATCGACGCGATCGCGGCGGCGCCAAAGCGGCCGGGCTCCGCTGGTTTCATGGCGATGGATTGCGTCTCCGGTGGATGAGCCAGGCCGCCAGCGAGGCCCAGCGCGCGCAGCAGACCGGCAATCTCGAAGATCCCCGGCCAGATTGTTGCAAACGACCACGCGTAACCGATCGCTCGCGCCCACTCATTGCGGGGCAGCCCGATGTAAATCCAGTTTTCCAGGCGCAGGTTGTAGGCCTCAAAGACCAGCCACAAAGGAATTGAGAAGACCCCAATGCAGGCGAACTCCGCCGGATAGGTCCGCAGCAGCGATCTTCCGCGCAAGCCAAACACCGCGGCGTCGGCCCAAAGGATATAGCCGGTCCACTCGATTGGCGTAAAGTAGACCGCGACGGGCTCGACGCCGGCGATCAGCAGGAGTTGGCCGGCGATCACCACGCCCGCGCCCGCATAGCCGTAAGCGGGAAACTCCGCGCCGCGCGCCGTCGACCGGTAGCGGCGATAAATAAAAAAAGCGGTCGCGAAGAACCATAGAATTCCGAGTTCAGTCATTGGAAAAAGAGCAGAAGGCAATTCCTTGCGCAAGCGACTACGCGACGTTTGTCAGAACACCTACAAATTTATTGTAAAGCTAGAAGCTGTTGCACAACTTCCGGGAAGTCTCGTAAGGGCACGACTTCAGTCGTGCCGTACAGACGGGGGAAACGATGGGCTTTAGCCCCTGAGGTGCTTTATTGGCCCTCAGCGGCTGAAGCCGCGATTTCAGAGGCCGTGTTCGGCACGGTTTCACAGGATGCTGAAAAAAGCACAGTAGGAAACAGGGTGCGGTGGTGAAGCGTCTAAGGGACATGCGCGGAGATGAAAACCAACAAGAAGCCATGTTTAGCTATGTGAGTTTAGAGCAGCGAGTGCCGGCAGATCACCCGTTACGCGCCATCCGCAAGCTGACCGACCATAGCCTAGCCGAGTTGTCGGCGCACTTCGACACACTGTACGCGCGGCGGGGGCGACCGTCGATTCCTCCCGAGCAGTTGATCCGGGGGCTGCTGCTACAGGTGCTGTATGCGATCCGCAGCGAACGGCAACTGATGGAGCGAATCCGATACGACCTGCTGTTCCGGTGGTTCGTTGGCTTGGCGATGGACCAAGAGGAATGGGACGCCACCGTGTTCAGCAAGAATCGGGATCGGCTGATGGAGGGCGAAGTCTCCCAGCGTTTGCTGGAAGCGGTGCTGGAGCAGGCTCGGGCCAAGAACTTGCTGAGCGAGGAGCATTTCACGGTAGACGGGACGATTCTGGAAGCGTGGTGTAGCCGGAACAGTTTCGTGCCCAAAGAGCCGAGTACGGTGGTGGGGACGGGAGCGCGCGGGAGGAAGTGCTTGCGGGATACGCACGAGTCGAAGACCGACCCGCAAGCGCGCTTGTATAAGAAGAGCGCCACCCAGGAAGCCAGACCCAGCTACCTGGGGCATGTGCTGATCGAGAATCGCAACGGGCTGGTGGTGGCGGCCCGCGCCACGCAATCCAGCACGGCGGCGGAGCGGGAGGCGGCCCTGGCCATGCTGGACGAGATGGGTCTGGCGCCGGAGAAGATTCCACGCGGCGCTCCGCGCATGACCTTGGGGGCGGACAAGCTGTACCAGGAGCAGAAGTTTATCGAAGGGCTACGACAACGCCGCATCGTGCCGCATGTGGCCGAGTACGAGCCGTCGAAGAAGTGGCCGAACTTTCTGACCGAAGCCGAACGGAACGATCCCGGTTTTGCGATCAGTCAGAAGAAACGCAAGTTGGTGGAGAAGGTGTTCGGTTGGGGCAAGCTGGATAGTGTGATGCGCAAAATCAAATTGCGGGGACGCCATCGCGTGGACTGGTTCTTCCGGTTTCTGGTGGCGGCGCACAATCTGGTGCGGCTGAGGCAGTTGATTCCTGCGCAGTAAGCGCCGGGAGTGGTGTCTCTGGACGACTCAAAAACGGGCTTCCCGAGACAGAAATCCGATGCCGAACTGCGGCAAGACTCGAAAAAAGTGACCGCTGAAGAAATTCGCGGCCACAACGAGTGAATTTTTCAGCAACCTGTGAAACCGTGCCCTTACGAACTGCGTCAATATTTTCATTTATGAGATAGCTTCTAGAG
>CAZQOB010000162.1:0-2574 GCA_964594885.1 uncultured Acidobacteriaceae bacterium
AAGTCAAGATGGTCCAGTATGGGAACTGAGCCAACTTGGGTGGTTAAGACAGCGGCGCCGCCTGCGTTTGGTCTATCGAAGCCGAAGCATGTCTCCCAAATCTTCGCGTTGAAGTGTCCGCGAAATGTTGCCGTCGTATCATAGTCTCCCTGGGGACTAAGATAGCCACGCAGCTTGAGTGATGGACTTTCGTCGACTCTGACGAGAAACAGCGGGTCCCCACAGTAATACGGAGGCTCTTTCAACCGAATTGTGTCTCCGTAAGTCAGATTGTAGAATCCCGCGATTTCACGCTTGGGTAGGTCAAGTGCAATGGCGAGCCGAACGTCGTGGTCAGGCGAGAGAAGCGTTTGTTGCTGCGCGCCACACGTAGTTAGAGAAGTACCGACAATTGTGAGCAAGATTAGTGCCCGCATTCTGGGGCTCCTTGGAAGACACGGCAACTGTCCGGAAGCTGACGCAGGCTATGGTGAGTTACCTGTTTTGTCAAGTTATACGTAGTCTTTCTGTCGTTAGCACATGATATGTCCGGTCGAATTAGCACATGAAATGTCCGCTTTAGCGAGCCGCTAGGGTAGTGCTACCAGCCTGGAGGGGGGCATGGAGACCTACCCAAGGGCGGCAGTGGAGCGGGCGATGAAGGTACAGGAAGTGATTATGCGGGCCATGGCCAAGAAAATTACCTGGGCGCAAGCCGGCGAGATCATCGGTCTTTGCGAACGACAGATGCGTCGCTGGAAAGAGCGCTATCTGGAGGTCGGCTACGACGGACTGTTTGATCGACGGACGGGGAAACCCAGTCCCAAACGGGTGCCGGTGGCGACGGTCGAAGAAGTCTTACGCTTGTATCAAGAGAACTACGCGGATTTCAATGTACGGCATTTTCACGAGAAGCTGCGAGAACAACACCACATCCGGTTGAGCTACACCTGGGTGAAGCGAGCTCTGCAGATGGCTGGGCTGGTGAAGAAGAGCCGAAAGCGAGGAATGCATCGACGTCGTCGGGCACGCCGACCATTGCCTGGGATGCTGCTGCACCTCGATGGCAGTTCGCATGCCTGGTTTCAGGATGATCGTCGCTACGATCTGCTGGTCATGCTCGACGATGCCACCAGCGAGATCTATTACGCGCAACTGGTGGAAGAGGAGTCCACCGCTACGGTGATGACCGCCCTGCGCGAGGTGATCGAGCGCCAAGGCGCTTTCTGTGCGCTGTACAGCGATCGCGCCAGCCATTTCTTCCATACCCCGAAGGCCGGTCAGCCGGTCGATCGCAGCCGACTGACCCAGGTGGGCCGGGCCCTGGCGGAGTTGGGGATCCAGATGATCCCCGCCTACTCACCGCAGGCCCGCGGGCGAGGCGAGCGGAACTTTGGCACCTGGCAAGGTCGGCTACCACAGGAATTACGGCTGCACGGGATTCGCAGCCTGGCTTCCGCTAACGAGTTTCTACGGGACAGCTACATCGCAGAGTTCAACGAACGCTTCGCGGTAGCGGCCGCACAGCCCGGGCATGCCTTTCTGCCGGTGCGAGGAAAAAATCTCGAACGGATCTTCTGTCTGCAGCACGAACGGACCGTGAACCGGGACAACACCGTGCACCTGGGGTCGTGCATCCTGCAGATTGAGAAAACCCGCTGGCGGGCCACCCTGGCCGGATGTCGGGTCATGGTCTACGAGCACTTGGATGGAACCTGGAGCATCGGCTACGGCCCGCACATCGTGGGACGCTACAGCCGCGAAGGACTACCGCTGCTGCTGG
This sequence comes from uncultured Acidobacteriaceae bacterium, assembly GCA_964594885.1. Lineage (GTDB taxonomy): Bacteria > Acidobacteriota > Terriglobia > Acidiferrales > UBA7541 > Acidiferrum. Next base: position 1,763 of record CAZQOB010000162.1, read on the forward strand.
AGAAAGAAAATCAGCGGCAGCCAAAAGCTGTGGAACAGACGGGCGCTTCGCGCCCTTGGAAATCGCTCCGCGATTCCCACTCTCCCACAGCCTCAACAACAACAAAACCAACCCCTACTCATCTTCAAAACCGGACACTTCACGTGCTATGAAAACCGGACATTTTAATTTGCTAACGACAGCAGAACCAGCTACCGGAAAAGGTCCGGAGGCTAGGGCAAATTTGAGTAGAGAGTCTTGCCGCCGCTTTCGGCGACAAGATGGAGCTGGTTGGGTTGAACGAGCGCGAGGAGATGGGCGATACCGTCGCCATCGGAAAGAACGTAGCAACGGGAAACGGCGGACCACTTCGCGAGGAATTGGCGGTCGTCAATGAAGACGTCCGGGCTACCGGGAGCGTAGGAACCGTATTCGAGATTGTTCACGCGACCGTTCCAGAGAAGAGCGGAGCGATTGGTGTAAAAGAAGACGGAAGAGAAACTGTAATACTGGCCATTGAGAATGAGCTGGCCGGCCGGAGCGTGGAGCAGAGCTTCAGCGAGGGGCCGGGAAGAAAGATAGGGATCAAAAACGACGAGCGCATTGCGTGCGGCGTGGAAGAAGAGAACCATCATCAGCGCGATGGCGAGATAGACGCGATTCGATTTAATGGTCCAAGCCGAAATTGCGCCGACCGAGAAGGCAATCCCGGCAATCAGAAGCGGGAATTTCAGATATGCGAAGGATTGCAGGGTGAGGTCGCCCATGTGGCCGAGCGACAACGTATAGGCTTCCGGATGCTGCTCCAATGCGCGCGCAATATCGCCGGGGGC
>CAZQOB010000163.1:0-2367 GCA_964594885.1 uncultured Acidobacteriaceae bacterium
GCGCTTTTGGTGGCGTTGTCGGTGGCCGCGTTGGGTTTGGTTTTTGGCGGGTCTTTGGAAGACGATTCCTGCGCGCCGGATGCCGATAGGGTTGCCAGCCCAACCAGCGGTAGGGTCAACATCAGAAACACGCGGACGCAAAATGCGGCGCGATTCGCTGCCAGAAAGTTGTAGTGGCCGGTGTCGAGAACCGGGCCCTGTTTGTGATTCCTGGCACTCACTGCTTCCTCCACTCCCGTTACCGAGCGCTCGTCACTTGGCACTTTTAGTATGATGGAAGTTAGCGCGTGAGAGTAGCCTCGACGGCCCGTCGGCGATAGGGCTTACACAGCTGCTCGGGCACGAGTGCCTGTGCTACCGAAGAGATGGAACCCAAGGAAAAAGCGCGGCTGTTACCGGAAAAGCCCGGGGTGTATCTGTTCCGCGACGCGGCGGAGCAGGTAATATACGTCGGCAAGGCCCGGATTTTGCGCCACCGGGTGCGCTCCTATTTTCTCGAATCGCGCTGGATGGACGCCAAGACTGGCTCGCTGGTTCGGGCGATCGCAGATCTCGAAACGATCGTAGTGGACAACGAGCGCGAGGCGCTGGCGCTCGAAAACCAACTCATCAAGCGCTACCAGCCGAAATTCAATGTGATGTTGCGGGACGACAAGACTTACCCGTACATCAAATTCACGGCAGCCGAGAAATATCCGCGGGTCTATTTCTCGCGGCGGATTCGCAAGGACGGATCCCTGTATTTCGGGCCCTATTTTCCGGCCAGTCTGGCGCGCCGGATTCTGCATTTTGTGCACAAACGGTTTCTGATTCCTTCCTGCACGGTGGATTTGACACGCACCCATCCGCGGCCGTGCCTGCAGTACTACATTCACCGCTGTCTGGGCCCGTGCGTTGCGGGGCTGACTACGGATGAGAAATATGCCGAAGCGGGGCACGACGTGAAAATGCTGCTGGAAGGCCGCCGGCACGACCTGATCAAGAGTCTTGAGCAGCGCATGAATACGGCCGCCGAGAAAGAGTTGTTCGAGCAGGCCGCTTCCTATCGCGACTTGCTGCGCACGATCGAGGACATTGAAGAGCGGCAACGCATTGCTGCCGCGCAGGGCGATGATACCGATGTGCTGGCGTATCACGCGGAACCGCCGCTGGTGGCGGCGAATCTGTTTCACTTCCGCGGCGGACGGGTCGTAGATCGCCGCGAATTCTATTGGGAAGATCTCGACGAATTTGACGCCACCGAATTTGTTACATCGCTCCTGAAGCAGCTTTACCTGGAAGCGGAATATCTGCCGAAGAGGATTCATGTACCCGAGGATTTCGAGGACCGCGAACTGCTGGAAGAACTGCTGAGCGAACGGGCCGGACATCGCGTGGAAATTTGTACCCCGCAACGCGGACAGAAGCGGGCGATTCTGGATCTGGTAAGGAACAACGCCGAGCATTCGTTCGAGCAGCGTTTTCGCGTTTTGAAGCCGACTTCGCGGGCGATCGGCGAAGCCTTGCAGAGCGCCTTGAATCTTGCTGAGGAGCCGGAGCGAATCGAATGCTTCGACATTTCCCATATTCAGGGCAGCGATACGGTGGCTTCCATGGTGGTCTGGGAAAAAGGCCGGATGAAGAAATCCGACTACCGGAAATTTATCGTTCGCGGGATGGAATCAGGCGCCGCCAAGGAAGGCAATGGGGAAGCGGCTCAAACGCCGCCGCCCGAGCTGCATCTTTATCGCCAGAACGACGATTTTGCCAGCATGCGCGAGGTGCTGAGGCGGCGCTACAAGCGCTTGCTGGAAGAGAAAAAGCCTCTGCCGAGCCTGGTGCTGATTGATGGCGGCATCGGCCAGTTGCACGCCGCGGCCGCGGCGCTGGATTCGCTGGGAATCATCAACCAGCCGCTGGCCAGCATTGCCAAGAAAGAAGAGATTTTGTATGTATTCGGACAGGAGGGTGAGCCGATTATTCTGGATCGCCATTCGCCGGTGCTGCATTTGGTTCAGCAGATTCGCGACGAAACACACCGTTTTGCGGTGACCTTCCACCGCTTACGGCGGGGCAAACGGCAGACCGAAACTGCTCTGGAAGCGATTCCTGGAATCGGCGAAAAGACCGCACGCAAGCTGCTGCAGGAGTTTGGCAGCGTCGCAAACGTAAAACGCGCAGGACTGGATCGGTTGAGCGGTGTGATCTCCCGTAAGAGTGCGGAAAAGGTTCTGGCCGAGCTGGACAAAGCCCGAGATTTGACCTAACTGCCTTGCATGGTGTTACCGGTTAGCACGTATTGTCGCCTGCAAGTCGCTGTGTTAGGTTGCACGTGGAGGCGATCATGGCTGACAACGTGGGATCCAAGGTTTCGTATTTTCTGGTGGG
>CAZQOB010000164.1:0-2299 GCA_964594885.1 uncultured Acidobacteriaceae bacterium
AGTGCGGCGTTCAAACAATTTCATCCCTACGAAGCCAAAGCGCTCGACTTGTGCGGGAAGTTGTCTGAGAGACTTGAACAGAGGTTCGGCGGCAGGATCAAGGTTGACGAAGATCAGATCGAACCATTCCTCGGTTCGTACCTGCGACAGTGAAAATTCCTTAGCATCGAAGCCGGGCTGGCCTTCAAATTCCGGCGCGCTGATGAGCAAGCCGTCAAGTCCGTAAGTCCATCCGTGATAGCCACAACGGAACAGTTTGCGCGAACCGCATCCCCCGGCGGGAGGACCGGCGCGGTGTCGGCATACGTTATAGAAACCACGTAACTCGCCTTGCGTGCCGCGGACCAGCAAGAGAGGCTCGCCCAAAAGATCGGTCGTAAAAAAATCGCCGGGCTTGGCCAATTGCCCGCGATGCCCAACCACCTGCCAGGTCCGAGCGAAGATTCGTTCCTTTTCCTGAGCGAAGGCTTCTGGGTCGGTGTAGAAAAGGGCGGGAATTGACCAGGCACAAGAAATGTCGGAATCGATCTGAATGGCTGGTAGCTGAGGCATGCCGGAACATTCTACGTCAGACTGCGGGGGTCGGACTTCGGGCGTCAGGCGCCAGACTTCGGACGTTAGCCTGGAGCCTTCATGCTCAGCTGAGCAAACTAGCTACTTTGAGGTGCAAAAGTAAGCACTCTTGAGCCGTAATTCACAGGGTCGGTGCCACCTGGTGGTGCTACAAGAATGCTTGAGTGTTGATTTTTACTCGCATCGAAGGAGAGCCTGTGATCAAGTTGCGGCACCAGCAGCCAACAGTGTGGGAAGGTTTGTTTGCCGAAGAAGTGGCCGAGCTTTGGGAACCATGGATGCGGATGGTCGATGAGCTATTAGAAGATGAGGAGTTGTTGGATACCGTCTACAACGCCCAAGGCAAGCGCCATGCGCAGAGTCGAATGCGGGGGCGTCAGCAAACGCCAGCGGAAGTGGCATTGCGCATGCTGATTCTGAAGCATGTGCGTAACTGGAGCTACGAAATTCTGGAGCGGGAAGTACGAGCCAACGTGGTCTATCGCAGTTTCTGTCGAGTGGGAATGGAAAAAGTGCCGGATGCCAAGACGCTGGTGCGTCTGGGACAAGTGATCGGTGCGGAGACCATCGCGGAGCTGCATGATCGAATCGTGGCTCTGGCCCAAGAGCGCGGAGTCATTCCAGGGCGAAAGATGAGGGTGGATACGACCGTGGTGGAAACCAATGTTCACTATCCGACCGATAGTGGGTTGCTGAACGACGGCGCGCGGGTGCTGACGCGGACCATGAAAAAGATCGCGGGCAAAGCGGGTGGGCTGAAGCGCAAAGTTCGCGACCGGACGCGGAGTGTGAGCAAGCGGGTGATGGCCATCGCCCAAGCCGTGCGCCAGAAAGGCATGGATGGGGAACGGAAACGCCAACGGGAGTATCGGCAACTGCTGCGCTTGACGCGACAGATTCTCAACGATTCCCGGAGGGTACTGCGGGAAGTGGAGGCGCTGCCTGTCCGCCGGAGACGGGGCGTACAGGGGCTAGGGGAACACCTGGAAACAATGGCGGATCAAGTGCGCAGAGTAGTGCTGCAGACGAAGGCCCGGGTTTTCGGGGGGATTACGCAATTTCCGGACAAACTGCTGAGCCTGTTTGAAGCCCACACGCAAATCATACGCAAGGGAAAGGCGTCGAAGCCGAACGAGTTTGGCAACGTCGTCGAACTCCAAGAAGCGGAGAACCAGATCATTACTCACTATGAAGTTTTCGAAAAGCGCACCAGCGATCAGCGTTTGCTCCTGCCCGCGATCCGAGCCCACCAGCGCAAACTGGGTCGAGTTCCAGGATGGGTTGCCGCCGACGCTGGATTTTATTCTCGAGCAAATGAAGAAGAGGCCAACGCCATGGGAGTGAAATATGTTTCCATTCCCAATCGGAACACGCGCAGTGAGCAACGACGCCGCTGGGAAAAACAGCGTTGGTTCAAACGAGCCCAAGCGTGGCGCACGGGATGTGAAGGGCGGATCAGTGTGATAAAGCGCCGCCACGGGCTGACTCGCTGTCGCTACCACGGAATCCTGGGTATGCGGAGATGGGTAGGACTGGGAGTGATCGCCGATAACTTAATCAACATCGGCCGGTACCTGGCACCGCAAACCGCGTGAGTTCTGCGCACCATTCACGCGTTGCCGAATCGATGGGAGCGCGCAGAAACCAGCACTGAGGGGCTGATCTACTGCTTGTGAATGGCAGGATTCGCTTCTGGAAGCTCAATTTTGCACCGGAAAGTAGCTAG
>CAZQOB010000165.1:0-2208 GCA_964594885.1 uncultured Acidobacteriaceae bacterium
TCGGCTTCCTGCTGATCCTACTGGGCCTGACCCTATTCGTTTCGCCGAGAATCACTGCCGTCGTCAGCGCGGACACCGCTAAGGCTCGTCGTTATGGCCACGATCAACGCAGTTAGTCCACAGACGGACAAGAATACAATGTGCTTTAGTTTGCCCATTCGTCAGTACTCCTTTCTTGGGTTTGACAGGGATGAAAGTATACTCTAGAAACCTGTAGCGGAGAAAGGGGGGCTGGGCTTGCGTGTCCAGACCGTTACGGGACTCCGAACAGCAATGCCTCCTCCACAAGTGATCTACGGCGTTTCGGCGCGCTGTTAACGTCAGGGTGGGCTCGTTCGTCTGGGTCCCCGCGCAGAAAAATCTCTTAGATGGAAACATGGGGGATGCAGAGAAAATGAAAGGTTTTGCAAGGTTGTGAAGATTTTGGGCAAACTCGGAAGGACCTATTGGCGTTCGAAATGCGCGCAGCTTCAATGTTGTATCTATTGTGTTTTCATACGTTTAATTCCAGGTCGGGCGCCTTCCCCGAGGACCGGCCGGACTCCCTTTTCCCGATAACAGCCTTTCAGTGGCAAACTTGCGTTTTTCGCCCCAAAGAGCGTTCATGAAAACTGCTCTGGTGCCCGACTGGAGCGGGTTTCAGAGGGGTTCGACTTCTTGGTTTCCAGAGAGAAACGGAGAACCGATGCTGGCACAAAATGACACCAAAACGACACCAATTTGCACCGAAATTGACGGTTTGGGACGCAAAACCGTCCGGGAATTGCACCTTCGGTACCGGGAAGTGTTCGGTGAGCCCACTCGATCCAATCACAAACAGTATCTGATTCGGCGCATTGCCTGGAGACTACAAGCACTGACCGAAGGGGAGCTGTCGGAGCGAGCTCGCGAGCGAGCGTTCCGTCTCGCTTGTGACGCAGACCTTCGGCTGTGCGCGCCCGAAGCAGCATCGAAACCGGCCATTCGGCGGGCACGCCGCGATCCCCGATTGCCGAAGGTAGGCACCACTCTGACCCGAGTCTTCCAAGATCGGACCATAACCGTTACCGTTCTAGAACACGGTTTCCAGTACGAAGACAAAGTGTACAAGTCACTGAGCGGCGTGGCGCGTCACATCAGCGGCACCCACTGGAACGGATTTGCCTTCTTCCAGTTGCCCCGCCGCGACCACGAAAATGACTAGCCATCCAACGCCACTAGACCCGATGCAGTCCGCTCTACGCTGCGCCATCTATACTCGGAAATCGACCGAAGATGGGTTGGATCAACCGCTCAACAGTTTGGAGGCGCAGAGGGAATCGGCCGAGGCATATATCCTGAGCCAGCGCCATGTGGGCTGGAACGTGGTACCAGAGCACTATGATGACGGTGGATACACGGGCGCCCATTTGGTGCGTCCGGCACTGCGACGTTTACTGGCCGACATGGAGGCAGGACGAATCGATTGCGTGGTGGTGTACAAAGTGGATCGCTTGAGCCGATCCTTACTCGATTTTGCGCGACTGATGGATGTATTTGACCGGCATCACGTCAGTTTAGTTTCGGTGACGCAGCCCTTGAATACGACGGTGTCGCTGGGACGATTGACTTTAAACATCCTGCTGTCATTTGCGCAATTCGAGCGGGAGATCATAGCGGAGCGCACACGGGACAAGATGGCTGCGGCGCGGAAGAAGGGCCAATGGATGGGAGGCATTCCCTCCTGGGATATGATGTGGCGCCTGGCGGCGGCAGGCTCGTGGTCAACCAGGAGGAAGCCGAGCGGGTGCGCGCGATTTTTGCACGCTACCTGGAGTGCCGGTCCGTTCCGAAGCTTCTCGAGGCCCTGCAGACAGGGAGCTGGACGAATAAGGCGAGGCGCATGAAAGGGGTGTTGCGGGACAGCGGAACGCCATTCAGCAAAGCCAGCCTCGAGCGGCTATTAAGCAATCCAATGTATATCGGGCGTGTGCAGCACCGGGGAGAGAGTTACGTTGGTGAACAGGCCGGCATCATCGAAGAAGAGGTATGGCGCAAAGCGCAGAGGTACTTGGCAGAAGAGCGGGCTCTCGCGCGCGAGCGGGCACTCAGCCTGGCTCGCGATGCCGATCTTCGTCTGAGTGCGCCCCACGGGTCATCAGGCACGCCGACTCCGGGCCGGCATCGTGATTCCCGCTTGCCGGCGCCCGGCACGATTTTGAGACGTGCCTTCCGAGATCAGAACATAAC
>CAZQOB010000166.1:0-1932 GCA_964594885.1 uncultured Acidobacteriaceae bacterium
CCACAAGTTCGAGATTTATCTAAACTTAGCGGCTCGGATGAAACTGACCGGGATCGATCAGCTGTGGGTAGCGGATATCAGTGTGCCGCAGTAAGCAGCAAAGGAGATGAGAGAAGGAAGGAAATGAACTGACCTCTCGCGCCCGGCTTGCAGGAGCAGGGTGCAAACCACCGTAAGCGGCTTGGGTCAAAAGCCCTGGTCGTGAGCGTTGCGGAAAAGGTGCCAAAAGGCATCAGGTGAGAACCAACGAAGGCGAACACAAGTGAACTGCCGTTCAATTGTCGAAACTGCTCAGACGACGTCGAAACCGGGCGTTGATGTTAACCCGGGACCAGCATGGCGGGAGCCTGCCTATTGGCCATGCGACGTACGGCATAGAGGCAGCGCCATCCTGGTTCGGGCTCCTATGTTGAACTGCGGGAACCTTCGATCGCGGTGTAAAGGGAAAGGCACAAGCGCACAACGCAAGGCCGAGAATACCGAAACGCGATCAAGGGACGGAGCGGCTCGTAGTAGCGCTGAAGTCGCCGTAATGGCGATGGAGCGAAGGGGCCGCGTCATCGGGTCAAATGTTCATGCCAACTGCGCGAGCAGGAGGAGCGTGAGCAAATGACGAAGCCGTTTGTAATCCCTAAGGCGCTCGTCTGGGAAGCATTCCAGCGGGTCAAAGCAAATGGAGGAGGCGCTGGTGTAGACAACGAGTCGATCGAAGCGTTCGAGAAAAGTCTCGGCGGCAATCTGTACAAGCTCTGGAATCGCATGGGATCTGGCAGCTATTTTCCGCCGCCAGTGAAAGCCGTGCCGATACCGAAGAAAAGCGGGGGCACGAGAATGTTGGGCGTGCCCACAGTTGCCGATCGGGTTGCACAAACGGTGATCAAGTTGGTCCTTGAGCCTGTGCTCGAGCCGGTTTTTGATCGCGACTCATTTGGCTATCGGCCAGGGCGATCAGCCCTGGATGCGGTGGCATTGGTGAGGCGGCGAAGCTGGGAATATGACTGGGTCGTGGAGTTCGACATCAAAGGTCTGTTCGACAACATTGACCACGAACTTCTCTTACGAGCCGTACGAAAACACTGCAGTACGCCATGGGTCCTTCTGTACATCGAAAGATGGCTAAAGGCGCCGATGGAAACCAAGGAGGGGAAACAAGTGGCGCGTGAGCGAGGCACCCCGCAAGGGGGCGTCGTCAGTCCGCTGCTTGCGAACCTCTTCCTGCACTACACGCTGGATGCGTGGATGCGACGAGAGATGCGGAGCGTTCGGTTTTGCCGCTACGCGGATGACGGCGTTATTCACTGCAAGAGCGAGGTGCAAGCCCGGTTGGTGCTCAGAAAGCTCGGAGTGAGGCTAGGTGAGTGCGGTCTCGAGTTGCATCCGGAGAAAACGCGGATCGTGTACTGCCAAGATGTCAATCGGCAGGCCGCGTATCCAACGATTCATTTCACCTTTCTCGGCTACACGTTTCGACCACGTAAGGCGGTCGATAAATACGGTCGGGTCTACGTGAACTTTTCTCCAGGCGTCAGCCGTGAGGCGCTGAAGAAGATGCGACAAACGGTGCGAGGATGGCACATTCAGCTGATGTGCGACCAAGAGCTGGATGACCTATCGAACATGTTCGGCCCGATACTTCGGGGCTGGGCGAATTACTATGGTCGATTCTATCCAACCGCGTTGAAACCACTTTGGAGGCAAGTGAACGACTATCTGGTGCGCTGGATGCGGCGGAAATACAAGGCCCTGGCGCGCGGCATCACGCGTGCTGCCCGGGCACTGGGCCGCCTCGCTGAAACCGCACCGAGTTCATTTGTGCATTGGGAGCAGGGATTTCTCCCTGTGGCTCGGTGATGGGAGCCGGATGAGCTGAGAGGTTCACGTCCGGTTCTGCGAGGGGCTGGGGCTGCAATGCCCCGGCCTACTCACCCCTAC
>CAZQOB010000167.1:0-1576 GCA_964594885.1 uncultured Acidobacteriaceae bacterium
GGCGAGTAGGCCCGCGGAATTGCACCGCGAGCCTCTCTCAGAACCGGACGTGAACGTCTCCGTTCATACGGCTCCCACAACAGAACCGCCCTTTACCATCTGCCAGTGAGCGAACAGCGCCGGAGCACGCCGGGACAACCGGGCGACCCATTGATGTGCGCTTCGTTGGCGACGGCGAAGGCTCTTGAATTTCTGTGACGCCCAACGCGCCAGCGCTTTGTCCAGTTGGAGTAGCGACAGATACACGGCAGAGCGATAGAATCGCCCGTAATAGTGGAGCCAGCCTCGAATGATCGGGTTGAACATCCGAGATAGATCCTCGATCGACTTATCGCTGCATGATTGCAGCCGCCAACCTCGGATTTCATCACGGATGGCCTTCGCAGCGCTTGTGGAGATGGCCGGAGTGAAATTGACGAAGAGTTTGCCCCACCGAGTTTTCGACTTCCTCGGACGAAACGTATAACCAAGAAAATCGAATTTCTGACTTGGGTAATTTCCTCGCCGGTCTTCGTCCTTGCAATAGACAATCTTCGTCTTCTCCGGATGAAGCTCCAGCCGACACTCCTGAAGCCGCTGCGCTACAGCATTCCGAACTTCCTTGGCCTCACGTTCTGTCCTGCAATGCACGATGGCGTCATCGGCGTACCTTTCAAACGGCAGATGCGGATACTGCCGCGCCATCCACACATCGAACGCATAATGCAGAAACAGATTCGCTAACAGCGGACTGATGACACCGCCTTGCGGCGTGCCGCTTGTGCGCTCTACCAACGTGCCGCCTTCCTCTTGCGCCGGTGTTTTCAACCAACGTTCGATATACAGTACGACCCATCGCTCTTGCGCGTGCTTCTTCACGGCTTTCATCAGTAGTTCCCAATCGAGATTGTCGAAGAAACCGCGAACGTCCAGATCCAACACCCAGTCATACTTCCAACAATTCCGTCGGGCCTGTCCGACCGCATCCAATGCGGATCGGCCTGGACGATAACCAAACGAATTGGGATGAAAGAGTGGTTCGACCTGTGGTTCTAACTTCGTCTTCACGACGGTCTGGGCGATCCGATCCGCTACCGTCGGAATCCCCAGCTTTCTTTCCCCTCCACTGGCCTTCGGTATCTTGACCGTCCGGACCGGCGGCGGAAAGTAACTGCCCGACGACATCCGATTCCAAAGCTTGTAAAGATTGTCTTTCAGATCTTTCTCAAACTCCGTAATCGACTGTTCGTCGATTCCTGCTGCTCCTTTATTTGCTTTGACCCGTTGATACGCCTCCCAAACTTCACGCTTCGAAATCAAGAAGGGTTTTGCCTCGTTCATCGGCTCCTCCCCTTTCGGGTTGACCATAGAATTTGGCTCTGTTGCACAGCCCCTTGGCTCCATCCTTTTATAGAGGACTTCGTCGCTACTACGGGCTGTTCCGTGCCTGAAACTCCGCATCCGTACTCTCGCCCTCGTGGTTCTTCCACTTGTGACTTCTTCGTTAACATCGGAGTCTCAGGTTTCCCACGTTCCGTTCAACCGCCTCATGGCAAGCTCAGGCCACCTCTCATGCCGGATGCCGCTCCGCCCGTAA
>CAZQOB010000168.1:0-1514 GCA_964594885.1 uncultured Acidobacteriaceae bacterium
AACGCTATAAGAAAGGACGCCCCTATTGTGGGCGGTTGTCGGGAGAAGAATCCAGACAACCGTTCAACGTTCGAGCGTTGAACTCACAAAGGAGCGTCCGATGAAGAGTGACAAGTATATGGGTATGGATGTCCATCAGACAATGACGGTGGTCGCGGTTCTGGATGCCGATGGCAAGGTGATTCTGGAAACAATGGTAGCGACGGAAGGATCGGCGATCCTCCGCCTGGTGCAGAGTTTGAGTGCACCACTGCGGGTGACATTTGAAGAGACAACGCAGGCGAAGTGGCTCTATGAAGTTCTGCGAACACACGTCACCGAGGTGATCGTGTGCGACCCGCGTCGAAACAAGCTGCTGGGGGAAGGATCGAAGGCCGATAAGGTCGATGCACGGAAGCTGGCGGATCTTCTTCGGACCGGGATGTTGCGCTCGGTGTATCACGGACATCAAGAAACGCGAAAGTTGAAGGAGTTGGTTCGGGCATACGAGACTCTGTCGATCGATACCCAAAGGACAATGACGCGGATCAAGGCGATCTTCCGAGGGCACGGCATCCGGACACCGGGCAGCGGAGTGTACCAGCTCAAACAACGAGAGCAATGGCTAAAGATGCTGACAGAACCTGGAATCCATCAGCGAACGGCATGGCTCTTCGAACAATTGGATCAGCTACGGGCACTACGCCGGAAGATCCGGCAGACCATGCTAGCGGAAAGCCGCGAACATCGAGCCGTCGGTCTACTGAAAACGATTCCGCAACTCGGCCCCATTCGAGCCGCTTTCATTGTTGCCACCGTTGACACTCCACATCGGTTCCGAACCAAACGCCAGTTGTGGAGCTATAGCGGACTGGGAGTCGTGACGCACATGAGCGCGGAATACGAAATGCGGGAAGGACGGGTCGTGCGAAACCGAAAACCGATTGCGACTCGCGGACTCAATGCCAACTGCAATCGCCGCTTGAAAGATACGTTTATTAGTGCAGCTGTTGGTGGCATGCGGACCGAGCCGTACCGCAGTTATCTTGTCCGTCTCCAGGATGGAGGAATGCGCGCCGAGATGGCACGCTTGACCCTGGCACGGAAGATCGCGGCGATTGCGCTAACAATTTGGAAGAAGGGAGAGACATTCGATCCGAAGAAACTGAATTGGATGACATAGCCGTTCCGGGATGTTCGCCGGCAGCATTGACAAAGTCGACGGCAAGTCGTCGGTGTGCTCGGAACGGTGTAGGGTCGAGGGTGAGGATCACCGTTAGCGATGGACCACGGCCAGGCGCCGAAGTCCCACGATGAACTCTATCCCCCCTCGTACGATCTGGAAAAGCATTAGCCCTTGAGGCTCAGATAGAACTGTGGTCGACAACAACATGGCCCTCTCGCTTTTCAGTTTCTGAAGACCGCACCACGTTGTGATGAACGATCGACATTCAAGAAGCCGGATCCAACGCTCGTCTCGACGGAGCCAGGGCTGGCTGCCACCATATCTCTTCTGTCCGGGCGGCCCGTCGGCG